>NZ_JBIRPZ010000003.1:0-633777 GCF_044332925.1 Streptomyces sp. NPDC021212
ACCGACGGTTCTCCCGAAAGACAGCCGAAGCGCCAGTGAGTCCTCGAGTCAGGTCTCCAGGCGGTGCCACCGCAA
Organism: Streptomyces sp. NPDC021212; assembly: GCF_044332925.1. Classification (NCBI taxonomy): domain Bacteria; kingdom Bacillati; phylum Actinomycetota; class Actinomycetes; order Kitasatosporales; family Streptomycetaceae; genus Streptomyces; species Streptomyces sp. NPDC021212. The sequence goes on from NZ_JBIRPZ010000003.1 coordinate 76, forward strand.
TCATCACTGTGAGTCCTGGTGTAAGGGCTCGTGCTCAGCCGGGTGTCCCGAACGGTTGTGGGCACCCTGGTCTCCCGCTTTCGCTCCACATCCGGCGCCGACGGATCGTGTCCGTGGTCCGGGGATGCGCGGGCGGGTTTCCTCACGCGCCGGGACACCTGATGTGGCCTGGACGGTCCGATGCCCCGCACGATCGCTCTGGTCGTGCGGGGGCGGTGCCGTCCGTCGCCGGATCGGGTGCCCCAGGGCGCGCCTGCCGATGGCCACCGCTGCCGCATGGTGGCGAGTGATCTCTCTTCTCTTGCTGGTGAGGGGTTTTTGCCAGTGCTGGGCGCCCCAGCGGCTGGTGTAGGCCGGGTCGACGGCGACGACGGTGATGCCGAGTTCGACGGCCATCGATACGAGTCGTGCCCGGAGCTTGGCGGTGGGCATGCCGTAGATCAGCTTGCGGAATCGCTTCCGCCGTCCGTGCTTCTCGCGGGTCTTCTCCGCTGCGAAGTCCAGGTCCTCGATCGCGATCGCCAGCCTGTGGCGGTTGGCCCAGTGCAGGAGGCGGATGAGGGCGTGCCGCACCTGCGCGTCCCGGTGCGATGCATTGCCGGACAGGTCGTAATCGAACCTGCGCGGTTCACCGACTGGGTTGCCGTGGGCGTCGAGGCGCCAGGCGGCCAGGTGATCGGCGTTGGTGTCCACGCCGATCAGCCCACCGGACCGGACCGCCTCCAGCGGTACTGTCCTGACTGGCGGGAGTTGCCATGAGGCGGTCAGGTACCAGCGGCCTCGCTCTACGTCGTGGTGGATGCGGTAGGCCACAGCACGGTCGGCCGTGATGCGGTCGGCCCACTGCTGGCCCCGGTGCCGGAAGCCGACCCGGCACGCCAGTACGTACCGGCCGTGCGGCGCGTTCGCCAGCCCTGTCAGCGGTGCGGGAAGCTTGATGCTCACCTCGCCGCCGGGACTGACCCGGATCGTCTCGTTCCCATACCGCTTGCCTGACTCGCCGTCGGCCTGCAGGAACCAGCGCTCAGCCTCCCACCGCACCCGCCACTGCGCCTCGGTCAACCGGGCGGCTTGCAGGTGGTGCCGGTTGCGCAGCAGCTTCCTTCCGCCCCGCACCACTCGCACACGTCCGCTCGCCCGGTCGGCCCGCTCCCGCTCCAGCCGGTCTTGAAGCAGGTGCAGGCGCCGAGACTTGGCGAACCACTCCTGCTGTGAGCGGTAACCACCCGGCAAGCCCCGGGCCCCCTTTGCCCCGACCGGCAGCGACAGCCGACGAGTGATCGTACGCACACCGGCCTCAAGGGACTGGATATGCGCGAGCTGACCGCGTCGGGCCAGCGTCCACTGGTCATGCGTGGCCTTGGTGATACTCCCCGCCCACCGCGAGGAACACTGGCCGGTCAGGGCCCGCTTACGCTGCGCCCACCGGTCACTGTCGTGATCCAGCCCGGCCGCGCAGCGGGCCTTCAGGTCCCGGGAGGCCAGGGAGCCCAGCAGATCACCGACCAGACGCAGGACCTTCTTGTCCTGTCCGGTCAGGCCCTTGAGGCTGGTGCGGATGGCCACTCCGTTCGGGCCGGGCGCCACGAACGGCGCCGCCACCTCGCGCAGCCCGCCCATCCCCGCCCCCATCCGATGCCGAAGATCCCGCCACTGCACCCAACGAGCACCTCCCATAAAGGTCACGCATTCGATGCAAGAACCCCCGTTCCCCGCCACAGCCCCTCACCCGGTCACTGATACTCACGCGTACGCACCAGAACACGCCTAAGTACGGTCAATCGGCAGCAGCCCCCGGCCCCGGACGGCGCCTCGGTGTTCACCTCGACCCTGGTGTTCACCGCGATCGACATCGTCGAGCTGGCGCTCTGGTACTGGGTGGTCTCCGGTGCCGCATCGGCGCTGAGCGAGCGGATCCGGCGGCCGGCGTTCCGGCGCCGGATGGAGCAGGTGAGCGGGGTGGCGTTCTTCGGCTTCGCGGCGAATCTGCTCGCGGAGGGCGGACGCAAGACGGCGTGACGCGGCCGTCCTTGGTGCCCCTGACGGGGCGTCCGATGTCAGGGAATCGTGCTGACACCGTTCCTGTTGTGTGCGGGCCGTGAGACAGGTGATGGCGCCGGCGAGGGGCCCGGGCATAGTGGGTGCGTCATGCAGGGTATGGCGCGAAAGCGCCGCCGCATGAACTCCGCGCAGCAGAACAACAGCACCACAGGGGGATAAGGCGCCATGCCACTCATACGCCGTTCCACCGCGGCGGTCGCCGCGGTGAGCGCACTGCTCATGGTCACCGCGTCGGCCTGCGGGTCGAGCCATGACAAGGCCGCTTCCGAGTCGAAGTCGCCGGCCGCGTCCGGTCAGCAGGGCGACAACGGGCTCAAGCTTCCGGAGGGCGTTCCGACGAGTCTGGACGACCTGAAGAAGTGGAAGGAGGGCGGCTGGAAGAACTGGGACAAGTGGGCGCGCGATGCGTCAGATTTCGCCAATCCCGTCATCAAGAACTTCTGGCAGCCGTCCCGGATGTCCAAGGCGAAGGACTCGCCCAACACGCTCTCCACGCAGAGCGCGGGCGAGGGTCAGGCCGCGACCGATCCGGAGCCGCCGGCCGTACCGGCCAAGCAGGTCTCGCGGCCGTACCACCAGAACATGGCGCCGGTCGGGAAGGTGTTCTTCGACAGCCCCGAGGGGCCGATGGTCTGCTCGGGCACGGTCGTCCAGGACCCGGCGCACCCGGGGAAGTCGAACCTGGTGTGGACCGCGGGCCACTGTGTGCACTCCGGCAAGAAGGGCGGCTGGATGCGCAACATCGTGTTCGTGCCGTCCTACAACGACGACGGGCTGCCCGCCGACAAGGCGGAGACCGCGGCCCAGCGTGAGGTCACCCCGTACGGCGTGTGGTGGGCGGACTGGTCGCAGACCTCGTCGCAGTGGATCGACACGGGCGGCAAGACCGGCAACGTGGGCTCCGCGTACGACTTCGCGGTGTTGCACGTGAAGCCGGAGAACGGCGGCGGCAAGTCGCTGGAGGAGACGGTGGGAGCCGCCGTGCCGGTGTGGTTCGGGGCGCCGTCGGCGAACAAGGTCAGCTCGATCGGGGCGTACGGCTACCCGGCCGCACCGCCCTACGACGGCGCGAAGATGTTCAACTGCACCAGCAGGCCGAACCGGTTGTCGTTCGCGCCCACCACGCCGACCATGTACCGCATCGGCTGCTCGATGACCGGCGGCACCTCCGGCGGCGGCTGGCTCGTCAACCGCGGGGGCAAGACGATGCTGGTGTCCAACAGCTCGATCAGTTCGAACGAGCACACCTGGCTCGCCGGTCCGCATCTGGGGGCCGAGGCGAAGGGCGTGTTCAACGCGATGAGCAAGAAGTTCGCCGGCAAGGGATGAAGCGGCTGACGGATGAGGGAACCCGCTCCGGTGACGGGGCGGGTTCCGCCGTATGGACCGTGCAGCCGCATCACATCGCCGCGTTCGGCTTCACGCTGAGCGGCGCCGCGCTGTACGAGCGGATGAGCGGCCGGCGCCGCTACGTCCTGTGCGACGAGTCGCCCCTCCTCGACCGCCTCACCACGGTGGCTCTCTGCCTGGTACTGGCGGCCGCGGCGATGGCCGTGGTGGGCGCCTGGATGGTGCAGGAGAAGGCACCGCGGCACCGCGCGGTCCCCTGGGTCTTCCTCGCCGTGATCGCCGCCCTCATCGTGACGGCGGACGGGATCGACGCCTACGGGGAGCGCGAAGCGGCCGCGATCGCCGCCCAAGCGGACAGCGTCGGGGGATGTGAGGAGGCGGCGCAGATCTACGTCGCGACGCCCGGCTGGTTCTTCTGGTGAACGGCGACGTCGTCCGGGAGGGCCAGCGGCTTGCCGAAGCAGCGGCTCAGCTCGTCGAAGCGGTACAGCCCGAACTTCTTCACCGGCACGTAGCCCGATGACGTGTACAGCGCGATCGCCTCGGGCTGCTTGACGCCGGTCTCCAGCACCATACGGGTGCGCCCCGCCGCCCGGGCGCTGTCCTCCAGCGCCGCGAGGATCAGGCGGGCCAGGCCGCGTCCGCGCGCCTCGTGAATGACGTACATCCGCTTCAGCTCGGCGTCCCCGTCCTCGTACCCCTCGTCGTTCCGCTCCTGGCTGCGCCAGCCGCCGGTCGCCACCGGGCGGCCGGTCTCGTCGTAAGCGATGAGGTAGAGGCCGTGGGGCGGGTCGAAATGGGTGGCGTCCAGGGGCGTCATGTCCCCCTCGTCGTCGTAGCGCTCGGCGTACTCCGCCTGCACCTCGTCGTTGAGCCGCACGGCGTCGGGGTGGTCGAAGCGAACCGTTCGGATATTCATGCGGGGGATCGTACTTCTATGCGAGATGGGCGGCATGGGAATTTCCATGTCGTATCGTGCCGGAGTGCTCTCCGTGACGTCTGTGAATGTGAACGGGCTGCGTGCCGCCGCCAAGAAGGGCTTTGTGCCCTGGCTGGACGGTACCGCGGCCGATGTGGTGTGCCTCCAGGAGGTGCGCGCCGAGCCGCGCGAACTGCCCGAGGCCGTGCGCGAGCCGGACGGCTGGCACGTGGTGCACGCCCCGGCGGCGGCCAAGGGCCGGGCGGGGGTGTCGGTGTACGCGCGGCGCGAGCTGGAGGGCGTACGGGTCGGCTTCGGCTCCTCCGAGTTCGACGGCAGCGGCCGCTATGTGGAGGTCGATCTGCCGGGGGTGACGGTCGGCAGCCTGTATTTGCCCTCCGGTGAGGTCGGCACCGAGCGGCAGGACGAGAAGGAACGCTTCATGGCGGAGTTCCTTCCGTACCTCAAGGAGCTGCGCGAGCGGGCGGCGGCCGGCGGGCGCGAGGCGCTGGTGTGCGGCGACTGGAACATCGCCCACCGGGAGGCCGACCTGAAGAACTGGAAGGCCAACCAGAAGAAGTCCGGGTTCCTGCCGGAGGAGCGTGCCTGGCTGTCGCGCGTCTTCGAGGAGGCGGGCTACGTGGACGTGGTGCGCGCGCTGCACCCGGACGTCGACGGCCCGTACTCCTGGTGGTCGTACCGCGGAAGGGCCTTCGACAACGACGCCGGGTGGCGCATCGACTACCAGGTCGCTACTCCCGGGCTCGCCGGGCGGGCGCTGAAGGCGGTCGTGGAGCGGGCCCCGGCGTATGACCAGCGGTGGAGCGACCACGCCCCGGTGACGGTCACGTACGGCGCCGCTCACTGATCCGGTGGCGGGCGCCCGGCATCGTCCGTGCGCTCGCCCGCCCGTTCCGCCAGACCGGTCCGCAGCCGGCGGTCCATCGCCATCGACAGCTCGGCGTCCACGACGCTCTTCGCGAGCGGCCGCAGCCGCTCCAGGGTCTCGCCGATCTCCTCGCCGCGCTCGCGGGCGTCCGCCAGCACATGGTTGATCAGCAGTGTGGCGAAGGTCTCGGCGATGGCGTCCACGTGTTCCCGGACCTCGCGCCCGGCCGCGAGGACGGCGGACAGCGGGATGCCCTGGCCGACCAGGGCGCGCGAGGTGTCCAGCAGCCGGCGGCTGATGTGCACGATGTCGTCGCCGTCGACCGCGAGATAGCCGATGTCGAGTGAGACGGTGAGGTTCTCGGCGGTGGCCTCGTCGTCGAAGTAGTCGGCGAGCGCTTGTGGGGTGAGCCGGATCGGGGTCTCCTCGGACCAGGACGGCAGGCCGCCGTCCAGCCCCAGCAGCTCGCCGACGTCCCGCCGCCCGCTCTCGAACGCGGCCATCAACTCGGCGATCCCGCCCAGGGTGTGACCGCGCTCCAGCAGGGCGGTGATGGTCCGCAGCCGGGCCAGGTGGTGGTCGTTGTACCAGGCGATACGGCCCTCCCGGCGGGGTGGCGGGATCAGCTTGCGCTCCCGGTAGAAGCGCAGGGTCCGCACGGTGATCCCGGCCCGCTCGGCCAGTTCCGTGACCCGGTACTCGCGTGCCCGGTCCGCTTCGCTCATCGCCACAGCAGCAGCCTATGCCGACGGCGGTGGTGTGTGACCGCCGGTAACTGAGTTATCCACAGCCCCTACCGCTCGACGGATCCCTGTCCTACGCTCCCATCGTGCCAGTGAACGCTGGCACGGTTCCAGGCGGTTCAGGCAGTTGAGTTCAGGCACTTGAGTTCAGGCAGTTGACGTTCGAGCGGCGGGAGGCGGCGGCATGGCGGCTGGGCTGACGCGTGAGCACGTGCGGGTGGCGGTGATCGGGTCCGGATTCGGTGGGCTGGGCGCGGCGGTGAGATTGCGCCGCACGGGCATCACCGACTTCGTGGTCCTGGAGCGGGCCGGTGCGGTCGGCGGGACCTGGCGGGACAACAGCTATCCGGGCTGCGCCTGCGACATCCCGTCCCACCTCTACTCCTTCTCCTTCGCCCCCAACCCCGACTGGCCCCGTGCCTTCTCCGGCCGGCGGCACATCCGCGCCTATCTGGAGCGGGTCGCCGACACCTTCGGGCTGCGGCCGCATCTGCGCTTCGACGCCGAGGTGCTCGCCCTGCGCTGGGACGGCGCGGCGCTGCACTGGGAGATCGAGACCGCGCGCGGGCCGCTGACCGCCGATGTCGTGGTGAGCGCGACCGGCCCGCTCTCCGATCCGAAGATCCCGGACATCCCGGGGCTCGACGGCTTCCCCGGCAAGGTCTTCCACTCCGCGCGCTGGGATCACGGCTACGACCTGCGCGGCAAGCGGGTCGCGATGGTCGGCACCGGCGCCTCGGCCATCCAGATCGTGCCCGAGATCCAGAAGGAGGTGCGCAGGCTCACCCTCTTCCAGCGCACCCCGCCCTGGGTGCTGCCGCGCATGGACCGCCGGATCACCGGTGCCGAGCGCTGGCTGCACAGCAGGCTGCCGGTGTCCGGGGTGCTGCGCCGCGGGCTGCTGTGGGGGCTGCGGGAGTTGCAGGTCGGGGCGTTCACCAAGCGCCCGGCCCAGCTGGGGTTCGTGGAGCGGCTGGCCGGGGCGCATATGCGGCGGGCCATCAAGGACCCCGTGCTGGAGGCCAGGCTGACCCCGCGCTATCGCATCGGCTGCAAGCGCATCCTGCTGTCCAACGACTACTATCCGGCGCTCGCCCAGCCCCATGTGGACGTGGTCGGCGGGCTCCAGGAGATCCGCGGCACCACCCTGGTCGGCTCCGGCGGCACCGAGACCGAGGCCGACGCGATCATCTTCGGGACCGGCTTCCACGTCACCGACATGCCCATCGCCGAGCGCGTGACCGGGGCGGCGGGCACCACGCTCGCGGAGGAGTGGAAGGGCGGCATGGAGGCGCTGCGCGGGTCCACCGTGGCGGGCTTCCCCAACTTCCTGACGATCATCGGGCCCAACACCGGGCTCGGCAACAGCTCGATGATCCTCATCATCGAGGCCCAGCTCACCTACCTGACGGACTATCTGCGGCAGTTGGACGCCCTCGGCGGCAAGGTCGCCCTGGACGCCCGGCCGTCGGCGGTCCGCGCCTACAACGACCTGATCCAGGAGAGGATGAAGCGCACAGTGTGGAACTCGGGCGGCTGCGACAGCTGGTATCTGGACAACGGCCGCAACACGACCCTGTGGCCGGGCTCGACCGCGGAGTTCAAACGGGTCACCCAGCGCGTGCATCTCGCGGAGTACCAGGTGCTGCGGCAGCGGACCGGCGCCGGTCAGGGCGCGGAGCCCGCCGCGGGGAGGGGATCGCGGTGAGGCGCGTCCCCCACGTCACCTCCGGGCCGTACGCCCCGCCGGCCGGCGCGCACGAGCTGACCGTCACCTCGGCGGACGGGGCCCGGCTGCACGCGGAGCTGCACGGGCCCGCCGACCCCGCCGCTCCGGCCGTCGTCCTGGTGCACGGCTGGACCTGCTCGACCGCCTTCTGGGCGCCGGTCGTGCGCGAACTGGCCGCCGACCACCGGGTGGTGGTGTACGACCAGCGCGGCCATGGCCGCAGCGCCGCCCCCGGTCCCGAGGGGTACAGCACCGAGGCGCTCGCCGACGACCTGGAGGCGGTGCTGGAGCAGACCCTTGAGCCGGGCCGCCGGGCCGTGGTCGTGGGGCACTCCATGGGCGGGATGACGGTGATGGCCGCCGCGGGCCGCCCGGCGCTGCGTGAGCGCGCGGCCGCTGTGCTGCTGTGCAGTACCGGCGCCTCCCGGCTGATCGAGCGGGCGCGCGTGGTGCCGCTGCGCTCCGAGCGGCTACGGGCGCGGGTTCATCGCGCGATCCTCGGCGCGCGGGTCTCCATGGGGCCGGTCACGCCCGTCAGCAAGTGGCTGCTGCGGTACGGGACGATGGGGCCGGGCGCCGCGCCCGCCATGGTGGAGGCGTGCGCGCGGATCGTCCACGCCTGTCCCCGCGCCGTGCGCGCCGGCTGGGCGCATGTCATGGGCGACCTCGATGTGGACGCCCGCGTCGGCCTGCTGACCATGCCCGCCGCCGTCATCGTCGGCACCGCCGACCGGCTGACCCCGCCCGAGCACGCCCACGCCATAGCGGCGGCGCTGCCGCGGTGCACCGGCCTCACCGAGCTGCCCGGCCTCGGCCATATGACCCCCGTGGAGGACCCCGGGGCGGTGAGCGGCGTGATACGGCGCCTCGCCGCGGAGCACGCGGATGCCAAGATCGATGACGCCTCCCCCACAGCCGAGGAGCGGACGACATGAGCGGGCGCAGCAGTCTGGAGGGCCGGGTCGCGGTGGTGACCGGCGCGGCACGGGGGGTCGGCGAGCTGCTGGCCCGCAAGCTGTCCGCGCGCGGCGCCCGGGTGGCGCTGGTGGGCCTGGAGCCGGAGGAGCTGATGCGGGTGTCGGGGCGGCTGTCCACCGACTCCGGCCACTGGCACGCCGATGTCACCGACCCGGAGGCGATGGCCCGGGTCGCGGAGGAAGTGGTGGCGCGCTTCGGCGCGGTGGACATCGTCTGCGCCAACGCCGGGGTGGCCACCGGCGGTCCGTTCCTCGACACCGGCGAAGCGGCCTGGCGGCGGGTGGTCGAGGTCAATCTGATGGGCAGCGCGACCACGGCCCGCGCCTTTCTGCCCGCGCTGATCGCCAGCCGCGGCTATCTGCTGCAGATCGCCTCGCTCGCCGCGATCGCGCCCGCGCCGATGATGACCGCGTACTGCGCGTCCAAGGCGGGGGTCGAGGCGTTCGCGCACTGTCTGCGCGCCGAGGTGGGCCACCGGGGCGTACGGGTCGGCGTCGGCTATCTCAGCTGGACCGATACGGACATGGTGCGCGGCGCCGACCGGGACGAGGTGATGCGGGAGTTGCGGTCGCGGATGCCATGGCCCGCGGGGCGTACGTATCCGCTGGGCCCGGCCGTGGACCGGCTCGTCACCGGGATAGAGCGCCGTTCGACCCATGTGTACGCGCAGTGGTGGCTGCGCGGGATGCAGCCGGTGCGGGGCGCTCTGCCCGCGCTGATCGGGGCGGTGGGGCGCCGTGAGATGCGCCGGGCCGAACCCCGGCTGGCGGCCACCCGTGGGCAGCGCGGCCATCTCGTGGGCGAGGGCGGCGCGGCGGACGAGCGGGCGCGCACCGCCCGTACGCAGCGTGACCGGTAACCCTGTGTCAACCACGCTGACCTGGGGATTTGATGAGCGGGGTCGATCGAAATGCGGAGTATGTCCCTGCGTGTAACTCTGGTCGGGCCCGATCCCTTTCACCCGATGAGGAGTGACGCAGATGGGGAAGGACGAGTTCAGCGAGAAGGCCCAGCAGGCCAAGCGCAAGTCGCAGGGCCAGCAGACCCAGCGGGGTCAGCAGGGTCAGCGCGGCCAGCAGGCGCAGCAGGCCCAGCGAGGCCAGCGGGGCCAGGAGCCGCGCCGCGACCAGGACCGGCCCGAAAGTCGTGAGCAGGCCGAGCGCACGAGCCGGGAGCGCCGTCAGCAGGGCATGGGCGACGAGATGCGGGACCAGGAGCCGTTCGAGGAGATGTGAGTCGTCTCGTCGATGGGCTCGTATTGACGGGCTCGTATTGGCGGGCCCGTGAAGAGTGTGCGCGAGGGGGCGCATCCGTCAGGGGATGCGCCCCCGGCACACACGGGGGCGTATGCCGGCCGTACAGCAGAGGATCAGCTCAACCGTCGCCCCGCGGGGGGAGTTTCGGGCGCCGACGGTCCGGCACCTGGCCATAGCCCGGCGGGGCCGCGGCCGGATGCCGCTCCAGCAGCTCCAGCGCCGTACGCACGGCGACCCCCAGTTGCGGATGGCGGCCCTCCGCCCAGTCCAGCGGTGAACGGGGCGCCGGGATGTCCGGCTCCACGCCATGGTTCTCGACCCCCCACCCATAGGCGTCGAACCACGCGGCGTTCATCGGCACCGTGATCGCCGTACCGTCGCCGAGCGGGTGGCGGCCGGTCATGCCGACCACGCCGCCCCAGGTCCGCAGCCCCACCACCGGGCCGATGCCCTGGATCTTGAAGGCCGCGGTGATCATGTCGCCGTCGGAGGAGGTCGCCTCGTCCGCGACCGCGACGATCGGCCCGCGCGGCGCGTGGCTGGTGTACGACACCGGCTGGGCGTTGCGCGAGAGGTCCCAGCCCATCACGGTGCGGGTCAGCTTCTCGACCACCAGCTCGCTGATGTTGCCGCCCGCGTTCCCCCGGACGTCCACGATCAGCGCGGGGAACGACACCTCCCGGCGCAGATCCCGGTTGAACTGCGCCCAGCCGGAGCCGCCCATGTCCGGGATGTGTAGATAGCCGCACCGCCCGTCGCTCAACTCCCGTACCACCGCCCGCCGCCTGGCCACCCAGTCCTGGTAGCGCAGCGGCCGTTCGTCGATCAGCGGGACGACGGCGACCCGGCGCGGCGGGCCCTCGCCGTCCGGGGAGGCGAAGGACAGCTCGACCGTGGTGCCGCCCGCGGCGGTCAGCAGCGGGTGCGGACCGGCCGTCGGATCCACCGGGCGGCCGTCGACATGGGTGAGCCGGGCGCCTTCGCGGATGCCGGAGCCCGCGAGCGGCGAGCGCGCCCGGGAGTCGGAGGACTCGCCGGGCAGGATGCGGGAGACCCGCCACTCGCCGTCCTCGGTGCGCGTGAAGTCGGCGCCGAGCAGCCCGATGGGGCGCTGGTAGTGGGCCGGGCCCTCGTTGCGGCGCGCGGCGCTCACGTACGCGTGCGAGGTGCCCAGCTCGCCCAGGACCTCGCGCAGCAGATCGGCGAACTCGTCGGGGGAGGCGACCCGTTCGACAAGCGGTCGGTACTGGTCGAGCACCCCGTCCCAGTCGACGCCGCACATGCCCGGCTCCCAGAAGTAGGCGCGGGTGATGCGGCCCGCCTCCTCGTACGCCTGCCGCCACTCGGCCGCCGGGTCCACGGTGTGCTGGATGCGCCGCATGTCGATCTGGACCGTGGAGTCGCCGTCGCCGGACTCGGTGGCGGGCACCGCCCGCAGATCGCCGTCGTCGATGACGACGAGCCGGGTGCCGTCGCCGCTGACCCGGAACCAGTCCAGCTCGCTGGTGAGTTCGGTGCGCTTGGCCTTGGCCAGGTCGAAGTGTTCGAGGGTGGGGCGGTCGGAGGTGTCGGCCGGGTTGGCGAACGTCTCGCCGAGCGCACCGGAGATCGGCCAGCGCAGCCACACCAGGCCGCCGCCGCTGACCGGCCACAGCGAGGAGTACTTGGAGGCGGCCACCGGGAAGACGGTGACCCGGCTGGGCAGCCCCTCCACCTCGACGGTCACCGTGCCGTCGCCCTCCCCGCCCCCGGCGTCGTCGTCCGGATCGAGTCCGCCCGCCGCCAGGCGGCCCTCCGGGGAGAGCGCGAAGGGTGAGGGCGTGGCGGAGGACAGCGGTACGAGGTAGGGGCGGCAGCCGAGCGGGAAGGAAAGGTCGCCGGTGTGCACGTCGTAGACGGGGTCGAAGCCGCGCCAGGACAGAAAGGCGAGATAGCGGCCGTCGCTGGTGAAGACCGGTTCCTCGTCCTCGAACCGCCCGTTGGTCACGTCCACTATGGTCCGGTCCGCCAGCCGCGCGATCTTGATGGAGCGCAGGCTGCGCCCGATGCCCGGATGGGACCAGGCCAGCCAGGCCGAGTCGGGGGAGAAGGCGAGGTCGGCGACCGGGCCGTTGAGCGACCGGACCAGCTCGGTGACCTCGCCGTCCCCGTCCGCGGAGGTGTCCACGAGCAGCAGCCGGCCGTCGTTCGCGGCAACGGCGAGCCGGTCGCCGTCGGGCGAGGGCTCCAGCTCGTGCACCCGGCCGAGCCGCCCCGCGGCCAGCCGCCGGGGCTCGCCCGTCTCGCTCGCCCGCGGCAGGTACGCGATCTCGATCGCGTCCTCGCCCTCCGCGTCCGTCACATAGGCGACCCGCCCGCTGGAGCCCAGGATCTCGGGCAGCCGCACCCGGACGCCCGGGGTGTCGGCGAGGGTGCGGGCGGGGCCGTCGCGGTGGGTGAGCCAGTACAGGCTGCCGCGTACGCACACCGCGCTGGCCCGGCCGGTGGCGTCCACGGACAGCGAGTCGACATGGGAGGCGGCCGGCACCTGGTAGGGCCGCCGCCCGGCGCGCGGCCCGCCGAGCCGCACCCGCAGCGGGCGGGGTTCGGCGTCCGGGCCGAGGTCGTCCACCAGCCACAGCTCCCCGGCGCACTGGTAGACGACGCGGCTGCCGTCGGTCGAGGCGTGGCGGGCGTAGAAGGCGTCGTGGTCGGTGTGGCGGCGCAGGCCGGAGCCGTCGGGCAGACAGGAGTAGAGGTTGCCGACGCCCTCGTGGTCGGAGAGGAAGGCGATCCGCTCGCCGACCACCATGACCGAGTCCAGATGGCCGTCCAGTTCGGGGAGCAGCCGGGTGCCGTCCAGCCACAGCCGCCCGGTGGCGCCGCCCCGGTAGCGCTTCCAGCTGGCGGGCTCGTGCGGCGGCTTGCCGGTGAGCAGCAGGGTGCGCCGCTCATCCTCCTGATCGGCGACGGCGATCTGATCGGCGACGGCGATGTCGGCCACCGGCCCCCAGGGCAGCCGGCTGCCGGGGCTGCCGTCGGTGGGCAGGCTGTAGGCCCAGGAGAAGTGCGAGAACGGCTGGCCATGCGAGGACACGGCGAGGATGTGGGAGGTGCCGTCCCGGTCGGGCGGCGTCCAGCCGCAGACCCGGGCGTCCTCGCTGCCCCAGTAGGTCAGCCGCCGGGCCGGGCCGCCGTCCACGGGGGCCAGGTGGATCTCGGGGTCGAGGCTGCGCCAGTTCGTGTACGCGATATGGGAGCCGTCGGGCGAGAAGCGGGGGTGGCCCACCCGGGTCCGGTCCACGGTCAGCCGCCACGCCCGCCCGGGGGGTTCGCCCCGGCCGGTCAGGGGGGCGACCCAGAGATCGTCCTCGGCGACGAAGCACAGCAAGTCGCCGTGCAGATGCGGAAATCGCAGATACGCGCGGTCGGTGTCGCTGGTTTCCCTCACCTCATCCATGGTTTCGGGCCCGGTCCGGCAAAGCAACTCGGTTCTGTGATGCACGCCACGATCGAAACGACATGGTTTCGCTATCGGGGTGGGTCCGGGTGGTCGTATGGTGAACTGAACGAGTACGAAACCGTTTCGTTCGAAAGGGGGTATGCCATGCCGACGGTCCAGTCAGCCGACCAGCCGGTCGACGACGAACGGCCCACGGTCCGGGTGCGCCGCAGCAGGCTGTCCCCCGAGCGGGAGGGTGAGCTGTACGAGGCCGTGGTCGAGCTTCTCGGGGAGGTCGGTTACGACGCCCTGACCATGGACGCCGTTGCCGCGCGCACGCACTCCAGCAAGGCCACGCTCTACCGCCAGTGGAAGGGCAAGCCACAGCTGGTGGCCTCCGCGCTGCGGCACACCAAGCCCGTGTCGCTCGAGGACGTCGACACCGGATCGCTGCGCGGTGATCTGCACGAGATCGTGCGGTGCACCGACAGTGCCCGGGAGCGTGACGCGGCCCTGATGAGGGGGCTGGCCCAGGCCATCCACACCCATCCGGACCTCCATCAGGCCCTCCGGGAGCTGCTGATCTATCCCGAGGTGGCCGCCCTCGACGTGCTGCTGCGGCGTGCCGTCGAACGGGGGGAAGTGGCCCCGGACAGACCCGCCCTGCATTACGTCGTGCACATGATGTGCGGCGCCGTCATCGCCCGGTCGCTGATCGACGGCGAAGAGCCGGACGTCGCCTTCCTCGCCGAATACATCGACGCCGTGGTCCTCCCCGCCCTCGGCGACGTCTGAGTCTCCCCGACCCCTATCACCCCATACGAACCCAGCCGGCGCGCCGCTCTCGTCGCCGGCCGGGTCACGCCACACCTGACAGCAGTGACACCGATTCGACGGGAGCACCCCTCCTCGTGGCCACGTTCCTCTATAAACTCGGTCGATTCGCCTTCCGGCGACGCGGCTTCGTCGCCCTGATATGGGTGGCGCTCCTGGCCGTCGCCGGAGTCGGTGCCGCGACCGCCTCGCCCCCCGCCAACGACAGCTTCTCCGTCCCGGGCACCGAGGCCCAGAAGGCCTTCGACCTCCTGGAGAAGCGCTTCCCCGGTGGTAACGCCGACGGCGCCAGCGCCCGCGTGGTCTTCCGCGCGCCCGAGGGCGAGAAGATGACCGACCCGGCCAACAAGGCCGTGGTCACGAAGACCGTCGCCGCCCTCAAGGCCGGCTCGCCGCAGGTCGCCTCGGTCGCCGACCCGTACAAGTCCCGGGCCGTGTCCAAGGACGGCTCCACCGCGTACATCCTGACCAGCTACAAGGTGGACGCCACGAAGCTGGAGGACACCGCGAAGGACAGCCTGAAGGAAGCCGGGGAGAAGGCGCAGAAGTCGGATCTCACGGTGGCGATCGGCGGTGACGCCCTCCAGGAGAGCCCCGAGACCGGCTCCACCGAGGTCATCGGCATCGTGATCTCCGCGATCGTCCTCACCATCACCTTCGGCTCGCTGGTGGCCGCCGGACTGCCGCTGCTGACCGCGCTCATCGGCGTCGGCATCGGCATCTCCGGGATCACCACGCTCGCCACCACCTTCGGGCTGTCCGGCACGACCTCGACGCTGGCGATGATGATCGGCCTCGCGGTCGGCATCGACTACGCGCTCTTCATCGTCTCCCGTTACCGCGCCGAACTGGCCGAGGGCCGGGAACGCGAGGAGGCCACGGGGCGGGCCGTGGGCACCGCGGGCTCCGCGGTCGTCTTCGCCGGTCTCACCGTCGTCATCGCGCTGGCCGGCCTGGCGGTCGTCAACATCCCGATGCTGTCCAAGATGGGCTTCGCGGCGGCCGGCACGGTGGTCATCGCCGTCCTCATCGCGATCAGCCTGATCCCCGCGCTGCTGGGCTTCGCGGGCAAGCGGGTGTACGGGCGCAAGGCGCGCAAGCGGATGGCGGAGGCGGCTGCCGCCGCCGCGGAGGGCGAGCGGGTGGAGGAGAAGCCCAACATGGGCACCCGCTGGTCCCGGTTCGTGCTGCGCCGCCCGGTGGCGGTGCTGCTGCTCGGCGTGCTCGGCCTCGGCGCCGCCGCGGTGCCCGCGCTCAAGCTGGAGCTGGGGCTGCCGGACGACGGTTCACAGCCGGTCAGCAGCCAGAAGCGGCAGGCGTACGACATGATCTCCGACGGGTTCGGCCCGGGCTTCAACAGTCCGCTGATGGTGGTCGCCGACACCAAGGGCAGCGACGATCCCAAGGCCGCGGTGAACAAGATCACCAAGAAGATCGCCGGTCTGGACGGCGTCGTGGCGGTCACCCCGGCGACGTTCAACAAGTCCGGCGACGCCGCGACGCTCACCGTCGTGCCGAAGTACAAGCCGAGCAGCGTCGACACCGAGAAGGTCGTCTCCGACATCCGGGACGAGGCGGGCTCGTTCGCGTCCGACACCGGTGCCGAGGTGCTGGTGACCGGTCAGACGGCGATGAACATCGACGTCTCGCAGAAGCTGAACGACGCGCTGATGCCGTATCTGGCGCTGGTCGTCGGGCTGGCCTTCCTGCTGCTGATGATCGTCTTCCGGTCGATTCTGGTTCCGCTCAAGGCGGCGCTCGGCTTCCTGCTGTCCGTCGTCGCGGCGCTCGGCGCGGTGGTCGCGGTCTTCCAGTGGGGCTGGGCGGCGGACCTGTTCGGCGTCCAGGAGACCGGCCCGATCATGAGCATGATGCCGATCTTCATGATCGGTGTGGTGTTCGGGCTGGCCATGGACTACGAGGTCTTCCTGGTGACCCGGATGCGGGAGGCGCACATCCACGGCGAGCCCCCGGGGCAGGCCGTCGTCACCGGCTTCCGCCACGGCGCCCGGGTGGTCACCGCGGCCGCCGTCATCATGATCAGCGTCTTCGCGGGGTTCATCGGCTCGTCCGAGGCGATGGTGAAGATGATCGGCTTCGGGCTGGCCACCGCGGTCCTCTTCGACGCCTTCGTGGTCCGCATGACCATCGTCCCGGCGGTGCTGGGCCTGCTCGGCACGTCGGCGTGGTGGCTGCCGCGATGGCTCGACAAGGCGCTGCCGAACGTGGACGTCGAGGGGGAGGGGCTGCGCAAGCAGCTCGCGACGGACACCCCCGCGCGGCACGCCGAGAACGCCGACGAGTCCGACAAGGACCGGAAGCGGAACCGGGTGTCATCGGGCGTGTGATCGCCCCACACGCGCCCCGGCGGCGGCTCTTCCCTGACGGGAGGGCCGCCGTCGGCGCTTTCGCGGGGAGGGCGCTCTTGCGAACGATGTGCAGGTAGGTCACCATCGAGCGGATACCCGCAGCTCAGGAGGCGAGCCCCGCCATGCATGTCCCCGATGGATTCATCGACGCCCCGGTGTCGGTGGCGACCGGTGCCGTCGCCGCCGCCGCGGTCGCCGTCAGCCTGCGCGGCGCGCGGCGCGAACTCGACGAGCAGGCGGCGCCGTTGGCCGGGCTGGTCGCCGCGTTCATCTTCGCCGTCCAGATGCTGAACTTCCCCGTCGCAGCGGGCACCAGCGGGCATCTGCTCGGCGGGGCGCTGGCCGCGATCCTCGTCGGTCCATATACGGGCGTGCTGTGCGTCTCGGTGGTGCTGCTCATGCAGGGCGTCCTCTTCGCGGACGGCGGCCTCACCGCGCTCGGCGTCAACATCACGGACATGGCGGTCGTCACGACGGTCGTGGCCTACGGAGTTTTCCGCGCCGTCCTCAAGCTCGCCCCGAACCGGCGCCGCACGGTCACCGTCGCGTCCTTCACCGCCGCCCTGCTCTCCGTCCCGGCCGCCGCCATCGCCTTCACCGGGATCTACGCGCTGGGCGGCACGACGGACGTCGCGATCGGCAAAGTCTTCACCGCGATGGTCGGCGTGCACATACTGATCGGCATCGGCGAGGCGGCGATCACGGCCCTGACGGTCGGCGCCGTGATGGCCGTACGGCCGGATCTCGTCCACGGCGCGCGCGGAGTGACCGCGCGCCGCCTGGAACTGCGCACCGGTGCCCCGGTGCGCACCCCGGCCCCGGCGGCGTCCACCGAGAACGCCGGGTCCGCCGCACCCTCCGCGCCCGCCACCGCCCGTACGGTCACGGCAGCGCCCGCCGCCAAGGACGACGCCGACCCCGCCCCCGGCGCACCGCGGCGCTCGGCGCGCCGGGTGTGGGCGGTGGGGCTGGGGGCCGCGCTGCTGTGCGCGGGCGTCGTCAGCTTCTACGCCTCCGCCAGCCCCGACGGGCTGGAGAAGGTCGCCCAGGACAAGGGCATCGACCGGAAGACCGAGGACCATGCCGCCAAGGACTCCCCGCTCGCCGACTACGGCGTGAAGGACATCTCCGACGCCCGGCTCTCCGGCGGCCTCGCCGGGGTGATCGGGGTCGGTGCGACGCTTGCCGTGGGCACGGGGGTCTTCGTCGTCGTACGGCGGCGCCGGGCCGACGCCGACCACGCCGACCACACCGCCAACGCCGACCACGCCGAGGCGCGCTGAGATGGGCGCGGGACACGCGCACACGCTCTACCGCGCGGGCCGCTCGCCGGTCCACACCCTCCCCCCGCACTGCAAGATCGCCGCCGTCTTCTGCTTCGTCCTCGTCGTCGTCGCGACGCCCCGCGAGGCGCTCTGGGCGTTCGGCCTGTACGCCGTGCTGCTGGCCGCCGTGGCGGCGACCGCCCGCATCCCGGCCGGGTTTCTGCTGAAGCGCCTGCTGATCGAGATCCCGTTCGTGGCCTTCGCCGTGCTGATGCCGTTCGTCGCGGAGGGCGCGCGGGTGGACGTACTCGGGCTGTCGCTCAGCGAGTCCGGGCTGTGGGGCGCCTGGAACATCCTGGCCAAGGGCACGCTCGGGGTCGCCGCGTCCGTCATCCTGGCCTCGACGACCGAGCTGCGCGCCCTGCTGCTGGGGCTCCAGCGGCTGCGGATGCCGCCGCTGCTGGTGCAGATCGCGTCGTTCATGATCCGCTACGGGGACGTCATCACCGACGAGATGCGCCGGATGCGGATCGCCCGCCGCTCGCGCGGCTTCGAGGCGCGCGGGGTGCGGCAGTGGGGCGTGCTCGCGAAGTCGGCCGGAGCGCTGTTCATCCGCTCCTACGAGCGGGGCGAACGGGTCCATCTGGCGATGCTGAGCCGTGGCTACACGGGCACGATGCCGGTGATCGACGAGGTGACCGCGTCCCGTGCACAGTGGAGTTACGCCGCCGCACTTCCGCTGACCGCGCTGGCGGTCTGCCTGACCGGATGGATACTCGTATGACCTCCGCCCCGCCGTCCCTCCAGGTGTCCGGCCTCGCCTACGCCTATCCCGACGGCCACCAGGCGCTCTTCGGCGTCGAGCTGACCGTGGCCCGCGGTGAGCGGGTGGCGCTGCTCGGCCCCAACGGGGCGGGCAAGACCACCCTCGTACTGCATCTGAACGGCATCCTGGAGGCGGGTGCCGGGTCGGTCACGGTCGCCGGGCTGCCCGTGGCCAAGCCCCACCTGGCCGAGATCCGCCGCCGGGTGGGCATCGTCTTCCAGGACCCGGACGACCAGCTGTTCATGCCGACCGTGCGCGAGGACGTGGCGTTCGGCCCGGCCGCGGCCGGGATGCGCGGCGCGGAGCTGGCGGAGCGGGTCCACCGGGCCCTGGACCGGGTGGGGATGGCGCAGTTCGCTGACCGGCCGCCGCACCATCTGTCGTTCGGGCAGCGCCGGCGGGTGGCGGTCGCGACCGTGCTGGCCATGGAGCCGGAGATCCTCGTCCTGGACGAGCCCTCCTCCAACCTCGACCCGGCCTCGCGCCGCGAACTCGCCGACATCCTGCGCTCCCTGGACGTCACCGTGCTGATGGTCACCCACGACCTGCCGTACGCGCTGGAGCTGTGCCCGCGGTCCGTGGTGCTCAGCGGGGGAGTGATCGCCGCTGACGGGGGTACACAGGACCTGTTGTGCGACCAGGAGCTGATGCGGGAGCACCGCCTGGAGCTGCCCTTCGGCTTCGACCCCCGCTCGGTGACGGCCCCGGTCTGAGACCGTGGCCGGGCTCGTTGCACCATAAGGACGGCAGCACGGTCGGATCGGCAGGGTGGGAGTCGGATCAGTGGTGGACGTCCAGGGCACGGTGGCCGACGGATTCGAACCGGTCCGGGACGCCTTCGCGGAGAACTTCGCGAAGCGCGGTGAGCGCGGCGCGGCCATCGTCCTCTACCGGGACGGGGAGAAGGCCGTCGACCTGTGGGGCGGTACGAAGGACCCGGCTCAGGCAGAGGACGAGGCGCCGTGGGCCCAGGACACCGCGCAGGTCGTCCGTTCGGTCACCAAGGGCGTCGCCTCCGCCGTGCCGCTGCTGCTCCATCAGCGCGGCCAGCTCGATCTGGACGGCCGGGTCGGCACCTACTGGCCCGAGTTCAAGGAGAGCGGCAAGGAACGGGTGCTGGTGCGGCATCTGCTCGCCCACCGCGCCGGGATCCCCGCGCTCGACACCCCGCTGACCCCGGCCGAGGCCATCGACGGCATATCCGGGCCGCGGGCCGTCGCCGCCCAGCGCCCCGACTGGGAGCCCGGCACGGCCCACGGCTACCACGCCCAGACGTACAGCTGGCTGCTGAGCGAGCTGGTGCGCCGGGTCACCGGGCGCACCATTGGCCGCTGGATCGCGGAGGAGATCGCCCGGCCGCTCGCCCTGGACCTGTGGCTCGGGCTGCCCGAGGAGCAGTTGCACCGGATCGGCCGGATCGAGCCGGTGGAGGCACCGGCCGCGCCCGCCGCGCAGGGGCTGCGGCTGCGGCCCAAGCGGTCGGTGGCCGAGGCGTACGCCGACCCGGAGTCGCTGACCCGGCGCGCGTTCGGCGCGATCAGCCCGGTGCCCGACGAGAACGACGCCGCCTATCTCGCCGCCGGGCTGCCCGCCTCCGGCGGCGTCGCCACCGCCGACGCGCTGGCCCGCTTCTACGCCGCGCTGATCGGCCCGCTGCCGTCGGCGCGCACCACCCGCGCGGGCGGCCGCCTCTTCGCCCCGGCGACGCTGACCCTGGCCCGTACGGAGGAGTCCGCCGGGCCGGACCGGGTGCTGGTGGTCGGGACCCGCTTCGGGCTCGGCTACATGCTGCACGGCCCGGCCTGCCCGCTGCTGGGCCCGGGCTCCTTCGGCCACCCCGGACGGGGCGGCTCGCTCGCCTTCGCCGACCCCGAGACGCGGATCGGCTTCGCGTACGTCACCAACGGAATGCAGCGGGGCGTCACGGCGGACCCACGGGCGCAGGCCCTGGTGCGCGCCGTACGGACGGCCCTGACGGCCCAGGAGGCGTAGGCGCGGTTCTGCGCCCGGTCCGCGCGCCCCTTTCTGCCTCCGCACGCTCTCTCCGCACGTACGCGCCGCGGCCGAGCCCCCCCCCGTACGACTGGGCGCCTCCCGGGCCGGGCAGTGACTCCGGCGGGCCCGCGGCCCGGCGGACCCGGTCCGGAACGCGGCGAGAAGGAGCATCAGGTGCGCAGATTCGAGGGGTATGCGGTCGTTGTCACCGGCGCGGGACGCGGCATCGGGGAGGCGACCGCGCGCCGCTTCGCGGCCGAGGGCGGCCGCGTCCTGGTCACCGACCTCGACGGTGAACGGGCCGCCCGCGTCGCCGCGTCCCTACGCGCCGACGGCGGCGAGGCCGACGCGCTGGCCTGCGACGTCGGCGAGCGGGCCGACGCGGAGGCGGCCGTCGCCCGCGCCGTGCACCGCTTCGGCCGGCTCGACGTCCTCGTCAACAACGCCTACTCCTGCCACGACGACACCCCGCTGTTCGAGGACCAGCCGGACGACGAATGGCACCGGGACCTCGACGTCACCCTCGGCGGCGCCTTCCGCTGCGCCCGCGCCGCGCTGCCCCATCTGGCCGCCGCCGACGGCCGCGGCGCGATCGTCAACGTCGGCTCCGTCAACGGCCTCCAGGACTTCGGCAACCACGCCTACAGCGCCGCCAAGGCGGGCCTGGGGAGCCTCACCCGCACCCTCGCGGGCCACGCCGCCGCCCGCGGCGTCCGCGTCAACCTCGTCGCCCCCGGCACCATCCGCACCCCCGGCTGGGACGGCCGGGAGGAAGCGCTGCGCCGCGCCGCCGGCGCCTACCCCCTCCGCCGGGTCGGCGAACCGTCCGACATCGCCGCCGCCATCACGTTCCTGGCCTCCCCCGACGCCGCCTGGATCACCGGCGTCACCCTCCCGGTGGACGGTGGCATCACCATGACGGATGGGGCACTGCGCAGCGTCATCCTGGACGGATGACGGCTCAGCCCGGGTGCCACATCAGGCCGATGCCCGCCACCATCAGGCCCGCCGCCGCGATGCGCGGGGCGCCGAAGCGCTCCTTGAAGAAGAGCGTGCCGATGGCCGCGCCCACGATGATGGAGGACTCGCGGAGGGCGGCGACGGGGGCGAGGGCGGCGCGGGTCTGGGCCCACAGAACGAGGCCGTACGCACACACCGAGAGGAACCCGCCGAGCAGACCGCGCAGGGCAACCGGGCGGAGCTGGGCGGCGAGGGCGCGGCGGCGGGTGGCGAGGGCGTAGGCGGGGATGACGAACCCCTGAAGGATCATCAGCCAGGCGATGTAGCCGAGCGGGGTGCCGGAGGCGCGTACGCCGAGGCCGTCCACCACGGTGTACGCGGCGATGGACAGCCCGGTGGCCACGGCGGCGGCCAGGGCGAGCCCGTGCGGGCCGCCGCTCCCCGCCGCATGGGCACTGTCCGCCGTAGGAGCGCCCTCCGCCGTACGGGCGCCCCGCGCGCCCCACAGCGCCACGCCCAGCAGCCCCGACGAGGCCACCGCGATGCCCGCCGCCTGCCAGGCGTCCGGGGTCTCGGCGGCGAAGACCGCGGCGAGCACGGTCACCACCAGCGGCGCGGTGCCCCGGGCGATCGGGTACATCTGGCCGAAGTCGCCCAGGTGGAAGGAGCGCATGAGCAGGACGTAGTAAACGAGGTGAATCACCACGGAGCCGATCAGATACGGCCAGGCGCCCGCCGCGGGCAGGGGGCTGAAGACGGCCAGCCCCACCCCGCACAGCGCCCCGCCGCCGCCCACCAGGGTGAAGGAGAGCAGCTGATCGCGGATGCCATGCGCGATGGCGTTCCAGCTCGCGTGGGTGAGGGCCGCGAGGAGGACCGCGGCCGCGACGAGCGGTGTCATGCGGTGGTGTCGCGCACGTCCGCCACGGTCCCCTCGGCGTGGGCGGCGGCGGTGCCGGAGGTGTCGGAGGCCATGGCGCCGACGCTATCGGCGCACGCCGGGCCCGCGCGAGGACATTTCGGGGCTGCCGGACCGCTGAGAGGCGCACCGGCGTTCAAGCCCCGGCCCGGTCCGCCCGCCGACAATCGGACCATGACCACGCACTCGACGCCCGTCAACCTGACCGAAGCCCTGGCCTCCTTCGACGAGGTCTACAGCCCCCGCATCGTCGCCCGGATGAACGACTACGACGTCCGGATCGCCCACACTCTGGGCGACCACATCTGGCACGTGCACGAGGACACCGACGAGTTCTTCCTCGTGCTGGACGGCCGCTTCGACATCGCCCTCCGGGATGCCGACGGAAAGGAGACGACCGTCGAACTGGCCAAGGGCGACACCTTCGTCGTCCCCGGGGGCACCGAGCACAAGCCGTCGTCCTCGGGCGGCTCGATCCTGATGTTCGAGCCCTCCGGCACCGCGTCGACCGGGGACCGCCACGAGGGCGAGATCCCGGACCACGTGGACAGCACCACCGGCCACGCCCTCAACTGAACGGAAAAGAGCCGGGCGGACGCGGAATCACCGCGCCCGCCCGGCTCCTCAGCCGTGTGCGGCCGTAGCCAAAGGGCGTCAGCCGCCCGCGCGCAGCAGCGCCGCCACGACGGGGCCCGCCGTGTCGCCGCCGTGGCCGCCCTCGGGGACGATACCGGCCGCCGCGAGGTCACCCTTGTAGGCGGTGAACCAGCCGTTCGGCTTCTTCTGGTTGTCGACCTCCGCCGAACCGGTCTTGGCGCCGAAGTCACCGCTCATCCCGGACATCGCCTCGGCGGCGGTGCCCGAAGTGGCCGTCAGGCGCATCAGCTTGCGCAGCTGGTCCTTGGTGCTCGACTTCATCGTCTTGCTCGCCTTGGCCAGCGTCCGGTTGTCCACGGACGGCGCGACCAGGTACGGCTGGCGGAAGGTGCCGGTGGAGGCCGTGGCCGACACCGACGCCATGTTGAGCGGGTTCATCCGCACCCCGCCCTGGCCGATCAGCGAGGCGGCCTTGGAGGCCGCGGACTGCGTCGGCACGGCGCCGTCGAAGGTGGGCACGCCGGTCTGCCAGTTGAGGCCGATGCCGAAGACGTCACGGGCCTCCTTGGTCAGATCGTCGTCCTTCAGCTTCGGCGCCTGGCTGATGAAGGCGGTGTTGCAGGAACGGGCGAAGCTCTGCTCGAACCTGCCGTTCTTGATCTCGAACTTCTTGTCGTTCTGGAACTTCCAGCCGCCGTAACTGAAGTACTTCGGGCACGGGTGCGCCTTGCCGTACGCGGCCAGCCCCTTGTCGATCAGCGTCGCCGAGGTGATGACCTTCATGGTCGAGCCCGGCGCGTACGAGCCCTGGAGCGCCGGGTTGAAGCCGCTCGCGGGGGAGTTGGCCACCGCGAGGATCTCACCGGTGCTCGGCTTGACGGCCACGACCGACGCCTTGCTCTTCTTGCTCACCTGCTGTTCGGCGGTGGCCTGAAGCTTCGGGTCGATCGTCGTCTTCAGCGTGCCCGGGGTGCCCTTGGAGAGCACCTTCAGCGTCTCGTCGGGGGACTTGGAGCCCTTGGCGCGGGAGATGAACGTCTCCACGCCCGCCTTGCCGCCGGCCTTCTTGCCGTACCGCTCGCGCAGCGAGGCCAGCACGCCCTTGAGGGTCGGGTGGTCGGTGGCGGACAGCTCCGTGCCGTCCCGGTCGACCGCCTTGATCGGCGGTGCCCCGGCCTCGCCGGTCTCCAGGGTGTCGCCCTTGCCCAGCTTGGGGTGGACGACCGAGGGCTGCCAGTCGACGACCGGCTTCCCCGTCTTGGTGTCGCGGGTCACGGCCAGCGAGGATTCATACGTCCAGGGGACGCTGCTCTCTCCGCTGTACGCGATCCGGGCGTTGACCGAGAACGGCACCTTGGCGCCGCTGGCCTGCCCCGGATTCAGCTCCACCTTGTCGATATGGGCCTTCTTGCGGTAACCGCTCAGCGCCGCGGTGGCCGCGTCGCTGTCGTCCGTCAGGGCGGCGGCCTTCGCCGTCTCGCCCGCCGACCAGGCCGCCAGGAACGTACGGGCGGTGGTCTTGACCTCGGCCGCGCTGGGCGGGCCGGTCTTCACCTTCTTCGCGGCGTTCTTCTCGTCGCCCGACGCGTTCGCGCCGTTCTTGGAACCCGACGACTCATCCTGGCCGCTGCCGCAGCCGGCAACACTGACGACCATGGCGGCGAACACCGCACTGACGATCGCGGCTCTCGCGCCACTCCGCATGCAGAACCCCCACTGTGTTCTTCGAGTCCCCCCACCGGTGCGATGGGGGCCGCGGTCCGAGCACTCTACCGGCATCCCGTGAACCCGCCGCGCCCGCACCGGAACCGCTCCCTCCGGGCGACCGGAGGGTGACCGGACGGTGACCGGAGCCGGGGTCAGATCCAGGTGTCGAGCCACATGCGGGCCCGCCAGGCGTCCATCGGCATCGTCTGGCCCGTGTACAGCGGGAAGAAGTAGATGAAGTTCCAGATGATGAGCAGGACGAGCGCGCCCGCGCCGACCGCGCCCACCACCCGCCGGGTCTCGGTGGCCCTCGGCGGCCCCAGCAGGGCGCCGATCATCATGGCCACCGCCAGACACAGGAACGGCACGAACACGACGGCGTAGAAGGAGAAGATCGTGCGTTCCTGGTAGAGGAACCACGGCAGATACCCGGCCGCGATCCCGCCCAGGATCGCGCCCGCCCGCCAGTCGCGCCGCAGCGCCCACCGGAAGAGCAGGTAGAGCACCGCGAAGCAGGCCGCCCACCACAACAGCGGGGTGCCCAGGGCCAGCACCTCGCGCGCGCACTTCTCGGCGGCGTCCTTGGGGCAGCCCTCCTGGCCGGCCCGCGGCGACTCGTAGAAGTACGAGACCGGCCGGGACTGGACCAGCCAGCTCCACGGGTTGGACTGGTAGACGTGCGGCGAGTCCAGGCCCACATGGAACTTGTAGACCTCGGTCTCGTAGTGCCACAGGCTGCGCAGCGGGTTGAGCAGCCGGTCGAAGGCGCCGCCGGTGCCGTAGCCGCCGCCGTCCGGCTTCGCCGATTCGGCCCAGTGGCGGAAGTAGCCGCTGTGCTGCCAGCCGCGCGCCCGGCTGAAGGTGCCGCTCGCGGCGAACCAGCCCGACCAGGAGGCGACGTAGGTGACGATCGCCACAGGCACCGTCGACAGGAACGCCCACGGCAGATCGCGGCGCAGCACCGTCCGGTAGGGGCGCGCGGCGCCCGCGGTGCGGCGCGCGCCGACGTCCCACAGGACGGTCATGAGACCGAAGAAGGCCAGGACGTACAGCCCGTTCCACTTGGTGCCGATGGCGACGCCGAGCAGTACCCCGGCCGCGATCCGCCACGGCCGCGCGCCCAGCTTGAGGCTCCCGGCGACCGTCGCGTCGGGCCGAGCGGAGCCGTCCGGGCCGTCCGGGCCGTCCGGGCCCGCCGGAAGCGCCGCCGCGAGCCGGGCACGGGCCTTGTCCCGGTCGATGAGCAGGGCGCCGAAGGCGGCCAGGACGAAGAACATCAGCACCAGGTCGAGCAGCGCTGTGCGGCTCATCACAAAGTGCAGGCCGTCCACGGCCATCAGCGCGCCCGCCAGACAGCCGAGGAACGTCGAGCGGAAGAGCCGCCGTCCGATCCGGCACAGCATCAGCACCGACAGGGTGCCGAGCACGGCGACCATGAACCGCCAGCCGAAGGGGTGCAGCCCGAAGAGCTGCTCGCCGAGCCCGATGACCCACTTGCCGACCGGCGGATGGACCACATAGGACGCGGCGTCGCTCAGCGGGATGTGCTGGGGCGTGTCGAGGAGCTTGTCGTTGGCGGTTTTCGGCCAGGTGCCCTCGTAGCCGAACCGCCAGACCGACCAGGCGTCCTTGGCGTAGTAGGTCTCGTCGAATATGACGTTCTGCGGGCTGCCGAGGCGCCAGAAACGGGTCAGCCCGGCGACGAGCGCGACCAGCAGCGGCCCGCCCCAGCCGCTCCAGCGGGCGATTCTGGCCGCCACCGCGGGGGGAGCCCCGAGCGTCTCCCACAGCCGGGTGCCCGGCTCCTGGTACGGCGGGACCAGCCGTTCCCGTACGCCGGGCCGCGCGTGGCCCGCGTATCCGAAACGGCGCAGCCGACGCTGCCAGGCCGGCGGGGGCTGGCCGGCGGCTCGGCCCGGCTGGGCGTGGGTCGCGGTGTCACTGCTCACCGGGCCATCGTAGGGAAGCGGTCTGTGCGTGTGGCGTGGATCGGGTGGTGTCTCGCGGACGCGGCGGCCGACGCGGCGGAAACAGCGGACTGCGAGGATGGCCCGGTGACTGGAACGCTTGTACTCGCAGGGACCCCCATCGGCGACACCGCGGACGCGCCCCCGCGGCTGGCCGCCGAGCTGGCGGCGGCCGATGTGATCGCCGCCGAGGACACCCGGCGGCTGCGCCGGCTCACCCAGGCGCTGGAGGTCCAGCCGGGCGGCCGGGTGGTGTCCTACTTCGAGGGCAACGAGTCGGCGCGCACCCCCGAGCTGGTCGAGGCGCTGGCGGGGGGCGCCCGGGTGCTGCTGGTCACCGACGCGGGCATGCCCTCGGTCTCCGACCCCGGCTACCGGCTGGTCGCGGCCGCCGTCGAGCGCGGGATCGCGGTCACCGCGGTGCCGGGACCGTCCGCCGTGCTCACCGCGCTGGCCGTCTCCGGGCTGCCGGTGGACCGCTTCTGCTTCGAGGGCTTCCCGCCGCGCAAGGCGGGGGAGCGGCTGGGGCGGCTGCGCGAGGCCGCGGCCGAGCGCCGCACCCTGGTCTACTTCGAGGCCCCGCACCGGCTGGCCGACACCCTGGCCGCCATGGCGGAGGTGTTCGGCGCGGATCGGCGGGCCGCGGTGTGCCGGGAGCTGACCAAGACGTACGAAGAGGTCAAGCGTGGCCCGCTGGGCGAGCTGGCCGCCTGGGCCGCCGAGGGCGTACGGGGCGAGATCACCATCGTCGTCGAGGGCGCCGCCGAACCGGGCCCCGACGAGGCCGGTCCCGCCGAGCTGGCCCGCCGGGTCGCGGTGCGCGAGGAGGCCGGGGAGCGCCGCAAGGAGGCCATCGCGGCCGTCGCGCAGGCCGCTGGGGTACCCAAAAGGGTGGTCTTCGATGCCGTCGTGGCGGCAAAGAACGCGGCCGCGGGCGGGCCACGCGAAGGTAAAGCTCACCACTGAAAGGCAAAGGGCAGCCCTGCCGTTCGGGCGGTTTCGATAGTGCACAGCTAAATCTCCGCCAAATAGAGGGAAGAGCTGCTGCGATCCCGCCGGAGAAGGCGTCCACTGGAGGAGAAGCGAAGGGGATTCACCAAATCCCGGAAGACTTGTCCTGCGGACAAGAGGAGCTGCCATGAGCGATATAGCGGGAGCCTCGAACGGCGTCCACCCGATAACCCGTCCCACCGAGGGCCCGGAGGGCGGTGAGGTGGCCCACGAGGCCTACGCGTTCGCCTGCATGAAGTGCGGACACGGATGGGAACGGTCGTACGACATCGAGCACCACGTGGACGGCGAGGGCCGGTCCTTCGTCGTGTACTTCACCGACGGCACGCGCGTCCCGTCCCCGCTGACGAGCCCCGACTGCGTCAACTGCGGTGCGCATCTGGTGCGCATCATGCGCTCGGGCCAGGTCTCGTCGGTCCTGGAGAGCGCCCGCCGCACCCCGCCGCGGTCCGCGCCCCCGGAGGCGCCGACGGACGGCGAGCGGCGGGGCGGACACCACTGGCACCTCTCGGATCTCCTGCACCCCTTTTCACGCCAGCGCAAATGAGCCCGGCCGGGGTCAGTTGAGCGGCCAGGTGTGATTCACCCGACATTCATCGGCATTTATAGAATCACGCTCATGGCGCAATCAGCATCGACCCACGGCGGCAGCGGCGGAACGGGAAGCGGGAAGAACAACGGCGGACAAATCGGCAGGCAAAAGGGAAAGGACGCTCCGCCCCCGCTCCCGGACCCCCTGCGGGTACCGGTCGCCGACTCGCATACCCACCTGGACATGCAGACGGGAACCGTCGAGGACGCGCTCGCCAAGGCGGCCTCGGTCGGTGTGACGACCGTTGTCCAGGTGGGCTGCGACCTCGCCGGCTCGCGGTGGGCGGCCGACACCGCCGCCGCCCACGACGGCGTCTGGGCCACCGTCGCCCTCCACCCCAACGAGGCACCCCGCATCGTCCTCGGCACACCTCCTTCTGGGGGGCAGGCCCCCCAGACCCCCCGCGACGGCTCGTCCCGGCGGGGCGCCAGGGAACCCGGGGGCGACCGGGCCCTCGACGCGGCCCTCGCCGAGATCGACACCCTCGCCGCCCTGCCCCAGGTGCGCGGCGTCGGTGAAACGGGCCTCGACTACTTCCGTACCGGGCCCGAGGGTGTGGCCGCGCAGGAGCTTTCCTTCCGCCGCCACATCGACATCGCCAAGCGGCACGGCAAGGCCCTGGTCATCCACGACCGGGAGGCCCACGACGACGTCCTGCGGGTGCTCGCCGAGGAGGGCGCCCCCGACGCCGTCGTCTTCCACTGCTTTTCCGGCGACGCCGCCATGGCCAAGGTGTGCGCGGAGCACGGCTATTACATGTCCTTCGCGGGCAACGTCACCTTCAAGAACGCCCAGCCGCTGCGCGACGCCCTCGCCGTCGCCCCCCTCGACCTCCTCCTCGTGGAGACCGACGCGCCCTTCCTCACCCCCGTGCCCTACCGCGGACGGCCTAACGCCCCGTACCTGATTCCGTTCACCCTGCGGGCCATGGCCGACGTCAAGGGCGTCCCCGAAGACACCCTGGCGACCGCCGTGGCGGCCAACACGGCGCGCGTCTTCGACTACCCGAAGTAGTCAACTCGCTTTGGAGAGTAACCGGACACTCCGCTACAGTCCGCGGCACCCAGGGCGTGTCCGCGCAGTCCCGCCGGGCCTGCGACGCCTGGTACGCACGCTCGCTGCGTTGTCGGGCTCGTCCGAGTAGACCCACTACGAGGACGACCCTCCGCCTTGCGATCGCACGCACCAGACGCCGCGTGCTGACCGACGCGACTGAGCGGACACGCCCTCGCCCTGACCGTGGACCCGTGGAGTGTTACCGGAGTGTTGTCGTGAGCCGTACGCAGGGCAGCCACCGCGTCCCGGGCGGCCGTGCCGCCGCCCGCCGAGCCGCCCGGCGCGGACGCCTCCCGGCCCGCACCGACCCGGTGCGGCGGCTGCTGCCCCAGGCACTCGTGGTCGCCGCCCTGGCCGGCGGCACCTCCGCCTTCGTCGCCCAGGACAAGGCGGTACGGCTCAGCGTCGACGGCCACACGCGCGTCCTGCACACCTACGCCGACGACGTGGCCGAACTGCTCGCCGACGAGGACGTCGACGTCAACCCGCACGACATCGTCGCCCCCGCCCCCGGCCAACCCCTCACCACCGGCACCGAGATCGCCGTCCGGTACGGCCGCCCCGTCACCCTCACCGTCGACGGCGAACGCCGACGGGTGTGGACCACCGCCGAGACCGTCGACGCCGCGCTGCGCCAAATCGGCGTACGCGCCGACGGCGCCTACCTGTCGGCCTCCCGCTCCGCCGCCATCACCCGGCGGGGCCTGGACCTCGACGTCCGCACCGAGCGCACCGTCACCTTCCGCGCCGACGGTCACACCCACCCCGTCCGCACCAACGCCGCCACCGTGGGCGAAGCGCTCACCGAGGCCAGGCTCACCCTGCGCGGCCACGACACCACGTCCGTCCCGCTGGACAGCTTTCCGCGCGACGGCCAGACGGTGGACGTCGTGCGCATCACCGGCAGGACGGAGACCCGCGTGACGCCGGTCCCCTTCCTCACCATCCAGCGCGCCGACCCCACCCTCTTCAAGGGCACTCAACTCGTCGCCAGGGAAGGCCATCCCGGCGCCCGGCGCACCCTCTACCGGGTGCGCACCGTCAACGGCGAGCGGCGGCGGCCGCGAAAGCTGCGCTCCGAGGTCGTCCGTGCGCCGGTTGCGCGGATCGTCCGGGTCGGCACCATGACCCCGCCCACCGCCGTCGCCGGCGCCGACCGGCTCAACTGGCAGGCCATGGCCCACTGCGAATCCGGCGGCCGCCCGGGCGCCGTCGACAGCTCCGGCCGTTACGGCGGCCTCTACCAGCTCGACCGCCAGACCTGGCACGCCCTCGGCGGCCACGGCAGCCCCCAGGAGGCGCCCCCCGCCGAGCAGACGTACCGGGCCAAGAAGCTGTACGTCCAGCGCGGCTCCGCGCCCTGGCCGCACTGCGGCCAGAAGCTGCGGCAGTGAACGGGGTGGCGGCCGGGCCGTAAACTTTCCCGGTGAGCTCCACCGACCCCGGCACCACCGACGCCCTGCTGGGCCCCGCCGACATCCGCGACCTCGCGGCCCGCCTCGGCGTACGCCCCACCAAGCAGCGCGGCCAGAACTTCGTCATCGACGCCAACACGGTGCGCCGCATCGTGCGCACCGCCGAGGTGCGGCCCGACGACGTCGTCGTCGAGGTCGGCCCCGGTCTCGGCTCCCTGACCCTGGCCCTGCTGGAGGCAGCCGACCGGGTCACCGCGGTCGAGATCGACGCCGTACTGGCCGATGCCCTCCCGGGCACGGTCGCCGCCCGGCTCCCCGGGCGCGCCGACCGCTTCGCGCTCGTCCACTCCGACGCGCTGCACCTCACCGATCTCCCGGGGCCCGCCCCGACCGCCCTGGTCGCGAACCTCCCGTACAACGTGGCCGTCCCCGTCCTGCTCCACATGCTCGCGCGCTTTCCCACCATCGAGCGCACCCTGGTGATGGTGCAGTCGGAGGTCGCCGACCGGCTGGCCGCCCCGCCCGGCTCCAAGGTCTACGGCGTGCCCTCCGTGAAGGCCGCCTGGTACGCGCACGTCAAGCGCGCGGGGGCGATCGGGCGCAACGTCTTCTGGCCCGCCCCGAACGTCGACTCCGGCCTCGTCTCCCTCGTCCGCCGGGCCGAACCCCTTCCGACGACCGCCTCCCGCGACGAGGTCTTCCGCGTCGTCGACGCGGCCTTCGCCCAGCGCCGCAAGACGCTCCGTGCCGCGCTGTCCGGCTGGGCGGGGTCGGCGGCCGCCGCCGAGGCGGCCCTGATCGCGGCGGGCGTCTCGCCCCAGGCTCGCGGCGAGTCCCTGACGGTGGAGGACTTCGCCGCGATCGCCGAGAACGCCCCCGCCACCGCCTGACCCGGGGCGCCGGCGGCGACCTTGCCCCCACCCCGCCCCTTCCCGAAACCGGGGCGCTGCCCCGGACCCCGCTCCTCAAACTCCCCCAGCTACCGCTGGGAGGTGCCCCCTGGAGGGGCTGAGTGGTGGGGCACCCTCCGCCCCACATGGGGCCCAAGCGCAGCGCCACACCGGGGCCGACCGCAGCCTGCGTGGGGCCGGGGGCGGATGCCCCACCACTCAGCCCCTCCGGCGTTTGAGGAGCGGGGGTGTGGGGGCGGAGCCCCCACCCGGGGGCCGGGGGCTTGCCCCCGGTTCGGGAAGGGGCGGGGTGGGGACAAGCCCGCCGCAGGCGCCGGGGGCCGAGGGGCGGGGCTCCGGGCGGGGCAAGCCCGCCGCAGGCGCCCGGGGCGGGGCCCCGGTGGGGCCAGGGCGCCGTAGGCGCGACAATGGGCCGCACCGGACACCCCCACCGCCCAGAGGAGCCCCGTGACCCGCCCCGTCACCGCCCGCGTGCCCGCGAAGGTCAACGTTCAGCTCGCGGTCGGCGGCCTACGCCCCGACGGCTTCCACGATCTGGCCAACGTCTTCCTCGCCGTAGGGCTCCACGACGAGGTCACGGCCACCCCCGCCGAAACCCTCCGCATCACCGTCGAGGGCACCGACGCGGCACACGTCCCCACCGACCACACCAACCTCGCCGCCCGCGCGGCGATCGCGCTCGCCGGGCGCCACGGCCTCGCCCCGGACGTCCACCTGCACATCACCAAGGACATCCCCGTCGCGGGCGGCATGGCGGGCGGCAGCGCGGACGCCGCCGGCGCGCTGCTGGCGTGCGACACGCTGTGGGGAACGAACACCACCCGCACCGAACTCCTCGCGCTCTGCGCGGATCTGGGCAGTGACGTCCCGTTCAGCCTGGTCGGCGGGGCGGCCCTCGGCCGCGGCCGGGGGGAGCTGCTGACGCCGCTGGAGACGGGCGGCACCTTCCACTGGGTGTTCGCGGTCGCGGACGGCGGGCTGTCCACCCCGGCCGTCTACCGGGAGTGCGACCGCCTCCGGGAGGAGACGGGGAAGGGCGCGACCATCGCGACCATCCCCGACCCCGAGCCGTCGGAGGCGCTGTTCGCGGCGCTGCGCACCGGGGACCCGACCGCGCTGGCCGCCGCCGTGACCAACGATCTGCAGCCCGCCGCACTCTCGCTGCGCCCGGCGCTCGCCGATACGCTGCGCGCGGGCGCGGACGCCGGCGCGCTCGCCTCGCTGGTCTCCGGCTCCGGCCCGACCTGCGCGTTCCTGGCGAAGGACGCCGAGGCGGCCCAGGACGTGGCCACCGCCCTCGCGGCCTCCCGCACCTGCCGCACCGTACGGACGGCAGTCGGCCCGGCCCCCGGGGCGACGGTCACCACTCCCTGACCGCGACTACCCTGGGACGTCGATCGATCCGCGTACAGGAGTGTGATGGCCACCAACTTGGTCAACGTCGAAGCCGTCGGCAAGGTGTACGGCACCCGTGCGCTGCTGGACGGCGTGTCCCTCGGGGTCAACGAGGGGGACAGGATCGGCGTCGTCGGCCGGAACGGGGACGGGAAGACCACGCTCATCCGGATCCTCGCCAAGCTCGAATCACCCGACGACGGCCGCGTCACCCACGCCGGGGGCCTGCGTCTCGGGGTGCTGACCCAGCACGATTCGCTCGACCCCGCCGCCACCGTCCGGCACGAGGTGATCGGTGACCTCGCCGACCACGAGTGGGCGGGCGACGCCAAGATCCGGGACATCCTCACCGGGCTCTTCGGCGGGCTCGACCTCCCCGCCTTCCCGCAGGGCCTGGACACCGTCATCGGCCCGCTGTCCGGCGGCGAGCGCCGCCGTATCGCGCTCGCCCAGCTGCTGATCGCCGAGCAGGACCTGATCGTCCTCGACGAGCCGACCAACCACCTCGATGTCGAGGGCATCTCCTGGCTGGCCGGCCATCTGCGGGCGCGCCGCTCGGGGCTGGTGGTCGTCACCCACGACCGCTGGTTCCTCGACCAGGTCTGCACCCGCATGTGGGACGTGCAGCGCGGCGCGGTGCACGAGTACGAGGGCGGCTACAGCGACTACGTCTTCGCCCGGGCCGAGCGCGAGCGCATCGCCGCGAGCGAGGAGGCCAAGCGGCAGAACCTGATGCGCAAGGAGCTGGCCTGGCTGCGCCGCGGCGCCCCGGCCCGCACCAGCAAGCCGCGCTTCCGCATCGAGGCGGCGAACGCCCTGATCGCGGATGTCCCGCCGCCGCGCGACAGCGCGGAGCTGATGAAGTTCGCCAACTCCCGCCTCGGCAAGACCGTCTTCGAGCTGGAGGACGTGACCGTCACCGCCGGGCCGAAGATGCTGCTCAAGCATCTGACCTGGCAGCTGGGGCCCGGCGACCGGATCGGCCTGGTGGGCGTGAACGGTGCGGGCAAGACGTCGCTGCTGCGCGCCCTCGCCGAGGCCGCGCGCAGCGAGGGCGAACAGCAGCCCGCGGGCGGCCGGATCGTCGTCGGCAAGACGGTGAAGCTCGCCTACCTCTCGCAGGAGGTCACCGAACTCGACCGGAACCTGCGCGTCCTGGAGGCCGTCGAGCAGGTGCGGCAGCGCGTCGACCTGGGCAAGGGCAAGGAGATGACCGCCTCGCAGCTGTGCGAGAAGTTCGGCTTCACCAAGGAGAAGCAGTGGACGCCGGTCGGCGATCTGTCCGGCGGTGAGCGGCGCCGGCTCCAGATCCTGCGGCTGCTGATGGACGAGCCCAATGTGCTGTTCCTGGACGAGCCGACCAACGACCTGGACATCGAGACCCTGACCCAGCTGGAGGACGTCCTCGACAGCTGGCCGGGCTCGCTCGTGGTCATCAGCCACGACCGCTACTTCCTGGAGCGCACCACCGACCGGGTGTTCGCCCTGCTGGGCGACGCCACGCTGCGCATGCTGCCGCGCGGGGTGGACGAGTACCTGGAGCGGCGGCAGCGGGTGCTGGCCGCGGCGGTGCCGGGCCCGGCCGCCTCCGGCAAGCAGAAGGCCGCGGAGGCGCCGTCCGGCGGGCAGCGGTCGGCGGCCGAGCAGCGCGTCGTGAAGAAGGAACTCCAGAAGATCGAGCGGCGGTTGGACCGGCTCAGCGAGCAGGAGTCCACGCTGCACGCCCAGATCGCCGAGGACGCCACGGACTTCGCCCGGGTCGCCGAGCTGGACGCCAAGCTGCGGGAGCTGACGGGGGAGCGGGACGAGCTGGAGACGCGCTGGCTGGAACTCGCCGACGACGCGTGAGCAACAGTCGCGTCACGGGCCGGTCTCAGCTGCTCGATGAGTTGGCGGCCGGTCCGTGGGTTGTCATGACTGGGTGATAAAAAGAAACTCCCGCCTTGCCCTGCTGCTCACCGGCGGGCCGCATGTCCGATTCACTCCATCCTGGCGGGCTTTGGTAACAACGCCCCCGGGATAGCGGGGGAGGCCGAGTCGGTCCATGGGCTCGCGCACAGAGGAACACCCATGTCACAGCCGCCTCCGCCGCCGAATCAGCCGCCGCAGGGCGGCTTCGGCGCGCCGCAGGAGCCGAGTTACGGCTATCCGCAGCAGCCGCCCGTCCCGCCCCCGCCGCCCCCCGGCCCGCCGCCGCAGACGCCCCCGCAGGGCGCGGGCGGCTACGGCTACCCGGGGCAGTCGGTCCACGCGCAGCCCACCCAGGTGGGCACCCCGAGCCCGTACCAGCAGCAGTACGGACAGCAGCAATTCGGCCAGCAGCCCTATGGTCAGCAGAGCTACGGCTACCCGCCCCAGCCGCAGTACCCCGGCGCTCCGGGCCAGGGCGGCGGCCCCGGCGGCCCCGGTCGGTCCAGGCAGCGCATGGCGGTCGTCGTCAGCGCGGTGGTCGCGGTCGCGCTGATCATCGGCGGCGGCATATGGTTCGCCACCAGCGGCGACGACACCGATGACCAGGCCAACGGCAAGGACAAGCAGACCAGCCAGGGCGGCACCGGCGGCACCGAGAACAAGCCCGCCCCGAAGACGGTCAACGCCCAGCTGATCAACAAGCTCCCCATGCCGAAGGTCGACGACCAGGTCACGGTCGAGGGCATGTGGACCGTCGACGACACCTTCGTGAAGGCCGGGGTCAACAAGATCGACGGCTATCCGCTGGACGGCGGATCGGCGAAGTGGTCGATCCCGCTGGCCGGCGCGGTCTGCTGGTCCTCGGACCACGTCTCCAAGGACGGTCTGACCGCGGTCCTCTACCAGGAGGCCAAGCCCTCCAAGGAGGACAAGTACCCGAGCTGCAACCAGGTCGCGCTGCTGGACCTGAAGAACGGCAAGATGCGGTGGCACCGGGACGTCGGTGAGGGGGACGAGAAGGTCTCCTTCGACGAGGTGACCATCGGCGGCGGCACGGTCGCCGCGGGCGGCACCGGTGGCGGCGCGGCCTGGTCGACGTCGGGCAAGCAGCTGTGGAAGCCGCAGTCCACCGGCGACTGCGAGGACCGCGGCTATGGCGGCAGTGACACCAAGCTGGTCGCGGTGCGCCAGTGCGGCAGTTACGACAGCCCGCAGATCCGTATCCAGACGCTGAACCCGAAGACGGGCGCGGTGAAGTCCGAGTACAAGGTGTCGCAGGGCATGGAGTACGTGCACATCGCGTCCACCGATCCGCTGGTGATCGGGCTCGACGCGGGTGACTCGACCGGCTCCGGGGTCTCGGACTACCTGTCCATCGACGACAGCGCCAAGGTCGGTACGGTGCGCGCGAAGATCAGCACCGAGAACGGCAAGTACCAGGCCAAATGCCCCTCGACGAGCGTCGAGGGCTGCCGCCAGATCGCCGTCAGCAAGTCGGCCGACGCCCTCTTCCTGGGGTCGGAGGACCGCAACAGCTACGACAGCTCGACCACCGCCAACGAGATCGTGGCGTTCAGCCTGGCGACCGGCAAGCCGGTCGGCAAGACGGACGGCGTCAAGCGCGCCGCGATGACCCCGCTCGGCCTCGACAAGGACGGCTTCGTGCTGGCCTACCAGGAGAGCTCCTACGACGAGGGCGGCGCGGTCTGGCGCATCGACCCCAAGTCGTACGAGAAGAAGAAGCTGCTCCAGAACCCGGCCGAGAGCGGGGAGATGGAGGCGAAGTTCAGCCCCACCTACTCGGAGATCATCTACTCCGACCAGCGGCTCTACATGAGCACCGTCTACGCCGACAAGCCCTCGGGCTCGTACGACAAGGACGACCCGCTGGCCCTCATCTTCGGCGGCAGCTGACAGCACCCGGCCCAACGCCTCGGCGGCCCCGCCCGTACCCACCGTACGGGCGGGGCCGCCGCCGTTTTTCCTCATGATCGAATCCGCCCCCGGGGCAGGCCACAACGATCTGTTTCGGACGTGATTCAGATGTCAAGTAGGCGTAGATGAGCGGGATTTCGGCATTCCGGGGGGCTTCTTCCGGGTAAGGGGCGCGCAACGTCGAACAAGCGTGTAGCTTCCCGGGGCAAAGGGGGGAGCTCATGGGCGTGCGACTCATGGTGGTCGATGACCACCGCCTGCTCGCGGAGGCCCTCGCCTCGGCGTTGAAGCTGCGCGGGCACCGGGTGCTCGCCGCGGCCGCGCCGAGCGCGGGAGCGGCGGATCTGGTGGTGAGCCGGGCACCGGAGGTGTGTCTGCTGGGTACGGCGACACCCGCCGAACCGGGCGTGTTCGAACCGGTTGTGCGGATCAAGAAGGAGCGACCACAGGTCGCGGTGGTGGTGCTCGGCCCGGTGCCGAACCCGCGCGGCATCGCCGCCGCGTTCGCCGCGGGCGCCTCCGGCTACGTCCGGCACGACGAGCGGATCGAGGGCGTCGAGCGCGCCATGATGAAGGCGCGCGCGGGCGAGGCGGCGGTGGCCCCGCAGCTGTTGCAGGGGGCGTTCGCGGAGCTGCTCAACCCCGCGGCCCAGCCGGACGACGAGGGGGCCCGGCTGCTGCGCATCCTGACCCCGCGCGAGGTGGAGGTGCTCATGCGGGTCGCGGAGGGCGAGGACACCCGGCTGATCGCCGCGGGCATGGGGATCGCGCCCAGCACGGCGCGCACCCATGTGCAGCGGGTGCTGATGAAGCTCGGGGTCGGGTCCCGGCTGGAGGCGGCGGCCCTGGCGGCGCGCACCGGCCTGCTGGACCGGGCGGCGACGCGCCGCGGCGCCGCCACCCAGCCCGGCTGATCAGCCCTCCGTGGGTCCATTACCGTCCCCGGGCTCGGGGGCGGGGTGCGGCGCGGGCAACGGCCTCAGCTTCATCCAGAGCAGGAAGAGCAGGCCGAGGACGAGCATGCACACGCCCGTCCACAGGTTGATGTTGATGTTCTCGGCCTTCTTCAGATTCGCGTCGGAGACGGTGATGCCGGCGATCGTGACGATGATCCCGTAGATCACGAACAGGCCGCCGATGATGCGCCGTACGTCGAAGAGCCGGGCCGCGGTCGCCGACTTCCCCTCCAGCTCCTCGACCTCGTGCTGGTACTCGTAGTCGTCACTCATGGCGCGGGTTCCTTATCCGCAGGAGGGTCACTTCGGTCACAGGGAGAACGGGATGTAGCACAGGGCCGCGAGGACGATCGCGCTCCAGCCGAGCAGGGCCGGGCGCCGGTACCAGGCCTCGTCGCCCGGCGCCGCGGGTTCGGCGACGCCCGGGGCGGTGGTTCCGTAGACCAGCCCGGCCAGCGACTGCTCCGGCTTGGGGTTGGTGAACGGGGTGATCGCGACCATCACCACGCCGCCGACCACGAACGCCACGATGGCGGAGACGAAGTTGGCGCCCTGGTCGCTGGGGATGGAGATGACGCCCGCCTTGTAGAACCAGAAGTAGTTGATCATCGCGGCGACCGTGCCGCTGAGCAGCCCCCAGAAACCGGCCGGGGCGGTGGCCCGCTTCCAGAACATGCCGATGATGAAGACACAGAACAGCGGCACGTTGAAGAACGAGAACAGGGTCTGCAGGTAGTTCATGATGTTGCTGAACGAGGACGCGATGAACGCCGTCCCCATGCCGGCCAGGACGCCGATGGCGGTCACCACCCGCCCCGTCAGCAGGTAGTACTCGTCCGCGCGGTCCTTCCTGATGTACGCCCGCCAGATGTCGTTGGTGAAGACGGTGTTGAAGGACGAGACGTTGGCCGCCATGCCCGCCATGAAGGCGGCGAGCAGCCCGGTCACCGCCATGCCCAGCACGCCGTTGGGCAGCAGCTCGCTCATCAGCAGCGGGATCGCGTCGTTGTACTGGAGCCCGCTCTTCGTGGAGCCGATCTTCGGCGCGATCACCAGGGCGATCAGCCCCGGGACCACCACGATCAGCGGGATGAACATCTTGGGGAAGGCGGCGATCAGCGGGGTGCGCTGGGCGGCCGAGAGGTTTTTGGCGGACAGCGCGCGCTGCACCTCGGCGAAGTTGGTCGTCCAGTAGCCGAAGCTCAGGCAGAAGCCGAGGCCGAGCACGATGGTCAGCCAGTTGGCGCCCAGCGGGTTGTCCGAGCCGATGCCGGTGCCGCCCCACGCGGAGGTGAAGTTCGGGCCGTGGGACGCCTCCAGGGAGTCCTTGAGCCCGCCGAAGCCGCCGACCCGCTTGAGGCCGACGACGGTGAGCGGGATGAGCGCGGCGAGGATGACGAAGAACTGCAGCACCTCGTTGTAGATCGCCGAGGAGAGCCCGCCCAGGGTGATGTACGCGAGCACGAACAGCCCGGCGACGACGATGGCCACCCACTGCGGCCAGCCGAGCAGCGCCTCGACGACGATGGCCATCGCGTAGAGGTTGACGCCCGCGATCAGCACGGACGCCACGGAGAAGATGATCGAGCTGAGCAGGTGCGAGGACGGCCCGTAGCGGTGCAGCAGGAATTCGGGCACCGACCTGACCTTGGAGCCGTAGTAGAACGGCATCATGACCAGGCCGAGGAAGACCATGGCCGGAATGGCGCCGACCCAGTACCAGTGCACCGTGTAGACGCCGTACTGGGCACCGTTGGCCGCCATCCCCAGGATCTCCAGGGCGCCCAGATTGGCGGCGACGAAGGCGAGGCCGGTGACCCACGCGGGCAGCGACCGGCCGGAGAGAAAGAAGTCCAGGCTCGTCTTCACGCTCCGTCTGGCGGCGAATCCGACGCCGAGCACGACGGCGAAATAGAGGATCAGGATGGTGTAGTCGAGGGCATTGGTGGGAAGTCGGAGACCCGCTGCCAGAAGGTGCATAAATCACCATCCTGCTCTATTCGGACGCCTTCCTCGCGCATTGACGTCGCTGTTGGCTTGTGGTTCATTATGTTTAGTTGTGTTGGGTGCAGCGAACAGGAGCTGGCGGACGTGAAGAAGACGGCGACGCGGCTCGCGGACGGACGCGAGCTGATCTACTACGACGCGCGCGACGACGCAGTGCGCGACGCCGTCGACCAGCGGCCGCTCGACCCGATATCCACCCGCTCCGAGATCCGGCACGACCGCCTCCTCGGCGACGACGTGGCCGTCGCCTCCCACCGCCAGGGGCGCACGTACCACCCGCCGGCGGACGAATGCCCGCTGTGCCCCTCGCGCGACGGACGGCACAGCGAGATCCCCGCCTCCGACTACGACGTCGCCGTCTTCGAGAACCGCTTCCCCTCGCTCGCCGGTGACGCGGGGCGGTGCGAGGTCGTCTGCTTCACCTCCGACCACGACGCCTCCTTCGCCGATCTCACCGTCGAGCAGGCCGCCCTGGTGCTCGACGCCTGGACCGACAGGACCGCCGAGCTGGCCCAACTCCCCTCCGTCGAGCAGGTCTTCTGCTTCGAGAACCGCGGCAGGGAGATCGGCGTCACCCTCGGCCATCCGCACGGCCAGATCTACGGGTATCCCTTTCCGACGCCGCGTACCCGGCTGATGCTCCGCTCCCTCGCCGAGCACCGTGAGCGGACCGGTCGGAATCTGTTCGATGATGTGGTCGCCGATGAGCGGTCCGACGGACGGCGCATCGTCCTCGACGGCGAGCACTGGACCGCCTTCGTCCCGTACGCCGCGCACTGGCCGTACGAGGTGCACCTCTACCCCAAGCGCCGGGTCCCGGACCTGATGGCGCTGGACGATGCCGCCCGCACAGAGTTTCCACAGATGTATCTGGAACTCTTGAAGCGCTTCGACCGGATTTTCGGGGAAGGGGAGCCGCCGACGCCGTACATCGCCGCCTGGCACCAGGCGCCGTTCACGGCGGACGACCGCGACGATTTCGCGCTCCACCTCGAGCTTTTCACCATCCGCCGCACTTCCGGCAAGCTGAAGTTTCTCGCGGGTTCCGAATCCGGCATGAATGTGTTCATCAATGATGTGCCGCCGGAGGCCGCGGCTGAGCGACTGCGAGAGGTAGCGAGCAAGTGAGCAATGCGCAGCAGAAGAAGTACCTGGTCACAGGCGGTGCCGGTTATGTCGGCAGCGTGGTCGCCGCGCATCTGCTGGAGGCCGGGCACCGGGTGACGGTCCTGGACGACCTGTCCACCGGGCACCGCGAGGGCGTTCCGGCGGGCGCGGAGTTCATCGAGGGCCGCATCCAGGACGCCGCCGAGTGGCTCGACTCCTCGTACGACGGTGTGCTGCACTTCGCGGCGTCCTCGCAGGTCGGCGAGTCCGTCGTCGACCCGGAGAAGTACTGGGTCAACAACGTCGGCGGGACCACCGCGCTGCTCGCCGCGATGCGGGTCGCCGGGGTCCGCACCCTCGTCTTCTCCTCCACCGCCGCCACCTACGGCGAGCCGGACGAGGTCCCGATCACCGAGGACGCCGCGACCGCGCCGACCAATCCGTACGGCGCCACCAAGCTGGCCGTCGACCACATGATCAGCGGGGAGTGCGCCGCGCACGGCCTGGCCGCGGTCTCCCTGCGGTACTTCAACGTCGCGGGCGCCTACGGGGCGTACGGCGAGCGCCATGACCCCGAGTCGCACCTGATCCCGCTGGTGCTCCAGGTCGCGCAGGGCCGCCGCGAGGCGATCTCCGTCTTCGGCGACGACTACCCGACCCCCGACGGGACCTGCGTCCGCGACTACATCCACGTCGCCGACCTGGCCGACGCCCATCTGCTGGCGCTGGGCGCCGCGACCGAGGGCCAGCACCTGATCTGCAACCTCGGCAACGGCAACGGCTTCTCCGTCCGCGAGGTCATCGAGACCGTGCGCCAGGTCACCGGCCACCCGATCCCCGAGGTCGTCGCCGACCGCCGGGGCGGCGACCCGGCCGTGCTGGTGGCCTCGGCCGAGCGCGCCAAGGCGCGCCTCGGCTGGAAGCCGAGCCGGGCGGACCTGAAGGGCATCGTCGCGGACGCCTGGGAGTTCGCGCAGCGCACGTAAGTGACGGCGGGGACGCGCGGCCGTCCGGCCGCGGGACGACGGCGACATGAAGACACAGGACAGGGGTCAGCGAGTGAGCGACGTATCGGCGGGGTTCCGTGAGGTCTACGGGGCCGATCCGGAGGGCGTGTGGGCGGCGCCGGGCAGGGTCAACCTGATCGGTGAGCACACCGACTACAACGACGGCTTCGTGATGCCGCTCGCCCTGCCGCACACCTGCCTGGCGGCCGCCTCGCCGCGCACCGACGGGGTGCTGCGCGTCCACTCCGGGGACGCCCCGGGCGGGGTCGTCGAGCTGCGCGTCGAGGAGCTGACCCCGGTCGCCGCGGGCGGCGCCGGTGGCGACCGCGGCGGCTGGGCGGCCTACCCGGCGGGCGTGGTGTGGGCGCTGCGCGAGGAGGGGCTGCTCTCCGGCGCCTCGGCCGGCGGGGCGGACCTGCACTTCGTGTCCACGGTGCCCACCGGCGCCGGGCTGTCGTCGTCCGCCGCGCTGGAGGTGGTGACGGCCACCGCGCTCAGCGATCTGTACGGGCTGGGGCTCGCCCCGCAGCGCGTCGCCCAGCTGTGCCAGCGCGCGGAGAACCAGTTCGTCGGCGTCCCCTGCGGGATCATGGACCAGATGGCCTCCGCCTGCTGCACCGAGGGCCATGCGCTCTTCCTCGACGCCCGCGACCTCACGCAGCGGCAGGTGCCGTTCGACCTCGCGGCGGAGGGGCTGCGGCTGCTGGTCGTGGACACCCGGGTGAAGCACGAGCTGGGCGACGGCGCGTACGCCAACCGGCGCGCCGCGTGCGAGTCGGGCGCGCGGGCGCTCGGTGTGTCCGCGCTGCGCGAGGTGGAGTTCGAGACCCTGGACGCGACGCTCGCCACCCTGGCCGGTCTCGGCGAGGACGACACCGTGCGCCGCCGGGTGCGCCATGTGGTGACCGAGAACCAGCGGGTGCGGGAGGTCATCGAGCGGCTGGACGCGGGCGACACCCGGTCCATCGGCCCGGTCCTGACCGCCGGGCACGCCTCGTGCCGCGACGACTTCGAGATCTCCTGCGCCGAGCTGGACCTCGTGGTGGAGTCGGCCAACGCGGCGGGCGCGCTCGGCGCGCGGATGACCGGCGGCGGCTTCGGCGGCTCGGCGATCGTGCTGGTCGAGGTGGCGGACGCGGACGCGGTGGCCAAGGCGGTCACCGAGGCATTCGCCGCCGCCGGACACCGGGCCCCGCGGATCTTCCCGGCGGTCCCGAGCGCGGGCGCCCGGCGGATGTAGCCGGGAGGGGGACTCCCGTGGCGCTCTTCGGCCGGGCTCGCTGCCTTCGGCCGTTGAGCGATCAATTTTCGCCTTTCTTGGCCTCCTTACTCCCCAAGACCGAACACAAAGACCACCGTAAATAGGCGAGGCCGGGCAGTTTCGCTCATCCGCTCCGGATGACGGGCCTCGGTCGTACGCTGGGCACAGCGTCGGTGGGGGCCGACGTGCATCAGGGGGCGAGACAGTCAGGTACGACGCCCGGGGCGGGGTAGCGATCTCAGCACGGCGGCGGCCGTGCGGTTGCGGTGATCCCTTCCCGGGCGCCGTACCCGTACTGGTTCTCGGGGTATTCCGGGAGTATCCGGCGACGTGGGGGGTTCCGTGGCACGTATTCGGGTTCTGGTGGTCGACGACCATCGCATTTTCGCCGAGTCACTGGCCGCCGCCCTCGCGGCGGAACAGGACGTGGACGTGGCGGCGGCCGGAAGCGGCCCGGCGGCGCTGCGCTGTCTGGAGCGCGGAGTGGCCGAGGGGCGCCGCTTCGACGTTCTGCTGATCGACGCCGACTTGGGCTCCCTGAGCGGGGAGCCGGTCCATGCGCCGCAGCCCGTACCGGCCGAGGCGCTCCACGGCGGGGCTTTGGGGGCGGGCCCGCCGGGGCGGGTCAACGGGCGGTCGCAGGACGGCATAGCGCTGGTCGGCGGCGTGCGCACCGCGCAGCCGGGCGTGCGCACCGTGGTGCTGGCCGAGCGCGACGATCCGCGCCGGGCCGCCGCGGCCCTCCAGGCAGGGGCGTCCGGCTGGGTCGCCAAGGACTGTTCGCTGGTCCGGCTGCTCGCCGTGATCCGCGGGGTGCTGCGTGACGAGACGCATCTGCCGCCCGCGCTGCTCACCGGCGTGCTGCGGGAGCTGACGGCGGCCCG
This sequence comes from Streptomyces sp. NPDC021212, assembly GCF_044332925.1. Taxonomy (NCBI): domain Bacteria; kingdom Bacillati; phylum Actinomycetota; class Actinomycetes; order Kitasatosporales; family Streptomycetaceae; genus Streptomyces; species Streptomyces sp. NPDC021212. The sequence goes on from NZ_JBIRPZ010000003.1 coordinate 44,309, forward strand.
TAAGCACCGCACCGAGAGCGAGCGGCTGGTCGAATCGCTGACGCCGCGTGAGCGGGAAGTGCTGCGCTGCATGGTGGCCGGGCTGGGCCGCAAGGCGGTCGCCGAGCGGCTGTTCCTGTCCCCGCACACGGTCCGCACCCATATGCAGAACGTACTGGGCAAGCTGGGCGTGCACTCCACGCTGGCCGCCGTGGCGCTGGCCCGGCGGGCGGGCGTCGGCCCGGTCGACCTAGCCGGGGAAATTGTCGAACGGGGCGGTCAGCTGGCGTAGCAGCGCCGCCAGTTCGGCGCGCTGGGCCTGGGACAGCTCGGCCAGGATCGCCCGCTCGTGATCCAGCAGCCCGGCCAGCGCCTGGTCCGCGCGGTCGCGCCCCTCCGCGGTGAGCCGGACCAGCACCCCGCGCCGGTCATTGGGATCGGGCAGCCGCTCTACCAGGCCCTTCTTCGCCAGCCGGTCGATGCGGTTCGTCATGGTGCCCGAGGTGACCAGCGTCTGGGTCAGCAGCTGCCCGGGGGAGAGCTGGTAGGGGGTCCCGGCCCGCCGCAGCGAGGTCAGCACGTCGAACTCCCAGGACTCCAGCTGATGCTCGCTGAACGCGATCCGCCGCGCCCGGTCGAGATGGCGCGCGAGCCGGCTGACCCGGCTGAGCACTTCGAGCGGTTCCACATCGAGGTCGGGGCGCTCCCGGCGCCATGCCGCCACCAGTCGATCGACCTCGTCGTCCATGGCGATCAGTGTAATAGGTCTGTCGACATGAAGTCTCTTGACATCAAGAGAGACCTTGGAGGACCGTAAGCCTGCTCGTACCGACCGTACCCGCTCAAGGGACTCCGCCATGCGTACGTCACCCGACTGGGACCCGGCCCAGTACCTCCGCCACTCCGGCCACCGGGTCCGGCCCTTCCGCGACCTCATGGCCAGGATCCCCGCGCTCCCCGCGGAATCCGGCCGCCCGCCCCGCATCGCCGACATCGGCTGCGGCCCCGGCAACGTCACGGCCCTGCTCTTCGACCGCTGGCCCGACGCCCACATCACCGGCCTCGACAACTCCGCCGAGATGCTCGACCAGGCCCAGGCCCTCGCCGGCCCCACCACCGGCGGCGGCCGCCTCGACTTCCGTACGGCCGACGCCCTGCACTGGGAGCCCGACGAGCGTTTCGACCTCATCGTCTCCAACGCCGCGCTCCAGTGGGTGCCGGGCCACGCCGACGCCTTCCCCGCCTGGCTCGTCGCCCTGCGCCCCGGCGGCACCCTCGCCTTCCAGCTGCCCGGCAACTTCGGTGCCCCCAGCCACGCCCTGCTGCGCGACCTGTGCGCCGCCCCGCAGTGGCGCGACCGCCTCGCCGACGCCCCGCGCAGCCTCGCCGCCGCCCTGGAACCCCTCGACTACCTCGACCGGCTCACCGCGCTGGGCTGCGAGGTCGACGCCTGGGAGACCACGTACCTCCAGGTCCTCAGCGGCCCCGACCCGGTCCTCGACTGGACCAAGGGCACCGCCCTGCGGCCCGTCCTCACCGCCCTCGCCGACGACCCGGCCGCCCGCGACCGCTTCCTCGCCGAGTACGGCGCCCTGCTCCGCGAGGCGTACCCTCCGGCCCCGTACGGCACGGCCTTCCCGTTCCGCCGGATCTTCGCCGTCGCGACCAAGGAGGCGTGAGGGCCCCCGGGGCCATCACGCCTTGCGGTGGCCTATCAGCCGCGGCTTCTGCTCCAGACCGTCCAGGCCGTGCCAGGCCAGATTCACCAGATGCGCCGCCACCTCGGACTTCTTCGGCTTGCGGACGTCCAGCCACCACTGGCCGGTCAGCGCCACCATCCCCACCAGGGCCTGGGCGTACAGCGGGGCGAGCTTGGCGTCGAAGCCGCGGGCCTTGAACTCCAGGCCCAGGATGTCCTCCACCTGGGTGGCGATATCGCTGATCAGCGAGGCGAAGGTGCCCGTCGACTGGGCGACGGGGGAGTCACGGACCAGGATCCGGAAGCCGTCCGTGTACTCCTCGATGTAGTCCAGCAGGGCGAACGTGGCCTGCTCGCACAGCTCCCGCGGATGGCCCGCGGTCAGCGACGTGGTCACCATGTCCAGCATCCGCCGCATCTCACGGTCGACCACGACCGCGTACAGCCCTTCCTTGCCGCCGAAGTGCTCGTACACCACCGGCTTGGAGACCCCGGCCTTCGCCGCGATCTCCTCCACCGAGGTGCCCTCGAAGCCCCGTTCGGCGAAGAGCGCCCGACCGATGTCCAGCAGCTGCTCCCGGCGCTCCTTGCCGGTCATCCGTACCCTGCGGGGCCGCCGGGGACCGGATCCGGAGGACCGGGCGGCCCGGGCCGCCCGGTCCTTGCTACCGCTGGTATTACTGTCGGATTCCACGCGCTCTATCATGCCGCTTCGGCAGGGGCCTCTTTACGGCGGGAGTCGATACGCTCCGCGTTCGGCCACCGGACGTCATAGGCCCAGCCCAGCTGCTCGAACCAGCGGATGATCCGGGCGCTGGAGTCCAGTTGGCCCTTCATCACCCCGTGCCGGGCGCACGTCGGATCCGCGTGGTGCAGGTTGTGCCAGGACTCGCCGCACGAGAGCACCGCGAGCCACCACACGTTCCCGGAGCGGTCGCGCGACTTGAACGGCCGCTTGCCCACCGCGTGGCAGATCGAGTTGATCGACCAGGTCACATGGTGGAGCAGCGCCACCCGGACGAGGGACCCCCAGAAGAACGCGGTCGCGGCCCCCTGCCACGACCAGGTCACCAGGCCGCCGATGGCGGCGGGCAGCAGCAGCGAGACGACCGTCCACACCACGAACTGGCGGGAGACGTTACGGACCGCGTCGTCCTTGATCAGGTCCGGCGCGTACTTGTGCTGCGGCGTCTGCTCCTCATCGAACATCCACCCGATATGTGCCCACCACAACCCCTTCATCAGGGCCGGGACGGTCTCCCCGAACCGCCACGGCGAATGCGGGTCGCCCTCCGCATCGGAGAACTTGTGGTGCTTGCGGTGATCGGCCACCCAGCGCACCAGCGGCCCCTCGACCGCGAGCGAACCCGCGATCGCCAGCGCGATCCGCAGCGGCCGCTTCGCCTTGAAGGAGCCATGGGTGAAGTAGCGGTGGAAGCCGATCGTGATGCCGTGGCAGCCGATGTAGTACATGACCACCATCAGCGCCAGGTCCAGCCAGCTGACCCCCCAGCCCCAGGCCAGGGGGATCGCGGCGACCAGGGCGATGAACGGAACGGTGATGAACAGCAGAAGGGTGATCTGTTCGACGGAACGCTTGCTGTCCCCGCCGAGCGTGGCGGAGGGAAGCGGGGTGTCCTGGGCCTTCGGCGCGTCGTGGGCCACGTCGGGGCTTGCAGTCATGGGATCCCTCGTGGGGCTCGGGGGCTGGGCTACGGGTCCGTAACCTACGGCGACGTAAGTATGGCAGGGCCGAGAACCGGGGCAAGAGGGCTCTGGTTTCGCCCGAGGGAACGCCGCCTATCCTGGGGGCGTCGGACAGCGCGGTCCGCACATCGCCGAAAGCACCCGGTGCGGGCCCTGCGGCGCCAGCGGCGCGGGGCTCCACCCCCGCCAGGAACCCCCGTTCACTGCAAGGAGCCCGCACCTGTGAGCAGTGCCGACCACACCAATGCCGCCCTGCGTGCCGATATCCGCCGTCTGGGCGACCTTCTCGGCGAGACCCTGGTCCGACAGGAGGGGCCCGACCTCCTCGACCTCGTCGAGCGCGTCCGCGCCCTCACCCGGAGTGACGGCGAGGCCGCCGCCGAGCTGCTCGGCACCACCGACCTGCCGACCGCCGCCAAGCTGGTGCGCGCCTTCTCCACCTACTTCCACCTGGCCAACGTCACCGAGCAGGTCCACCGCGGCCGCGAGCTGAGCACCCGGCGCGCCGCCGAGGGCGGCATCCTCGCCCGCACCGTCGACCAGCTCAAGGACGCCGACGCCGGTCATCTGCGGCAGACCGTGGAGCACCTGGGCGTCCGCCCGGTCTTCACCGCCCACCCCACCGAGGCCGCCCGCCGCACGGTCCTCAACAAGCTGCGCCGGATCGCCGAGCTGCTGGACACCCTCGCCGCCGGCGGCGAGAGCCGCCGCGCCGACCTGCGGCTCGCCGAGAACATCGACCTGCTGTGGCAGACCGACGAGCTGCGGGTCGCCCGCCCCGAGCCCGCCGACGAGGCCCGCAACGCCATCTACTACCTCGACGAGCTGCACGCCCACGCCGTCGGCGACGTCCTGGAGGACCTCACCGCCGAGCTGGAGCGGGTCGGCATCGAGCTGCCCGCCACCACCCGCCCGCTCACCTTCGGCACCTGGATCGGCGGCGACCGCGACGGCAACCCCAATGTCACCCCCCAGGTCACCTGGGAGGTGCTGATCCTCCAGCACGAGCACGGCATCACCGACGCCCTGGAGATCATCGACGACCTGCGGGCCGCCCTCTCCAGCTCGATCCGCAACTCCGACGCCTCCGAGGAACTGCTCACCTCCCTCCAGCGCGACCTGGAGCTGCTGCCCGAGATCAGCCCGCGCTACAAGCGGCTCAACGCCGAGGAGCCCTACCGGCTCAAGGCCACCTGCATGCGGCAGAAGCTCGTCAACACCCGCGAGCGCCTGGCCAAGGACGCCCCGCACGTCCCCGGCCGCGACTACCTCGGCACCGCCGAGATGCTGGCCGACCTGAAGCTCATCCAGGACTCGCTGCGCGCCCACCGCGGCGCCCTGATCGCCGACGGCCGCCTCGAACGCGCCATCCGCACCCTCGCCGCCTTCGGCCTCCAGCTCGCCACCATGGACGTACGCGAGCACGCCGACGCCCACCACCACGCCCTCGGTCAGCTCTTCGACCGCCTCGGCGAGGAAACCTGGCGGTACGCGGACATGCCCCGCGACTACCGGCGCAAGCTGCTCGCCAAGGAGCTGCGCTCGCGCCGCCCGCTCGCGCCCTCCCCGGCGCCGCTGGACGCCGCCGGGGCCAAGACCCTCGGCGTCTTCCAGACCATCCGCGAGTCGTTCGAGCGGTTCGGGCCCGAGATCGTCGAGTCCTACATCATCTCCATGTGCGCCGGCTCGGACGACGTCTTCGCCGCCGCCGTCCTCGCCCGCGAGGCCGGTCTCATCGATCTGCACGCCGGCTGGGCCAAGATCGGCATCGTGCCGCTGCTGGAGACCACCGACGAGCTGAAGATCGCCGACCAGCTCCTCGACGAGATGCTCTCCGACCCCTCCTACCGGCGCCTCGTCTCGCTGCGCGGCGACGTCCAGGAGGTCATGCTCGGCTACTCCGACTCCTCCAAGTTCGGCGGCATCACCACCTCCCAGTGGGAGATCCACCGCGCCCAGCGGCTGCTGCGCGACGTCGCCCACCGGCACGGCGTACGGCTGCGCCTCTTCCACGGCCGCGGCGGCACCGTCGGCCGCGGCGGCGGCCCCACCCACGACGCGATCCTGGCCCAGCCGTGGGGCACCCTCGAAGGCGAGATCAAGGTCACCGAGCAGGGCGAGGTCATCTCCGACAAGTACCTCGTCCCCTCGCTCGCCCGCGAGAACCTGGAGCTGACGGTGGCCGCCACCCTTCAGGCGTCGGCCCTGCACACCGCCCCGCGCCAGTCGGACGAGGCGCTCGCCCGGTGGGACGCGGCGATGGAGACGGTCTCCGACGCCGCCCACGGCGCCTACCGCGCCCTCGTGGACGACCCCGACCTGCCCGCCTACTTCTTCGCCTCCACCCCCGTCGACCAGCTCGCCGAACTCCACCTCGGCTCCCGTCCGTCCCGCCGTCCCGACTCCGGCGCGGGCCTGGACGGACTGCGGGCCATCCCGTGGGTCTTCGGCTGGACCCAGTCCCGGCAGATCGTCCCCGGCTGGTTCGGCGTCGGCTCCGGCCTCAAGGCGGCCCGCGAGGCCGGGCTCGACGGAGTGCTGGACGAGATGCACCAGCACTGGCACTTCTTCCGCAACTTCCTGTCCAACGTCGAGATGACCCTCGCCAAGACGGACCTGCGGATCGCCCGCCACTACGTCGACACCCTGGTGCCGGACGAGCTGAAGCACGTCTTCGACGTCATCCGGGCGGAGCACGAGCTGACCGTGCGGGAGGTGCTGCGGATCACCGGCGAGACCGAGCTGCTGGACTCCAACCCCGTCCTGAAGCAGACCTTCCACGTCCGGGACGCCTACCTGGACCCGATCTCCTACCTCCAGGTGAGCCTGCTCCACCGGCAGCGCACCGCGCGCGAGCGCGGCGACGAGCCCGACCCGGTGCTGTCCCGGGCCCTGCTCCTCACCGTCAACGGCGTGGCGGCCGGCCTGCGCAACACCGGCTGACCACCCCGGCACACAAGCGGCGGCCCGCTCCCTCGGGGGAAGCGGGCCGCCGCTTGTGTGCCGCGCAAGGCGCTAGAACGTCAGCGTGGCGAAGGACGCCACCAGCACCGCCGCGCCCGCGAGGCCCAGGCCCCAGGCCGTACGGCGCATGCGGAGCCCGCCCGCCACGAGCAGCGACGCCAGCAGCAGCGAGCCGCCGAACGGGACCCAGGCGTGCAGGATGCCCGCCACGCCCGTGCGGACCACCTCGTCCGTGCCCGGCTTGACGACGACCAGCAGCCGCTCACCCGTGCCGTCCGTGACCGCCGCGTCGACCTTCGCCCGGGCCTGCGCCTCGCCGCCCCGGGAGGCGGGGGTGAAGCGGCCGGTGCACCAGTCGTCGTCACAGCGGGACACCGTGAACGTGCCACGCTCCAGACCCTTGGTGAGCATGGAGGGCTTGGCGTCGCCCCAGGAGGACCACACCCCTGCCACCAGGATCAGCAGCGCGACGAGCGTCATCGCCACGTTCTTCGCGAGCAACAGCAGCCCGTACATGCTCTCGCCCGCTCGCCGCGTGCGGCTGCGCTTGGTGATGCCGGTGGATGCCATGGCGGTAGATCTTTGCCACCGGCGGGCCCTGGGTCAACCTCCGGCCGAACAACCGCGCGAGAGCCGTTCAGGAGTTGTAGGTGCCCTGCGCGCGCTCCAGGCCGTCCACGATGAGCGTCTCCACGGCATCGGCCGCGCGGTCCACGAAGTAGTCCAACTCCCTGCGCTCAGCGGCGGAGAAGTCCTTCAGCACGAACGCCGCGACATCCATCCGGCCGGGCGGCCGGCCGATGCCGAAACGGATGCGGAAGTAGTCCGGGCCCCCCGATTTGGTGATCGACTTCAGCCCGTTGTGGCCATTGTCACCGCCGCCGAGCTTCAGCCTCAGCGCGCCGTAGTCGATGTCCAATTCGTCGTGAATCGCGATGACATGGCCCACCGGCACCTTGTAGAAGTCACGCAGCGCGGTCGTCGGTCCGCCTGACAGATTCATGAACGACATCGGCTTCGCGACGATCACCCGGCGGCTGCCCGGACCGGGCGGGCCGATGCGTCCTTCCACCACCTGCGCACGGGACTTGTGCGCCTTGAAGCGCCCGCCCATCCGCTCGGCCAGCAGCTCGGCCACCATGAAGCCGACATTGTGGCGGTTGGCCGCGTACTCCGGGCCGGGGTTGCCCAGGCCCACCACGAGCCACGGGCTGCTCGCGTCTGCGTCGCTCATCGTCTCGTTCTCCTGAGTGACTGAGTGAGGGGAGTGGCTGAGTGAGGGGAGGCGCCGCGCTCCGGCGGCCTCATCGCGCAACGGTCTCTTGCTACGCGACCGCCGCCCCGCTGGCAGCAGCGGGGCGGCGGTCGCCAAGCGATGCGGGACGAGGGGGATCAGCCCTCGGCGCCCTCACCCTCGCCCTCGGCGGCCTCCTCGGCCGGAGCCTCGGCCTGCGCGGCGACGATGTGCACCACCGGCGCGTCGTCCTCGACGGCCAGGGCGGTGCCCTTCGGCAGCTTGATGTCCTTGGCGTAGATGGTGTCGCCGGCGTCCAGGCCCTCGATCGAGATGGTGACACCCTCGGGGATGTGGGTGGCCTCGGTCTCGACCGGCAGCGCGTTCAGCACGTGCTCGACCAGGTTGGCGCCCGGGGCCAGGTCGCCCTCGATGTTGATCGGCACCTCGACGGTGACCTTCTCGCCCTTGCTCACCAGGAGCAGGTCGACGTGCTCCAGGACGCCGATCTTGATCGGGTGGCGCTGCACGGCCTTGGGGATGACCAGCTCGCTCTTGCCGCCCTCGATCTCCAGGCGCAGCAGGACGTTCGGGGTCTTGAGCGCCATCAGCAGGTCGTAGGCCGGAAGCGTCACGTGCACCGGGTCGGCGCCGTGGCCGTAGACGACACCGGGAACGCGGTCGGCCAGGCGGGTGCGGCGGGCCGCGCCCTTGCCGAACTCGGTGCGGGGCTTGGCGGGAATCTTGACCTCGGCCATGGGGCACTCCTCGTAGATCGTGTACATGTGGCCGTCACCCGGCCCACGACAGACCTGCTACGAAGAGCGCGTCGATAACGGACGAGCTGTGCGAACCACAGCCTCCCTCGCCGAGCAACCCCACGAGTCTACCAACGGTCGCCCCATGGCTGAGGCCACCCCTCACGGGATGGCCTCAGCCGGGTCGATCCGCGGTGCGGCCCGCGGTTAAGCCCATCAGACGTGCTCCTCGAAGAGGCTGGTCACGGAGCCGTCCTCGAAGACCTCCTGCACGGCACGGGCGACGGTCGGCGCCATCGACAGCACGGTGATCTTGTCCAGATCGACCTCGGCCGGCGTCGGCAGGGTGTTGGTGAACACGAACTCGCTGACCTTGGAGTTCTTCAGCCGGTCCGCGGCCGGGCCCGACAGGACGCCATGGGTCGCCGTCACGATCACGTCCTCCGCGCCGTTCGCGAACAGCGCGTCCGCCGCGGCGCAGATCGTGCCACCGGTGTCGATCATGTCGTCGACCAGCACACACACCCGGCCCCGGACGTCACCGACGACCTCGTGGACCGTCACCTGGTTCGCCACATCCGGATCACGCCGCTTGTGCACGATCGCCAGCGGCGCGCCCAGCCGGTCACACCAGCGGTCGGCGACCCGCACCCGGCCCGCGTCCGGCGAGACCACCGTCAGTTTCGAGCGGTCCACCTTGGCGCCCACGTAGTCCGCGAGGATCGGCAGCGCGAAGAGGTGGTCCACCGGGCCGTCGAAGAAGCCCTGGATCTGGTCGGTGTGCAGGTCGACCGTGAGGATGCGGTCGGCGCCCGCGGTCTTGAGCATGTCGGCGATCAGGCGCGCCGAAATCGGCTCCCGGCCACGGTGCTTCTTGTCCTGACGGGCATAGCCGTAGAACGGCACGATCACCGTGATGGAGCGCGCGGAGGCCCGCTTCAGGGCATCGATCATGATGAGCTGTTCCATGATCCACTTGTTGATCGGAGCCGTGTGGCTCTGGATCAGGAAGCAGTCGGCGCCCCGCGCGGACTCCTGGAAGCGGACGTAGATCTCGCCGTTGGCGAAGTCGAATGCCTTGGTCGGGACCAGGCTGACGCCCAACTCGTGGGCGACCTCCTCGGCCAGCACGGGGTGGGCGCGGCCGGAGAAGAGCATCAACTTCTTCTCGCCGGTCGTCTTGATCCCGGTCACGTCACGTCTCCTTGGATGTCACTTTGGTGCGCGCTTTTACGGTACGCCCCCGCATGGGCGCACCGGTTCGCAGGTCACTGCCCGCCTTCGTCCTCCTGGCGCGCGGCTGCCGCGGCTTCCGCCGCCTGCGCCGCGGCGCTTCCGGGGCGCTTGCGGGCGACCCAGCCCTCGATGTTCCGCTGCTGTCCGCGTGCGACGGCGAGCGATCCCGGGGGCACATCCTTGGTGATGACCGAGCCGGCGGCGGTGTAAGCGCCGTCCCCGACTGTGACAGGAGCCACAAACATGTTGTCCGAACCGGTCTTGCAGTGGTTGCCGACGTGCGAACGGTGCTTCTTCTCGCCGTCGTAGTTCACGAAGACGCTGGCGGCACCGATGTTGGTGAAGTCGCCGATCGTGGCGTCGCCCACGTAGGACAGATGCGGCACCTTGGTGCCCTCGCCGATCTCGGAGTTCTTCATCTCCACGTACGTACCGGCCTTGGACTTCGGGCCCAGCCGGGTGCCCGGGCGCAGATACGCGTACGGTCCGGCCGACGCGCCCGCGCCGATCACCGAGTCCACCGCCACGGTGAAGCTCGCCACCGCGCCCTCGCCGAGCGTGGTGTCGGTGAGCCGCGAGTTCGGGCCGACCTCGGCGCCCGTGGCCAGGTGCGTGGTGCCCAGCAGTTGGGTGCCGGGGTGGATCACGCTGTCCTGCTCGACGGTGACCGTCACGTCGATCCACGTGCTGGCCGGGTCCATCACGGTGACGCCGCTGAGCATGGCGCGCTCCAGCAGCCGGTCGTTGAGCAGCCGGCGGGCCTCGGACAGCTGCACCCGGTTGTTGATGCCGACGATCTCGCGGTGGTCGGCGGCGACCGACGCGCCGACCCGGTGCCCGGCCTCGCGCAGGATGCCGAGCACATCGGTGAGGTATTCCTCACCCTGGCTGTTGTCGGTCCGCACCTTGCCGAGCGCGTCGGTGAGCAGCTGGGCGTCGAAGGCGAAGACTCCGGAGTTGATTTCGCGGATCGCGCGCTGGGCGTCGGTGGCGTCCTTGTGCTCGACGATGGCGGTGACGGCGCCGGACGCCTCGTCCCGCACGATGCGGCCGTAGCCGGTGGCGTCGGGCACCTCGGCGGACAGCACGGTCACCGCGTTCCCGTCGGCGGAGTGGGTCCCGGCGAGCTGCTTGAGGGTCTCGCCGGTCAGCAGCGGGGTGTCGCCGCAGACGACGATCACGGTGCCGTCGAGGGCCACACCGCTGTCGGACAGCTCCTCCAGGCCCATCCGGACCGCGTGCCCGGTGCCGTTCTGCTCGTGCTGGACGGCGGTGCGGGCGCCGGCGTCGATCTCGGCCAGATGGGCGGAGACCTGCTCCCGGGCGTGGCCGACCACGACCACCAGATGCTCGGGCGAGAGCTCGCGGGAGGCGGCGACGACATGCCCGACGAGGGACCGGCCGCAGATGGCGTGCAGAACCTTGGGGGTCGCCGACTTCATGCGAGTGCCCTCACCCGCTGCGAGGACGACGACGGCTGCCGGGCGGTTGGCGCTCACGGGTGTGCCCTTCGGCTTCGGGTAGGGGGTGGACACCCGCAGGATACCGAGAGGTTTCCCCCCGGAAACGACTGCGGGTCCCGACCATGAAGGACGGGACCCGGGAATGGGGGCTCCCCCGCCAGGACTCGAACCCGGACTAATGGCACCAAAAGCCACTGTGCTGCCAATTACACCACAGGGGATAGCAAGGAGGTCCAAGCCGGACGCCCGGCCGGGCGGTCGACTTGGCCCCCACCACTATGCCGTACCGCCGGGCTCCGATGCGACGGTATGCGGCAGTGTCCCGTCGGCCGTGCCCCGGCGGCGCTGTGTGCGCATGGTCACAGACGTCGAAAACATGCTCGATTCAACTGTTCGAGTTAAAACCGTTGATATACCGACTGTTCGAGTGAGACACATGCGGCCGTGTCCCCCGGAAAAGGGCTGGCGTGCGGCCGTAGTCTGGTCGCTATGACTGCGACGGGGGCATCACAGGACACGAGTGCGCGCGGTGCTCCCGGCGGGCCCGGCGGCCCTCTGTGGTGGTCGCGGCGGCGCAGCATGGTGCTGGACGTCATGCTCGGCGTCGCGTCGGCGGCCGAATGCGCCGCGGAGGGCGTCGGATTCGCGCACGACGCCCGGATGCCGGTCGCCTTCGGGGTCCTGCTCGGGCTGATCGTCGGGGCCACCCTGGTGCTGCGGCGGCGCTGGGCGATCGCCGTGGTGCTGATATCGATCGCCGTCACCCCCGCCGAGATGGGGCTGCTGCTCGGCGTCGTCGGTCTCTACACCCTCGCCGCGTCCGAGGTGCCGCGCCGGATCTCGGCGGTGCTGGCCGGGATGGCGGGCGCCGGGACCTTCCTCGTCACGATGATCCGCTTCCAGCAGGACAACAACCTCCAGGACGACTGGGGCTCGGCCGTCTGGGAGGCCGCGCTCTTCTCGGTGACGATCACCCTGGCGGTCACCGCGCCGCCCGTGCTGCTCGGGCTGTACGTCCGGGCCCGGCGGCGGCTGGTGGAGAGCCTGCGGGAGCGCGCCGACGGCCTGGAGCGCGAACTGTCGCTGCTCGCCGACCGGGCCGAGGAACGGGCCGAGTGGGCGCGCAATGAGGAGCGCACCCGGATCGCCCGCGAGATGCACGACGTGGTGGCGCACCGGGTGAGCCTGATGGTGGTGCACGCGGCGGCGCTCCAGGCGGTGGCGCTCAAGGACCCGGAGAAGGCGTCGAAGAACGCGGCCCTGGTGGGCGACATGGGGCGGCAGGCCCTCACCGAGCTGCGGCAGATGCTGGGCGTCCTGCGCTCGGACGCCCCGGCCGCGGCGAAGCCGGTGCCGCTGGCCTCGGTGGCGGTAGCCGCCTCGGCAGCCGCCGAGGCGGCGACGGCGTCGGCCGCGGAACCCGTCGCGGACGCGGACGCGGGCGGGCCGCGGCTGGCGGAGATGGAGGCGCTGGTCGGCCAGTCGCGCGCGGCCGGGATGGCCGTGGAGCTGTCGGTCGAGGGTGAGGAGCGGCGGTACGCGGCGCGGGTGGAGCAGACCGCGTACCGGGTGGTGCAGGAGGCGCTGACCAACGTGCACAAGCACGCCCCGGGCGCCAGCACCCGGATCCGTCTCGCGCACCGCGGCGCGGAGATCGCGGTGCTGGTGGAGAACGGCCCCTCGGAGCGGGGCGCGGCGGACGCCGGGCTGCCGAGCGGGGGCAATGGGCTGGTGGGCATGAAGGAACGGGTCTCCACGCTGGGCGGCGGCTTCGTCTCGGGCCCGACGGACACCGGCGGCTTCCGCGTCTCCGCGGTAATCCCGGACCGCACCCGCCCCCTGGACACCCCCGAACCCGACCGAGCCCGTACCGCGTAGCGCCCCGCGGCCACCCGAGTTTCCCTGCGACGGCTCCCCGCGTGCTGTGGAGCACGCCCGCGACGGACCGGTGCCCGCGGGCGCGAGGGGCGCGGGGAACTGCGCGATCGGCCACGACGGCGCCGCAGTCAACCGACGGCGCACCCACCCGCACCCCAGCGGAGCGCCTACGCGCGGGAGAGCCGAGCCGGCAGCGTGCCCGTGATCAGCGCGCCCAGCGCAGCGTCAAGCGTGGCGCCCAGGTACCAGTCGCCGGTGTGGTCGAGGCTGTAGACCCGCCCCTCCGCGTCGATGGTCAGCAGCCCCTGCCCGTCGGCCTCCTCGCCCAGCGGGCAGACCTCGGTCTCCAGGGCGCGTCCCAAGTCGCCGAGGGTCCGGGCCAGGTGGAGCCCGTGGAGGGGGTCGATGCGGAACGGGGTCGGGGCGATCTGGCGGCCGGTGCCGGGCGGCTGGACGTGCAGTCCGCCGAATTCGGCCCAGGCCTCGACGGCGGCCGGGAAGACGGTGTGCCGGTGCCCGGCGGGGGAGGCGTGGGAGGACAGCGTGTCCGCCCAGTGCTCGGCGCGCTCCATGTCCCAGCGGCCCGGCTGCCAGCCCGCCTCGCGGAGGGCGGCGTCGACGGGGACGGGGAAGCGGGTGGTGTCGGTTCGGTCGAAGGGAGGCGTCACGCTTCCTCACCCACCACCCGTACGCCGAAGTGGCCCAGCAGCGCCGTGCAGGAGAGGCAGGGTGGGGCGTACGAGCCGTGCTGCGGGTCGCCCGCCTCACGGATCCGGCGGGCCGTCAGCTTCGACTGTTTCAGGGAGCGGCGGGCCTCACCGTGGGTGAGCGGTTTGCGGGATGCGCGTTTGGAGCGGCCCGCCTCGACGGCGGTCAGATAACGGGAGAGCAGGACCGCTTCGGGGCAGCGGCCGGTGAAACGTTCGCGCTGCCCGCTGGTGAGGGCGTCGAGGAAGTCCTGCACCAGGGGGTGGAGGGCGGGAGCCTGGTCGGCTTTGCCTCCGGTGCAGGTCAGCGTCTCGCCGCGAACGGAGAGCGCCGCTGCGACGGCGGGCAGGAGTGTGTCGCGGCGGTGGTGCAGCGGGGGCGGGCCGGCGTCGGGGTCGACGCTGCTCCATCTCAGCCGGGGGTCGCTGGCCGCGGGGGCGGCTCCGTCGCCGCCCCCGTAGCTCTGCGTGATGTGCATGTGGTGGGTCCCTCCCTGTGCATCCACCGCAATCCCCCGGTTGCGGAAGATCAGCCTGCCAAATGCGACGGGAAACAAGGTAGTCCGGGTGCGTCGGCCCAGGTGGGCGGGCGGGGTGGTGGCCGACCGGTTCCGGTTGTGGCACCACCGAATAGGCTGTGCCCCATACGCCAGCATCAGCAGGGGGCAACCGCCATGACGACAGGTCGGCTCGGGCAGCACGCCGCGCCACCGAACACGGCCTACGCCGGGCAGGTCGTGCACTTCCCGGATCCGGTTCGGGCCGCCCGACACCCCATGGGCGTCCGGGTCGATGAAAACGGCTTTCCGGACTTTTCGCCGTACGCCCGCGCGGTCGCCGAAATCGCCGAGCCCCCGGAGGGGTTCGGGGTCGACGAGCTGCGGCTGACCGACTTCGTATCGGCGAACGCCGCGCTGCATGCCTCCGGCCATGAGCTGTGGAGCGAAACCTCGCAGGTGGCCACTCCGCACGGCTGGACGTGGCACCACGCCCCCGGCAGCCGCCGGATGGAGCTGATCCCGGTCGAGGTCAAGGCGCTGCTGCGGCATCACGGCGGGCTCGCGACGGCCCCGGTGGACCAGGACAAGCGGGGCACCCGTCCGCTGCAGGACACCCGGCCGATCCACTTCGGGCTGCCGGTGCGGGGGCTCTCGGTCACCGAGGAGCAGGTGCTCGGCGTGGAGGAGGACCTCGGCTACCGGCTGCCGGAGTCGTACCGCGCGTTCCTGAAGGCGGCGGGCGGTTGCGCGCCGGTGGGCGCGGCGCTCGATCCGGAGCTGGGGCTTCTGGTCGACCAGCCGTTCTTCACGGTGCGCGACGTGGCGGCGGTCAACGACCTCGTCTATGTCAACAAGTGTCTGCGCGACCACTTCACCAAGGACTATCTGGGCGTGGGCTTCGTCCAGGGCGGAGTGATCGCGGTGAAGGTGAAGGGGGACGCCATCGGCTCGGTGTGGTTCTGCGCGTACGACGACGCGCGGGACCGCGACGGCTGGACGGTCAAGGAGCGGGTGGAGCGGCTGCTGCTGCCGTGCGGCGAGGACTTCGACGCCTTCCTGCTGCGGCTCGCGGGCAATCCGCCGGAGCTGGAGACCGTGGCGAACCTGATGGTGGACGGCGGGTTCGCGTACGCCGTACCCGTGGAGGGGTGAGCGCGATGGTGACCTTCGCACAGGCGCAGGAGCGCGCCGAACTCTGGATCAACGGTGAGGTGCCCGCCTACCGGCAGCGCGAGGTGCGGGTGCGGGAGTTCGACCTGGGCTTCGTGGCCTGGGCCGAGGACCGCCCGGACGGACCGGTCTCGGGCGCGCCCGCGGACGGCGCCCGGCTGGTGATCGCGCGGGACAGCGGGGATACGACGCTGTGGCCCGGGCTGCCGGTGGGTGAGGTGATCCGCCGGTACGAGGAGGAGTACGGGGCGAACGACGACCGCGCCCAGGAGACCACCGGGGGCCGGGGGCAGCGCATCGACCTCAATGTGACGTCCTTCCTGCTGACTCCGCCGGAGTGGCTGCAGGAGGCGGCGGACGCGATGAGCGGCGGCGGGGACGCGCCGGACGTTCCCGCGCAGCGGTCCGCCGCGGAGAGCGCCCCCGCGGCGGACGAGGCGGCGGACGACTGGCCGTCGGGCGGTGTCCCGTCGCCGCGCGGCGAGGCGCCCGGTGGCGGTGAGCCGCGGGATGCGGTGCCCGGGCCGAAGCCGGTGGACGACTGGCCGTCGGATGGCGTGCCGTCGCCGCGCGCCGAGGCGCCCGCCTCCGGTTCGTCGTCGACGCCCGCTTCCGGTTCGGCCGATGGGGGCTGGCGTAAGGGTGCGCCGACGTCGCCGCCCGGTGGCGGCGAGCCGCGAGATGCCGCGCCCGGGTCCGGGCCGGTGGACGACTGGCCGTCGGACGGCGTCCCGGCGCCGCGCACCGATGCGCCCGCGCCCGCCTCCGGTTCGGCTTCCGGTTCGGCCGATCAGGGCTGGCGTAACGGTCCGCCTCCGCCGCCGCCCGGTGGCGGTGAGCCGCGGGATGCGGTGCCCGGGCCGAAGCCGGTGGACGACTGGCCGTCCGACGGCGTGACGCCGCCGCGGCGGAACAGCGACGTGGACGACTGGCCGTCGGACGGAGTGGCCCGGCCGCTCGCCGATGCGTCCGCGCCCCCGTCCACCCCCGCGCCCGGGGGCGGCAGCCCGTGGGCCCCGCCTCCGCCCGCCCCGGCGCCCGCGTCGCCCGCTTCCGGTGAGACGCCGGCGGGCCCGTCCACGCCCGGCGGCGGTACGCCGTGGGCCGACACCAACTCCGCCAGTGACGACGGCGATCGCTCGGTCGCCCCGCCCGCCACGGTGTTCGCCCCGCCGCTCGCGGGTTCGGACGACGAGGACTCCCCGGCCCCCGGGGTGCGGCCGGACGCCAAGACCGAGCTGATGTCGGCGGGCAGCGCGCTGCCGCCCACCGCCGTCTCTCCGCCCTTCGACTTCCCGGGGGCGGGCACATCCGACGCGTCCTCCGGCGCGGCCGACATCGCGGACGCCGCCACCCACAAGGCGGGCCCGCCGAGCGGCCCGACGCCCCCGCCGCCGCCCGGCGCGCCGGGTACGCCCGGTGCCCGGCCGGGTGCGGGGGCGCACACGCCTCCGCCGCCGAGCCCGTCCGGCCCTGGTGCTCCGGGCGCTCCGGCCGGGGGGTACGTACCGACGCAGCTGGTCTCGCAGCTCGACGCCGACAGCATGGGCGGCGGCACCCCGGGGGCTCCCGGTGCGCCTGGCACGCCCGGTTCTCCCGGTGCGCAGAACGGTCCGCCGACTCCGCCGCCGCCTCCGGCCCCCGGCACTCCCGGCGGTGGGGTGCACGCGGCGGCGACGATGCTGGCCGGTGGTCCGGGCGCGCCCAACACGCCCGGTGCTCCCGGCACGCCCGGCCAGACCCCGCCCAGTGGGCAGACGCCGCCGCCTCCTTCCACTCCGGGCGGTGGCGTGCACGCGGCGGCGACGATGCTGGCGGGTGGTGGCCAGACCCCGCCGCCCGGCCCCGGCGCGCCCGGCGTTCCGCCCCCGCCCGGCCCGCCCGGTACTCCGGGGCAGGGTGGGCCATCCAGCCCGCCCCCGCCCGGCCCTCCCGGTGTCCCCGGTGCGGGTGGTCCGCACACGCCGCCGCCCCCGCCCGCGCCCTTCCCGGGCGCTCCAGGCGCTCCCGGCGCCCCGGGCGCTCCCGGTGGTGGCGTGCACGCGGCGGCGACGATGCTGGCCGGAGGCCAGGCCCCGCCGCCCGGCGCACCCGGCGCACCCGGTGCCCCCCACATGCCGCCGCCCTCCGGGCCGCCCGCGCCCGGGATGGCTCCGCCGCCCGGCGTTCCGCAGCCGGGCATGCCGCAGCCCGGCATGCCGCCCGCGCCCGGTGGCGGGTACGCGTATCCGCCGCCGCCCGCCGGGCTGCCGACGGTCGGCCCCGGCTACATGGCCGTCCTCCGCTACCGCGCGCAGGACGGCTCCGAGCAGCAGCTGATCCGTCGTTCGGCGCCGGGCACCCCGCATCCGGAGTGGCAGATCCTGCATGAGCTGCGGGCGATGAACGTGCCGCCGCAGCAGGTGCTGGAGCTGCACACCGAGCTGGAGTCGTGCGATCTGCCGGGCGGTTACTGCGCGCGGATGATCCGCGAGTCGTGGCCGCAGGTGCGGATCAGCCATACGGCCCCGTACGGGCGGGATCACGCGACCCGGCAGCAGGGTGTGCGTCATCTGATCGAGCACCAGGGCGAGCTGCACCAGGTGGCGGACGGACCGGCCCGCCCGGCGCCCAACCGGGTGCCGTTGCCGCATCCCAGCCAGGTGCAGCCGATTCCGCCGGTGCCGCCGGAGGCGCTGGGGCACGAGCTGGGCCAGGCGTTCGGGCCGCAGGGCATCGTCCGGTTCGACCAGCGCGCGGTGTCGCGGCAGGGCGTACCGGACGTGGTGGCGCACACGCTGGTGTGGGCGGGGCTGCCTGCCGACTTCGGGCCGTTCTTCTGGGCCCAGGCGCAGGCGGGCCGCCCGGTGCCGACGCTCGCCGAGCTGGCGGCGGAGCGGGGTGTGCAGCCCGCGGCCGACGCCGGGTCGTACCTGGTGATGGGCAACGACTTCGGCCGTCAGCTCTGCGTGCAGTACGGCACGGCGCACATCGTGGCCGTGCCGCTGGAGGCGGCGCCGCAGCCGGTGCCGGCGCAGTTCGTCAACACCGGTCTGCCGGAGTTCGTGCGCTGCATGGGGCTGCTGGGCCGTATGTGGCGGCTGCGGTACGGGCTGACGCCGGAGCAGGCGGGCCGTTGGACGGTCGACTTCCAGGCGCAGCTGGCGGCCTTGGACCCGGCCGCGCTGTCCGCGCCCGACAACTGGTGGGCGGTGCTGCTGGAGCAGATGTGGGACGGTCTGCTCTGATTCCCTCCCGTATGAACGCCGGAGCGCGCTGAGCGCGCGCCCCCACCGAGGCGCCCGACCCCCGTGACGGGGGCGGGCGCCTTGTCGTTGTGGTATCCGGGCGGGCCCCGGCCGGGGAGATGGGCGGAGTGTCGCGTTATGGGCGATAAGACCCCATCCATCAAGATGTGCGCCGGAGCGCGTTGCCTACCGGACTAAGGGGTTCCAAGGATGGGCGCATCGGTGTCACGTCATGGCTTCACCATCGGCGGACGGGGCCGTGGTTACCGTCCCGCGCAGGTCGACCGCTATGTGGCGGAGCTGTCCGAGGCGCGTGACGCGGCGTGGGAGCGCGCCGCACGCCTCACCGTTCTCGCCAACGAGCTGGCCGCCGACGCCGAACGGCTGCGCGAGGTGATCGCCCAGCTGGCCCCCCAGACGTACGAATCGCTGGGTGATCGCGCGCAGCTGATCCTGATGGCCGCCGAGGAGGAGGTGGGCTGTCTGCGGGCCGCGGCCGAGGGCGCGGCGCAGGAGGAGTGGGAGGCCGCGCAGGCCGCCGCCCGGGTCGTCCGGGACGCCGCCCGCGATGAGGCCGAACGGGTGCGGGAGGCCGCCGAGGCGTCGGCGCGCAGCACCCTGGAGGCGGCCCAGGGGCAGGTGGAGGAGTTGCGCGCGGCCTCGCGCCGGGACGTCAAGGAGTGGCGCAGCGAGGCGCTGGCGGCGCTGAAGGAGATGCGCGAGCGCACCGCGGCGCTCCTCGCCGAGCAGGAGCGGGAGCATGCGGACCGGTGGGAGGCGGCCGGTCATGAGGTGGTCGAGCGCGAAGCGGCGATGACCGCGCGGCTGGCCCGGATGGAGGAGCACGCCCAGGCCGGGCTGGCGGACGCCAAGCGGGAGTACGCGATGGCGGATCAGGCGGCGCGGCTGCGGCAGGAGGACGCGCAGGCGCAGGCGGCGGAGATCATCGCGCAGGCGCGGGCCCGGGAGGAGCGGCTTGCCCGGGAGACGGAGCGGACGCTGCGCGAACATGTGGAGCGGCGCGAGGAACTGAAGGCGCATCTGGAGCACGTCCGCGGGAGTCTCGCGGCCCTGACGGGCAAGCCGGTCGTGGAGGACGCCCCTCCCGGCCCGCTCCCGCACCCGCAGCCGCACCCCGAGACCTGACGGTCCGGGCCGGGCGGGGTCAGGTCTCCCGGGCGGGGTTCGCCGTCAGCTGGTCGGCGGCGGACCCCGCTTCCGCCTCCGCTTCCGTTCCGGTTTCCGTTCCGCTTCCCGTTTCGGAGCGGACCGGGAAGCGGCGCGGGGCGAGGAACAGCAGGGCCAGCAGGGCGAGGACCGCGGCGGAGGCGGCGCCCAGGTAGACGTGGTCGACGGCGGTGTCCACCGCGCGCCGCAGATAGCCGGCGGCCCGGGCGCTGAGGGCGCCGGGGTGGTCCAGGGCGTGGGAGATCGAGTCGAGGTCGCCGGGGAGGCCGTCGCGGATGCCGGGCGGGGCTGCGGCGAGCCGGGCGGCGAGGGTCGCGTTGGCGACGGCGCCGAAGAGGGCCGCGCCGATGGACTGGCCGACCTGGCGGCAGAAGAGGATCGAGGCGGTGGCGGTGCCCCGCTCGGCCCAGCCCACGGAGGACTGCACGCCGACGATCAGCGGTAGTTGGAAGAGCCCGAGGGCGGCGCCGAGCAGCAGCATGATCAGCGCGGGCTGCCAGGCTGCGCCGGGGTAGGGGAGCAGGGGGAAGGCAGCCAGGATGAGCGCGGCGGCGCCGATGCCGATCATGGCGCAGTGCCGGAAGCCGACGCGGTTGTAGACGCGGCTGCTGAGCGCGGCCGAGATGGGCCAGCTCAGGGTCATCACGGACAGCACGAACCCGGCGGGTATCGGCCCGAGGCCCAGCACCGACTGGGCGTAGGTGGGCAGGAAGACAGTCGGGGCGATCATGAGGAGCCCGAGCGCGCCGAGCGCGAGGTTGACCGCCGAGATGGTGCGCCGCCGCCACACCCAGCCGGGGATGATGGGCTCGGCGGCGCGCCGTTCGATCCATACGGTCAGGGTCGCGCATCCGGCGCTCGCCGCGAGCAGCGCGAGGGACGGTACGGAGAGCCAGCCCCAGGCCACTCCGCCCTGGACGAGCGCCGTCAGCAGCAGCCCGCCGCAGGCGAAGATGGTGAGGGCGCCCGCCCAGTCGATGCGGGGCCGGGCCGCCCGCCGCCGTACCGGTTCGTGCAGATGGCGGACGATGAGGGTGAGGGCGAGCGCCCCGATCGGCAGGTTGATGAGGAAGATCCAGCGCCAGTCGGCGTATCCGGCGAGCACGCCGCCGAGCGCGGGGCCCGTCACCGCGGACAGCGCCCATACGGAGGACAGCCGGGCCTGGATCTTGGGGCGTTCCTTCAGCGGATAGAGGTCGGCGGCGACCACCTGGATGGTGCCCTGGAGCGCCCCGCCGCCCAGCCCCTGCACGATGCGGAAGGCGATGAGGGAGGCCATGTTCCAGGCTCCGGCGCACAGCAGCGATCCGACGAGGAAGACGATGGTGCCCGACACCAGGATCGGCTTGCGGCCGAAGATGTCGGAGAGCTTCCCGTAGACCGGCAGGGTGACGGTGACGGCGAGCAGATAGCCGGAGAACAGCCAGGAGAAGACGGAGAAGCCGCCCAGATCGCCGACGATCTGCGGAACGGCGGTCGAGATGATGGTGGTGTCGAGGGCGGTCAGCGCCATGGAGAGCATCAGCGCGGCGGCGACGGGGCGCCGGCCGCGCGGTGTGGCTCCCGATGCGGCGGCCGCTTCGCGGGGAGGGGGGTTCTCGCCGGGAGGGGAGTTCTCGCCGGGAGGGGGGTTCTCGCCGGGAGGGGGGTTCTCGGGGAGGGGGGATATGGAGTCCGCGTCAGGCCCTTCTGCGGTGCCGCCCACCGTGGCGCGCTCCCTCCGCCGGTCCGCGCCGGCTCTGGTGTCCAATTCTTGTACGACCCACCATTCCATGCCGCATCGGGGCGGGGGAAGAACGCATCAGGGCTGTTGAGGCGCCGGACTTGCACCTTCCGTTACGTAAGGGGGCAGGCTCGACCCCGAGACGCGCTCCACCCCAGGGCTTACTCCCCTAGGGGATCCGTCCCCTTTCCTCCTACCCGGGGTTCGTCCCGGGGAAGGACGAGCCGGGGCGATACCGCTCCTTACTGTGGTTACGGCCAGCAGGACCGAGGGGGGTAGGGCTGGCCCCACCCGAAGACGGCGCCGGGCCTCATCGTCCCGGCCGCCGGATTCCGGAAGGCTGACTCGGGCGATCACGTGGACTCGTGTGATCGCCCCAAATCCGATATAGACGATAAATGAGGAGAACACCGTGACAACCGCCGTATCGATTCCCAAGACCGGGGGCAGCGGAGGACATACGGCCGTCGCTGCCCGGGCACGCCAGGTGGTCAAGGCGTACGGCTCCGGCGAGACCCGCGTGGTCGCGCTGGACCACGTCGACGTGGACATCGCCCGCAGCCAGTTCACGGCGATCATGGGCCCGTCCGGTTCCGGCAAGTCGACGCTGATGCACTGCCTCGCGGGTCTGGACACCGTCTCCTCGGGCCAGATCTTCATCGACGAGACCGAGATCACCGGGCTCAAGGACAAGAAGCTCACGCAGCTGCGCCGGGACCGGATCGGCTTCATCTTCCAGGCGTTCAACCTGCTGCCGACGCTCAACGCGATCGAGAACATCACGCTGCCGATGGACATCGCGGGCCGCAAGCCCGACCGGCCCTGGCTGGACCGGGTGGTGCAGACCGTCGGCCTCGCCGACCGGCTGAAGCACCGTCCGAACCAGCTGTCCGGCGGTCAGCAGCAGCGCGTCGCGGTGGCCCGCGCCCTGGCCGCCCGCCCCGAGATCATCTTCGGCGACGAGCCGACCGGAAACCTGGACTCCCGGGCCGGTGCCGAGGTGCTGGGCTTCCTCAAGCGCTCCGTGGACGAGCTGGGGCAGACGATCGTGATGGTCACCCACGATCCCGTGGCCGCCTCCTACGCCGACCGGGTGCTGTACCTGGCCGACGGCCGGATCGTGGACGAGATGCACAACCCCACGGCCGACCTGGTCCTGGAGCGCATGCGGCACTTTTCGCCGGGGGGCACGGGGACATCAGCGGCTGTCGCCGCGGGCCGGACCCCCGAGGACTTCGACGCCCGTGGACGGGTGTCATGACCGTCCTCAAGACCTCACTGCGCAACTTCCTCGCACACAAGGGACGGATGGCGCTGTCCGCGATCGCCGTCCTGCTGTCCGTGGCGTTCGTCTGCGGCACCCTCGTCTTCACCGATACGACCAACGCCACGTTCGACAAACTCTTCTCGAGCACGGCCTCCGACGTCACGGTCGGCCCGAAGGGCGGCAGCGACAAGGACGTCCGGCAGGGCCGGATCCGTACCCTGCCCGGCGCGGACCTGGCGAAGCTGAAGCGGGTCGACGGCGTCAAGTCGGTGGCCGGAGACGCCACCAGCGAGTCGGTCACGGCCGTCGACCGGAAGGGCGACAGCATCGGGCCCAAGTCCGGCGCCCCGACCATCGGCACCAACTGGGACAGCACCGAGCACCGCTCGGTCAAGCTCACCTCCGGCCATGCGCCGCGCGGCCCCACCGAGGTGATGGTCGACGCCGACACCGCCGACACCAAGAAGCTGAAGCTCGGTGACGAGCTGCGGATCGTCGCCCTGCCCGGTGAGTTCCGCGCGAAGATCGTCGGCATCGCCACGTTCCAGGTGACCAACCCGGGCGCCACGATCGTCTACATGGACACCGCCACCGCGCAGCGGAAGCTGCTCGGCGCGCCCGGTGCGTACACCAGCTACGCGCTGACCGCCCAGCCCGGCGTCAGCAACGACCAGCTGAAGAAGAGCGTCGTCGCCGACCTCGGCACCGGCCTCAAGGTGCAGACGAAGGCCGAGTCCAGCAAGGAGGCCGAGGACGGCATCGGCTCCTTCCTGGACGTCATGAAGTACGCGATGCTCGGCTTCGCCGGGATCGCCGTCCTGGTCGGCATCTTCCTGATCGTCAACACCTTCTCGATGCTGGTCGCCCAGCGCACCCGAGAGATCGGCCTGATGCGCGCCATCGGGTCCAGCCGCAAGCAGATCAACCGGTCGGTGCTGATCGAGGCGCTGCTGCTCGGCGTCGTCGGCTCGATCCTCGGCGTCCTCGGCGGCGTCGGGCTCGCGGTCGGCCTGATCAAGATCATGGGCAGCGCGGGTCTGCACCTGAGCACCGACCAGCTGACGGTGAAGCCCACCACGCCCGTCGTCGGCCTCACCATCGGCATCGTCGTCACCGTCATCGCCGCCTACATCCCCGCCCGCCGGGCCGGGACGATCTCCCCGATGGCGGCCCTGCGCGACGCGGGCACCCCGGCGGACACCAAGGCCGGACGGATCAGGGGCGCGATCGGCACCCTGCTCACCGCGGGCGGCGCGGCGGCCCTGGTCGTCGCGGGCAACGCCGACAAGGCGGTCGACGGCTCGATGTTCCTGGGCCTCGGCGTGGTGCTGACCCTCATCGGCTTCATCGTCATCGGCCCGCTGCTGGCCGGTCTGGTGGTCCGGGCCCTGGCCACCGTCGTCCTGCGGATCTTCGGCCCGGTCGGCCGGCTGGCCGAGCGCAACGCGCTGCGCAACCCGCGGCGCACCGGCGCCACCGGCGCGGCCCTGATGATCGGCCTGGCGCTGGTCGCCTGCCTGTCGGTGGTGGGCTCCTCGATGGTCGCCTCGGCCACCGACGAGCTGGACAAGTCGGTCGGCGCGGACTTCATCGTCCAGTCCGACAGCGGCCAGCCGATCACCCGGCAGATCGAGCAGGCGGCCCACCGGGCCAAGGGCCTTGACCACATCAGCGACGCCAAGGTGATCGACGGCGCGAAGATCACCCTGCCGGACGGCAGGACGGCCACCAAGGATCTGACCGCTGCCGACCCGACGTACGCGGACGACGTGCGGACCCCGGTCGTCGCGGGCGACCTGGCCGCCTCGTACGGCAAGGACGCCATGTCGGTGCCGGAAGGCTTCGCCAAGGACCACAAGGTGAAGCAGGGCGACACCCTGACCGTCGCCTTCAAGGAGGGCCGCACCGCGAAGCTCAAGGTCGCGGCGATCACCTCGGACGACGTCAGCCTGGACAAGGGCGCGCTCTACCTCAACATCACCACCGTCGAGCGTTACGTCCCCGCCAAGCTGATCCCGGCGAACGTCATGATGCTGGCCCAGGCGAAGGACGGCCAGGAGGCCGCGGCGTACAAGTCCCTCAAGGCCGAGCTGCACCAGTACCCGTCGGTCAAGGTCCGCGACCAGACCGACTACAAGAAGGAGATGAAGGACCAGATCGGCCAGCTGCTCAACCTGGTCTACGGTCTGCTGGCGCTCGCGATCATCGTCGCCATCCTCGGCGTCGTGAACACCCTCGCCCTGTCGGTCGTCGAACGGACCCGGGAAATCGGCCTGATGCGCGCCATCGGCCTCTCCCGCCGCCAGATGCGCCGCATGATCCGGCTGGAGTCCGTCGTCATCGCCCTCTTCGGCGCGCTGCTCGGCCTGGGCCTGGGCATGGGCTGGGGCGCGACAGCGCAGAAGCTGCTCGCGCTGGAGGGGCTGAAGACCCTGGAGATCCCCTGGTCGACCATCATCACGGTCTTCATCGGCTCGGCCGTGGTGGGCCTGATCGCGGCCCTGATCCCGGCCTTCCGGGCGGCGCGGATGAACATCCTGAACGCCATCGCGACGGACTGACCCGGGAGGAGAGACGGCTGCCCCTTCTATGGGGGAGGGGCAGCACGAGGCCGGCCCGATGCGCGACGGGGGAGCGCACCGGGCCGGTTCTTTTGCCGTGTGCGTGCCGCGCGAGCGTTGCGGTGGGCCTGTGGCCCACGTCCGGCGGACCTACGACCCGCGCCCGCGACCCGCGGGCCCGCGCCCGGCGGCATGGCGACGCGGCGGCAGGCGTCTCCCGACGGTGACGCGTTGCCACCCGGGCGCGCCTGCCGCGCGCGGCAGAGGTACCGCCCCCGCCGGGGTGCGCCCGCCTGCGGCGTGGCGGCCGCTTGGGGCGGACGGCCGGTTCAGTGGCGACGATCCGCCGTCGTCCTCTTGGCCGGGCGCCCGAAGTCCGCCTCACGCCGCGAGTACGCCCCCGGTGCGGAGCAGGGGCACCACATGGTTCCGGATGGCCCCCGCGAGCCGGATGTCGCTCTCGCCGCCTCCTATCCAGCGCATATGCGCCAGTTCGGCCGCCGGGCGGGGCACCCCGTCGATCCGCGCCTCGAACACCGTCAGCCGCATCGGCACCTTCTCCAGGACGGCCACCCCCTCGACCTCGGCCAGCAGCCGCGGCTCCAGCGGGGCCACACCCAGCTCCTCGTCCAGCTCCCGCGCCAGCGTCTCCAACCGGCTCTCGCCCGGATCCGGCTTTCCGCCGGGCAGATAGAAGACCTCGGGCGCCGCCTTCTTGCTCACGACCAGCAGCCGTCCCCGCTGCACGATCGCGGCGGCGACGACCGCCATCGGCTCTTCACCCTCGTCCGTCATGTACGTCATGCGGGCGATTCTGGCAGTCGGGGGCACGCCCCTGGCCAGCGATTTTTCCCGGTTGACTTGGAGTGCGCTCCAACTTCTAGCGTGATCGTCACGACCACCAAGGAGGCACCCATGTCCACTCTGCCCACCCGCCGCCTGGGCGAACTCACCGTCGCCGCACAGGGCCTGGGGCTCATGGGGATGAGCCACGGCTACGGCGACTCGGACGACGCGCAGTCGATCGCCACCATCCACCGCGCCCTCGACCTCGGCGTCACCCTGCTGGACACCTCCGACTTCTACGGCTCCGGCCACAACGAGGAGCTGCTCGGCCGGGCCCTGGCCGGGGCGCGCCGCGAGCAGGCGGTCGTGGCCACCAAGTTCGGCTTCGCCAACCGGCTGGGCGAGCCCACCGCGATCCGGGGCGACGCCGCGTACGTACGGCAGGCCTGCGACGCGTCGCTGCGCCGCCTCGGCATCGACCACATCGACCTCTACTACCAGCACCGCGTCGACCCCGAGGTCCCGATCGAGGAGACCGTCGGCGCGGTGGCCGAGCTGGTCCGGGCGGGCAAGGTGCGCCACCTCGGGCTGTCCGAGGCGAGCGCGGTGACGATCCGCCGAGCTCACGCGGTGCACCCCATCGCGGCGCTGCAGAGCGAATGGTCGCTGTGGACCCGCGACCTGGAGCGGGAGACCGCCCCGGTCTGCCGGGAACTCGGCATCGGCCTCGTCCCCTTCTCCCCGCTCGGCCGCGGCTTCCTCACCGGCCGCTACACCTCGGTCGAGAACCTGCCGGAGACGGACATGCGCCGCACCCAGCCCCGGTTCGCGGACGGCAACCTCGAACAGAACCTGGCCATCGTCGACAAGCTGGACGAGCTGGCCGCCGAGAAGGGCGTCACCGCCGGTCAGCTCGCCCTCGCCTGGGTGCAGCACCGGGGCGACGACGTGGTGCCGATCCCGGGCACGCGCCGCGAGAAGTACCTGGAGGAGAACCTCGCCGCGGTCGCCATCGAGCTGTCCGCCGAGGAACTGGCCGCGATCGACGCGGCGGCCCCGTCCGACCAGGTGGCCGGGACGCGTTACGACGAGAAGAGCCTCACCTTCGTCAACGGCTGACCCCCATCAGCTCGCTGATCACCGCGCCCAGCGCCTGTTGTTCGTCATCCGCCAGCCAGCGGGCGGCGTGCACCATGCTCAGCGCGGTGACCAGCCGCTCCCGGTCCTCCGCCGTGCCGAGGTCGCCCAGGTACGGCGGCAGGATCACCCCGAGCGCCCGCAGCTCGCCGCGTGCGCACAGCCGGTGCAGGAGCACGGCGAGCGGCCCGTCGCCGCGGGTGGTGCACAGCCCGTCGGCGATGCCGAAGCGGGTCCAGTCCGCGTAAGCCCCCGGCGGCACGTCGCCGATGTGCGCGGCGGCGCGTACGAAGTGCCGGTGGGCAGCGGTGGGGTCACCGAGTGCCCGGTACGCCGAGCCCATGTTGACGTGCAGGGAGGCGTAGAAGCCGCGGACCCGGTCGTCGCCGACCGCGTCCGCGCGGTCCCAGCACTCCTGGTTCCAGCGCAGGGTCTCCTCGGGGGTGGGCTGGTGCCGCGCCAGGTAGTGCGCGGCCACGCATTTCTCGTAGTCGTCGGTGGCGACGTCCCACGCCTGCCGGAAGCGGGCACGGGCGTCGTCGGCCCGCCCCTCCGCCTCGGCGGCCATGCCCTGTACGCACAGCCGCACCACGGGGTTGTCGGGATCCATTGCGCTCTCCTTCACGGGGTCCGGACGGGCATGACGAGCGTCGTGAAACTCCCTTGATCGGCGGACCGGACGACGACGGGCTCACGCTCCGAAGCGATCTCCAGCAGCACGTCCGGCCCCACGCTCGCCTCCAGCGCGGGCACGAGGACGGCCGGATCGAAGGCGATGCGGAGTGGTGACCCGGTGCAGAGGGCGGACAGCGGATTGCCGTCGGAGACGGAGGGCGGCGGGGTGTCATCTGCGCGGGCGGGCAGCGGATCGCCGTCGGCGGCGTCGGCCAGCGGGTCCCCTGCGGTGACTGGCGGTGTGGCGCCGTGTGCGGTCGAGGGCAGAGGGTCGTCGTCGGCGGACAGCGGGGCGTCCCCTGCGGTGGTGCCGCCTGCGTAGGGCGGTGGGTTGCTGCCGACGGCGGTGCCCCTTGCGACGGGCAGTGTGTTGCCGAGTACGGCGGCGGCCAGCGGGATGCCCCCTGCGGCGGCGTCCCGTACGGCGGTGTCCCGTGCGGGGGCACCCGGGGCACACCCTGCGGCGGTGCCCCTTGCCGCGCCCGGTCGGACGCCGTGCGGGACGGCGGGCAGCGGGCGGCCGCCCTCGACCGTCAGTACGCCGTCGCCCGTCCGCAGCACGACCGGTCCGTCGCCGACCCGCTCTGCCACGGCCGCGCAGAGCGCCGCCCGGTCGGCGATGACCCGGTGCCGGGCGGCGGCGAGCCCGTCCAGCGCCAGGCCGTATGCGGGGAACACCTCCTCCGCGGCAGACAGCGCCCGCTCCTCACCCCCGCCCTGTACGCGCACCTCGGCCCCGTCGACCTCGACCGCGACCTCCGGCAGCCCGCGCGCCCAGCCCGCGAGGTCCCGCAGCTCCTCGATGCCGACAATCAGCCCGCACGGCTCGCCCTCGATCGCGAGTGGCCGCAGCGCCCGTACGGAGAGCCGGTACCGGTCGGTGGCCACCAGCCGCAGCTCCTGCTCGGCCAGCTCGATCAGCACCCGGCCCAGCACGGGGAACTCCTCCCGCACCGCGCCCGTCGCCACCGCCGAGCCCACCTGCCGCACCGCCCCCGCCAGCTCGGCTCCCCCGACGCGGGCCCGGGTGCGACGCGCCCCGCCCGGCAAGGCGCGCAGCACGTCCTCGATCGCCGCGCGGGCGGCCGCCGCCGACTCCCGGGTCCGCCGCAGATGGTCCCGCAGCACGGCGCGGGCCTCTTCGGGCGGCCCGTCGAGCACCGTCGTCGCCTCGGCCAACGGCAGCTCGGCCTCCCGCAGCCGCCGCAGCAGGTCGGCGCGGGGCGCCTGCTCCGGGGCGTAGTACCGATACCCGGTGGCCGCGTCCACCCGCGTGGGCCGCAGCACGGCGCAGTCGTCGTAGAACCGCAGCGCGCTCGGCGCCAGCCCCACCCGGCGCGCGAAGGCGCCGATGCCCATCAGGGGCTCGTCGTCGTCCATGGCCGCCATGCTGGGCCTTCAAGCGGCTCGAAGGTCAATCGACGCCGACCGATGAGTTCCGCGCGGCGCCCCGGTCATAACGGCATAACCCATTCTCACCAGGGAGGTCGCCATGACCGAGACCGCAAAGGGCACCCGGCTCACCGAGATCGGCCGGGTCGCCGTCACCGTCGCCGACCAGGACCGGGCGCTCGACTTCTACGTCAACACCCTCGGCTTCGAGAAGCGCGCCGACATCCCCTTCGGCGACGGCATGCGCTGGATCGAGGTGGCCCCGCAAGGCGCCCCGACCGGCATCGCCCTCTGCCTCCCGCGCGAGGGCCAGCAGGCGTCGGCCTGCGCGACCGGCCTGATCCTCACCTCCGAGGACATCGACGCCGACCATGCGACCCTGCGCTCCCGAGGCGTCGACACCGACCCGGAGGTCCAGCGCTGGGGCGCCCCGGTCCCGCCGATGTTCAGCTTCCGCGACGCGGACGGCAACACGCTGATGGTCGTGGAGAACGGCTGAGCCCCGCCCCGCCGGGAGCCGGTCCGCACACGGGGGCGGACCGGCTCCCGGTCATGCACGATGCCCGTACAGCAGACCACGCAGCTGTTCCCAGCTCAGGCTTTCGGCTTCCGGCTGCAAGCCCGCGCCTCCGACGCTCGCGTCTGGCACGGTAAAGGTGCTGCCGTGCTGTATGCGACGAGCAAGCACCGGAGTACGGCTCGGGCGCACGGGTCCGTGGGGCTTGCAGTGATGAGCAGCCGCACTCCCGCCCAGGTGATCCAGTGGCTCAGCCACGTTCCAGCCTGAGCCGCCCACGAGCCGTTTCATGCGGGACACCGACGAACGTGCCGCTCGTCTGACTCGCCCGGTACGCGGCCAAGGCCAGCGTGTCCTCATCGTCTGCACGCTTCAGCGGCTGGCTGTGATCGACGGCGGCGATGTGGTCGAACCTGCCTGCCTTGGCGGCGCGTATGAAGGCGCCGAAGGTGGCGGGGCTGGCGGCGAGAGTGGTGTCGGGTGCGTCGCTCTCGCGGACCCTTAGGGTGCCGTCGCGGTCGTTGCGTACGTAGACGCAGTTGCCTGCGTTGCCGCTGTACGAGGACTTCTGCCAGGTGTAAGTGGGCACGGACGTACCTTAATCAGAGGCTCTGCGCGATGCGGTGAATCCTGTCGCGGGATTTCGTCGGCTTCAGCGCGAGGGCTTCCATGCGGTCCAATGTGCTGCGGTAGCGGGCCAGCTGTGGTGGGGTGTCCAGGTACTCGGAGCCGTGATCGGTATCGAGTTGCACAGTGTCCAGCGCCGCCACTTCCCCGCACAGGTAGATGAGCCCCTGGCCGGAGTTGGGGAAAGCACCTGCCCCGAAGGGGATCACCAGCAGGGTGATGTGCTCCTTCTCGCTCATGGTGAGCAGGTACTCCAACTGTGCCCGGGCCACGCTCGCGCCGCCGAATTCCATGCGCAGGGCGGCTTCGTGCAGGGTCGCGGTCAGAGGTGTCGGCTGCTCCCCGTAGAGGACCGCCTGCCTCTTGATCCGGTGCGATACCCGGTGCTCGACCTCATGCGGAGCGAGCGGTGGTTCTACCGCGCTGATGATCGCGTGGGCATGGGCGCGTGTCTGGAGGACGCCGGGCATGTGGATGACGGACGCCACCCGCATCGCCTGGGCGTGGTGCTCCAGCTCGGCCATCTCGAGCATGCTCGGCGGCAGGATGTCGCGGTACTCGTCCCACCAGCCCCGGGTCCGTCCGCCGGTCATTCCCGCGAGCGCTTCGATCAGCGTCGCGTCCGTGCAGCCGTACGCGCGGGCCATCGCCCGCACCCGCTCCGCGCTGACCGCGTAGGCGCCGGACTCGATGCTGCTGACGCGTGACTGTGACGAGCCGAGAAGCGCGCCCGCCTGCGTGGCGTTGAGGTCGGCACGTTCGCGCAGCCGACGCAGCTCGGCGCCGAGTCGTCGTTGCCGGATGGTCGGCGGAAGCTTGGTCCGGGCCATCGCGCTTTCCCCTCGCTCACATGGCTGCGCCGTCACCCACACGAGGGGTGTTATGGCGTATCCCATCGATTCTGTTGGTCGCATCATAGTGGCGACCTATGGTGTAACTCATATGCCAGGTCAGGGCGTTGTTCTGTTCAACTCCCGCTTGCGACAGGAGACATCGATGGCCACGGTATCCCCACAAAATCCCGCCTCTGAGTCGTTCGATTTCTACCAGGAGGTGCGCGAACTCGTGCTCGACACCGCGCCCCGCCTCTTCGCCGTCGTCCAGGAATACGTGCTGGATGACGGTTGGCGGGACGCCGAGGTCGCGGCGTGGGGCATGGCGTACCAGGACGGACACGCGGACGTCACCAGCGTCGACGGGAGGCGTCGGTTCAGCTTGCCCTCGGCCGACCGTGCCATCCGGCACTTCGCGCTGTTGGAGGGCGTGACGGCGCGGTTGGTGTGGCTCACGCCGTCTCGCGCCGCCACGTTCGATGCGGCCGAGGCTGCCTAAGGCGGTTCGGCCCTACCTCTGAGGTAATCGCCGGGGCCGACCGGTGCGGACTAGGTTGCGGTCATGTCCACAGCCACACCTACGAACACACCGGCCGCCGTTGAGGAGTTGCTGCGCAGGATCAGCGAGGGCAACCCCGAGCGCATTGCCGAGTTGTACGCCGAGCAGTGCGACTGGAAGCTCAACTGGCCGGAAGCCGAGCACGGTCGTACGGCGACGCCCTGGATCCGTCACCGGTCCACCCGGGCCGACGCCGCCGCCCACTATCGCGAACTTGCCGAGCACCACGTGCCGGAGCAGGTGGCCACTGAAGTCGAGCGCATCCTCATCGATGGGAGCGACGCGGTCGTGCTCGGCGAGATTCGCCAGACTGCTCGATCCACCGGGCGGGCGTATCGCGCACGATTCGCGATGCCTCTCAGCTTCGAGGACGGCTTGGTCGCCCGGCACCATGTCTACGAGGACAGTCTCGCCGTTGCCCAGGCATTCGATCTACGTCCTGGCGATCTCTTGCCGGAGTTGGCGGGTGAAGCGGCGAAGGAGATCCAGCGTCTCCCTGTACTCGGCCCTGCGCTCGTCCCTGCCCTCGCTGGGCCGGGAACTCCAGACCCGGCGCGCGAGTGCATCGGCGAGAGCGACGGTGTCGTCGGCGCACAGGAGGTAGAGGGCTGACCGGGCTTCCTGCATCCGGCCCGCCAGTTCGTTGCCCCCGGCGCCGTCGTCACTCAGCTGTGTTTCCCGAAGGTAGTCGATGAGTTGCGACACAGCGGTGTTGAAGCCGACCCCGGCTTTCAGCTTCTGTTCGCGCAGCCACATGCGATCCTGCCGGCGCGCGGTGAACCACGACCCGAACACGGCCCCTATGAGGCCCATACCAGCCCCGATGGCCACGGGCAGGATGCTTTCCACGGTCACTTCCCCCCGCCCGGCAGACAGCTCCGTGGCAGGCTACTAAACCGAACGAGACGACCTCCTCGAAGGGATACGTCCACGCCCTCAGCGCGCTGGGAGCTGGTCCGCTTCACCGAACTGGAACGCGCCATCAACGGCATCAGCCGACGGATGCTCACCCTCGACCTGCGCAGGCTGGAGCGGGACGGGCTGCTCGTTCGCACCGTGTATCCAACGGTGCCGCCCAAGGTCGAGTACGGCCTCACGCCCATAGCCCGGGAGCTCCACGCTTCGCTGACCGGGCTGGTGAGCTGGGCCGAGCGGCACCGGTCTGCCATCGCTGAGGCTCGCGCCGCCTACGACACCGCGGCAGAGCATGATCGGACGGACCGGCCCTGGCCAGCGCGTCCGGAGCGTCTCTCGGGACCGCGCTGTGCGGGCATCGACGGGCCCGTGGCGGGTGCGGTCGCGCTGGGAGTCGTGGACCAGTTCCTCCTGGCTGCCGGGGTGCACGGGCTCGAATTCACGCTGCCGGTCACGCTCGCCATCGCCGGGCTGCTGGCGGCGCTGGTCGCCCGAGGAGTCCTGCGGAGGAGAACGTGGAGAATCGGGCCGTCGCTGATGCGGGCCGGTTGCAGGAATGCCCGGTCCTCCGGATGCCAGGGGCGGGGTGCTCCGCCGTTCCGGCTCAAAACCCTGCCAACTTTTCAAACGTATGGTGCTATCTTCATTAGCACCATGCTCCTGAGACTGGACACTGCGGACAACCGCCCCCTGCATGAGCAGGTGGCCGGTGCGATCCGGCGCGCCATCGCGGAGGGGGAATGCGCGCCGGGCGACCGGCTGCCTCCTGCGCGGGATCTCTCCCGGGCGCTGGGGGTGAACGCCAACACGGTCCTGCGAGGACTTCGGGCCCTTCGCGACGAGGGGGTGCTGGAGTTCCGGCGGGGGCGGGGCGTGACGGTGGCCGACGGGGCGGACCAGCGTTCCGCACTACTGGACCGCGTCCGTGATCTTGTGGCCGACGCCGCGCACCGGGGTTACAGCAAGAGCGATCTCATCGACATGATCAGGGAGATTCCGTGACCGACCGTGGACGCAAGAGCGCGGCGGTGTGGGGCGTCGCCGGCTGGGGCCTGGGCGTCCTGGCTCTGCTGGTGGCGCTGCCGCCTGCCGCGAGCGGCCGACTGCCGGACCGGTTGGCGACGCACTGGGACGCGGGTTCCGGCAGACCGGACGGCTCCATGCCGTTATGGGCCGCGGGTCTCTTTCCGGCGCTGATCTGGGCGGTGCTGGTGGTCGTGGTCGCGGTGGCGATGCGACGCGCGGGGGCTGGGGCGGGCAGTGCGATACCGGGATGGGCGGCCGCGGGTCTCGGGTTCGGCGCTGTGATGCTGGTCGGTGTACAGGCGTCGATCGTGCGGGCGAACCTGGACCGTGCGGACTGGCACGAGGCGGATTCGGTGACGGGCTGGGTCGTGGGCACGCTCGTCGTGGCGGTCATGGGCGGTGCGATCTGTGCGCTGGCCGCCTTCCGGGGGCCGGCCGGCCCCCGGAAGGCGGCGCAGGGTCCGGCCATGGCCATTCCGGCCGGGCAGCGGCTCGTTTGGCTTTCCCGCACGTCGAACCCCTGGCTCCATGCGATTTCCGCGGTGACCGGACTGCTCGCCATCGCCGCCGTCGTGACTGTGGCGGCAGGACTGACGGATCTTCCGTTCGTGCTGGCCGCGGGGCCGTTCGCGCTCGCCTGTGTCCTGGTGCTCGGCTGCTCCTCGGTGCAGGCGCGGGTCAGCGAACAGGGTCTGGAAGTCGCCTTGGGGCCCTTCGGCTGGCCGATGCGGCGCTGGGCCGCCGACGACATCACGGCGGCCCGTGCTGAGGACCGTACGCCTGCCCAGGTCGGCGGCTGGGGCTACCGGCT
This sequence comes from Streptomyces sp. NPDC021212, assembly GCF_044332925.1. Taxonomy (NCBI): domain Bacteria; kingdom Bacillati; phylum Actinomycetota; class Actinomycetes; order Kitasatosporales; family Streptomycetaceae; genus Streptomyces; species Streptomyces sp. NPDC021212. Next base: position 78,848 of record NZ_JBIRPZ010000003.1, read on the forward strand.
GAGCGGGCTGGGAACCACGGTGATGCTGCGCAGCGGCCAGTGCCTGGTCATCCGTTCCAAGAACGGGAAGGAATTCGCTGTGAGTGTGGACGATGCCGAACGCGGAGCCGCCCTCCTGAACTCCTTGGGTGTTCGGCATGCCGAATGAAGGTCTGCGTCTGGTCAACTCAATATGAGCTGTTGAAGATGTAATTCTTTACGGAATCAATGCCTCAACTTCCCGACATGTGGTGTACATCACAAGTAGTCGACTTTTCTGTGTGAAGCGTGTGAAGCTTTGGGTCGCATAGTGGGGGGAGTGTGTTGACCGCACGCGATTTTCCCTCCGGGTATTCGTCGATTCGAGGGGAACGAATTGAACATCAAGCAGCGCGGATTATTGGCGATAGCTGGTGTAACGGCGGCCGCTCTATGCGTTTCCGTCGCGCCGTCGGCTATGGCCGACGCGCGCGGTGCGTCCGCGAGACAGGCGGCGACGGCGTCCACGGTGTCGGCCAAGGCCGATGGTGAGAACGTCTTCCGGGGCGTTTTCTTCGGCCAGGGGAAGGTGGGCCGGGAACTCGCCAAGCTGGAGTTGTTCTCGGAGGCCCGTAAACACCTCGACAACAACTCGGCGGACGAGGTCCGCGCGTCCGACGCGGTCATCGAGCTGATCAACAAGCGGTCGCCCGGCTTCTTCGCCGACCTGAGCGGCAGGGCCCGTAGCGGTGACCCGCACCAGGTCGAGAAGGCCGTCACCGACGCGCAGAACATGCTGCTGGCCGTCGCGAAGGACAACAAGGGCAAGTCCGCTGCTCCGGTGGAGAACGGGCAGCTCTGTGGTGTCACCGTGGCGGTGGGCGCGGCGGTCGTGCACATCGCGGCCGTGATCACCGCGGCCGGTGCCGTCGTCACGGTCACGCTGGCCGTGGGCGCCAACTTCGTCAAGGGCAAGAACTGGGTCTTTAGCGAAGAACCCACCGCTGGTGACGACACGCCGCTGTCGCGGGACGAGGCCATCGCCCAGGTCACGCAGGCACTGAAGACCGCCTGATGTCCGACGGGCGGGAAGGCTGCAGACTTCCCGCCCCACGGCTCGTCCTTCCGGCGCCCTTAGGAAACCAAACACCTAAATGAAAACCGAATTCCACGCCTTCCGTGCCGCTTTTACGCGGACCGGAGGCACAGTTGTTTCCGTATCGCTGAAATCAGTGGTCGTGGTGTGTGCCGTGTGGGCGATAGTCATCGCGTATGTGGCTCAGGAGCACCTCCCGAAGAATGTGATTTCCCTGCCCGGCCAAAGGAACGTCAGGCACACCGTCACCAATATGGCCCCCCAGGGGTGGGCCTTCTTCACCAAGTCGCCAAGAGAGGCAGAACTGGTCCCGTACAAGAAAGTTCGGGATAGCTGGAAGCGAAATTCGCTTACTCCGCACTCCTCGCCTCGCAATGCCTTCGGTCTCAACCGAAGATCACGCGCCCAGGGAGTGGAGATCGCGCTCCTGCTGTCTGCGGCGCGAAAGGGCGACTGGCATCAGTGCGCCGACAGCCGACAGCAGTGCCTGACGAATTACGGCGCACCCGCACGGCGAATCCATAACCGCTCTCCGGAGCCCATCCTGTGCGGAACCATCGGCCTGCTGGAGGAGAAACCCACCCCATGGGCGTGGCGGGACCTCATGCCCGAGCCGCACAGCCCCGAGCGGGTCATGGTGCTGGAGGTGACCTGCTGATGCGCCAGCGTACTTTTCCCATACCCTGGGCCGCGGGGTACGGCCTTGCCCGTACGCTTCTCGCCCTCGCTACTCTCGGCACTTTGGCATTCAGTGACGCGGCGACCCTTTTCCGTGAAGTCGCCTCCGTCGGACGCTATCCCCTGTGCCAGGGCGTCAACGCGGGCGGGGCCTTCTGCCTGGTCTCCGCTGACCACTACGACACCATGCGCTGGTTGTGCTGCCTGGTCCTGGTGGTCGCGGCCAGCGGATGGCGGCCCCGTTTCACCGCCATCCCGCACGCCTACGTGGCTTTCAGCGTCTTCACCGGGATCTCCATCCCCGACGGCGGCGACCAGATCAGCTGGATCCTGACCCTGCTGATCGCCGTAGTGGCCGTCGGCGACTCCCGCCGCTGGCACTGGCAGCCCAGCCGACCGCTCGAGCGGCCCGAATCCCAGCATCGCGTCCTGTGGGCACTCCTGGGCACCAGCGCGATCGTCGCGGCACGCATCCAGATGGCGGTGCTCTACTTCCAGTCGTGCGTGGCCAAACTGCCCCACGCCGAATGGGCCGATGGCACTGCCCTGTACTACTGGGTCAACAACTACGACTTCGGCGCACCGCACTGGCTACGGCCGGCGCTCAGCGCCATCGTCGAGCAACCCCTGGGCGTCGCCGCGATGACCTGGGGCCCTCTCGTTCTGGAGATCGCCCTGGCCGCTGCGCTGCTCATGCCCCAACGGGTGCGGTGGATGCTGCTGCCCGCAGGCATCCTCTTCCACCTCTTCATCGCGATCGTCATGGGCCTGTGGAGCTTTGCCATCGCGATGTGGGCCGGCCTCCTCCTGCTCTTGTCCCCTCTCGGGCACGATCCCGACTTCAAGCGTCTCTTTCACGGGGCCTCCCGACAGCTCACGGCAACCCGGCCGAGGGACGATGAACCCGCCGAGGTACGTGTCCCTGTCTGAAAGGTCGCCTTGACGGGCCACTTGTCGCCGCCGGCCGTGGAGCCGGCGGCGACGCGGTCGGCGTGGAACAGGCGTCGACCGCGCCGGTGTCTGCACATCCGGTCGATGACGGATCCGGCCTGGGTGCAGTGGTTGCGGTTGCCCGAGGTGAGGAGGAAGGCCAAGGGCCGGCCGCGTCCGTCGCAGGCGAGGTGGCTGATCGACAAGACACCCCTTAGTCGCGGGGGAGCAGGGTGCCCAGGGGGCCCAGGTCCAGGTTGAGGTCTTCGAGGGTGAGGCCGTGTTGGTCGCACAACTCCGTCATCCGGCGGTCCAGGTGCATCAGGGTGGTGCCGATGCGGTCGATCTGGTCGTCGCTGAGGCCGCCGGCGTCGATGCGGCGCAGGGCCTGGCGTTCCATCAGCTGGCGGAGGAGTTCGACCACAGTCAGGACGAGGGCGACCAGGTCGCGGCCCATCGCGTCGGGGTCGAGGTCGACGCGGGAGGGGGTCACAGGGGACCCCCGTCGGTCCAGGGGGCGGGGACGCGTTCGTTGACGGACGAGAGCAGGGCGTGCAGGGAGAGCCGGATGAGGGGGACTTCGGCGATGGCGATGACCAGGTCGCCGCTGACCACGACCCCGGTGGCGAGCACCCGGTCCAGGAGGTCGACCAGCGGCACGCCGATCGGGCCGTGCGCCTCGGCGGGGGTGGTGCCCCAGGCGGCGGTGGTCATGGGGCGGTCCCGGTGTCGGCGAAGGCGTCGGTGAAGGAGTACGGGGGCCAGGGGCCCGACAGGTCGATCTGGATCGCGGGCTCGTCGCGGCGCAGGGAGTCCAGCGCGGCGCGGAGTTCGCGGGTGCGGGTGGCGTCGAGGAGGTAGGCCGCGTTGAGGATATGGGTGCGGTCCTTGCCGGTGACCTCGACGCCGTGCGGGCGCAGTCGGCGGGCGGCCACGGCGAAGGCGCGTACGACGGAGTCCACGCGCTCGGCGGCCTGGAGGGCGGCGTTCTGGCGTTGTTCGCGGCCCTGGTGGCGGTTGCGGATGCGGTCCAGGTACGCGCGGCCGGTGTCCACCGCGGCGGATTCCCGGACGGGTGGAGGGCTTGTGGGAGCGTAGACCTTTACGCCCCATTCCGTGCGGCCCGCCAGCCGGTCGAGCGCGCTGAGGAAGGCCGCCTCCCGCTCGCGCAGGGCCGCCCGGACCCGTTCGTTGCCGCGGTAGAGGGTGGCCAGGGGGAGGGGGACGGTCGCGGTGACGGTCGAGACCGCCGTGATCACCTCGTGGTGGGCGCGGGCGCAGCGTTCCAGGTCGGCGCGGTCGGACAGGCGCTGGCGCAGGGCCTCTTCGGAGTAATCGGCGGCCGGTACGTCCTGGACGATGGCGGTGAGCGGGCCCGCGGTCAGGGTGCGGACGGGAGTGCCCGGGTTCAGGCCGGGCAGGTCTGCGGGGGCGGGACCGTCGTACGGGCTGCAGACCGCGTAGGCGTAGGTGAGGACGGGCGTCGTCATGCGTTGCTCCCGGCGGGGCGGTTGCCGGTGGCGCCTGAGGTTGCCGTGCGGGCACCCGCGCCCGTACTCGTCGCGGTCAGCTCACCGGACTCGTAGGACTCCAGCCGCTCCCTGAGCCTCGCGTTCCCCTCCGTGACGGTGGGTCCGTCGTACGTGTAGGTGAGCGTGACGGTCATGCGCCATCGCCTCCCGCCGGGGCGGCGGCGGTCAGTTCGCCGGACTCGAAGGCGTCCAGCCGCTCCCGCAGCCGTTCGTTCTCCTCCGCGAGCGCGTCCCGCCTGGCGCGCGAGGACAGCGCGGGGTCGGTCTCCCACCAGTCGATCCCGGCCTTGCGGGCGGTGTCCACGGACGCGACGAACAGCCGTAGCCGGATGGTGAGCAGTTCGATGTCCAGCAGGTCGATCTTGATGTCCCCCGCGATGACGATGCCCTTGTCCAGGACCCGTTCGAGGATCTCGGCGAGGTCGGACGTGGGCGGGCCGGTGGTCGGGGGAGGCGCGCAGAGCAGGTCGCGGTCAGTCACGGCGCGTTCCTTGTTCCAGCAGGTCGAGCAGGCGGTCCTCTTCGCGGTCGAACTCGTCGGGGGTGATGGCTCCGGACTCCAGCGCCTCGTTGAGGGCGGCGAGCCGGGCGCGGATCACGGACGGGTGGCACGTCTCACGTTCCGCGGCGTCCCGCAGGCACTCCGCGACCCACACCACACCCCGTACGGGCGCCAGCGGGAGGAGCGCGATCTCGCTCAGCACGCCCATGCGGGCTCCACGAAGCTGTAGCAGGGCAGCGGTCCTGTCAGCCGCAGTTCGACATGGCCGCCGTGCTCGGCCGCCAGACGCTCCACCACGGTGCGGAAGCGACGCATCTCGTCCCGGGCGAGGAGGAAGGAGGCGTTGAGGACGCAGCCGGGCACCTCGGGCCCGGCGACCCGCTCGTCCGCCACCTCCGACAGCGCGGCCAGCACCGCGGCGGCGGTGGCGGTGGCCCGGCGGGTCAGCCCCCGGGCCACGGCCTCACCGAGCCGCAGACTGGTCTCGTAGCCCGGGGTGCGGTGGGCGGCCGCGCGCAGCCGGGCGACCTCGGGGTCCTCGCGCACCAGCGACCGCAGATCGCCCTGGGCGGGGACCGCCTTGAGGTTCATCTCGACGCGGCCGTCGACCCTGTTGAGGGCGGCGAGGCAGTCGTCGTGCGAGGACTCCAGGTGGCGCCGCACCATGTCCTCGTCGGGCGCGACCATCCCGAAGCGCATGGGCAGCACCGGCCCGTCCGCCGCGAGCGCCAGCGCCAGCTCCTGGTGGGCGAGGAGGTCGCGCCGCTTGGCGCGCAGCCCCTCCGGTGCGTCGCTGACGACGGCGGCCAGCTCACCGGCGCGCAGCGTGCGCAGCGGGGCGGGGTGTTCGCCGACGCCCGTGCGGCCGGGTGGCAGGACGCGGCGGGCGTGGACGACGCCGTAGACGTACACGCTGGGGGGTGCGGGCGAGACGGGCGGCGCGGCCATCGGTCAGTCCTCCTCGGAGCGGCGGCGGGTGCGGGGTGCCGTGGTGCCGCTGGTGCGGCGGCGCGGCCGGGTCTCCTCTTCCGGTTCGTCCTCGCTCTCGCCGCCGACGGCCGACTTGACCTTCTCCTCCACGGCGCCGACCGCCTTCTTGACCTTCCGCTTGCCGAGGCCCTGGGCCACCGCCCCGGCCCCGGTGCCGCCGCCCCCGCCTCCGCCGAACAGCTCGGGCACGGTGCGGCTGGTGCGGTCGTGTTCGAGGTCCACGCGGTTGCAGGCTTCCGCGAAGCGGAGGTAGGTGTCCACGCTCGCGACCACGATCCGGGCGTCGATCTTCAGGATCTCGATGCCGACCAGGGAGACCCTGACGAACACGTCGATCACCATGCCGCGGTCGAGGATCAGCTCCATGACGTCGTACAGGGTGCCCGCCCGCGGAACGCAGACGACTTCCTCGGTGTAGGTGGTGGGGGCCATGGTCGGGCGGGTCCTTTCAGCAGTCGTCGGCCGCACCGCGCCGGTAGCGGCGGATCCTCCGGTACTCGCGCAGCTCGCCCCGCTGGTCGAGGTCCACCTCGTACGTGGCCAGCAGGCTCGTCGTGTCGGGGATGCGGGCGACCTCCAGCACGTCCACGCTCACCCGCCAGCCGTCCTCGGTCCGGCGCACCGCGGAGACCCCCTCGGTGGGGTGGGTGATCAGCGCGGCGAGCCGGTCGCAGGCGTGCCCGGCCGCCTGCTCGGGCCCGGACCCGGACCCGGACCCGGGCTCCCGCTCCCGCGTCCTGCGGCTGGTCTCGGCGCCGGATGTGCGCCGCTCTCGCTCTGCCATGTGCATCAGTCTGTTCACAGGGCGCGCTCGGCCGCGCGCTGAGCTGGGCCGGATGCGCGGTGTCGTTCCCACGCATCCGGGGCCTGCGGCACTCTCGCTTGTCGTACGGTGAGCACGGCACCTTGGAGGCAGAGGACACATGACCACGCAGCCCGTACACGAGGGCGGGGCGCTGATCCCCAGGCCCGATAAGACCTTCCCGGCACTGCGGGCCGCGCTGGCGCAGGTCGCGCCCTCCCGCTTGGCGGAGATGACCTCCGAACGGGACACGGTGTTCACCATGGCCACGCAGTCCAACAGCTTCGGGCCGATCGCCATGTTCCAGCTCAAGTGGGCCACGGTGATCGAGGTCGAGCGGTTTCCCGAGGTCGCCCGACGTCTGCACGCCGCCGAGCACGCCGCACAGACGCTCGACAAGGAGGATCCGAAGTGGCAGGCCGCCATGGATGAGATCCGGGAGATCATGCAGGCTGCGCGTGCGCAGATCGGCCATGGGTGACTGGGGCTGGGAGTACAACCCAGACGCTCACCATGTCATCGGCGAATCGCCGAACCTCGCCTTCATCGCTCAGGTTGAAGCGCGCGCGGACGAACTGGTCCGTGCGGCGGCGGCTCTCTACTTGGACGGCTCCGCCTATAGGGGGCAGTCGCCCGGTGTGCAGGAGGAGGTTCTGCCCGGCGGGATGTTCCAGTACCTGACCGTCGTGAGGCAGGAACGCTTGTACATCGTCCAGGTGACCGCCTGGCCGCTGTGACCCGCCGGGGTCGGCGACCGTCACGGTATGACCGGACAAACCGCACCCGGCGGACGATGTCGGCGCGGGGCCGTACTCTGGAAGACCCCCGGCCCGTGTGACGTGTCGGGTGATTCGCGTTGTCCGTCTCCGGGATGGAATACCCCTTTATGAGCCTCACCGGCCTGCTCGACGCCGTCGTACGGGACCCCGCGCTCGCCGAGGCGGTGCGCGGCGCCGCCGATGGAAACCGCCCCCATGTGGATCTGGTCGGCCCGCCCGCCGCCCGGCCCTTCGCCGTCGCCGCGCTGGCGCGCTCCGCCGGGCGGCCCGTGCTCGCGGTGACCGCCACCGGCCGGGAGGCCGAGGATCTGGCTGCCGCGCTGCGCTCGCTGCTGCCGCCGGACGGGGTGGTGGAGTACCCGTCGTGGGAGACGCTGCCGCACGAGCGGCTCTCGCCGCGTTCGGACACGGTCGGCCGCCGGCTCGCCGTGCTGCGCCGGCTCGCGCACCCGAGCGCCGACGATCCGGCGGCGGGGCCGGTGTCGGTGGTGGTGGCGCCGGTGCGTTCCGTGCTGCAGCCGCAGGTCAAGGGGCTCGGCGAGCTGGAGCCGGTGAGCCTGCGGGCCGGGCGGAGCGCCGATCTGGAGGAGGTCGTGGACGGGCTCGCGGCCGCCGCGTACTCCCGGGTGGAGCTGGTCGAGAAGCGCGGCGAGTTCGCCGTGCGCGGCGGCATCCTCGATGTCTTCCCGCCGACGGAGGAGCATCCGCTGCGGGTCGAGTTCTGGGGCGACGACGTCGAGGAGATCCGTTACTTCAAGGTCGCGGACCAGCGTTCCCTGGAGGTGGCCGAGCACGGGCTGTGGGCCCCGCCCTGCCGTGAGCTGCTGCTGACGGAGGACGTGCGGGGGCGGGCCGCGGCGCTCGCCGAGGAGCATCCGGAGCTGGGCGAGCTGCTGGGCAAGATCGCCGAGGGGATCGCGGTCGAGGGCATGGAGTCCCTGGCCCCGGTGCTGGTCGACGACATGGAGCTGCTGCTGGACGTCATGCCCGCGGGCAGCATGGCGATGGTCTGCGACCCGGAGCGGGTGCGGACCCGGTCCGCGGACCTCGTGGCCACCTCGCAGGAGTTCCTCCAGGCGTCGTGGGCGGCCACGGCAGGCGGGGGCGAGGCGCCGATCGACGTGGGCGCGGCCTCGCTGTGGGGGCTTGCGGACGTCCGGGACCGGGCCCGCGAGCTGGGCATGATGTGGTGGTCGGTGAGCCCCTTCGCGGCCGACGCGGAGCTGGACGAAGACACCCTCACCCTGGGAATGCACGCCCCCGAGTCCTACCGCGGCGACACCGCCCGCGCGCTGGCCGACACCAAGGGCTGGCTCGCCGAGGGCTGGCGCGCGGTGTACGTCACCGAGGGCCACGGCCCGGCCTCCCGGACCGTGGAGGTGCTGAGCGGTGAGGGGATCGCGGCGCGGCTCGACGCGGACCTCGGCGAGATCAAGCCGTCCGTGGTGCACGTGGCGTGCGGCTCCATCGACTACGGCTTCGTCGACCCGGGCCTCAAGCTGGCCGTCCTCACCGAGACGGATCTGTCCGGGCAGAAGGCGGCGGGCAAGGACGGGGCGCGGATGCCCGCGCGCCGCCGTAAGACGATCGACCCGCTCACCCTCGAAGCGGGCGACTTCATCGTCCACGAGCAGCACGGCGTGGGCCGCTACATCGAGATGGTGCAGCGCACCGTGCAGGGCGCGACCCGCGAGTATCTGGTGGTCGAGTACGCCCCGGCCAAGCGCGGCCAGCCCGGCGACCGGCTCTACATCCCGACCGACCAGCTGGAGCAGATCACCAAGTACGTGGGCGGCGAGGCCCCCACGCTGCACCGGCTCGGCGGCGCCGACTGGACGAAGACCAAGGCGCGCGCCAAGAAGGCCGTCAAGGAGATCGCGGCCGACCTGATCAAGCTGTACTCGGCCCGGATGGCCGCCCCCGGCCACGCCTTCGGCCCCGACACGCCCTGGCAGCGCGAGCTGGAGGACGCCTTCCCGTACGCGGAGACGCCCGACCAGCTCACCACCATCGGCGAGGTCAAGGAGGACATGGAGAAGTCGGTCCCGATGGACCGGCTGATCTGCGGCGACGTCGGCTACGGCAAGACCGAGATCGCGGTGCGCGCCGCCTTCAAGGCGGTCCAGGACGGCAAGCAGGTCGCGGTCCTGGTGCCGACGACGCTCCTCGTCCAGCAGCACATGGGCACCTTCAGCGAGCGGTACGGGCAGTTCCCGGTCGTGGTGAAGGCGCTGTCCCGGTTCCAGACGGACACCGAGGCCAAGGCCGTCCTGGAGGGGCTGCGGGAGGGCTCGGTGGACGTCGTCATCGGTACCCACCGGCTGTTCTCCTCCGAGACCAAGTTCAAGAACCTGGGCCTGGTCATCGTGGACGAGGAGCAGCGCTTCGGCGTGGAGCACAAGGAGCAGCTGAAGAAGCTCCGGGCCAATGTGGACGTGCTGACGATGTCCGCCACCCCCATCCCGCGCACCCTGGAGATGGCGGTCACCGGCATCCGCGAGATGTCCACGATCACCACCCCGCCGGAGGAGCGCCACCCGGTGCTGACCTTCGTCGGGCCGTACGAGCAGAAGCAGATCGGCGCGGCCATCCGCCGTGAGCTGCTGCGCGAGGGCCAGGTCTTCTACATCCACAACCGGGTCGAGTCCATCGACCGGGCCGCGGCCCGGCTGCGCGAGATCGTCCCCGAGGCGCGCATCGCCACCGCCCACGGGCAGATGTCGGAGAGCACCCTGGAGCAGGTGGTGGTCGACTTCTGGGAGAAGAAGTTCGACGTCCTGGTCTCCACGACGATCGTCGAGTCCGGCATCGACATCTCCAACGCCAACACCCTCATCGTCGAGCGCGGCGACAACTTCGGCCTCTCCCAGCTGCACCAGCTGCGCGGCCGGGTCGGGCGGGGCCGCGAGCGCGGATACGCGTACTTCCTCTACCCGCCGGAGAAGCCGCTCACCGAGACCGCCCACGAGCGGCTGGCCACCATCGCCCAGCACACCGAGATGGGCGCCGGCATGTACGTGGCGATGAAGGACCTGGAAATCCGCGGTGCGGGCAATCTGCTCGGCGGCGAGCAGTCCGGCCACATCGCGGGCGTCGGCTTCGACCTGTACGTACGGATGGTCGGCGAGGCCGTCGCCGACTACCGGGCGGCCATCGAGGGCGCCGAGGAGGAGGAAGCGCCGCTGGAGGTCAAGATCGAGCTTCCGGTCGACGCGCACGTCCCGCACGAGTACGCGCCGGGCGAGCGGCTGCGCCTCCAAGCGTACCGCGCCATCGCCTCGGCCTCCAGTGAGGACGACATCCGGGCCGTCCGCGAGGAGCTGACCGACCGCTACGGGCCGCTGCCCGAGCCGGTGGAGAACCTGCTCCTGGTCGCGGGCCTGCGGCTGCTGGCCCGCGCCTGCGGCGTCAGCGACATCACCCTCCAGGGCTCCAACGTCCGCTTCGGGCCGGTGGAGCTGCGCGAGTCCCAGGAGCTGCGCCTCAAGCGGCTCTACCAGCGCGCGATCGTCAAGCCCGCCACCCAGCAGGTCCTGGTGCCGCGCCCGGCGACGGCCCGCATCGGCGGAAAGCCGCTGGTCGGGCGGGAACTGCTGGCGTGGACGGGCGAGTTCCTGACGACGATCCTGGGGTCTTGACGGGCACGTTCCCGGGGGACCGGCTTGCCGGTGCCGCGAGCGCCATGGCGGACACCGTGCGCGAGCGGGAGGCCGGGCGTGCCGCGCGTGATGCCGGGCTCGGCCTCGACCCGGATGATCCGGGGGCGGCCACGTGATCAGCGTGGACGCGAGCGTGCTCACCGAGGCGCTCACGGGGGACGGGGCCGCCGGGAAGGCGGCCCGCGCACGTCTCGCCCAGGACCCGCACTGGGCCGCGCCCGGCCATCTCGTCGTGGAGACCTTCCATGCTGTACGCGGCCGGCTCCTCGGCGGGAAGATCAGCCCGGCCCGCGCGGAGGACGCCGTGGCGGCCCTGACCGGAGCGTCGATCGAGGCGATCGGCTGAGCGGCCACCGGCCGGCGGTAGGCACCGCGGACGAGGTGGACGGGGACGGACGCCACGCGACACCCCCGTGGTCGCGCGGCGGCCGTCCCCGGTTCGAGGGGGCCGAGGAGGCCGCGGCATGGGTGGCCCGGCGGACCGGGCCGAAGGGCGCGGTGCGACGGAGGGAAATCCGTGGGCACGGTCCCTGTGAGGGAGAGAGTGGCGGGGTGGGTTGGGGAGCGGAGCGGCCCCGCCGGGCTCACTCAGGACATTAGGCGCGGGCGGCCGGGGCGGCGAGGAACGAACTGCACAGTGATGGCGCCGCGCGGTTGCCGTTCGAACGGTGACCCGTGAGCGGGTGGTTCACAGGTCGCCCAACGCCCGCATCGCCAGCCACAGTTCGTACTTCGCGCTCGGCGCGCTCAGCAGCGACCGCCCGAGTGCGTCCTCCGCCTTGGCCAGCCGCTTACGGGTCCCGGGCAGCGAGATCCCCAGGGCGGAGGCGGCCGCGGGCAGCCGGGCGTCGGCGCGCAGCCAGGCCCGTACCGTCTCGGGACCGGCCGGCAGCTTCGCCTGCTCCAGCGGCCGCAGCTGGGCCCGCGCCCAGACCGCGGCGGTGGGCGCGGACAGCACACCGCCGAGGGTGGCGGCGTGCCCGGCCGGGGCCGTGCCGCGGGGCGCCTGGTGCAGCCGCAGCGCGAGCCAGGCGGCCGACTGGGCGGCCAGGCTGTGGCTGACGTCCACGCCGAGCAGACCGTCGATGTGGCGCACCCGCGCGGCCAGCGTATTGCGGTGGATCTTGAGGTGGCGGCTGGCGGCGGTGCCGAAGCTGAGCCAGGAGCCGAGGGTGCCGAGCAGCTCCGCCGGGCCGGGGTCGGCGCGGCGGGTCGGCGCGTACTCCAGGCACGGCGCCAGCAGTTCGCCGGCCCAGGCGTGCCCCTCCGGGCTCGCCAGCACCGTCACATCGCTCTGTCCGCCGAAACCGGCCGACCGCTGCGGCGCGTTACGGGCCACCGCCAGCGCGTGGAACGCCTGCTCGTAGCCGACCGGGGTGTCCCGCAGCGCGATCTCCGCGCTCATCCCGACCCGGCACTCCTTCTCCTGCCGAGTGATCAGCCGGTCCAGCGGCTCGCCGTCCGGCGCGATCGGCTCCCCCTGGGTCGGGACCAGCGATATGAGGTGGTTGGGGCGCACCGGACACGGCACCACCCACGCCCGGCCGCGCACCGAGTCATGGATCCGCGCCGCGATCTCGCGCCGCCGGTCGACCGGGCACTCGATCACATACACCTGGAGCACGGCGGGCAGCGCCGGGCTCAGCGCGGCGGCGATCCGCTGCGCCGCCGGCACGCTGCCGACCATGAGCAGATGCAGCACCGCCTCCCGGCTGTACGCCTCGGCCGACTCGACGCGGCGGCGCGCCCGTTCGGCCTCCTCGACCCGCCAGCTCAGGGCGAGGACGCGGGACGCGTCGGAGAGCAGCAGCCCGCAGCGCGGCGCGGCGGGCGCGACGACCGCCAGATACGGTGCCGGGTTCCGCGACTCCGCGGCCCCGAGCGAGACCAGGTGGACGGGGCACGCCTCGCCCCCGCCGAGCACCCCGGACGGCGCCCCGCGGCGGTGCAGCGCGACGGCCGCCGCGGCGGCGAGCCGCCGCACCGACGCGGCGGGCGGCGGGTCGTCCGCCGTGGCCAGCACGGAACCGTCCGTCCCGATGAGCATGGCGGGGCCCCCGGTGCGCCGGGTGAGCCAGTCGAGCATGGCCCGCACCGCTCCGCGCCGGGCGGAGAGCCGGGCGAGGGCGAGCACGTCGTCGGCGCGTTCCGCTCGCGCGTCGGAGGTTGAGGCTGCCATGCCCCCGCACCTTAGTTCCTCCGGTCCGGCGCTGGTGAGACCTCTTTTCGGCACCGTCTAGGGGTCTCTCGCGTGTCCGCCGTCATAGCCGCCATGATCACCGCCGTCGTCGGTGTCCTCGGGGCGCTCTTCGCGCCCCTGCTGCACCAGCGGTTGACGGTGCGTCAGCGCGCGGAGGAGGCCCGGCGCGACTACCGGGACCCGGTACGCCGAGGCGCAGATGATCGTCCCTGAACGGGTGCTCACCGCGTCCCGCGACCTGAACACGGTCCTGGCCGGTGCCGACGCCATGGCCAAGCGGATCGACCGGGGGCTGCCGCGGGAGGGGGAGACCGCCGCGGTCGCGCTGCTCGAACTGAAGGACGCCGAGCCCCGGCTGTCGGCCATGCGGCGCATCATGCGGGAGGACTTGGGGCTCACGGACTGAGCCGCCGTTTCCCGTGCGGCCTTACGTCCGGGGTAATCGACGCTCCCCCGGGAGCCGCGCGAGGGTGGTCCCACAGCGGCGGCCCCACGACCGCCGCCCGAATCCGCCGGGAGGACCCATGACCGCCTATGCCCTGGCCCATCTGCGGGGCCGCAGCCCGCACCCGGACATCATCGCGTACCTGGACCGCATCCAGGCCACCCTCGACCCCTTCCACGGCCGCTTCGTCATCCACGGCGGCCCGGGGGAGGTGGTGGAGGGGGAGTGGCCGGGCAGCGTGGTCCTGATCGCGTTCCCGGACGTGGAGCGGGCCCGGGAGTGGTACGCGTCGCCCGCCTACCAGGACATCCTGCCGCTGCGGACGGACCACATCGAGGGGGACGTGATCCTGGTGGAGGGCGTCGGCCCGGACTACGACCCGGTCGAACGCGCCGACAAGCTGCGCGCGGCGGACGCCGGGTACGGAGCGGACTAGAGGCGGGTCAGCGGCCCACCGCGTAGCCCTGGGCGCCGCGCGGGTTGGCGCCGGCGAGCAGCAGCCCCGTCTCCGGGTCGCGCGCCACCGCGCACAGCCGTCCCTCCGACCAGGCCCCGCCCACCGCCACGTCGTGGCCGCGCCGCCGCAGTTCCCGGATCGTGTCCTCACCGGCCCGCGACTCGATCACGACCCGACCCGCCGTCATCGCGCGCGGGTGGAAGGAGCCGGGGAAGCTCTCCTGGTGCCAGTCGGGCGCGTCGATGGCGCCCTGGAGGTCGAGTCCGGAGCGTACGGCCGCGCCGCGCAGCGCGACGTGGAGGAAGAAGTGCAGGCTCCACTGGTCCTGCTGGTCGCCGCCGGGTGTGCCGAAGGCGAGGACCGGGGTGTCGCCGCGCAGTGCGAGGGAGGGGGAGAGGGTGGTGCGCGGGCGGCGCCCGGGGGTCAGGGAATTCGGCAGGCCGGGGTCCAGCCAGGCCATCTGCAGCCGGGTGCCGAGCGGGAAGCCGAGGGCGGGGATGACGGGGTTGGACTGGAGCCAGCCGCCGCTGGGGGTGGCGGCGACCATGTTGCCCCAGCGGTCGACGATGTCGAGGTGGCAGGTGTCGCCCCGGGTGGCGCCGTCCGCGCTGACGGCCGGTTCGCCGCCGGTGGTCGCCGCGCCGCCGACGGTCGGCTCCCCGCCCCCTGGCCCGGCGGACGGGCCGGTTCCGCCGGACGCCGAGCGGGCGACGGCGGTCAGCGCCTGCCTGCTCAACCGGGGTTCGCGGCCGCCGGGGTGCCCCGGGCGCAGCTCGTACGAGGCGTGCTCGCCCACCAGCGCCCGCCGCCCGTCGTTGTACGGGCGGGAGAGGAGGTCCGCGAGGGGGACGTCGGCGGCGTCCCCGTACCACGCCTCCCGGTCGGCCATGGCCAGCTTGCCGCCCTCGATGAGGGTGTGCAGCAGGCCGGGCGTGCCCAGGTCGTCGGCGGCCAGGCCGTCCGGCAGCAGGGCGAGTTGCTGGAGGAGGACCGGCCCCTGGCTCCAGGGCCCGGCCTTGCACACGGTCCAGCCGTCCCACGCGTACCGGACGGGCTCCTCGTACGTGGCCTCGAATCCGGCGAGGTCGTCGCCGGTGAGCGTGCCCGCGTGGCGTTCCCCGGAGGAGTCCATGGCCGGCCGGGCCGCCGCGGCGGCCAGTTCCTCGGCGATGAAGCCCTCGCGCCACACCCGGCGGGCCGCCTCGATCTGCGCCTCCCGTCCCGGCCCGGCCGCCTCCGCCTCGGCGATGAGCCGCCGCCAGGTGGCGGCCAGCGCGGGGTTGGTGAGCAGCCGCCCGGGGACGGGCGACCGCCCGCCGGGCAGATACAGCTCGGCGGACGTCGTCCACTCCGTCTCGAACAGCTCCCGTACGGTCTCGACCGTCTCGCCGACCCGCTCCACCGCGGGGTGGCCGTGCTCGGCGTACCCGATCGCGTACCGCAGCACCTCGGCGAGGCGCCGCGTCCCGTGGTCGCGCAGCAGCAGCATCCAGGCGTCGAACGCGCCGGGGACGGCCGCGGCCAGCGGGCCGGTGCCGGGCACCAGGTCGAGGCCGAGCCCGGTGTAGTGGCCGATGGTGGCCCCGGCGGGCGCCGGGCCCTGCCCGCA
Source organism: Streptomyces sp. NPDC021212 (assembly GCF_044332925.1). Classification (NCBI taxonomy): domain Bacteria; kingdom Bacillati; phylum Actinomycetota; class Actinomycetes; order Kitasatosporales; family Streptomycetaceae; genus Streptomyces; species Streptomyces sp. NPDC021212. The sequence continues at coordinate 94,485 of NZ_JBIRPZ010000003.1, forward strand.
CAGCACGGTGGGCGGGGAGCCCGCGGGGGCGAGGATGACCGGCACCTCACCGGCGGGCCCGTTCAGGTGCGGCTCGACGACGTGCAGGACGAACCCGGCGGCGACGGCCGCGTCGAAGGCGTTGCCGCCGTCCTCCAGGACGGCCATGGCGGACTGTGAGGCCAGCCAGTGCGTGGACGACACCATGCCGTACGTGCCCTGGAGGGTGGGCCGGGTGGTGAACATGCAGCTCCCTGGGGGTGGCGGCCGAGGTGCGGCCCAGCATCGCGCACGACCCGTGGAGCGGTCCATGGGGCGTTGATCAGACGGCGCGGGTGTGCCCCAGGATCGCGTCGGCGAGCGGGCCCAGCACCTGACGGGGCAGGGCGTGGCCCATGCCGGGCATCTCCACGAGCCGGGCGCCGCGTATGACCTGGGCCAGATGCTGCGGATGCGGCGGCGGGAACACCGGCTCGGCGGTGGGCGCGAGGACGAGCGTGGGCACCTCGGTCGCGGCGAGGGCGTCGGTGCGTACCAGCCCGGACTGATCGGCGCGGGCGTGGGCGCCCGAGGAGTCGTAGCGCCCGGTGTGCTCGATGATCCCGCGCTCCAGCTCCCGGAACCAGGCGGCGTCGAACGGGATCTGATCGCCACCCAGCAGCTTCCAGTGCCTGACCCGCCGGTCCAACTCGGCCTCGAGGCCGTGGTCCTCCACCGGCCGCGCCCACTCCTCCAGGATCCGCGGATCCACCCCGGGCAGCTCCTCGACGGGGACCCGGGTCCCGTCCGGCGCGACGTACGGGGTGGTGCTGCACGCGCTGGTGCCCAGAAGCGTGGCGCTCAGCACCCGCTCCGGGTGATCGGCGAGGACGACCTGGGTGAGGATGCCACCCACCGACATCCCGACCAGGTGCGCCCGCTCGACGCCCAGCCCGTCCAGCACCGCGACCACGTCCTCGGCCAAGTCGGCGATGCGGTAGGGGGCCTGCTCGTAGGACCAGGTGGAGCGGCCGGTGTCGCGGTGGTCGTAGCGGATGACGCGGTGATGCCCGGCCAGCGCGTCCACCAACGGCTCGGGCCACCCAAGGCCGGCGGCCTGCGCCCCCATGACCAGCAGCAGCGCCGGGGCATCCGCTTCCCCGCGCGCCTCGGTCCACAACCGCACCCCGGGGGCGGCCTCGACGTACGCGGTGTGCTGCTGCATGGCGTGGTCCTCTCGACGCGACGGACGATTGGGGGACTGAACGAGACGTATCGTCTCGCTCATGGTGTCGCGTCGTCAAGGGGGTTTCGCCGCGGGAGGATTCGCCACCGGCGGATTCGCTACCGGCAGAGCGGAGCCGGCTGACGGGCGGGCGGGCCGCTTCTACGCTGAGGGGATGAGCAGCCACGCGCCGAAACCAGCCCGCGTCATCCCCTTGCGCCCTGTCCCCGCGGCCAAGGAACCACTGTGGCGGGACGTCGTCGGGGACGTGCTGCGGCGGGAGCGGCTGGCGCAGCGGCGCACGCTCAAGGACGTCGCCGACGCGGCGCGGATCTCGATGCCGTACCTCTCCGAGCTGGAGCGGGGCCGCAAGGAGGCTTCGTCGGAAGTCCTCGCGGCCGCCGCTCGCGCCCTCGGCCTGGGGCTGGCCGACCTGCTCGCGCTGGCCCAAGGTGAGATCATCCGGCTGACGGCCGCGGGAGCGAGGGCGCGGCTGACCTCGCATCAGGGCCATCAGGGCGAGGCCCGGCTGCGGCTCGCCGCCTGAGCCCGGTACGACGGTCCGTCACGCGGCGCGGACCAGCCGCCGGGACAGCACCTCGTCGGCCAGCCCGTACGCCACCGCCTCCCGCGCCGTGAACACCTTGTCGCGGTCCATGTCCGCGCGCAGCGTCGCCACGTCGTGCGGGGTGTGACGGGACAGCACCTCCTCGACCTGGGCGCGGACGCGCAGCATCTCCTTGGCTTGGAGGCTGAGGTCGGACACCGTGCCGCGCGCCCCGCCGCTCGCGGGCTGGCCCAGCAGGACCCGGGAGTGGTCGAGGACGAAGCGCCGCCCGGGGTCGCCCCCGGCCAGCAGCACCGCCGCGGTCGATGCCGCCTGGCCGACGCAGAACGTCGAGATCGGGGCGGTCACGAAGGTCATCGTGTCGTAGATCGCCATGAGCGAGGTGTACGAGCCGCCGGGCGAGTTGATGTAGATCGCGATCTCCTGCTCAGGACCGGCCGACTCCAGGTGGAGGAGTTGCGCGATGACGACGTTGGCGACTCCGTCGTCGATCTCCGTGCCCAGGAAGATGATCCGTTCCGACAGCAGCCGGCTGTAGATGTCGTACGCGCGCTCGCCCTGCGTGGTGCGCTCGACGACGGTCGGAATCGTGTACTGGCTCATGTCCTCAGATCCCCATCCGTCGCCGCGAACCGCCCGGGCGCACATCGCTCAGCGACTCCACGATGCGGTCGACCATCCCGTACTCCTTCGCCTGCTTCGGCGTGAAGAACCGGTCCCGGTCGCCGTCGCGGGAGATCGTCTCCCGGTCCTGGCCGGTGTGCTCGGCGATGATGCGCTCGATGGCCTGCTTGGTGAACTCCAGGTTCTCGGCCTGGATCGCGATGTCGGCGGTCGTCCCGCCGATCCCGGCCGACGGCTGGTGCATCATGATCCGCGCGTTGGGCAGCGCGTACCGCTTGCCCGCCGTCCCGACCGTGAGCAGGAACTGCCCCATGCTCGCCGCGAAGCCCATGACGAGGGTCGCGACGTCGTTGGGGATCAGCCGCATCGTGTCGTAGATCGCCAGCCCGGCCGTCACCGAGCCGCCGGGGCTGTTGATGTAGAGGCTGATGTCGGTCCGCGGGTCCTCCGCCGACAGCAGGAGCAGCTGTGCGCAGACCCGGTTCGCGGAGACCTCGTCCACCTGGGTGCCGAGGAAGACGATCCGCTGGGTGAGGAGTTGCGCGGCCAGGTGGTCGTCGAAGCGTGAGGGCGGCGTATCGCCCTCGTCGGCGCGGAGGCTGAGGGCTGGGTCCCAGCCGGTGAGGGGTGCGGGCATCGGGCCTCCCGTGGTGTCCCGCGGCGGCCCTCGCCGCGGTCACTTCACTGTCGGCCCGTGGGCGCCGCCGGGGCAGGTTTCTCTGCCCGCGGCAGATGCGCCGTCAGCAGAGGTCGGCAGACGTTCAGCAGACGTCGCGGACGTACCCGTCGTCGTCCGGGGTGGAGACGTCCGTGTCGCGGCGTACGACGGACAGCCGGTCGCCGAAGCCGTCGCACGCCTTCGCCATCCCCTTGTCCTCGTACTCGACGACGACCACCCGGTCCCGGTACGGCTTCGCGAACGCCTCGCACTCCTCGTACCGGCCGCACTCCTCCACGACCGCGAAGTCCAGCCCCGTCGCCGCCCGGCGCGTGGCGAGCGGCCCGGTGTTCTTCTGCCCGATGGCCAGCCCCAGATCGTGTGCCCGCTTCGCCAGCAGGGCCACGTACGCCGTGGCCTGATCGGCGGTCAGCAGGTCGGGCCAGCGGGTGAACGTGTCGAGGTTGTCGGGCTCGACGGCGTCGAACCTTTTGTCGGCGCACTCCTCGATCCACGCCCCGACCTTCTCGGCCGCCGCCTCGCGCTTCGCGGCCGTGGTGATGTCGATCACCGACTCCCCGTCCCATTCGGGGTCGTCCACGACGTCGCCCTTCTTGTCGTGCAACAGCAGCCGGGAGGGCCACTTCTCGTCCGGCTGGGTCTGAAAGGCGTTGACGTAGCAGATGTTGTAGAGCCCGGGCGCCGGATCGTCCGCACGGTCCCGGCTCACGATCTCGACACCCTTGGGCGGCGTGTAGGCGCCGCCGATCTGGTAGTCCCAGGCGGCTCCCACGGGCGGCAGCTTGACGTCGGCCCTGCCCGTGTCCGTGGTGGTGGAGGAGCAGGCGGTCAGAACGGCGAGGGCCAACGCGGCGACAGCGGGCCGCGTGCGCGCGGCGGGGGAGTGGGGCACGGGAACGATTCTCTCAAGCCCGACCAATGCCGAAACGCCGGGCTGATCACTGCGCGCCCGGATCGCGCCCGGATCACGCCCGCTGCGCCACCCGCGCCTTGCCCCGGAACACCTGCTCCGTATGCCAGGCGACGTTCTCCGGCGCGACCGGGTCGCTGCCGCCCTGCGGCCCGATGAGCGACCGGTCCACCAGGTCGAGCACCTGCGCCCGGGCCGCCCCACCGCGGCCGACGAACTCCCGGGAGACGATGATGCGCCGGCCGCCGTCCAGACCCAGCACCCCTCGGTCGAACAGCTTGTGGTGCAGGGAGCACAGACACAGCGCGTTGGAGAGGTCGTCCGCGCCCCGGAAGGCCCACCACCGCACATGCGCGGCCTCCAGCCCCACCGGCACCCGGCCGATCGCCCCGTCGAACCCGCAGAACGCGCACCGGTATTCGTAGGCGACCAGCACCTGCCGCCGCAGCTCGGCCGCCCGCCGCCGGTCGCGAACGGTGGTGCGCACCGCACCGTCCGCCGACTCCAGGTCGAGCCCGACCGCGGCGGCGATGTCGGTGTGGAGGGAGGGCGGGAAGTGGGTGTCCAGGAGAACGTGCGCCAGCCGCCCCAGCAGCTCCGGCTCCGAGGACAGCGCGGACCGCAGCCCCGGCACCAGCCGCCCCTCCGCCCCGCTCGCCCGCAACTCCCGGACCCGCGCCCCCGGACTGGAGTCGCCGTCGGCCGTGCGCACCTCCCATACACCGTCATTGGTCAGGTGGTGGAAGGGATACGAGGGCGTGGTGTCGTGCGGAGGCCCGTAATCCCGCAGCAGATCCTTCAGGTCCTGCTCGACGTCCGAGTAGCGGAGCGCCTGGTCGGGCCCCTGCTGGAACCGTCCCAGGGCGTACAGCATCAGCAGCGGCTTGTGCGGCGCGCGCACCCCGTTGTTCGTCCACTGCCGCAGATTGCCGATGCGCTCGATCCAGTCCATGCGAAGAACCGTATGACGGAGCGACGACAGCGGCGGCATGTCATGTGAGGATCGTCCATTCAACAGCGGTCCTGCGAAACGGTCTTTCCTTGATGCTCCGCCGAACGGCCCCCGCGGCCATTCTCGTTCTCGCCGCGCTCCTCACCCCGGCGCTGGTTTCCTGTGGGGTGGAGAACGCCGCCGACCGCAAGGCCAGATACAACAAGGTCATCGAGGACGAGACGCCGCGCGCCCAGGACGTCATCGACATCGCCGGAGCCCCGTACGAGGCCCTGCGCAGCGATGACGGGGCCACGCTGTTGCGGTACAACGCCACCTACGTGGAGGACGACGAGGGCCCCGCCGCCAACGCCTGGCGGCTGTAAGGGCCGGACGGCGATGTCGTCGCCGAGCACGCCGAACACATGACGGCGGAAGGCGCAGCGGACGACCCGGGCCCGTTCTTCGCGGCGCCGGACGGCTTCATCTTCCTGCCCTCCGTCAAGGACGGCTACTTCCTCGACGTACGCGGCAAGCGGCACCCCGTGCGGTCGTCGAAGAAGCCCCTCACCTTCGGGCGCGGCGATGTGCTGGTCGACGGCGGGGACGCGCTGTTGCGGACCTCGACCCACACCATGGCGCCCGCGGCGGGCGTGCCCTCGATGAAAGACCTCACCTTCACCGACCTCGACGAGCAGGGCACCGTCTGGGGTGTCCGGCAGCCCGAGGGTTCCGAGCCGTACCGGGTCGTGCGCCGGGAGGACGGCCGCCCCGAGCGGTCCCGGGACCTCCCGGACCGGCTCCTGGGGGAGGACATCGACGCCCATGGCGGCACCGCCGCCGTGCCCCTGGAGAAGCCCATCGGGATGGACGACACCCGGTTCACCGGCCTCTTCGTGACGACGGACGACGGGAAGAGCTGGCGGACGCTGCGGAACTCGGACCGGCTGCCGCTGGACGAATTCAAGAAGGGCCTCAGCGAGATCGAGGTGGAGGTGCTCGACACAGGACGGCGGCCGCACCTGGTCCCGCTTCCCCGGCGAGGACGGCTGAGTCGCGCGGCGCGTTCACCGGCCCCAGATCTGGCGGTACGCCTGCCGGTAGCCCTCCGAATCCCACGACAGGGCGCCGCCGCTGTTGGCCGCGGTGGTGATGTGGACGGGGGCGACGTATCCGCTGGCGGGCTCGCCCGCGAAGGCGCGGTTGAACTCGTCGACGATCTGCCAGCCCTGCTCGGACAGCGGCTCGGGCACGGTCGCGGCCTGGTACTGCTTGCTGTTGATGCGCTCGAAGGCCGACGGGTCGCCGTCACCGGCGCCGATGGTGTACGGGGCGCCGCCCCCGTCCTTGCGCGCGGCCCGCAGGGCGGGGGCGGTGTGCTGGAAGTACAGGTCGTTGATGGCGGCGGAGTAGGTCCACTTGTCGCCGTAGCGGGAGAGCAGTGAGCGAACGGCCCCGATGGCGCGGCGGTTGACGTCGGGTATCGGGATGTTCTGGTAGCTCAGCAGCTTGACGTCGGAGCAGGTGGCAAGTTGCTTCTTGATCAGGTCCGACTTCCGCTTCGCGAACGGCACCGTGGCGTCGGTGAACAGGACGACTCCCGCGTGGCCGTCCGACCGGGCGATCATCCAGTCGGCGCTGATCTTCGCGACGTCCTCGACCTTGGAGCTGATGTTGGTGAAGAGTTCCGGCTTCTTACTGGGGCCGGGGGCGGGGGCGGCGTGCCAGCCGATCAGCTCAATGCCCGCGGCCCTGGCCTTCTCGGCCTCGTCCGCGACGGTTGAGGGGTCGAAGCCGCCCATGACGATGCCGTCCGGCTTGAGGGCGAGGGCCTCCTTGAACGCGGACCGGATGCCGCTCGGCGTGCCCTGGCCGTTGATGGTGCGGGCCTTCCAGCCGAGGAGCTTGGCGGACTCCTGGACGCCCTGGGCGACTCCGGCGGGCCCGGGGTTGGTGATGGTGTGGGGGATGAAGACGATGCTCTTCCCGTGACGGGCCTTCGGTCCGGTCGTGGGGCCCTTCCACGGGGTGTCCACGTCCTCGGCCTTCGCGACCGCCTGCTTGGCCTTGGCGAGGGTGGCGGGGCAACCGGGCTTGGCGGGGCGCGGGTGCGTGGCGGCGGTGCCGGATCCGGGTTCGCAGCCGGTGGTGGCCACGGCCAGGAGCGCGGCGGCTGTCAGGACCGACTTGCGGGTGGCGTGCACGGGTCTCCTCGCGGGGCACGGAAATATTCGAGCCAGGGTGTATTCGAGCCAGGGTGGGAGGAGACAGGTTACGTGTGACGGCGCCCCGCGGGGCAGCCCCCGGGAGCGAGCAGAAGGCAACGGAGCAGTGGCCTAAACCTGACAAGCGTGGATCTTCGGTAACCGTTGCCGGTGGATGTCTTGCGTGCGCCCGCACACACGGTAGTGTTCACGGCCGGTTGGACGTGTGGCGCAAACTAGTCGCTCGCATGGGCGCGAACGTCGCCGGCGTCACGCTCCCCGGTCGTCGGCGGTCGGCAACAACGACACCTCGGTCACCGCTCAGGAGCACATCGAAGGAGGCCCGGGTGTCTGTGGACACAGAGGACCCGCCGCGCGAACCGGACCCGTCCGGGCGTGCCCCGCGGGAGCCCCGGTTCCGCCGGAAAGCAGACGCCCGGGGAGCGGACGCCCGAAGGGCGGACGCCCTGCTGCGAGCGGAAGCCGTCCTCGACCGATGGCCGTTCCGGCGGAAGCTCAACGTCCTGGTGGTCGTCCCCCTCGTGGTCGTCGGCGTGCTGCTGGGCGTCGGCGCGTACGGCCAGGTGCAACAGGCCACGGACGCCGACCGGACCGCGCAACTGGTGCGCGACAGCGAGCAGGTCACCCAGCTGATCAACGACGTCCAGGCCGAGCACCGGCAGGCGCTGCTGCTGGCGGTCCAGCAGGAGTCGGCCCGGCCCGGGGCGGACCTGCCGTCGACCGTCGACTACCGCGCGAGGCAGCGGGCCACCGACGAGCAGGTCACCGCCGTGCGTTCGGCGTTCGGCGCCGGTCTGACGAAGGACGAGAGGCGGGCCCTCGAGTACATCCACGACCTCGGCGTGCTGCGCGACAAGGTCGAGCGGGGTTCGGTGCCCGCCGCCGGTATCGACCCCGCGTACGCCAACGCGGTCGGCTACCTGATCGACGGCATCGGGCTCGACCGCTTCTCCGACTCCTCGTCGTCCTCGGTGATCGAGCTGCTCGACACGGTGCTGCGCGCCGACGCCGCCCACGCGGCCTTCGAGAGCGGCGTGTTCTCGGCCCAGACCCGGGATGCCAACGCCCTCACCGAGTACACGCGCGCGGCCGGTGCCCACCGGGTCTACGAGGAACAGGCAAAACGTTTCGGCAGGATCGCCGACCCGGACCAGGTGCTGCGCCTGGAGGGCATCGAGCGCAGCGCCGAGGAGAACGGCTTCGACGCCAAGTTCGCGGAGCTGCAGATCGACCCCAGCTCCCTCCAAGGTCAGTCACCGCAAGCGCTGCGCAAGGCCATCGCCGCGGGCACCCGGCAGGCCGCCTACCGCCTCGACGTCACTGGCACGCTCACCGGGCAGATCGCCGCCCGCGCCGAAAGGGCTTCCCAGGACGCCGTGGAGAAGGCGGTGGCCCTGCTCGCCCTCGCCGTCCTCGCCTTCGGCGCCTGGCTGGGTTTCTCCTTCCTGGTCCGGCGGTCGGTCGTCCGCCCCCTGACGGCCCTGACCGGCGCCGCCCACGAGGTCGTCGAGGTGGCGGGCGAGGAACTGGCCCGCATCGAGGACGACGATTCGCCCGACAGCACCCCACTGCGGCCCCGGCCCATCCCCGTCCCCGTGCGCGACGAGATCGGCGACCTGGCCGAGGCGTTCAACCAGGTCCAGGTCACCGCCGCGGCGCTGCTGGAACGGCAGGTGATCAGCCGCCGCAACGTCGGCGAGATGTTCGGCAACGTCGGGCGCCGGGTCAGCAACCTCACCACCCGCCAGCTCACGCTGATCGACGCCGTCGAACGCGAGGAAACCGCCCCCGACGTCCTGGAGCGGCTCTACCGCATCGACCACATCGCCGTACGCCTCCAGCGCAACGCCGACAGCCTGATGCTGCTCGCCGGAATCCGGGAAGCCGAGCTGGACGCCCGGCCGACCGCCCTCGCCAACGTCATCCGGGCGAGCCTCGGCCGCATCGAGGGGTTCCAGCGGGTCGCCCTGCGCTCCGAATCCGAGGTCACGGTCGCGCCCGACATCATCGGCGACCTGACGCTGATGGTCGCCGAACTGCTGGAGAACGCGGTCGCGTTCTCCCCGTCCGAGACCCCCGTCGAGGTCGTCGTCCGGCCCGGCACCGACGTCACCGCGGACGGCGGCGCGCTGATCGAGGTCATCGACCACGGCCTCGGCATGGGCGCGGAACGCCTCGACGAGGAGAACGCCCGCCTCGTCCGCCGCGAACGGCTCGACCTCGTTCCCACCAAGGTGCTCGGCCTGTTCGTGGTCGGAAGCCTCGCCCGACGCTGGGGCATCAGGGTCGCCCTGAGCCGTACGCCCGGCGGCGGAGTGACCGCCACCGTGTGGATCCCCGACGCGCTCCTGATGGCGGTGAACGCCAGGGACGCCGCCGCGTCGTCCTCGGTCCCGGTGGTCACGGAGCTGGCCCGGACCCCGGCGGCTCCGCCGGCGGCGCGGCCCGAATCCGAGCCGTCACCCGCTGGGGCCACCCCGCTGCCCGTACGGACACCCGCCACCAAGCCCGAGTCGCGCCAGGCGGAACCCGCGGAGCCCGGCGGCCTCCCGCGGCGCATCCCGAACCGCCAGGGAGCGGAGAGAACCTCCCCGGAACCCTCCGCCGAGCAGGAACCGCCCACCGAGCCGAAGGCGTCCCCCACCGGGGAGAAGCCGCCCGCCGAGGCCACCTCCACCTCCACCTCCCGTCCCCTGCGACGGCGGGTGCGGGGCGCGACGCTCGACAAGACGACACCACCGGCCGACCGGGGCATCGCGGCCGTTCGCGAGGCCGCGGATGCCGACGCGGTCCGGTCGGAACTCGACGAGTTCGAGGCCGCCGTACGCAGGGCACAGCAGGACAGTGCCACCACCCCGGCCGAACCCCCCACGCCATTGCCCCATCAGCAATCCCGAAAGGAGTCGGGCAGTGACCACGCCGACAGGTAAGAACAGTCCCGCTGGGCAGGAACCCACCGACCTGCGAGCAGCCGCGGCCGACTTCACCTGGCTGCTCGACCGGTTCGCCACCCAGACCGCCGGTGTCGTCGACGCCATCGCCGTGTCCTCCGACGGCCTGCTGATCGCCGTGTCCGAGCTGCGCGAACAGGCCGACTCCGAGCGGCTCGCCGCGATCGTCTCCGGCATCACGAGCCTCGCCGCGGGCGCCTCCGGCAACTACGGCCTCGGCGGCCTCAACAAGGTCATCATCGACCTGGAGGGCGGCCATGTACTGGTGTCGGCCATCGGCTGCGGCGCCGTGCTCGGCGTGGTGACGTCGAAGGAGGCGAAGCTGGGCAACATCGCGTACGAGATGACCCTCTTCGCCAACCGGGCCGGGGCCGCGCTCACGCCCCAGCTCGTACTGGAGCTGAAGAAGAGCGCCGGCGCCTCCATCCTCTGACGCGTGTTCACATTCGGAAGGGGGCGTGATGGTGACCGGTGAACCAGGACCGCACGAGACGGCGACCGACCTGGACGGTGTGGCGGGTGTGGCCAACGAGTCGATCTCGCCGGATGCTCCGGAGCCGACGGGCCGAGCCTCCGCGATCCGTCCGTTCCTGCTGACCGCCGGCCGGGTGGCGGGCGGCGGCGGCACCGGGGCCCCGCTCCCGGTCGAGGCCCAGGTCGTGACGACGTCGGACGGGCTCTCCGCCCTGCGCACGCTCGCCTTCGAACGCCACGACATCGTCGCCGCCTGCCGACGCCCGCAGTCGGTGGCGGAACTGTCCGCCCGGCTCCGGCTGCACCTCAACGTGGTGCGGGTCCTGGCGGAGGACCTGTGCACCGCCGGACACCTGGTGGTCCACGTGCCGGACGCCAGGACAGTCCAGGACATCTCCGTACTGCGAAGGGTTATCGATGGTCTCCGTGCCGTCCCCGACTCACGGGGCACACTCCGCGACAGCAGCTGAAGCCGAACAACCGCCGCTGCCGGTCAAGCTGGTCATCGCGGGCGGCTTCGGAGTGGGCAAGACCACGGCCGTGGGCGCCATCTCCGAGATCCGCCCGCTGACCACGGAGGCCGCCATCACGGAGGTCGCGGCGGGCGTGGACGACCTGACCCACACCCCCGGCAAGACCACCACCACGGTCGCCATGGACTTCGGCGTCATCACCATCGACCCGACCCTCAAGCTCTACCTGTTCGGCACCCCGGGCCAGGACCGGTTCGGCTTCATGTGGGACGACGTGGTCGAAGGTGCCCTCGGCGGCCTCGTCATCGTGGACACCCGCCGCCTGGACGACTGCTACGCGGCCGTCGACTACTTCGAGCACAAGGACATCCCCTTCGCCGTCGCCGTCAACGCCTTCGACGGCGAGGTCCAGCACGACCTGGACGAGGTGCGGTGGGCCCTGGACGTCTCCGAGCATGTCCCCCTCACCGTCTTCGACGCCCGCGAGACGGGATCGGTCCGCGATGCCCTGCTGGGCGTCCTGGACGTGGCCCTGTCCCGAGCGAAGTCCGTGGAACCGGCCTGACCCGGCGGCTAGAAGATCCTCGAAGGCGGTCCCCGCTCCAGGGCGGAGTGCGGCGTAAGGATAGGGTGCGAGCCAGGTGTCGAGGGAATAAGTGGGTTCGATGCGGTTCAGGTCATGGAGTAAAAAGACCCGCCTCATCTCCGGGGTGTGCGTCGTGGCGGGGATTGCGGCCGCTGTCGCCTCGTATTTCCTGTTCTTTTCCAAAGAATCCGTGGAGCCCGGCCCCTACGCCGACAATCCGAAGTGCGCCGATGTCATTTCCCGGGCCCCCGAGACCGTTCTGTCGAAGCATCGCGACGACGTCACCGGAGAGGGAGTCGCCTCCTGGGGAGATGGCTCGGTCGTTCTGCGCTGCGGCGTCACCCCGCTGCGGCCGACGACCGACCTGTGCGTGGACGTCAACGGCGTCAACTGGGTGCTCGACGAGAAGCGCGCGCAGAAGGACGGGGTGCAGGTCCTGACGACGTACGGCCGCACTCCCGCGGTCGAGGTGACCGTCGAGGGTGATGGGCCCAAGGCCGGATCCGCGCTGGTCGACGTGAACCGGGCGGTCCGCGGCATTCCGCAGAAGTCGAAATGCCTCGCACTGGGCGACACGCTCTGAGCTGAGCCGAGCGGGCCGTCCACGCTCCGGCCGCATGCGACCAGCAGCGGTCCGCTCACTTGTCGGCGCGCGGCAGGAGCCACAACTGCGGGAAGGCCAGCATGTCGTCGAACAGGTTGAACGCCGCGGGCTCCAAGGTCACGGTCGCGGCTGCGCCGGTGAAAAGCTTGGTCATTTCCCTGGCCACTTTCTCCATCGGAGGCACGTCCGACGGCAGTGGCTTGACCAAGCGGTAACCGATGGACGAGTGGAACTGGTAGGTGTCGAAGTTCGCCGCACGGATGTCGAGCAGTTCTCGCAGTTCCCGACGAGCCGTCCACAGGGTGTTGAACGTGGCGTCGTCAGCCGGGGTGAGGTCCATGGTGAAGTTTGCGTCGAATGGGCGGAAGCCCTTGACCTTCATGTTGATCGGGCCGAGCGGCGTCAGATGGGACTCCTGCAAGCGCGCCAGAATTCGCTGCGAAATCTCTGTCATGTCCTGACAGTCCGCCAACCACGGCGGCAGCTGCTTGTTGGTGATGGTGTCCTGGGCGATCATGTCGAACACGGTCATGTGCATGCTGCTGTGTGGCAGGCAGGCGTACTGGTCGGCCAACGACGACCGCTTCATGATCTCTTGGGCCTGCTTCTCCGCGTTGAAGAAGGCTGAGTCCTGAGGTACGGGACAGACGACCGTGTTGCCACGGAAGCGCTGGGCGTTGCCGTCGAGGTCCCACTTCTTGCCCGGGCCGGCGTTGAGCGGCTCACGTTTGCCGTCGTTCACTGTGGCCTCAGCGGGGCCGGTGAGGGCCAGGCCCGCAGCAGCGGCACCAGCGGCGCTGAGCAACACGTTTCGACGATTGATCGCGGTCATGACGCTCCCGTGGGTAAGGGGTTGGCCGGGGTGCCAAAGACTCACCCACGGAAGTGAACGGTTGGAGAATTCAGCGTCTCTGCCTGGAAAGTTGCCGGCTCAACGCGCTGACCTGGATGGGTCACACGGCAGAGTCCAGGCGTTCGCGCTCTTCGGCGGTCAGCCCGAGCGACACCCCCGCGACCGCCTCGTCCAACTGCTCCACCGTGCTGACGCCGACGATCGGCGTGGCGGTCGGCACGGTCCGCGCTGCGGCCGCCGGGCTGCGCGTGGCGGATCTGGACGACTACCGCGTGGAGGACGCGGCGGAGCGCGCGCTCGTCCTCGGCTACGGGAACATCGGCGACACCGAGATCCCGGCGGCCATCGCGCCCCTGCGCGAAGCGCCGGCGGGTCGGCCCCCGGATCCGCCGGACCGTACCCGGGACACGACCGTCGTCACCGAGCGGTTCGGAAGAGGGCCGGAGTAGGAGATGGTGCCGCTCTCCTCCAACCGTCGGATCCGCCACGGACCCGGGTACCGGGCCGCCGGTTCAACCGAGGGGCGCGTGCTCGCCGTACACCCGCTTGTGGAAGGCGAGGATCGCCTGTGCGACCTCGTCGAGATGCGTTTCCAGGAGGAAATGCCCGCCGTCGAGGAGAAGGATCTCGGCATCGGGCGCATCGCGGCGGAAGGCCTCCGCGCCTGCGGGCCCGAAGATCTCGTCGTTGCGGCCCCAGATCGCGAGAACCGGAACGCCGCGGGAGCGTAGCCACTCGTGCACGGCCGGGTACAGGTCGCGGTTGGTGGCGTAGTCGCCGAACAGGGCGAGCTGCGCGCGGTCCACTCCCGGACGGGCCAGAAGGGCCAGGTCGTGCTCCCAGGCGTCGGGGTCGACCAGGGTGGGGTCGGCCACCCCGTGGGTGTACTGCCACTCGACGGCCTCGCGCCCGAGCGCGGGCCGCAGCTGCGCCTCGTGCTCGGCGCTGCGATCGGCTCCGTAGGCCCAGATCGGCGCCCAGAAGTCAGGGACGAAGCCCTCCTCGTAGGCGTTGCCGTTCTGCGAGACGACGGCGACCACGGCATCCGGATCCGCCAGGGCGAGCCGCCAGCCGACGGGCGCCCCGTAGTCCTGGACGTAGATCGTGTACCGGTCGACGTCGATCACGGCCAGAAAGTGGCGGGTGACCTCGGCGAGCGCGTCGAAGGTGTAGGGGAACTCGTCGACGCTCGGCGCCGACGACCTTCCGAAACCGATGTGGTCGGGCGCGATCACCCGGTACGGGCCGGCCAGGGCCGGGATGAGGTGGCGAAACATGTGCGAGCTGGTCGGGTACCCGTGCAGCAGCAACAGCACGGGAGCGTCCGCCGGGCCGGCCTCGCGGTAGAAGACCGTCAGCCCGTCGACCTCGACGGTGCGGTGATGAACAGCAACCATGACGGTAACCCCTTAAATTGATTTAACTGGTTAGGTTAGAGTGAGTCTGCGTGCCCCGGATGCGCTTGTCAAGGAGGAGCAGGGGATGGTCGAGGGTGAGGAGCTGCTGCTCGCGGTGCTCAACAGTGCTCCGGTGATCGACGGCAAGCCCACGGACGCACTGGAACCGGCAGAGGAAGGGTCGCGCTGGCTCCGCTCGCTGGGAGGGTGTGGAACGACAGCCGAGCGCGAAGCGGTGCGGGGCGTGCGCGAGGCTCTGCACCGGCTGATCCGCGGGGACTCCACCGATCTGGATGCCCTCAACGCCGTCCTTCGGGATGCCCGCCTGTGTCCCACAGCCACGAGCGAGGGCCTTCAGTGGCAGCTCGAAGCCGCGAGTGATCAGGAGCTGGCCGTCCGCGTCGTCCTCGCATGGTCGACGGCCTGCGAAGAACTACCGGGACGACTGCGGCCCTGCGCGAACGAGGAATGCAACCTGTTCCTCGTCGACCACAGCCGCCCCGGTACGGCACGCTGGTGCTCCATGGCCGCATGCGGCAACCGAATGAAGGCCCGCAACCACGCGCGAAGGCGACGTGCCGGCGAGACGGTCACCCCGGGCAATCCGACCGCGCGTACGCCTGGGGGCTGATGCGGTGATACGGGGATACGCCCGGGAGCTGAGGCCGTTCAGTTCCCTGGCCCGACGCCGGGTGGCGGCGCCCGCGGAAACATCAAGGGCATCGAGCGACGACGAACGACATCGCATGACACATCGATGATCGAGGAGCGTGCCGCATGCCCACGACTGTTCCCGTCTCCACCGTTCATGGCGCTCACTTACGCGTCCCGCTCTGGGCACACCGCGCCGCGGCAGCGGCCGTCTGGGTGTCCCTGCCATCGGCGTTATGGCGCCTCGCTGTGGTGCTCGGCGTTCCGCTCGGATTGGCACCGTCCGAGTACAACGCGATGCTCCTGCCCGGCTGGGGCCTGCTGATCCTGCCCCTGATGTCCCTGGCCCAAGAGAGCCTGGCCTGGCTCACCCTCGGACTGGTACGCCCCTGGGGCGAGGTCTGGCCCCGCTGGATCCCGTACCTCGGCGGCCGCCCGGTCCCGGTCCCCGCCGCGGTGATCCCGGCGGCGTTCGGCGCGCTGGCCTGCAGCACGTACGGAGTGGCGTTCGTCTGGACGACCCTGCACGCCCACATGGACATCACGCCCTGGGGCAACTGGCTCCTCACCGCCGCCTACCTCCCCCTCGTCGCCTGGGGCCCCCTGCTGGGCGCGGTGACGCTGCACTACTACCGCCGCCGCAGGCACGGGGCGAACGCGGCGGTCACCACGTGCGTGTAGGGGCTCCGGGCATGCAGGGCGCTGCTCACCGGAACGAATCCGGTGAGCAGCGCGTGCAGCGTCGCCGAGAGAACCGGCGGGAGAACTTCAACCATCCGCCTCGGCTACGCCGATGGGCAGGAGAACGCCCTGGCCAGCATGCGGACGAGGGGGAGCGTAGGCACTGTGCCCCCTCCCTCAAGGCGGCCGATCTCCTCCACCGACAGCCCTGTCCGCTCGGCGAGCGACGCCTGGTCGATCCCCAACGATGTACGACGGTCGTAGACACCCTGGCCCAAGTCGATCGCGGCGCTCGCCTCGACGTACGCCGGATCGGCTCGATGCTCCTCGGGGATCGTCCATGAGGTGTGGTAACTCTTGCTCACGGTGACTCCTTGCTCACGGTGACTCCTTGAACGTCTGGCCATACCCCGAGCCGACCTCAGTACCGCTCTCGCCCGCCGGGATAACGAACCGCCCTTCGGCACTCAGGCGCGTCCGCTCGCGCAGGTTCCGGGCCGAGCGCGAAGCACAGTCCCGCATGCAGTTGTTCCGACTCGTCCAGCGTCAGCACCAGCGGGGCGAGGGCCACGGGGTGACCGAGCCGAACGCCCCGAAGGAGCAGCGCGAGCCGGACCCCTTCACGGCGTACGCGCAGCCCCACCGGAGCGACCTCGATGCGCCACTCGGACTGAGCGCGACGGTCCGGGCTCATCCGCCTGCCCCCTTCTCGTCGGGCACGGGAAGTCGCCTGCCGCGGCTCTCCGCGACCCGGAGTGCGTCGTACAGCGCCTCGACCAGGCGATTCGAAAGAAAGCGAAGTTCTCCGGCTTCCGCCTTGGGGTTGCCGAGCAGCACGCGGGCATGGCCCAGGAGTTCGGCACCCATGCGGAGTTGCACCGCTTCCATCTCGTCGGCGAGCCGCGACAGGTACCCCTTGCCGTCCTCACTGGGGACCAGGTAGCACGGCTTGCCGGACTCCCCATTCCACGGCAGCAGACGCGGTTGCGTGCTCACCGGATCACCACCATCCCGTGCGGAGCGCACAGCAGCACCACGCGCGGAAGCCGCAGCGTCGGGTCATCCACGCAGCTCACCGGAGGACTTGTCGGGACCACGAGCCGGCGCCCCCGGCCGGGCAGCAATGACCACAGCAGCCACCACACGATGTGGCGGATATCGTTTGGCATGTTGACGCTCCTCTTGCAGCGTTGACCACGCCCCCGGGCCGTGCGCGCGGTCGCGGGGGTCTTGCGTTTGCCAACTGTGCTGCGGAGTAACGGCGCTGCCTTCCCGCCCCCGGCTATCCCCGTCATGGGTAAGCTGACGGTCAGGATCGCGTGACAGAATGTCACTATCAGGCGTAACGGGGCACACGATGACTGCTTACCAACCCCCGACTGCACTACCGCGTGAGCTTCTGAACCACCCGGAAATGCGTGCCGCGATCGTGGCTCATGACTTCGGCGTGGTCTTTTCTCTTGCCCGAGACTTAGCCAAGATCAGCTATTCGAAGATTGCCGCCGAGTGTGACCTCAAGCCCGAACGAGTCGGCACATTGGCACGCGGCCAGGGCCGCATTACGTCCTTCGACAAGATCGCGACGATTGCCGATGGCCTGCGCATCCCCGGACACCTACTCGGCCTCGCTCCCCGTGACTGGGAAGCGACCTCACCGCGCACGACACCCACGACGACCCGAGAGGGGAGCGAAACAGTGCGGCGTAGAGAGTTTTTCCGGGCCTCAGCCGGAGCAGGTCTGGTCCTCGGCCTGCCCGAGTTGGCCCAGCTCAAGGCAGGCCGTCAGATCGGTCGAGACGTGCCGGACCAATTGCGACAGCGCACAGCACGACTGCGGCGTCTCGATGACATCCTTGGCGGAGGCGACACCTACCGCATCTACCTCGGCGAGTACCAGGCGACCAAGACGATGCTGCGGGAGAGCAGCTACAGCGAGGAGACCGGTCGTGCGCTCCTGTCGGTCCTCTCCGAACAGGCCCAGCAAGCGGGTTGGGCCGCATTCGACGCCGGCCGGCACGGCGACGCCACCAGCCTCTACGAGGACAGTCACCAAGCCGCCACCGAGGCAGGAGACACCGCCCTTGCCGGAAACGCTCTCGCCTTCCTCGCCTACCAGAGACTCAGTCGCGATCGCACCGTCGGGATAGACATCGCGGTCGAGTCATGCGGCACCGCAGGTCCCGACGCCCCACCCGGCGTACGCGCGCTGCTTTACGGACGTCTGGCCTGGGCATACGCCGCCGCAGGGGACGCCGACGAGACCGAACGTGCTCTCGGCATCGCTCAAACCGCGCTCACCGAGGACGACGGAAGGCCCCAGCCCGACTGGGCAGCGTGGGATGGGAACGGACTGCAGATCATGGCGGGCCGATGCTGGACCGAACTTCGCCGCCCCCTCCGCGCTGTTCCCGTGCTGGAGGACTTTCTCTCCCGGTACGACGACACCCATGCTCGTGACAAAAGCCTCTACCTGTCGTGGCTGGCAGATTCCTACCTGGCCGCCGGAGAAATCGAGGAGGCCGCGTCCGTCACAGGCCGCGCACTGGAACTCTCGGCCGGAGTCGCGTCCGTCCGCCCACGCCAGCGCCTCGCACCGATTTTCCAACAGTTCAGGTCCCACAGGGAGCTTCCGGCGGTGGCCGAAGTCCTCGAAAAAACCAGGGCGTGAGGAATCAGTTCATCGGTTCGGCTCAGTGGTCCGCTCCACCCACCGCAGGTAGGCATCCGAACCTGCGACGATCGGCACGGCCGACACCTCGGGGTTCTTCCACGGGTGGTGCTCCAGGATGTGCGCTTCAAGGTCGGCGTAGCGCTCGGCACGTGTCTTGAACAAGCGCTGGCACTCTTCCCCGGTCCCGAACTGACCCTGGTGCCAGAAGACGGAGATCACCGGTCCCACGATCTGCGCCCCGGCCGCGAGCCGAGCCGTCACCACCGAACCCGCAAGTTTCTCGGCTTCCTCACGGTTTGCCGTCGCCGTCGCCACCTGAAGGAAGCTCGCTCGCGCCCCTGGATGATCTGACGGAGGCATCGCCCCATGGCCACGCACCCCCAGCCAGGCACCGCCGAATGGGACGCCTACTTGGCGGAAGGGAACGCCAAACAGGAACGCAAGCGCGTGTCAGCCGACGTGCTCTTGCACGACACCGCCGGGCGCCTGTTGATGGTCAAGCCGACGTACAAGGAAGCGTGGGATCTCCCTGGCGGGATGGCCGAGGCGAACGAGTCGCCCGCGGACGCGGCGCGACGCGAACTGTCCGAGGAACTGGGCCTCGCCGTCGAACTGCGAGGACTTGTCTGTGTCGACTGGGTCGCGCCACACGGTCCCTGGGACGACCAACTCGCGTTCGTCTTCGACGGAGGTACGCTCTCGCCCGGCCAGGTCAGCGGGGTGTACCCGCGCGATCACGAACTCTCGGCTTGTGACTTCGTCTCCCCGGACGACGCCCTGCCCCTGCTCCCGCCCCGCACCCGCCGCCGGGCAGCCCAAGCCCTCCGGGCCCTGGCCGAGCAGCGCCCCGCGTATCTCGAGAACGGTGAACGCTCCGTTCCGTGACGGTGCTCCGCCCAGCCGTACTCACGGCAGTGGAAGGCCGAGCGCGGCGTGTGCGTCGTCCAGGATCTTGCCGATTGGGGACGCGGCACGTCGGGCCTGTGTCGCGTCGCCGGTCTCGGCAGCGTCCTCCCAGTGACGGAACTCTTTCGCGATGTTCGGCTGCCGCTGGATGTGGACGTAGACGGCCCACTGGGCGATGAACCGCTGGAGCGGAGCGAGGTCGGCGGCCTGATCCAACTCCCGTGCGAAGGCGGGAAGGGCGGCGGGCGCGATCTGCGCGATGGCCTGGCGAAGAGCCGCGACGGTGGCAGGCGGCTGAGGGATGAGCGGCTTCCCAGCGGCGGGGGTGGTCATTTCTGCTCCCAGGAATGAGATTCCCTGGGAGCAGCCTATCGAGTGCGTGCTGCCCAGCGGAGTACCTAGCTCCTGCACCTATGAGGGGCCTGCCACGTGTCCCTCAGGCCCGATCAGCGAGCGACGCCGGGGATGAGAGCGACGAGGCCGGACAGGAAGCTTCCTACACCAGCCAGCGTGACAACGGTTGCCTTGCCGTCCGTGAACAGCCCTGAGCAGAATTCCCGGAGGCGTCGGCGAAGGATGAGCATCTTGAGCTTCTCCCATCGGTGCTGCCGGATGTGACAGCCCAACAGCAGCCCCGATGCGTTGTTACGACAGCCGTCCGCGCGCCCGCGTACTGGAGCGCCACAGGTGACAGGTGCTTGAAAGAAGCACCACGCCGCCGTTGCAACGGAGAGGGCGACAACGACTGCTGGTCCCGCAGCGGAGTTGATCCATGCCGCGATCAACAACGCTCCGGCCAATACACCCCACCACTGTCCAAGTCCACCGAGCGCAGCTGTCCCCCGAGTACTCATGAAGTGGAAGATCCCGCTCGGTGGTCATCGTCATGCGCCTCTGGGGCACACGTGGCCGAATGTTGCCCCACAGGGGCTGAGGATGGCCACTTGACGCCTTTCCGTTCTGAACAGCGGGCGGTCCACACCGCGCTGGCCTTGCACGGACGAGGAGGTCAGGCAGCGTGCGGCACGAAAGAGACAATCGTGGCCGCGTGATGTCGGTGGTGGAGTCACCGCGTGCTCGGTGACTCCACCGCGCGGGCAGCCTGGGAGGAGCGCGAACCTCGTCCTCGGTCTCTCGATCCGGGAAGACCTCACGCGGATCGGCGCGGTCCGGCAGGGGCTCGATGCGCGTCGGGAGCGGTCAGGGGCACCGGTTCGAGGCGTACTCGCCCCTGGGCGAGATAGTGGTCGAGTTCGGGCGGTCGGTAGGACGCGTCCTCGTCGTGGCGTATGTGGGCGGTTTCCGAGAGGTATTCGCACCCGTTGGCACGACCCGACGTGTCCACGGCCTGTCCAATAGGCCGGTGCCACGGTCGTTCCATGAGGTAGAAGCCGGTGCGTGAGTCGTGGATCGGGCCCATGATGTCTGGCCGCACAGGGAAGTCCATGCCGGTGCTCGCGGGCACGGCGCGCGGCCCGGTGTCGCTGAGGCTGAGAACCTCGGGGTCGAACTCCAACCCGTGACGGCGAGCCTGGTGGACCATCCACAGGAGGGTGATGTCGGACAGGGCCGTTTCGCTGTAGCCGCCGCCGACGTCGCTGTGCACTCCGGCGAACCACACCTGCTTCAGCTCCTGGCCGTTGTCGCCGGCGCCGGGTTGCTGGTGCCACAGCGTCGGGATGAAGGGCGTGCGCTGCTCATCGATGGCCAGCGCGTGGAAGGCCCCTTGCACCCAGCTGCTCAGTTCGGTGTCGTGGAACGCCCACCGACGGTTGACCGAGGCCACGAACGGCTTGAGCCACCGGGGGCCCGGAACCGGGATGCCGAGGGTACCGACCGTGTCCCACACTCCGATGAAGCGGATCCCCGTCTCGTACGCGTACGTCTGGCGGAACAGCGTGGCGGCCGTGCCGGTCGGCTTCTCGATACGGTCGCGGTACAGGGCCCACGCCTCCTTGATCCGATGGGCGTGCTCCCGGCGCAGGATGCCGGAGTTGCGCACCAGGCCGGCAAGGCTGCGGGCAGTGAAGGCCCCCCGGCTGAATCCGAACAGATACAGCTGGTCACCGGGCTCGTAGGCGTCGACGAGGAAGCGGTAGGCGTCCAGGACGTTGCTGGACAGCCCCATGCCGAACGCGCCGCCGCGCAGGCGCTCCCACCGGCGTGTGCCGACACCGCGACCGTAGTAGACGCGCTGCTCCACGCCGTCCGCCTGCGGCCGGACGGCCAAGGCGACCTTGGTGACGTTCGTCTTGTGGGGCTGGTCGGCGAGGTCCCACGTGCCGTCACAGCAGAGGATCAGATTCTTGGCCATGGCAACTCCCTCCGGGGAGGAACAGCAACCGCACATCAGTGATGTCATTGCCCGGCCGACAGACCTGATTCGATGGTCGCACCACTCCGCCGACCTCGCCATTCGCCGCAGCCGAGTGCCGAGCGGGTTCAGAGGAAGCTCAGAAGTTCCCGTGACAGTCTGGCGCGCCTCACAGGCCCGCGCACGGAGCGTTCGTGCGCGTGCCGGCCTCTCCTGGGCGCTTCTGGAGGAAAATCTGATGAGCCTCACCGTTGTCAACGGACTGCCCGTACACGTCCTGGTCGTGCACTTCGTCGTCGTGTTCGTTCCCCTGAGCGCCCTGGCGGTCGTGATCGGCGCGGTCTGGCCGAGTGCCGCCCGGCGGATGGGGATTGTGCTTCCGCTGCTGGCCCTCGTGACGCTGGCGAGCGTGCCCGTGGCCACGAACGCCGGCGAGTGGTTGGAGGAGCACGTCGACAGCAACGCGCTGGTGCGCAGGCACACCGAACTCGGCGACGGGTTGCTTCCCTGGGCCGCGGGCCTGTTCGTGATGGCGACGGCGGTCTGGTGGACGACCCGCAGGCTGACGTCGGCGGAGGCGGGCCCCGGGGAGCGGACCCGGGCGGTCACGTCCCGGACCGCGTTGGTGATCCGTGTCGCGGCGGCTGTGCTCTCCGTCGCGGTGGCCGCGGGTGCGGTCGTGGACGTGTACCGGATCGGCGACTCCGGAGCGAAGGCCGCGTGGCACGACGCCTTCTCCAACACCGCCCATGGCGAAAGTGGTGACAACGGCTGACGACCGGTCGCCCTCGGAGCGGGCGGCGCATCCGGGGGCCACAAAGCGGCAACGCCCTGCGAGCGGCCGCGTCAGCCGTCCGCCGGGGCCACGCCTATGGGGCAGGAGACGCCCGTGCCGCCGATGCCGCAGTAGCCTGCGGGGTTCTTGTCCAGGTACTGCTGATGGTAGGGCTCGGCCGGGTAGAAGGGGCCGGCGGGGAGGATCTCGGTGGCGATCTCGCCGTAGCCGGAGCCGGTCAGGACGGACTGGTAGGCGGCGCGGGAGGACTCGGCCTCGGACTGCTGCTCGGGGGAGTGGGTGTAGACGGCCGAGCGGTACTGGGTGCCGACGTCGTTGCCCTGGCGGAAGTGCTGGGTGGGGTCGTGGGACTCCCAGAAGAGCTTCAGGAGGGCGCCGTACGAGGTGACCGTGGGGTCGAAGACGACGCGGACGGCCTCGGTGTGGGCGGTGAGGCCGCTGCAGACCTCTTCGTAGGTGGGGTTCTCGGTGTGGCCGCCCTGGTAGCCGACCAGGGTGGTCCAGACGCCGGGGGCCTGCCAGAAGACGCGCTCCGCGCCCCAGAAGCAGCCGAGGCCGAAGTCGGCGACGGCCAGGCCCTCCGGGTACGGGCCGGTGAGCGGGTTGCCGAGGACGGTGTGGCGGTCGGGGACGGTGAAGCCCGGTTCGGGGCGGCCCTTCAGCGCCTCCTCGGGGGTCGGGAGGTGGTTCTGGCGGCGGTTGAACAGCATCGGGACGGCTCCTCGGGGCGGCAGGCAAGGGGACACAGGCAGGGGACAGAGGTGGCTGACCCTTAACGTGGCTACCCCTTACAACGGGCGGCGGGCGCGGCGAATTCCGCGGGGCCGCTCACTTGGGCAGGGTCGCCGGGGAGCCGCCGCGGCCCTCCCAGCCGGCCACCGCCAGCGCCCGGTAGACGGCGTACTCGGCCGCCGGGTCCGCCCCGTACGACCACGGCACCGCGCCCACGTGGCCGTCCACGTGGCGCAGCTGCTCCATGGCGTCGGCGTACCGCTCCGAGCGGACCAGGAACCAGACCAGCAGATGACGGACGTGGGGGAGGACCGGGTGGTCGGCGGGGGCCTGGCGGACGGCGTACAGGGCGCCCTCGACGGCCTTGGTGATCACGTCGCTCTGGTACAGGCTGCGGACGAGGTTGACCTCGGGCAGGTGCTCGAAGACGCCGAAGAGGGGGAGGGCGGGGAGGAGGCTCTTCTCGGGGGCCGAACCGGCGGCGGCGTGGGTGAAGGTGTCGGCGCGGTCCTGGGAGCCGTGCCACTTCTCGCACCAGTAGTGGAGGGCGGCGAGGTGGGCGCCCATGTGGTGCGGCGCGCGGTCGGTGACCTTGGTCCACAGCTCCTCGAAGTCGGCCTGCCGGTAGGGGAGACCGCGGGCGACGCCCAGCTCGACGATGTACGGAACGGGGTCGTCCGGGGCCAGCCGGGCCGCCTCGTGGCAGACGTCCCGGGCCTCCTCCAGGATCATCCGGAAGTCCTGCGAGGACGGGTCGAGCAGCGCCTGCCGGACCAGGAACTCCGCCTGCACGGCGGCCGCGCCCGGGTCCTCGGGGGCCGCGACGCGCCAGGTGCGCAGCCACATCCCGCCCCGGCCCGGGGCCTGGGCGAGCTCGAAGGCGGCGGCTCCGGCGAGGGTCTGGACGCGCTGCCAGCGCAGCTCGGAGGTCGCCTCGGTGAGCGCGAGGAGCCTGGAGGCGGGCTCCCAGTCCTGGCCGGCCTGGACCTCCTCCAGCGCCTCGATGAGCTGGTGGTCCGGGCCGGGCAGCCGGACGTCCAGCTCTTCGCGCGGTACGAAACCGTACTCACCCGGGTCCGTGGCGCGCATCGCGCCCTGCAGGGTCTCGCGGCCGCCGCGCCTGCGCCGCAGCGCGGGCAGCACGATCAGCCCGCCGATCATGACGACGGCGATGAGGAAGATCAGAAGCTCCATGAGGTGTCCCCGTGTGAAGTCCCGTGACGGCTTGTGGTCCAGCCTATGCGCCACGGCGGACATGGAACGCGGCCGTTGAATCCTGGACGGGCCCGCCGCCGGATCATGGAGGTGCTCGCCGCGCGTTACCCTCGGGCCCATGACCGACCAGCACTCCCAGAGCTTCGAGACGCTCGCCATCCATGCGGGCCAGGAGGCGGACCCGCTCACCGGCGCCGTCGTTCCGCCGATCTACCAGGTCTCCACCTACAAGCAGGACGGGG
Source organism: Streptomyces sp. NPDC021212 (assembly GCF_044332925.1). NCBI lineage: Bacteria > Bacillati > Actinomycetota > Actinomycetes > Kitasatosporales > Streptomycetaceae > Streptomyces > Streptomyces sp. NPDC021212. The sequence continues at coordinate 119,151 of NZ_JBIRPZ010000003.1, forward strand.
TGGGGGGCCTGCGCGGCGGCTACGAATACAGCCGCTCCGCCAACCCCACCCGCACCGCCCTGGAGGAGAACCTGGCGGCCCTCGAGGGAGGCCGCCGCGGGCTCGCCTTCGCCTCCGGCCTCGCCGCCGAGGACTGCCTGCTGCGCACGCTGCTGGTGCCGGGCGACCACGTCGTGATCCCGGACGACGCGTACGGCGGTACGTTCCGCCTCTTCTCCAAGGTCGTCGAGCGCTGGGGCGTGGAGTGGTCGGTCGCCGACACCTCCGACCCCGCGGCGGTACGGGCCGCGCTGCGCCCCCGTACGAAGGTGATCTGGGTCGAGACGCCGAGCAACCCGCTGCTGGGCATCACCGACATCGCGGCCCTCGCCGACATCGCCCGCACCGCGGGGGCCCGGCTGGTCGTGGACAACACCTTCGCCAGCCCGTATCTGCAGCAGCCGCTGGCGCTCGGCGCGGACGTCGTCGTGCACTCCACCACCAAGTACATGGGCGGGCATTCGGACGTCGTCGGCGGCGCGCTGATCGTCTCCGACCCGGGCCTGGGCGACGAACTCGCCTTCCACCAGAACGCGATGGGCGCCGTCGCCGCCCCCTTCGACTCCTGGCTGGTGCTGCGCGGCATCAAGACGCTCGGGGTACGGATGGACCGGCACAGCGCGAACGCCACGCGCGTCGCGGGGCTGCTCACCGCCCACCCCAAGGTGACCGAGGTCTTCTACCCGGGGCTGCCCGAGCACGCGGGCCACGAGATCGCCGCCAAGCAGATGCGGGCCTTCGGCGGCATGGTGTCGTTCCGGGTCACCGGCGGCGAGGAGGCGGCGGTCGAGGTCTGCAACCGGGCCAAGCTCTTCACGCTCGGCGAGTCGCTGGGCGGCGTCGAATCGCTGATCGAGCACCCGGGGCGGATGACGCACGCCTCGGCGGCCGGTTCGGCGCTGGAGGTGCCGGCGGATCTCGTACGGCTGTCGGTGGGCATCGAGTCCATCGACGATCTGCTGGGGGATCTGACCCAGGCGCTCGCCTGAGCCTCGGCACCGCTCACCACCCCTCCAGCGGAGGGGTGGTGTCGGCGGGCGGTCCCGCCCACGGGTGGACGACCGCCGCCCAGACGGTGAACGCGAGGACCGCGGCGAGCAGCAGCGACCAGCCGAGGGTCCGCGCCGCCCGGTGGCGGCGCAGCATCCGCTGCCCGCGCCCGGCCGCCCGCGCGGCCAGATCCGGCGGCAGCACCGGGTGCGGCCCCTCCAGCATCCCCCGGACCTGGTCCTCCTTGCGGTCCGGGAAGCTCACCGCGCCGCCCCCGCCGGACGGCCGGTGACCGGGGGCGGGGGTGTGCCGGGGGCTCCCGGGGGGTGCGGGGCGGCGCGCATCAGGGTCACCGCGCGCGTGCAGATGGCCCGTACGCGCTCGACCGGCAGGCCGAGCGTGGCAGCCGTCTGCTCCTCCGCGACCCCCTCGTACAGCCGCAGCACCAGCACCAGCCGCTCCCGCGGGGTGAGCCGGTCCAGCACGCCGCCGCGCGGGCGGCGGTAGCGGCGGGCGCGGTGGGCGAAGAGGGCGGCCAGCTCCTGGCGGGCGCGGTCGTACGGATCCTCGCCGCGCAGCCGGTCCCAGCGGGCGTAGGTGCGCGCGAGCGCGGCGGTCAGCAGGGCTTGCGCGGCTTCGGTTTCCCCCGTCGGTTCCCCCGTGAGCAGTGTGGCCGCGTGCAACAACCTGCCACCGGCGCCCGCGACGAATGCCTCGAATTCCCGGGTCCGGCGGCTCTCCCGTGCTGCCCGCTGCTCTCGCACCGCGCCCTCCGCCGTTCGTTCCTCAAGGACACGGCAGGCAGGGGCGCCCGGTCAAGGGCCGGGCGGTCGGGAGCGCCGGCGGCTCAGGACGCCGGTGCCGCCGCCTGCGGCACCGCGCCGTGCGCGGCGGACAGGGCGACGTTGAAGCGGGTGAGCAGATCGCAGAACATATCGCGCTCCTCCACCGTCCAGTCGTCCGTCACCTGCGCCATCAGCTCGCGCCGCGAGGAGCGCACCTCCTCCAGGCGAGCCTTGCCGCGCGGGGAGAGCTGGAGGACGACGGCGCGGCCGTCCTCGGGGTGCGACGTGCGCTTGACCAGGCCGGAGTCGACCAGCGGGGCGACCTGCCGGGTCACGGTGGACGAGTCGATGCCCATGCCCCCGGCGAGTGCCTTGACCCCCATGGGGCCTTCCTGGTCGAGCCGGTTGAGCAGCAGGTAGGCGGCGCGGTCCATCGAGTTGCGGGCCTGTCCGACGCCGCCGAGCCGGGTCTGCTCCGCGCGGCGGGCGAAGACCGCGACCTGGTGCTGGAGTGAATCCAGTACGCCTGTGTCAAGTTGAGTCGTCATGTCCGATTGGATGGGCATGGCCTAGGGCTCACTTCATGCGGTGGTCTGTGGGATGTGGCACAGAGTACGCGGCCTGGGCGCTGCCCGTACGGGGGCTGCAGAAACCTGCCCACAACCGGCCACACCCCGCTCGCCCCGGCCCGGCCGTGTTCCGGGCGAGCTGCAAGACTGGGGCCATGGCTCCACGACCCGACGGAGCGGACGGGTCCGGTACGGCCCCGGCCCCGCGCCCCGCACGCTCCGTACCGTCCGCCCCGCTCGCGATCACCCTGGACGATGTGCGCGAGGCGCAGAAGATGCTCTCGGGGGTCTCCCGGCTGACCGCGCTGGAGGGCAGCCGCTATCTGACCGGTCTGGTCGGCGCCCCGGTGCAGCTGAAGTGCGAGAACCTGCAGCGAACGGGCTCGTTCAAGGTGCGCGGCGCCTATGTGCGGATCGCCCGTCTGACGCCCGAGGAGCGGGCCGCGGGGGTGGTCGCGGCGAGCGCCGGGAACCATGCGCAGGGCGTCGCGCTCGCGGCCTCGCTGCTGGGGGTGCGATCGACCGTCTTCATGCCCGAGGGCGCGCCGCTGCCGAAGATCGCGGCGACGCGGGACTACGGCGCGGAGGTCCGGCTCGAGGGCCAGATCGTGGACGAGACGATGTGGGCGGCGCAGCGGTACGCGGAGCAATCGGGCGCGGTCTTCATCCATCCGTTCGACCACCCGGACATCATCGCGGGGCAGGGCACGGTGGGGCTGGAGATCCTGGAGCAGTGCCCCGAGGTGCGCACGGTCGTGGTGGGCATCGGCGGCGGCGGGCTCGCGGCCGGGATCGCGGTGGCGGTGAAGGCGCTGCGGCCGGACGTACGGGTGGTGGGCGTGCAGGCGGCGGGCGCCGCGGCGTATCCGCCCTCGCTGGCGGCCGGCCGACCGGTGTCGGTCGAGGCGCCGGTGACGATGGCGGACGGCATCAAGGTGGGGCGGCCGGGCGACGTTCCGTTCGGGATCATCAACGCGCTCGTCGACGAGGTCCGTACGGTCAGCGAGGACGAACTGTCCAGCGCGCTGCTGCTGTGCCTGGAGCGGGCGAAGCTGGTGGTGGAGCCGGCGGGGGCGAGCCCGGTGGCGGCGGTGCTGTCGGATCCGGCGGCCTTCGAGGGGCCGGTGGTCTCGGTGCTCTCGGGCGGCAACGTGGATCCGCTGCTGATGCAGCGGATCCTGCGGCACGGCATGGCCGCGGCGGGCCGCTACCTGTCGCTGCGGCTGCGGCTCACCGACCGGCCGGGGGCACTGGCGACGCTGCTGGCGGAGCTGTCGGCGGTGGACGCCAACGTGCTCGACATCAGCCATGTGCGGATCAATCCGCGGCTGGGGCTCAGCGAGGCGGAGGTGGAGCTTCAGCTGGAGACGAAGGGGCCGGAGCACTGCGCCGAGGTCCGGGAGGCGCTGCACGGGGCCGGATACACCGTGATGGTCTGACGGTGCGCGGCAGACTGTCCGTGGGTACGCGTGTATCGCGATGTATCGCGACTGCGCTATGATTCTCTCCGCTTACTGTCGCGACGCTGCCCTTGTGGGCGGACATATGCCTTTATTGAGGGGACGCGTCCCTGCGTGGCGAGAAACATTCGCCGCACATCATGTCAAACGATGTTTTGTGGAACTGACTCAACCCGGGAACACCCAACTCTGGGAGTGCCAACATGCCAGGCGCGATCCATGCCGAGGGCCTGGTGAAGACCTTCGGCGAAGTAAGGGCTCTGGACGGCGTCGATCTCGACGTGCCGGAAGGAACCGTGCTCGGACTGCTCGGCCCCAACGGCGCCGGCAAGACCACCGCGGTGCGCGTACTGACCACGCTGCTGCGCCCGGACAGCGGGACGGCGGTGGTCGCGGGGGTGGATGTGCTCAAGGACCCCAATGAGGTCCGCCGGTCCATCGGCCTGTCCGGTCAGTTCGCCGCCGTCGACGAGTATCTGACGGGCCGGGAGAACCTGCGGATGGTCGGACAGCTGTACCAGATGGGCGCGCGCGAGGCGAAGGCCCGCGCGGACGAGCTGCTGGAGCGGTTCCACCTCGCGGACGCGGCCGACCGCACCGCCAAGACGTACTCCGGCGGCATGCGCCGCCGGCTCGACCTCGCCGCCGCTCTGGTCGTCAGCCCGCCCGTGATGTTCATGGACGAGCCGACCACGGGGCTCGACCCGCGCAACCGGCAGGCGCTGTGGGAGGTCATCCAGGAACTGGTGGCCGGCGGCACGACGCTGCTGCTGACCACCCAGTATCTGGAGGAGGCCGACCATCTGGCCCATGACATCTGTGTGATCGACCGCGGCAAGGTCATCGCCCGCGGCACCTCCGACCAGCTCAAGGCCCGCATCGGCGGGGAGCGGGTGGAGGTCGTGGTGCACGAGCGCGAGCACATCGCGATCACCGAGCATGTGCTGCGGGTGCTGGGCAAGGGCGAGACCACGGTGCAGGAGCACACCCGCAAGGTCACCGTGCCGGTGGTCGGCGGGGCCAAGCTGCTCGCCGAGGTCATCCGCGAACTGGACACCCGTGGAGTGGAGATCGACGACATCGGGCTGCGCCGCCCGACGCTCGACGACGTCTTCATCTCGCTCACCGGCCACGGCACCGAGGGCACCGGTACGGAAGACGGCGCTCACGAGGGAGGCAAGTGATGGCTGCTGTCGAAGAGTCCGGCGCCACTGTCGCCACCGCCCCCCGGCCGCGTCGCGGCCCGCTCATGAGCACCATGGCCGACTCGCTGGTGATCGCCCGCCGGAACCTCATCCGCATGGCCCGGATTCCCGAGGTGGTTCTGTTCGGCCTGATCCAGCCCGTGATGTTCGTCATCCTCTTCACGTACGTCTTCGGCGGGTCCATCCAGGTCGGCGGCTCACTCTCGCAGCAGGACTACCGCGAGTTCCTGATGGCCGGGATCTTCACTCAGACCGTCACCTTCGCGACCGCGGGCGCGGGTGCGGGGATCGCCGACGACATGCACAAGGGGCTGATCGACCGGTTCCGCTCCCTGCCGATGGCGCGCGGGGCGGTGCTCACCGGCCGTACGCTCGCCGACCTGGTCCAGACTGCGCTGACGCTGGTGATCCTCGCGGTCGTCGCGCTTCTCATCGGCTGGCGCACCCACGAGAACTTCGGCAAGGTGCTGGCGGGCTTCGGCCTGCTGCTCCTGCTCGGCTACGCCTTCTCATGGATCGGCGCCCTGATCGGCCTCTCGGTGCGGACGCCGGAAGCGGCCACGTCCGGCGGGCTGATCTGGCTGTTCCCGCTGACCTTCATCTCGAACGCGTTCGTGGACTCCAACAACTTGCCCACGTTCTTCCGGCACATCGCCGAGTGGAACCCGTTCAGCACCACCGTCCAGGCTTGCCGGGAGCTGTTCGGCAACCTGCCGCCCGGCTTCAAGGCCCCGGACGCCTGGCCCATGCAGCACCCGATCCTGGCCTCGGTGCTGTGGTCGCTGCTGATTCTGGTGGCCTTCCGTACGCTCGCGGTCCGGAAGTATCGCTCGGCGACCGCCTGAGTTCCCTGGGACGCATACGACGAGCCCCCGGCCGTCCTGGCCGGGGGCTCGCCGCGAGTCGCGAGGGCGTTGAGCGGGCGCTCAGCCCTGGTAGGGCTTGGCGTCCAGGATGCGGACCGATGCCGTACGGCCGTTGGGCAGTTCGTATTCGGCGTCCTGGCCGACCTTCTTGCCGTTCACACCCGTGCCCAGCGGGGACTGCGGCGAGTAGGTCTCGATGTCCGCGCTCGCGTATTCACGAGAGGCGAGAAGGAAGCTCAGGGTGTCGTCCGGGTCGCCGTCGAAGGCGATGGTGACGACCATGCCGGGGGCGACCACGCCGGTGTCCGCGGGTGCCTCACCGACCTTCGCGTGCTCCAGGAGCTGCGTCAGTTGACGCACCCGGAGCTCCTGCTTGCCCTGTTCCTCCTTGGCGGCGTGGTAACCGCCGTTCTCCCGGAGGTCACCTTCCTCCCGGGCGGCCTCGATCTTCTTCGCGATCTCGATACGTGCCGGACCCGACAGGTACTCCAGCTCGGCCTTGAGCTGGTCGTACGCCTCCTGGGTCAGCCAGGTGACGTTCTCGCTGGTCTGGGTCACAGGTGCTCCTCGTCGGTGCTGGGAATACAAATGAACGCCCTACTCAGAAGGGTGCGCCTTCAAAGCCGGGCGAAACCACGAGCCTAACAATTCCGACAGGAAACAGGGAGGAGGGAACTCAGCTCCATGCGCATGAACCGGGGCAAAACGGGCGAGTTCTGGTGTGGCTGACGTAGCTCTCCGGCCGGTGTCCAGCCGGTCTCCGCCCGGCTCAGCCGTCCGCGGCGGAGCCGCAGGCGACCAGCTCGGCGCTGGTCGCACGCGAGGTGGTGCGCACCGTCACGATCTTGACCATGTCGTCCTGGCGCTGCCCGAAGGTGAAGCTCTTGCGACCCACCTCTTCGTGGTAGGTGTCCTGTGCGCGCACCGTGCACTCGGCGGTGGCGTCCTTGTCCTTGGTGATCTCCAGCCGGACCTCGACGGTGTCGTCCGAGGTGACCTTGAAACCGGTCAGCTGGCCGCTGACGTCCTCATCGATGACGTACGCGTATCCGAACCAGGCGATCAGCGCGATCAGGCCGGCACCCAGCACCGAACCGATGATCTTCAGCTTGCGGTCGGCCCGCTCATCCACGGAGCGGCCGTAGCGCCCCTCGGGAAGGCCCTGGCGCACCGCCGACATGATCGCTTCCTCCTGCTTGGGAGACCCGGAATTATTCCGGCCCGCTGTGGGTCACTATAGAAGCCGTCTTCCGCGACGAATCACTGAGGATCGAAGTTGACTGAGCAGCTGCGTTTGATGGCCGTGCACGCCCACCCGGATGACGAGTCGAGCAAGGGCGCGGCCACCATGGCCAAGTACGTGTCCGAGGGGGTGGACGTGCTGGTCGCGACCTGCACGGGCGGTGAGCGCGGCTCCATCCTCAACCCCAAGCTCCAGGGGGATCCATACATCGAGGAGCACATCCACGAGGTCCGCGCCAAGGAGATGGACGAGGCGCGCGAGATCCTCGGCGTGAAGCAGGAGTGGCTGGGCTTCGTGGACTCCGGGCTTCCCGAGGGCGACCCGCTGCCCCCGCTCCCCGAGGGCTGCTTCGCGCTCCAGGACGTGGACGAGGCGGCGGGCGCGCTCGTCAAGCTCATCCGCTCCTTCAAGCCGCAGGTCATCACCACCTATGACGAGAACGGCGGCTACCCGCACCCCGACCACATCATGACCCACAAGATCACGATGGTGGCCTTCGAGGCGGCCGGGGACCCCGAGAAGTACCCCGAGGCCGGCCCGGCCTGGCAGCCGCAGAAGCTCTACTACAACCAGGGCTTCAACCGGCCGCGCACCGTCGCCCTGCACGAGGGGCTGCTCGCCCGCGGCCTGGAGTCGCCGTACGGGGAGTGGCTGGAGCGCTGGAAGGAGTTCTCCCGGCGCGAGCGCACCCTGACCACCTATGTGCCCTGCGCCGACTTCTTCGAGATCCGCGACAAGGCGCTGATCGCGCACCGCACGCAGATCGACCCCGACGGCGGCTGGTTCCGGGTGCCCATGGACATCCAGAAGGAGATCTGGCCGACGGAGGAATACGAGCTCGCGAAGTCGCTCGTGGACACTTCCCTCCCCGAGGACGACCTCTTCGCGGGCATCCGCAACAATTGACCGCATGATGAGCGCGACCAGCACCCTCGCCATGACGCATCTCGTCCCGCTCGCCAAGGATCTGGACGAGAACAAGGTGACCCCGGGCCTGCTCGGGTTCGTCGTCTTCGCACTGATCGGCGGCGCGGTGTGGCTCCTGATGAAGTCGATGAACAAGCACATGAACAAGGTGGACTTCGAGGAGGAGCCGCAGACCGGGGAGACGCAGCCCGGTGAAGCCCGGGCCACCGCCTCCCCGAAGGGCACCAAGGGGGAGCGCACGGCCTAGCGGCACCTCCTCACCCTGGGCCCGGACCGGGCCCGGGCTCGCGGGGCGGGATCAGGCGCGGGGGCGGTCCGGCAGCACGGCCATGACCTCGCGGGAGCGGCGGCTCGGCACCATGCCGAGCTGCCATGCCTGCCATCCCGTTTCCGGCTCCACACCGCGCTCCAGCACCAGCGCGAACGCCTCCGCGCACTCCTCCAGCCGGGGATCCCCGCCCGCCGCGGCGCCGCCCGGCTCCCGCAGCTCCCGCCGCAGCTCCGCCAGCTCCTCCTGCGCCACCGCCGTGCCGATGACCGAGCCGCCCGCCGAGGCGAACGGCAGCAGCGTGCAGCGCAGGAACCGGGCCCAGGACCCGCCGCGCCGGTCCTCGTACCCCGCGAACAGCCGGGCCGCCTCGTCCACCAGCTCCAGCGCCTGCACCGCCCGGCCGTTTCCCGCGTCGATGACCGCCAGCTCGACGCACGACCACGCCTCGCCGTGGGCCACCCCCACCCGGTGGAAGTCCTGCCGGGCGTCCTGCAGCAGCTGCCGCGCGAAGCCGCTGTTGCGCAGCGAGCCGGTCTGCGCCGCCCGCAGATCACGGGTGACCCGCGCCGAGTGATGCCGGGCACACGCCAGCCCGTACACGTCCCGCATCCGGCTGAACATCGTGCGGGCCCGCTCCAGCTCGCGCACCGCCGCGTCCCGGTCGCCGCGCTCCTCCAGCGCCTGACCCAGGTAGTACAGCGTCCACGCCTCACCGCGCGCGTCGTCGTTGTCCCGGTGCCGGGAGAGGGCCTGGCGCAGCTGGTCCACGGCCACCGACGGTTCCCCGGCCACCAGCCGGGCGCGGGCCAGCTGGGTCAGCGCCCAGGCCTCACCGCGCTGGTCGTGGGTGCGGCCGTACGCGCCCAGCGCCTCCCGCAGCTCGGCCTCGGCGCGCGGCACATCGCCCATCCGCAGACAAGCCTGACCGAGCTGGAAGTGCGCCCACGCCTGGCCGTGCAGGCTCTCGGACTCCTGGTGCAGCTCCAGCGCCTGCCGCAGCAGCTCCAGCGCCTCGGCGAGCTGCCCGCGGTCCCGCTCCACGGCGGCCAGCGCGTGCATCGTCCATCCCCGGTCCCCGCGCAGCGCCTCGGGCGTCTGCAGGGCCAGCGCCTCGCGCAGCTTCGCCGCGGCCTCCACCAGATTCCCCTGGTGGTGCAGGGTGATGCCCAGGCTGCACAGCGCGCGGGCCGCGCCCGCCTCGTGCTGGGCCTCGAAATACAGGTCGACCACCGAGGACAGCGTCGTACGGGCCTGGTCCAGCTCGCCGAGCTGACGGGCCGCGATACCGGTGCGCCACTGGACGGACCGCACCAGCAGCCCCTGGTCGACGGCCTGGGTCAGCTCGCTGATCTCGCCCAGCCGGTACAGGTCGCCACGCAGCAGGCAGTAGTCGCACAGCGCGCCCAGCAGATGCAGCACCGCGGACTGGTCCACGCCCTCCGCATGGCGCAGCGCCGCCGTGATGAAGCTCGACTCGTCGTCCAGCCAGCCCAGCGCCGCGTCCAGCGAGGTGAAGCCGTGGCCGCCCGCCGCGCCCTTGGTGAAGACATCGGCGCGGGTGGACGTCTTACCGTCGACCAGGCGGATCACCGAGTCCGCCAGCTCGGCGTAGCTGCGGATCAGCCGTTCCTGGGCGGCGGTGCGCTGCTCGGGCTCCTCCTCGTCCGCCAGCCGGGCGGCGGCGAACGAGCGGACCAGGTCGTGCAGCCGGTAGCGGCTGCCGCGCACATGCTGGATCAGCCCGGCGCGGCCCAGCGCGTCCAGATGGCGGGCCGCCTCCTGCTGATCGGCGCCCAGCAGCGCCGCGGCGGCCGCCGCGCCCAGGCTCGCCCGCCCGGCCAGCGCGAGGCGCCGCAGCAGCCGCCGGGCGCCGTCCTGCTGGTCGGTGTACCGCAACCACAGGGTGCGCTCGACCGGGCCGACCGGCCCGTACGCCTCCAGGTCGGTGGCGAGGGCGGCGGGGGTGCGCGGGCCGAGGGAGGAGCCCGCGATCCGCAGCGCCAGCGGCAGCCGCCCGCACAGCTCGGCGATCCGCTCCACGGACTGCCCGTCGTACGGTCCGGGCCCGGCCGGGTTCTCGGCGGAGACCCGCAGCAGCTCCTCGGCGCCCGACTGGTCCAGCGGGCCGATCTCCAGCCGGTGCACCCACGCGGCCAGCTCCGGCGGCAGGGTCAGCGGGGTGCGCGAGGTGACCAGGATCAGGCTGTCGGACCGCTCCGGGACCAGCGTGCACACCTGTTCGGCGTCGCTCGCGTCGTCCAGCACGATCGTGACGGGCAGCCCGGTCAGATGCTGGTGATACAGCTCGATGAGCCGCTTGCGGTGCTGGTCCTGGCTCGCCCGCTCCCGGAAGAGCAGCTGGTCGCGGGGCGCCCCGAGCCGGTTCAGCAGATGCAGCAGCGCGTCGCGGGTCGACAGCGGGGCCTGGTCGGCGCTGTCCCCGCGCATGTCCACCAGGCACGCGCCCCGGAACTGGTCGCGCAGCTCATGCGCCGCCCGTACGGCCAGCGTGGTGCGGCCCGAGCCCGGCGGGCCCTCCAGCAGCACCACCGTGGGCTTGGTCTCGGTGCTGGCCCGCGCCTGGTGCACCCACTGGGCGATCTGGCTCGTCTGCGCGCGGCGCCCGGCGAACGGGCCGTCCCCCTGGGGGAGATGGCCGAAGGACTGCTCCAGCACGGTGCGCCTGCGGGCCGCCTGGCTGCGGTCCGCACCCCGCAGCCGCGGCGCCTGCCCGCCGCCCGTGGAGGCGGAGCGCTTGGCCTGGCCGCCGCCCTGGCGGGTGGCGGCCGAGGTCATCCGGTGCTGATCGATGAACGGCCGGATGCCCCGCACCTCGACCGCCGTCAGCCACTGCAGCCGCAACTGCTCCGGCCCGCCGGGCTGGTTGCGCAGCGCCGCCTGGCGGTGGGCGGCGGGCCAGTGCGCCGCGGTGAGCTTGAGGACGGCCGCCGCCGACCCCGCCAGCCCCGCGGTCACGCCCGCGCCCAGCGCGGTGCCCGCCGAGGTGCCGAAGGTGAGATCCGCGCCGAAGGCGGCGGCCGCCGCCACCGCCGCGGCCAGCGCCGGGGTGGACAGCCGCTCGCGCCCCAGCATCGCCGAGAGCGGTCTGCTGCCTGCCGCCGCTTCGTCCAGCGCGTGCACATACGCTCCGTACTCCTCGGCCGCGGTCGCCGCCATCTCGTCCAGCGAGCCCCGCGCGCGGCTGAGCAGCACCCCGCCGTCCGTGCGGCCGCCGGAGCGCCGCACCTCCTCCTCGACGGCCCGCGTCAGCAGCCGCTCGACCTCCGTCCGGTGGCTGTCCCGCAGCACGGCCAGTGAGCCCGGCATGTGATCCCCCTCCTGCACGAGCGCCACGCGTGAATCGCGCGTTGCTCCCCAAGTCTTCCGCTTCTGCCTCATTTCCGGCAGCCCTGTGGATAACTCCCCCTGTGGACAATCGGCGCTTGCGCCGCGGTGTGGGAGAGGATGGGGTTATGCCGAACCGCCTGGCGCACGAAACGTCCCCTTACCTCCTCCAGCACGCCGACAACCCGGTCGACTGGCGGCCGTGGTCCGACGAGGCGTTCGAGGAGGCGCGCAGCCGCGGGGTCCCCGTGCTGCTGAGCGTCGGCTACTCCAGCTGCCACTGGTGCCACGTCATGGCGCACGAGTCCTTCGAGGACGCCGAGACGGCCGAGTATCTGAACGCCCACTTCGTCTCCGTCAAGGTCGACCGCGAGGAGCGGCCCGACGTCGACGCCGTCTACATGGAGGCGGTGCAGGCCGCGACCGGGCAGGGCGGCTGGCCGATGACGGTGTTCCTGACGCCCGATGCCCAGCCCTTCTACTTCGGCACCTACTTCCCGCCCCGCCCCCGGCACGGCATGCCCTCGTTCCGGCAGGTGCTGGAGGGCGTCCGCGCGGCCTGGGCCGACCGGCGTGACGAGGTGCAGGACGTGGCCGGGAAGATCGTGCGGGACCTGGCCGAGCGCACCGGCATCGCGCTGGGTTCCGGCGCGCCGCAGCCGCCCGGTGCGGAGGATCTGGCGGGCGCGCTGATGGGGCTGACCCGCGAATTCGACGCCGTGCGCGGCGGGTTCGGCGGGGCGCCGAAGTTCCCGCCGTCCATGGCGCTGGAGTTCCTGCTGCGCCACCACGCCCGGACCGGCTCCGAGGGCGCGTTGCAGATGGTGCAGGCCACCTGTGAGGCGATGGCCCGCGGCGGCATCTACGACCAGCTCGGCGGCGGGTTCGCGCGCTACTCCGTCGATGCGGAATGGATCGTTCCGCACTTCGAGAAGATGCTGTACGACAACGCGCTGCTGTGCCGCGTCTACGCCCACCTCTGGCGGGCCACCGGCTCGGAGCTCGCGCGCCGGGTCGCCCTGGAGACCGCCGACTTCCTGGTCCGCGAGATGCGCACCGAGCAGGGCGGGTTCGCCTCCGCGCTGGATGCCGACAGCGACGACGGCACCGGGCGGCACGTCGAAGGCGCGTACTACGTGTGGACGCCCGAGCAGCTGCGCGAGGTGCTGGGCGAGGCGGACGCCGAGCAGGCCGCCGCGTCCTTCGGGGTGACCGAGGACGGCACCTTCGACAGTGACATTGGCCGCTGCCGCGGCGGGGGGTCCTCCGTCCTCCAGCTGCCCGACGGCGCGCCCCCGGCCGACGCCGCCTGGCTCGCCTCGGTACGGGAGCGGCTGCTGGCGGCGCGGGAGCGGCGGGCGCGGCCCGGCCGCGACGACAAGATCGTGGCCGCCTGGAACGGGCTGGCCATCGCCGCCCTCGCCGAGACCGGCGCCTACTTCGACCGCCCCGACCTGGTCGAGGCCGCGACCGAGGCCGCCGACCTGCTCGTGCGCCTCCACATGGACACCGGCGGCCGACTCGCCCGCACCTCGCTGGGCGGGGCCGTGGGCGCCCACGCGGGCGTGCTGGAGGACTACGCCGATGTGGCCGAGGGCTTCCTCGCCCTGTCCGCGGTCTCCGGCGAGGGCGTGTGGGTCGAGTTCGCGGGGCTGCTCCTGGACACCGTGCTGCACCACTTCGCCGCCGAGGACGGCACGCTGTACGACACGGCCGACGACGCCGAGGCGCTCATCCGCCGCCCCCAGGACCCGACCGACAACGCCGTGCCCTCGGGGTGGACGGCGGCCGCCGGGGCGCTGCTGTCCTATGCCGCCGTCTCCGGGAGCGGCCGCCACCGGGAGGCGGCCGAGCGGGCGCTGGGCGTGGTGCGGGCGCTGGGCGCACGGGTGCCGCGGTTCATCGGCTGGGGTCTGGCCGTCGCCGAGGCGCAGTTGGACGGGCCGCGTGAGGTGGCCGTCGTCGGGCCGGACGGCGACCCCGCGACCCGCGCCCTGCACCGGGCCGCGCTGCTGGGCACGGCGCCCGGCGCGGTGGTCGCGGTGGGCGCGCCCGGCTCCGACGAGGTGCCGCTGCTGGCGGGGCGGGGGCTGCTGGAGGGCCGCCCGGCGGCGTACGTATGCCGCCACTTCACCTGTGACGCCCCGACCGCCGACGTGGCGGCGCTGACGGCCGGGCTCGGCGGCTGACGGGAGGGAGCCCGGGAACCCCGCGGCGGCGGGCTACAGCGGCAGGCCGCGGGCGAGCATGTCCAGGGCGCGGTCGACGCTCTCCTCCACGGTCTCCACCCCGTGGTGGGCGATGCCGTGGAAGACCGCTTCCTGGAGGGCTCCGAGGACCGCTCCGACGAGCACCCGCACCTCGAAGTCCTCCGGTGACCGGCCGCTGCGCTCGGCCAGCACCTCTCCCAGCATGATCCCGGTCCTGGCCATGCCCTCGCCCATGCGGGCGCGCAGCGCCGGGACCTGGCGGATCAGGGTGAGCCGGGTCAGCATCTCCTCGCGCTCGTCACCGGTCAGCCGCCCCGCCATGTCGATCAGCACGCGCCGCAGGGAGGAGATCGGCGGCTCGCCCGGCGGCCGGTCCCGGACCCCGGCGGCCATGGCCTCGTCGTACTCGTCCGTGAGGACGATGTCCTCCTTGGTCGGGAAGTAGCGGAAGACCGTGCTGGGGGAGACGTCCGCGGCCTCCGCGATCCGGTCCACCGGGGTGGCGTCATAGCCCTGCTCCGCGAACAGCCGGTAGGCGGCCCGCCGGATCGCCTGCCGGGTCTGGATCTTCTTGCGTTCGCGCAGCCCGGGCCGGGGGCCGGCGGGGGTCCTGCCGGCGCGGGGCGTGTGTGCGGAGGCCATGCCGATCATTGTCGGGGAGGTACCGGTGGGCGGTCAGGAGTGCTGGTAGGCGACCAGCGAGATCCCGACGTAGTGCACGACGAAGGCGGCGAGCGTGAAGGAGTGGAACACCTCGTGGAAGCCGAACCAGCGGGGTGAGGGGTTGGGGCGCTTGGTCCCGTAGATCACCGCGCCCACGCTGTAGAGCAGGCCGCCGACGACGATCAGCGTCATGACGGCGATGCCGCCGGTGCGCAGGAAGTCCGGCAGGAAGAACACCGCGGCCCAGCCCAGGGCGATGTAGCACGGGGTGTAGAGCCAGCGTGGGGCGCCGACCCAGAACACCCGGAAGGCGATGCCGGCGAGCGCTCCCGCCCACACCAGCCAGAGCAGCAGCTGCTGTTTGCCATGCGGGAGGAGCAGCATCGTGAAGGGCGTGTAGGTGCCCGCGATGATCAGGAAGATATTGGCGTGATCCAGGCGGCGCAGCACCGCCGTCGCGCGCGGGCCCCAATTGCCCCGGTGGTACAGGGCGCTCGTGCCGAAGAGCGCGCAGGCGGTGAGCGTGAAGATGGCGCACGAGATGCGCCCGCGCGGGCTGTCGGCGAGCGCGGTGAGCACCACTCCGGCGATGAGCGCGGCCGGGAACATGCCGGCGTGCAGCCAGCCGCGCAGCATGGGTTTGAGAGGAAGCGGGGGTGTCTCGAGCCCTGGGGATTGGTCAACGGCGGCGTCGGGCGGGGCTGCAGTCATGGCACTCATGCTACCCAGCCACCGTGCGTTACCGGTCGTTTCGAGTGGTGATGGTCACGAAGACGCCCACTGGACAGATCGCCCGTACCGTCGGATGATCAAATGAGCGCGGTCGGCACCGGATGAGCTGAGCATCCGGGTCGCAGCCCCCAAGGGGTAGCTGTCTCCATATGCGGATATGCGTGCACATATTCGCCCAAAACCCTCAAACCAAGACGCCGGAGCAGTGCGGTTCCGGCGGGATGGAGCGATCGTGGCGCCCAGCAATGTGGCTTCCTCCCTCATCACGGCCCCGACCAGCCACCAGGAACTGATCGCCTGGGTCGGCGAGATCGCCGCCCTCACCCAGCCCGATGAAGTGGTCTGGTGTGACGGTTCGGAGTCGGAGTACGACCGTCTGTGTGCGCAGCTCGTCGAGAAGGGCACGTTCAAACGTCTCGACCCGATCAAGCGCCCCAACTCGTACTACGCGGCCTCCGACCCCAGCGATGTGGCGCGCGTCGAGGACCGCACCTTCATCTGCTCCGAGAAGGAGGCGGACGCGGGTCCGACGAACCACTGGAAAGACCCGTCCGAGATGCGTGCCATCTTTTGCGGAGAAGAAGGCAGTTTCGCGGGCGAACAGGGCGTCTTCCGGGGCTCGATGCGCGGCCGCACCATGTACGTCGTCCCGTTCTGCATGGGCCCGCTCGGCTCGCCGCTGTCGGCGATCGGCGTCGAGATCACCGACTCCGCGTACGTCGCCGTCGCCATGCGCACCATGACCCGCATGGGACAGGACGTCCTCGACGTCCTCGGTGACGAGGGCTTCTTCGTCAAGGCCGTCCACACCCTCGGCGCCCCGCTGGAGCCGGGCCAGGCGGACGTTCCGTGGCCGTGCAACAGCACCAAGTACATCTCGCACTTCCCGGAGACGCGGGAGATCTGGTCGTACGGCTCCGGCTACGGTGGCAACGCGCTGCTCGGCAAGAAGTGCTACGCCCTGCGCATAGCCTCCGTCATGGCGCGTGACGAGGGCTGGCTCGCCGAGCACATGCTGATCCTCAAGCTCACCCCGCCGCGCGGGGAGGCCAAGTACGTCGCCGCGGCCTTCCCCAGCGCGTGCGGCAAGACCAACCTCGCGATGCTGGAGCCGACCATCCCCGGCTGGACGGTCGAGACGATCGGCGACGACATCGCCTGGATGCGGTTCGGCGAGGACGGCCGGCTGTACGCGATCAACCCCGAGGCGGGCTTCTTCGGCGTCGCGCCCGGCACCGGTGAGCACACCAACGCCAACGCGATGAAGACCCTGTGGGGCAACTCCGTCTTCACCAACGTCGCGCTCACCGACGACGGCGACGTGTGGTGGGAGGGCATGACCGAGGAACTGCCCGCCCACCTCACGGACTGGAAGGGCAACGACTGGACCCCGGCGAGCGAGACGCCCGCGGCCCACCCCAACGCCCGCTTCACCGTGCCCGCCGGACAGTGCCCGATCATCGCGCCCGAGTGGGAGGACCCCAAGGGCGTGCCGATCTCGGCCATCCTGTTCGGCGGCCGCCGCGCCAGCGCGGTCCCGCTCGTCACCGAGTCCTTCGACTGGCAGCACGGCGTCTTCCTCGGCGCGAACGTGGCGAGCGAGAAGACCGCGGCCGCCGAGGGCAAAGTCGGAGAGCTGCGCCGCGACCCGTTCGCGATGCTGCCGTTCTGCGGCTACAACATGGGCGACTACATGGGCCACTGGGTCGACGTCGCCAAGGACAAGGACCAGTCGAAGCTCCCGAAGATCTACTACGTCAACTGGTTCCGCAAGAACGACGAGGGCAAGTTCGTCTGGCCCGGTTTCGGCGAGAACAGCCGCGTCCTGAAGTGGATCGTGGACCGCCTCGACGGCCGCGCCGAGGGCGTCGAGACCCCCATCGGCATCCTGCCGACCAAGGAGTCCCTCGACACCGACGGCCTCGAACTGGGCGACGCGGAGCTGGACTTCCTGCTCAACGTCGACAAGGAGGTGTGGCGCGAGGAGGCCGCCCTGATCCCCGAGCACCTCAACACCTTTGGTGACCACACGCCGAAGGAGCTGTGGGACGAGTACCGGGCGCTGGTGCAGCGTCTCGGCTGAACCCTCACCTCAACAGGCCGGGGCCCGCACCGCACGGTGCGGGCCCCGGCCTGTGCGTGGAGGTGAAACGAGGCCGGACGTGATCAAGGGGAGTCCTACACGTCAGGTCTGGACGGTTTCCGGTGCGGCGACGGATGGTAGCCCTGCAACCCAGCACGATGCCGAGGAGAGCACCGCATGAGTGTCGCGCCCAGTGATTCCGTCGCCTTCAAACCCTTCGCCTCCGCGCCTGGGGAGGCGAGCACGGACCGGGTCTCGGCGATCCGGCTCTCCCTGGTGTACCTGCCGCTCAACGCGCCCATCAGCGACGCCAAGGTGCTGACGGGCAGGCAGAAGCCGCTCACCGAAGTGGCCTTCCTCTTCGCCGAGATCAGCACCGAGGGCGGCCATCAGGGGCTGGGCTTCAGCTACTCCAAGCGGGCCGGCGGGCCCGCGCTGTACGCCCACGCCCAGGAGATCGCGCCCGAGCTGATCGGCGAGGACCCCAGCGACATCGCCCGGCTGTGGAACAAGCTGGTGTGGGCGGGCGCGTCCATGGGCCGCAGCGGAGCCGCCGTGCAGGCGGTCGCCGCGTTCGACATCGCGCTGTGGGACCTCAAGGCCCGGCGGGCGCGGCTGCCGCTGGCCAAGCTGCTGGGCGCGCACCGCGACGCGGTCAGCGTCTACAACACCTCCGGCGGCTTCCTCTCCACGCCCATCGAGCAGGTGCTGGAGAACATCGACCTGGCCCGCTCCCGGGGCGTCGCCGGGATCAAGCTCAAGGTGGGCTCGCCGGACCCGCGCGTGGACCTCGCCCGGGTGGAGACCGTACGGGAGCATCTGGGGGACGGCGTTCCGCTGATGGTGGACGCCAACCAGCAGTGGGACCGGATCACCGCCACCCGGGTCGGCCGGGTGCTGGAGAAGTTCGACCTGACCTGGATCGAGGAGCCGCTCGACGCGTACGACGCCGAGGGCCACGCGGCCCTCGCCGCCACCCTGGACACCCCCATAGCCACCGGCGAGATGCTGACCAGCGCACATGAGCACGCGGCGCTCATCGAGGCGGGCTCCTCCGACTTCGTCCAGCCCGACGCCCCGCGGGTCGGCGGCATCACGCCGTTCCTCCAGATCATGACGCTCGCCGACTACAAGGGCCGGAGCCTCGCCCCGCACTTCGCGATGGAGATCCACGTCCATCTCTCGGCGGCCTACCCGCGCACCGCGTGGGTCGAGCACTTCGAGTGGCTGGAGCCGCTGTTCAACGAGCGGCTGGAGCTGCGCGAGGGCCGCATGGTCATCCCGAATCGCGCCGGTCTCGGCCTCTCGCTCAGCGACCGGGCGGCGGCCTGGACGAAGGAGGCGGCCCGCTTCGGCGAAGGCGCGTAGCGCGTAGCGCGTAACTCCCGGAAGGTCGCTCAGGCCCACGCCGTGAAGGCCCGGTACGCGGGCTCGTCGAAGAGGACGAAGCGCACCTCTTCGACGGCCGTGTCCGCGGCGCGGACCGTCTCCACCGCGATGCGGGCGCCGTCGTCCAGCGGCCAGCGGTAGACGCCGGTGGAGATCGCCGGGAACGCGACCGTCCGCGCGCCCAGTTCGTCGGCGACGCGCAGGCACTCGCGGTAGCAGGACGCCAGCAGGCCGGAACGGTCCTCGGTCGCGGACCACACCGGCCCCACGGTGTGGATGACCCAGCGGGCGTCGAGCCGCCCCGCTGTCGTGGCCACGGCCTGGCCGGTGGGCAGCCCCTTGCCGTAGCGGGAGGCCCGCAAGCTCCGGCAGGCGTCGAGGATCTCGGGCCCGCCCTTCCGGTGGATCGCCCCGTCGACCCCTCCGCCGCCGAGGAGGGACGAGTTCGCCGCGTTGACGATGGCATCGGCGTGCTGCGCGGTGATGTCGCCGTGGACGAGCGTGATGGTGGTCGTCATGACTCCATCGTGGGTCACGATCCGCAGGCGCGTCCTGCGCGTCCTGTGCGTCGGACGGTGACAGCCGTCAGACGGCGACGCCCAGCCCCGCCGCGTGGGCCTCCAGGCGCTCGGCGGTGAGCGCGGTGGCCTCCGCGTCGTCGCGCGAGGTGGCGATGACCAGGGCCCAGCCCGCCAGGGTGTGGGCGCGCTGGTGGAGGGCGGCGACATGGGCCGGGTCGGCTTCGGCCGTGGTGGGGGCGGCGCGCAGCGGGGCGCGGCCGTCCCGCAGCCTGACGACCTGGTCGGCCAGGCGCTCGGCGGCCTCGTCCAGGGCCGGGTCCGGGGTGAGGACGCGCAACTCGTCGGTCACGGTCAGCAGTGCGGTCAGATGTCCGGCGAGCCGAATGTCCAGCTCCTCCTCGCGGGAGCGGTGCGGGAAATCGGGCTCGGGCGCGGCCATGGTGTGGACCGACTTGGTGCGGATCGGCTCGTACATGGAGGGCCTCCAAACGTTCAGGAGGCCATCCTAACTTAGACTCAGTCTAAAGTTGAGCCTTCTGCAGACACCTGTTCCGGCGTGCTCAGGGCTGGCCGTATCCGCCGAGGAAGTTCCCGATCCGGGTCACGGCGTCGGCCAGGTCCTTCTTCGCCGGGAGCGTGACGATGCGGAAGTGGTCCGGCTCCGGCCAGTTGAAGCCCGTGCCGTGCACGATCATGATCTTCTCGGCCCGCAGCAGGTCGAGGACCATCTGCCGGTCGTCCTTGATCTTGTAGACCTTGGGGTCCAGCTTCGGGAACGCGTACAGCGCGCCCTTCGGCTTCACGCAGCTCACGCCCGGGATCTGGGTCAGCAGCTCGTACGCCGTGTCGCGCTGCTCCAGCAGCCGGCCGCCCGGGAGCACCAGGTCGTTGATCGACTGACGGCCGCCGAGGGCGGTGGCCACCGCGTGCTGGGCGGGCATGTTGGCGCACAGCCGCATGTTGGCGAGGATCGTCAGCCCCTCCAGATAGCTGGCGGCGTGGGCCTTGGGGCCGCAGACCGCGAGCCAGCCGCTGCGGTAGCCCGCGACGCGGTACGCCTTGGAGAGCCCGTTGAACGTCAGCGTCAGCAGGTCCGGGGCGAGGGCGGCGGTCGGGGTGTGGGTGGCGCCGTCGTAGAGGATCTTGTCGTAGATCTCGTCGGAGCAGACGATCAGCTGGTGGCGGCGGGCGATGTCGGTGATGCCGCGCAGCACCTCTTCGCTGTAGACGGCGCCCGTCGGGTTGTTCGGGTTGATGATGACGAGCGCCTTGGTGCGGTCGGTCACCTTGCGCTCGATGTCGGCGAGGTCCGGCAGCCAGTCCGCCTGCTCGTCGCAGCGGTAGTGGACGGCGGTGCCGCCGGCGAGCGAGACCGAGGCGGTCCACAGCGGATAGTCGGGGGAGGGGACGAGGACCTCGTCGCCGTCGTCCAGCAGCCCCTGCATCGACATCTGGATCAGCTCGGAGACGCCGTTGCCGAGGAAGATGTCCTCGACGTCGAGGTGGATGCCCTGGGTCTGGTAGTGCTGCATCACCGCGCGCCGGGCGGAGAGCAGTCCCTTGGCGTCGCCGTAGCCGTGCGCGTCGCCGAGGTTGCGGAGCATGTCCTCGAGGATCTCCGGCGGGCAGTCGAACCCGAAGGTGGCCGGGTTGCCGGTGTTGAGCTTGAGGATGCGGTGACCCGCTGCCTCCAGTCGCATTGCCTCCTCGAGAACCGGGCCACGGATTTCGTAGCAGACATTGGCGAGCTTCGTGGACTGGATCACCTGCATGTCGGCCACCTTACGGCGGAGTATCCGGCCACGCTCGGTGTTTTTCACCACGTGGACGGTGTACGGGAGCGCCCCGGGGCCGCGCCGGGCGCAACGCGCCCCCTGCGCGCCGGTCGGCCGGCCGGTCGGTAACAAGTGGGTTACCCCCGTTAATTTCCGCGAACGGGGGGTTGGCCTGAGGGGAGCCGCTGGCTATCGTTCACGCACCTCACCCAATCGTTCAGCTGAACGAAACGAGCCGGGAAGGCGCCCCGTCCATGTCCGAGACCTCCCATCGAAAAGACCCCGGGGCGGCCGGGATACCGCGGCGGTCGGTGCTCGCCGCCGCGGCCGCGGGCGGCGGTGTCGTCGCCGGGTCCGCCCTGCTGACCGGCTGCTCGGGCGCCGCCTCCGCGTCCCCGTCCGAGGCCGTGCCCACCCGCGGCCCGGCCGGGCACCCCGACCGCGGCGGCACCCTGCGCATGGCCCGGCCACCCGCCTCCGACGCCGAGACGCTGGACCCGGCGAGCGCGCTGTCGGCGTACGAATACCTCGGCGCCCTCTACAACCGGCTCGTCCGCGTCGACAAGGACGGCAAGGTCGTCCCCGACCTCGCCGAGTCCTGGGAGCCCGACGACAAGGCGCGCACCTGGACCTTCCGGCTGCGCCGCGGCGTCACCTTCCACGACGGCTCCGCCTTCACCTCCGCCGACGCCGCCTACACGCTGCGGCACATCCTCGACACCGCGACCGCCTCCCCGCAGGGCCCGGTGCTCGCCCCGCTCGTCGATCCCAAGCGGCTGCGCACCCCGGATCCGCACACCCTGGTGATCCCGCTGAAGAGCCCGCACGCCGAGTTCCCCAGCCTGCTCACGCACTACAACTGCTACGTCGTCCCCGACGGCAGCGCCAAGTCCATCGGCCGCACCGGCATCGGCACCGGCCCCTTCAAGCTGGCCTCCTTCACCGCCGCCGGGCCCGGCCGGGTCGTGGCGTACGAGCACCACTGGGCCGGGCGCCCGGTGCTGGACGCCATCGACTTCTTTTCCGTCGCCGACATGCAGGCCCGCGCCAACGCCCTGCTCGCCGGGCAGGTCGATCTGCTGTCCCAGACCAACCTCGACTTCGCGACCGCCCGCGTCATCGCCGCCTCCAGCCGCGCCACCATCTCCCGGTCGAAGAACGCCCAGTGGTACGTGCTGCCGATGCTCACCACCGAGAAGCCCTTCACCGACGTGCGGGTCCGGCAGGCCATGAAGCTCGCCTATGACCCCGAGCACATCCGGAAGGTCGCCCTCCAGGGCGCGGGCACGCTCGGCTGGGACAACCCCGTACCGCCGAGCGACCCCAACCACATCGCCGCCCACCCCGCCCACGACCCCGAGCGGGCGCGCCACCTGCTGAAGCGGGCCGGGCACGAACGGCTCGCGATGGACCTCTACACGTCCTCGTACGACCCGATCTTCACGCCCATGGCCCTCGCCTACCAGGAGTCCGCGGCCCGCGCCGGGATCCGTATCCGGGTCAAGACCGCGGCCGCCGACTCGTACTACACCCAGATCTGGATGAAGAAGCCGCTCATGGCCACCTACTGGTACACCGGGCGCCCCGTCGACCAACTCCTCAACCAGGTCTTCCGCAGCGGCTCCTCCTACAACGAGACCGCCTGGTCGGACAAGGAGTTCGACGCGCTCCTCGACCGGGCCCGCCGCGAGACCGACGGGCGCCGCCGCCGCGAGCTGTACGGGCAGGCGCAGACCCTGGTCATCGAGCGGGGCGGGGCGATCACCCCGATGTTCGCCGACCGGCTTACCGGCATCTCCCGGAAGGTGCGCGGCTACGCCGAGCACGGCTTCGAGTTCGACTACCTCGGCATCGGCCTGAAGGGGGCGTGAGAAACGTGCTCACCTTCATCGTCCGCCGCGTCGTCGCCGCGTTCGGCACCCTGCTGCTCTCCTCCGTCATGGTCTTCCTGGCCGTCCAGGCGCTGCCCGGCGACGTCGCCACCCAGGTGCTCGGCAAGGACGCCACCCCCGACGCGGTGTCCGCGCTGCGCAAGCAGATGGGGCTCGACCAGCCCGCGTGGGAGCGCTACGCCGACTGGATCAAGGGCGCCCTGCACGGCGACTTCGGCACCTCCCTGGTCACCACCAAGCCGGTGGGCGGCGAGGTCGCCCAGTACCTCGGCAACTCCGCCCTGATCGCCGTCGTCACCGTCCTCTTCGCGGTGACCGGCTCGCTCGTCCTCGGCATCCTCGCCGGGCTCTACCGCGACCGCTGGCCCGACCACGTGATCTCCACGGTCAGCCTGGTCGGGATGTCCATCCCCGAATTCGTCGTGGCCACCCTGCTGGTGCTCGCCTTCTCCGTCACCGTCCCCGTGCTGCCCGCCGTGGTGCTGTACGGGCCGGGGGCCTCCACGGGCGAACTGCTCCCCGCCGTCTGGCTGCCCGCCGCGTCGCTCGCGATCGTGATGGCCGCGTACATCGTGCGGATGGCCCGTACGTCGGTCATCGACGTCATGGCGAGCGAATACGTCACCACCGCCCGCCTCAAGGGGCTGTCCACCTGGCGCGTGGTCACCCGGCACGCCCTGCCCGGCGCGCTGCTGCCCACCCTCCATGTGATCGCGCTCAACGTGGCCTGGCTGATCGGCGGCGTCGCCGTCGTGGAGAACGTCTTCAACTACCCCGGCATCGGCAAGCTGCTGCTCACCTCCGTGCAGAACCGCGACCTGCCCGTCATCCAGGCCATCGCCCTCATCAGCGCGGTCGTCTACGTCGTCTGCAACCTCGCCGCCGACCTCGGCTCCATGGCCCTCAACCCCAAGCTCCGCACCCGAGGAGGGAGGATCCGATGAGCGCGCTGAAGACGCCTGCCGCGGCCCCCGTTCCCCCGCCGTCCGCCCGATCAGGGGTCCCCGGCACCGGTGCCGCCCGCGTCTGGCGCACCCTACGCACCTCCCGCCCCGCCGCCATCGGGCTCGCGATCGTCGCCGTCCACATCGTGATCGCGCTGCTCGCCCCGCTGCTCACCCCGTACCACCCCACCGTCGGCGACGCCTCGCACGCGCTGCTCGGGCCCGGCGCCGACCACTGGGCGGGCACCGACCAGTACGGGCGCGACGTGCTGACCCGGGTGCTGTACGGCGGGCGGTACGCGCTCGGCGTCTCCGTCACCGCGACCCTCATCACCCTCGCGCTCGGCACCGTCCTCGGCTGCGCGGCCGCCCTGCGCGGCGGCTGGCTGGACGACGTGCTGATGCGGATCCTGGACGCGGTGCTGTCCATCCCCGCGATCCTCGTCCTGCTGGTCATCGTCACCGCGCTGGGCACCGGCTCCGGCGTCATCGTGCTGGCCATCGGCGTCATCTGCGTCCCCCAGGTGGTACGCGTCGTACGCGGCGCCGCGCTCGCCGTCGTCCCCCAGGACTACGTCACCGCCGCACGCGCCCGCGGGGAGGGGACGTGGGCGATCCTGCGGCGCGAAGTACTGCCCAACATCATCGACGTGGTGTGCGTCGAATTCGCCATGCGCGCCTCGTGGGTCGTGCTGCTGATCTCGTCGCTGTCCTTCCTCGGCTTCGGCGCCGATCCGCCCACCCCCGACTGGGGGCTCATGGTCTCCGAGAACCGCACCGCCATCACCGTCGTCCCCATGGCCAGCCTCGCGCCCATCATCGCCCTGGCCACCCTCGTCGTCGGGCTCAACCTCGCCGCCGACGGGCTGTCCAAGGCGTGGGGCGTCGACCGCATCCGGGAGGGCTCCTGATGAGCGCCATCGTTTCCGTTACGGGCCTGGGCGTCGCCTACCGGTCGGGCGGGCGGGAGATCCCCGTCGTCGACGACGTCGGCTTCGAGCTGGCACGGGGCGAGACCCTCGCCCTCGTCGGCGAGTCCGGCAGCGGCAAGTCCACCGTCGCCGCGACCCTGCTGGGCCACCTGCGGCACGGCTCGCGGCTCACCGCCGGTACGGTGCGGGTCGACGGGCGCGACGTCTTCGCGCTCCCCCCGCGCGAACTGCGGCGGCTGCGCGGCGGGACGGTCGCGATGATCGCCCAGAACGCGGGCCAGGCCCTCACCCCCTCCATGCGCGTCGGGCGGCAGATCGCCGAGGCGGGCGGCGACGTGCCCGTCACCGACCTCCTCGAACAGGTCCGGCTGCCGCGCCCCGCCGAACTCGCCCGCCGCTACCCGCACGAACTCTCCGGCGGACAGCAGCAGCGCGTCGCCATCGCCATGGCCATCGCCACCCGCCCCCAGGTGCTCGTCCTGGACGAGCCCACCACCGGACTCGACGTCCTCACCCAGCGCTCCGTCCTGGACCTGGTCGAATCCCTGCGCGACGAACTCGGCCTCGCCGCCGTCCTCGTCAGCCACGACCTGGGCGTCGTCGCGCGGATGGCCGACGGGGTGTGCGTGCTGCGCTCGGGCCGGGTCGTCGAAGCCGCCCCCACCCGGCGGCTCTTCGCCGCCCCCGCCGACCCGTACACCCGCCGCCTGCTCTCCAGCGTGCCGCGGCTCACCGACACCGGGCTCGCCCTCGTCGGCGAGGACGGCACGCGGGAGGTGCGGCCGAAGCGGACGGTGCCGTCCGGCGCGGGTCAGGCCGTCGACGTACGGGACGTCACTGTCGACTACGGCTCGGCTCGGGCCGTCGATGGTGTCTCCTTCCAGGTGCGGCGGGGTGAGGTGCTGGCCCTGGTCGGCGAGTCCGGCAGCGGCAAGTCCACCCTGGCGTGGGCGCTGGCCGGACTGCGGGCCCCGTCGGGCGGTGCCATGACCCACGAGGCCGGTGACCTGGCCTCCGCCGCGCGGCGACGACCGCTCGCGCTCCGGCGCAAGATCCAGCTCGTCTTCCAGAACGCCGACACCTCGCTCAATCCGCGCCGTTCGGTAGGCGACGCCGTGCGGCGCCCCCTGCGTTTCTTCGGCACCGCTCGTTCCCGCGACGAGGCGGCTTCGCGGGCCCGCGGGCTCATCACCGACGTCCGCCTCGACCCCGACTTCGCCGACCGGCTCCCCGCGCAGCTCTCCGGCGGCCAGCGCCAGCGCATCGGCATCGCGCGGGCGCTGGCCGGTGAGCCGGACGTGCTGATCGCCGACGAGATCACCACGGCGCTGGACGTGTCCGTCCAGGCCGATGTGCTGCGCCTGCTGGACGATCTGCGCCGGGAGCGGGACCTGGCCTGCCTCTTCATCAGCCACGACCTGGCGGTGGTGCGCGGCATCGCCGACCGGGTGGTGGTGCTGCGGCACGGGGTGGTCGTGGAGGAGGGGCCGACGGACGCCGTCTTCGCGGCCCCGGGCCACCCCTACACCCGCCAACTCATGGCCGCCGCCCTGGAACCCGACCCGGACGCGGAAGCCGTCGTCGAGGCGGCCGACGACTGGACCGACGCGGCCGAGCCGGGGGACGTCTGGACCGACCTGGGCGGGGACCACCGAGTGCGCAGGTGGCGGCCGGCGGATGAGTAGCCCCCACCCCGCCCCTTCCCGAAACCAGGGGCTCCGCCCTTGGACCCCGCTCCTCAACCGCCGGAGGGGCTGGATGCACCCCGTTGTGGGCAATCGTTCCGCGGAGGGGGCACCTCCCAGCGGTAGCTGGGGGAGGGACGGGTGGGCACAACCCACCCACCGGCCCGCACCCGACGACGAAACCTTGATGGGCCGGGCCCGGGGCGGAGTCCCGGCGGGGGGTTCGGGGCGGAGCCCCCGCAACGGGGGGCCGGGGGCTTGCCCCCGGTTTCGGGAAGGGGCGGGGTGGGGGACGGCCCGCCGCAGGCGTATACGACAGCAGGTAGAGGAGAAGCGTGAGGTACAGGGAAAGCTTCGACCGTGACGTGCGGGTCGAGGACGTATGGATTCCGACCCGCGACGGCACACGGCTCCACGCAAGGATCTGGCGCCCGGCAGACGCGGAGACCACCCCCGTACCCGCCCTCCTGGAATACCTCCCGTACCGCAAGAGCGACTGGACCGCCCCCCGCGACGCCCAGCGCCACCCCTGGTACGCCGGCCACGGCTACGCCTCCGTACGCGTCGACCTGCGCGGCAGCGGCGACTCCGAGGGCGTGATGCGCGACGAGTACGACGAGACCGAGCTGGCCGACGGCGTGGACGTCGTCAACTGGCTCGCCGCACAGCCCTGGTGCACCGGCAAGGTGGGGATGTTCGGGATCTCGTGGGGCGGATTCAACTCGCTCCAGATCGCCGCCCTGCGCCCCGAGCCGCTGAAGGCGATCGTCACGGTGTGCTCCGCCGACGACCGCTACGACAACGACGTCCACTACATCGGCGGCGCCGTCCTCGGCATCGACATGCTCGCCTGGGCGGGCACCATGCTGGCGTTCACGGCCCGCCCCCCGCACCCCACCTCCGTCGGCGAGGACCGCTGGCTGCCGATGTGGCGGGAGCGGCTCGACGCGCTGGAGCCGTATCTGCACACCTGGCTCGCCCACCAGGAGCGCGACGCGTACTGGCGGCACGGCAGCGTGTGCGAGGACTACGCGGCGGTCGACGCCGCCGTACTCGCGGTCGGCGGCTGGGCCGATCCGTACCGGGACACCGTGCTGCGCCTGGTGGAGCACCTCGACGCGCCCGTACGCGGGCTGATCGGCCCCTGGTCGCACCAGTACCCGGACCGGGGGCTGCCGCCGGGCCCGGCGATCGGCTTCCTCCAGGAGACGCTGCGCTGGTGGGACCACTGGCTCAAGGACGAGCCCACCGGCGTCATGGACGAGCCGCTGCTCCGGGCGTGGATCAACGATCCGGTGCCGCCCGCCACCTCGTACGACACGATGCCCGGCCGCTGGGTCGGCGACGACGCCTGGCCGTCCCCGTCCGTGACCTGGGAGACGCGCCCCCTGGGCGGTTCATCCCAGGAACCGGTGATCGTCCGCTCCCCGCTTCACACCGGCCTCGACGCGGGCCGCTACTTCCCCTTCGGCAACGCCA
Organism: Streptomyces sp. NPDC021212; assembly: GCF_044332925.1. Lineage (NCBI taxonomy): Bacteria > Bacillati > Actinomycetota > Actinomycetes > Kitasatosporales > Streptomycetaceae > Streptomyces > Streptomyces sp. NPDC021212. The sequence continues at coordinate 147,156 of NZ_JBIRPZ010000003.1, forward strand.
CCGATCTGCCGCCGGACCAGCGCGAGGAGGACGGCCGCTCGGTCTGCTTCGACTCGGCGCCGCTCACCGAGCGGGTCGAGATCCTGGGCCGCCCCCGCGTACGGTTGCGGCTGGACAGCGCGACCCGGCGCGCCCATGTCATCGCGCGCGTCTGCGACGTGGCCCCCGACGGCTCGTCCACGCTGGTCACCCGCGGTGTGCTCAACCTGATGTCCCGGCACGGCCGGGAGAAGGCCGTGGAGTGGGAGCCGGGGACGTACGAGGACGTCGAGTTCGAGCTGAACGGCACCGGCTATGCCTTCCCGCCCGGCCACCGCGTCCGGGTCGCCGTCTCCGACGCGTACTGGCCGTGGGTCTGGCCGCACGGCGAGCGAGGGCAGCTGACCGTACGCCCCGGGGAGAGCGCCCTGCTGCTCCCGGTGCGCGACCCGTCCGACGACGCCGCGCGGGCGCCGATCACCTTCGACGAGCCCGAACAGGCCCCGCCGCTCGCCGTGACCGTGGAGACCCCCACCGAACCCCGCCCCGAACGCACCGTCACCCACGATGTCGCCACGGGGGAGTGGGTGCTGGACGTGGACCCCAACTACGGCGGTTCGCGCACGTACCCGGACGGGCTGCGGTACGAGGAGAGCGCCCGCGAGACGTACCGCATCCGCTCCGGCGATCCGCTGTCGGCCGTGGCAAGCTCGCGGTGGACCATCCGGCTGCGGCGCGACGGCTGGGATGCGGAGATCCGCACCGCGACCGAACTGCGTGCCACGGCGGAGGAATTCATCATGGACAGCAGCGTCGAGGCACGGGCGAACGGAGAGACAGTGGCCAACCGCGCATGGCAGCACACCATCCCGAGGACGTCCGCGTGACGCCGTCTTCCGAAGGGTCCGACCGCCGCCCCCCGCGGCGCGCCGTCGCCGCCTCGGCCCGCACCCGGCAGCCGACCGAGGTACGGCGCCGGCTGATCGTGGAGGCCGCCGTTCCGCTCATCGCGGAGCGGGGCACCGCGGGGGTCGGGGTGCGCGAGGTCGCGGCCGCGGCGGGGGTCTCGGTCGGCACCGTCACGTACCACTTCGAGAGCGTGCAGGAAGTCCTCTCCGAGGCGATGGTCCTCCACATAGAGCGCTACTACGCCGCCCTCACCGAGGCCGCCGACCGCGCCACCAGCGGCGCGGAGGGCCTGCGGCTGCTCATCGACGCGCTCTTCACGGACGACACGGACCGGCACTGGCGGATGTGGTTCGACTACTGGAACGCGGGCGAGCGCGACCAGACCTTCGCCCGCGGGGCGGCCGAGCGGTACGAGAGCTGGCACGGCGAGATCCGGTCCCTGGTGGAGCGCGGCTGCGCCGAGGGCGACTTCCACTGCGCCGACCCGGCGGACTTCACCCTCCGCTTCTCGGCCCTCGCCGACGGCCTCGCCCTGCGCCGTCTGCGGCAGGTCCCGGTCCTGAGCGTCGAGGACGCGCGACGGCATCTGTGGCGCTTCGTCGAGGCGGAGCTGCGCGGCGGCCGCTGAGTTCGAGCTCCCACGCTCTCATGCTCCCCCGAGCCCTATTTGTTCGCCGCGCGTGGGATACTGGGGCAATTCGGCGACGGGGGCCACGATGAGGCAGGAGCCGGACCTCGGAAAGCTCGGACCCGCACCGCAACGCGTTCGCCGCTCGGTGCGCCGGGTGGTGGGCCTCGTGTGTTTCCTCATCGCCCTGTTCGCCTGGGTTTCTTCAGCCCTTGACGCGGTGTACGCCGGGGGGCTTGACGAGGGAACATGGCACCGGCGCCAGGCAGGTGTGGCTGTCCATGGGGGGGTCTTCCTCGGCTTCCCCATGGCGGGATTCGGAGTGATGGCCTGGGCCGTGAACCTGCGGTTCATGTTCCTTGGCGAGCGGTGGGTGCCGGGTTCGACGGACGTGTTGTTCGCTGTCAGGCGGTCGGCGCGGGGTACGACGACGGGCCGGGTCGCGGCGTCGCTGCTCGTGGGTGGCGTCGGGCTCGCGGCGGTCTGCTTCGTTGTGGCGAAGTCGGTGTGAGCGCGAGCGCGGCGGGACACCGCCGTGCTCGCGCCCCGGCGGCCGAAAGGCCGGAAATCGACTTCCATCGAATCCTTCCCGGCGGGGCGATTTTCAGCTTCCACTCGCTTGCCAGATCCACACGCTCCTCCCTTCCGGGGGGGCGCCTCATCTGTGCACGGCGGCGATGAGAGCTGGATCACAGGCGGAAGGCGAACGAACGGGGCGAACGGGCGCCTGCGCGGCGTGGGTTCACTTGCGCTGGACGGGCGGGCAGGTGCCGGTGTCGGAGCCGATGCTGTTGATCGTGGCGTTGTCGCGGGAGTCCTCGCCGTAGTTGATCTGGTCGGTGCACTTCACGCCTTCGATGTTGGGGGTGCCCTCGGACTTGTCGCTCTGGACGGGCGGGCAGGTGCCGGTGTCGGAGCCGATGCTGTTGATCGTGGCGTTGTCCCGGGGGTCGCCCGCGTAGTTGATCCGGTCGGTGCACTTCACGTCGGGCTTGTTCGGGACCCCCTTCGAGGCTTTGGCGCCATCGGCCTTGCCCGAGGAACCGGGGGACTGGGTGGCGCTCGCCGAGGTGCGGTCCTGCGAGGACGAGGCGCCCTTCTCATTGCCCTGGCAGGCGGTGAGTCCCAGCGCGGCAACGGCGATCGCCATGGCGGCTGCGGCCTTGCGAGCGCGGAGGGTGGAAAGGTGCGACATGGCTTCCCCGTATCTGTCGAAGCGGTGGTTCGGGCTCGTGACAACAAGACTGTCGGTCGCCGCTGTTGAACCACCGCCGTGCCGCTAACGTCCGGCTAACGCTCCCGGACGCATGGCGTGAGTGCCTGCCCGGGAGAGCCGGCGCGACCGGCTCAGGTGACCGTCACCGCGAGATCCGGCGCGCCGTCAGGTGCGACCGGGTCAGGCGGCGGGCCCCCTATGGCCGTGAGGAGGCGGTGAAGTCGTCCCGGGCCAGGGCGTACACGGTGCAGGGACGCCCGAGGACGGTGTCCTCTCGCAGAGGGGTGAACCCGAGGCGGTGGGCGACGGCCTCGGAGGCGGCGTTGCCGTGGTGGATCATGGCGGTGATCTGCTTGAGCCTCAGGGCCTGTGGGCGTCGCCCAGGAATCATCTGGGATCATCTTGCGCCGGAACTGATTGCCGCAATCCTTGCGCTGGCACGCCGTCGAGCTGCCGGGGCGTAAGAGTCTCGTGCCTGCCCAGAAGAGGGCCGGAGTCAGGAGCGATGCGTTCTCACGCTGTGAGCCCGAGTGTGCCTGTGCTTGATCTCCATGGCCTGGGCTGCGTGCGGGAAGAGCAGGGCCAGGAGGTAGTGGCCGCCGGCGGCGAGCAGGTGCACGGCCTGGCTGTCGGTGCAGGATCCACGCAGGCGTCGCCGGGTTCCGCGCCCGGGTCGGCGGATGCCGGGCGAGCCAGGCGCCCACGGCGTTGTCGAGGGCGTCGCCGTCCAAGCGGGCGAGGAGCCGTTCGAGTGGGGGCTCGAAGAACCGCCCCACCACGGCGGAGTCTCCGTCGACCGTGGGATTTCGTGACCGGAACACCGGGACCGCCCTGAAGTCAGCGTCCCTTGTGCGGCGATGGTGCTGCCGCGGCTGTGTCGGACCTTCGGTCCTCGGGTGCTGGGGTCTCGGTTGAGCGTGTGGTCGGTGTGGAGTGCCTGGACACGTAGGTGTCCAGGGGTTCCAACGCACCCCAGGCCTGATCGAAACTGTCCGCAAAGTGCGCCAGGAACTGGGGATTGTCGACGCTGAATCCCGTGAGCTGTCGGCGACCTGCCCCGGAGAATGAGAGGAAGGTGACCGTGTCGTCGATGAGGCCCATGTTGTACCAGGCGCAGGAAGCACTCCAAGGCATGACGCGCGCCTCGTAGGTATAGAGATCCGTGACCTCGTCCTGGTGTTGCCTCAGCCACTCGAAGTAGGTTGCTTTCGGTACGCCCTTGTGCTCGGGGACGCCGATGATGCGCCGCACGCTCGCGCACTCAGCCGAGTTGTCTCTGGCCCACTGCAATACCGTGTCGTAGTAAGAGGCGGGTTCCGTGGATCCCCACTGAGTGGGAGGGTGGAGCCGCACGTAGGTAAGGCGGATTTCGGACCGGGCCGCGCGAATGTGATCGGCCGCAGCCTTGTAGAAGGCGGGCGGGTTCGGGTAGCACACCATCTCCATCTGGGAGGTGCTCCGGAACACTTCGGAAAGGTCCGGCGCCGTACCGAAAGCCCCTGAGTCCCGGCGCGCGTCCAGGGTGTCCTGCTTCAGATCGTCGAGTTCCGTCTTGGCCGCACGCCACAACTGGCCCCAGTGTGCCCAGTCGCCCCCGAGCGCGGCCACCAGGCGGCGGGTGACCGTCTCACTCGCGAGGCGGTGCCCCCTGAGTACCTCGGAAACGGTCGCCGGACTGCATTGGGCCCGCGAGGCGATCGTCTTGACCTGAGGCTCACCGGCGGTGATGCGCAACCGTCGCAGCTCCGCGGCGAAGCGTCGCACGGGCGGTGTCTCGGAATGTCGGCTGGTGCCCATGGTGCCCCCTCGCATGCATACCCCACCGGGCGACTGAGATCGTCCCACGAGAGCCATCGAAGGCGCAGAGTTTCACCGAACTTCGCTGAAGTTCGGTGAAGAGCGCCGTATTTGCGGGCGGCTGAGAGCCCACGTTCGGCATCGCACGCACAGAATACGCCCGGGTTCCGTGTCGGTCGGAACCACCGGGAATCCGTGGACGGTCGACAGGGGAACTGATCGAATGGACCTCACCCCGGCCAGAACAAGACAGGAATAGGTGAGGACCCGTGCACATCACTTTCAGGAACGTGCTTCATGATCACTACCTGGCATTCCTGGCGATTCTCGTGATCGGAATCGTCCTGATCATCGCAGGGAACGGAATCTCGGAATCCACGTCGATCTACCTGCACTGCGCTCTCGGCATAGCGGGGCTGGTCACCGCCTATGTGCTCGCCGCGCCTCCCGGCCCGCATACCCAGAGCTGATCCATAGTCCTGGCGACCGCAAGGGGCAGCAGATCACAGGGATGTGGCGAACCTTCACCACAGCAGCTCCACACGCGACGAAGCCGCGATGAGCAAGGGAGCCTACCAAGTCGCCTGATCATCGGAGCTGGGGGCTGAGGGCGCGGTGCGACCGGCTCAGGCGACGGAGACGGTGATCAGTACCGGCTCGGCCGTACCGGCGTCACGGAGGGCGTCGGCGAAGACCTCCGCCGTCCACGCGGCGACATCCGGTGACCACTCGTGGGCCCCGCACCGGAAGGCCAGGGCCTGTCGCATCCCCTCCGCCTGTACCTCTCCGGCGAGGGGCAGCGCCAGGCCGGGCGGCGAGCCGGGGTTGTCGGCTGTCTCGACGGTCATCCGCTCGTAGACCCGCGCCCGCGCCCCCTCGCACACCTCGGCGGCTCGGCCGGACAGCCCGGCCGAGGGCCGCGCCGACACCGTGACCGTCAGCTGAGCCGTGCCGTCCGGGTCGCCGAGGGCGAACCAGTCCGCCACGGTGGCCAGTTCGGCGCGGACGTCGGCGGTGCCGTGAAGCGGTACGAGCGCGTGCAGACCGGTGAGGCGTACAGGGCCGACGCGGCGCAGCGCGTCGGTGAGGACGGTGACCATGGGCAGCAGCGGCAGCCGCCGGCCGCCCCGCCGCTCCGGGAGGCGGGCCTGCAGCGAGGCCATCTGTCGCACCCGGCCGTCCGCAGTCCAGTCGCCGCCGGCGTCGTTGTGCTCCCAGAGTTCCGCGTTGGCCGCCGCCGCCCGGCCGATCAGGGTCGAGCTGAACCCGTACGCGGTGGCCCGCTTGGTGGCGAGGCTGAACACATCCTCGTCGAGGTCGTATTCGGCGCTCGCGCGCTCGAACCAGGGATGCCGGTCCAGGACCCCGTGCAGTCCCACGATGAGCGTGGGGTCGTTGGCGGCCCCGCGACCGGCATCCCTCATGTCGTCACTCCTCTGTGGCTCAGAGGCCGCAGCGAACCGTCACGGCCTTGGTGACCGCCTTCTCCGGCGAGTCGCTGACGCCAATGATGTCCACGTCGATCAGGCTCCGCCACTGCCGTTTCTGCGCGTTCACGCAGGTCTTGCGCACGTTGGCCCGGCGAGAGCTGCCGCCGCCCGACGTGACGTTCTTCTGGCCCCTGGCCACCGAGCGCCACCGGCCGTTGCTCCCATGAGTCACGTGGCAGACAACGGACTTTGCGGGGCAGCGGGCACCCGCTCGGTGTCTTCGCCCGTCTGGTCGGCATCGCTGTCGTCATCGTCATCGTGTGTGGGCAAGCGTTCGCCCCGGCTCTCCGCGACGCGCAGTGCGTCGCGCAGCGCTTCGCAGAGCCGTTCCGCGAGGAAGCGGACTTCCCGGACGTCGGCCTTCTGTTCCTTGAGTAGCGCGCGGGCGTGGCCGAGGAGTTCGGTGCCCATGGACAGTTGAAGGTCCTCGATCTCATCCGCCCTGCGGCTCAAGCGGCTGCTGCCGCCGTCCGTTGAGAGGAAGCACGGCTTGCCTTCGGGGCTGGACCACGGCAGTAGCCGTAGGCCGTTTGTCGCGGTCACCGCGCCACCTCCCCGACCGCGTTGGACCACACACTTTGGCCACCAAGGCGGAAGTGGGGGATGTATGGAGGCGCCGGGTCCGTATCCCAGAGGATCGGCACACGCTCTTCGACCGGGACACGCGGAAGGTGAAGAGTGGGCGTATCGCCGTACGAGAAAGGATGCGGCCGGCGGTCTGGGGCCATGCGGGCGGGACGGGTGGCGAGATACGCCGCGCTGTGTCGGCCCGCACGAGGGCTGATCAATTCGCGCAGTCTCTGCAGTACCGTTCGGGCGGTACTCTTCCGCATGTTGACGCTCCTCTTCAGCGTTGGCCATGCCCGGGCCGTGTGCAGCGGTCGCGGGGGTCTTGCTCGGCACGGGAATGCCGCATCAAGAGCTTCGAGCCTGAGGGCATGCAGCGGAACCACCAATGGGGAACCCCGCTGGCTCATTTGGGGAACCCCGCTCCGGGGCCGGGGCTACTCTGAGAAGAGATCCCTGCCGTCCCTGCTAGGTGGCCCATGGACGAACGCGAAACACGACGCAGCGACTATCCACTGACGATTCCTGGCGTGCTGTTACAGAGCGAGGCCATGCAGCGTGCATGCGCTACCCGGGACTTCCGAGAGATCTTCCGACTCGTGAACCGGCGCACCGGGACAAGCCATGCCGCGATGGCAGCGGCCATCGGGAAAATGACCAGCTCCCGCGTGAGTGACATCATCCGAGGCGTTCGTGGCATCCGAGGGCACGAGGTCATCGAACGCGTGGCCGATGGGTTCGGAATCCCAGGCGAGATGTTGGGCCTGCCGAGACGGGCATGGGAGGGTTCCCCTCAGGGAATTGACGGCAACGACAGCAATAGCGTCGAGAAGGTGATCGCTCCAGAGCCGGAAAACTCTGACAGTCTCGTACCCGGAACGTCAGGGCATGGGGAGGTGGTGTCTGTGAACCGCCGCGCTTTCGTCTCCGCGAGTGCCGCTGCACTGGCGGTAGGACCCATGGCCGCTGCGCAGTTGGACCGAGGCCGACGCGTCATTCAAGCTCTTGACGTGATGGGCAGCGATAGCCCTGACGCCGTCGCCGGCGGTCTCGGCGAACTTGTCGACCACTACGCCCATTCGATTTCCGCTATGCCGCCATCGGAGATGTACGACGAACTTCTGATGGTCAGGTCGTACGCAAACAGATTTCTCGAAGTTGGCGAGACTGTGCGGCAGCGTAAGGATATAAACCTAGCCGCTGGATGGCTGTCTTGCTTGCTCGGCATCGCGGCGTGCGATATGGGGGCCCATGCATCTGCCCACCTCTGGTGTGCTGATGCTGAGCGCCGAAGCAAAGAGGTAGGGAAACCGGAACTCGCGGGCTGGTCCATGTGGACCAGGTCCATGATCGCCTTCTATCAGGGGCGGCCACGTCAGTCGATGGCACTTGCTTCTCAGGGGCAGGCGGCCACCGTGATGGGCACGGTTATTCACGCCAAGCTCGCTGCACAAGAAATGCGGACAGCGGGAATGGTCGGCGACACCGAGGGAATGGAAAAATCCTGGCGCTATGCCGCGAAAGCAATGAAGAATCTACCCTCCGACGCGAAGGCGGCCGGAGTCTTCTCCATCCCCCCCGCGGAAGATCCGCCGTACACGGCAACTTCCCTGATGTTGCTGGGGCGATTCCGAGAAGCTGTGTCGTCGACGAATCGGGTAATTGAAACGCACTACCCTGGTGTACGTCCGCAGGGTGAACATCCTTCCGGGTATGCTCGCGCTCTCCTTGTCCTGGCTCTTGCTCAGGCCGGAAGCGGGCGCCTTGATGAGGCTGTTTCAGCTGCGCATTCTGCCCTCATTGACAACCGGCCCGCATGGCCGACCGTGGTTCTTGCTGGGAAATTTAACCAGGTCCTCCAACGAGATTTCGCTGACGCCCGACAGACAGTCAAATATCGTTCTCGATTTCGGGAGGTTTCCAGTCACCTCATGGTTCACAGCGACTGACTAGCCAAAATCTTCGAGGGGGCGCGAATGAACAGCGAAGACCTAGACCTCGGTCAGATTGATGAAATCACGAAATTCGTGGACATCGAGGCGCCGCCACCGAAGGAGTTGCCGACTGCTCATCTCGTCTTCGGGACCAATCAGGCTAAGCCTATTGAGATCGCAGCCGAACGATACCACCAGGGTCTGGCTCCGCTCATTATTGCAACTGGCGGTGTTAATCGCCACAACGGAATTGTGGAGGGGTGCGAAATCCGTAGGCTGCTCATTGAGCGCGGTGTTCCCGGGGTCGTCATTCGCTGTGAGGGTCAATCTGTTAACACTTGGCAGAACGTAGAACTCGCTCTTCCTTACTTACGTGAAGCCCTGGAGTCCGGATTGAGAATTGTGGCCATCGGTAAATGGTATCACCGCCGCACACTTCATTCCCTTGCAACTCTACTCCCTGAGATAGGCCCCTTTTACGCTATATCCTGGGAGCCTGTGTACACGGGCAAGCTTGTCACCCGCTCCCATTGGCCATCCATCCCGGAGGCCAAACGGAGGGTTATCCGGGAATGGGAAGAAGTATCCCGCCGAGTCGGCGATGGAAGCTTCCGTGGAGTAGATCGAGTTGACGGCGCTTGGCGCTGCTGAACGAGGAGTGATGTTGCGGGTCGCGGTGGCCGGTGTCGATGAGCAGAAGCGATTGCCGTCCGGGTCGGCGAGGACCGCGAAGTCTGCGTCGTCGGGGTAGAGGCCCCAAGCTTCGCGCTGGGTGCCGTGGGATGCCAGGCGCTCGACCGCGACCTGTTCGGCGGCGTCGACGCGCGGACCGATCTTGGTGCGGCACGGGTGTCGATGACCAGGTGGGTCTATCGGAACGGACGCCATGCAACCGTGGCTCGATAGATTCACCCGCATGAGTGAACCGCGTCGGTAGAAGTTTTACCTCCCCGTACTCCGCGCAGACCTCCCCGGAGCAGGTGAACGACGAGAGCGAGGGAGTAATTATGGCGTATGAGGGTGAAAAGCAATTGCTGGTGAACCGCCTCAATGGGAGCCGTCTCACCGTACAAGGGGGCAGGTGTTTCGACGGAGCACTCATATGCAGCGTTCGCTACGCGACCTATGACAACTACCCGCAGCGGTGGACGACGCGGAAAATCGGAGAGGTAGGCGAGTGGACGGTTTGCCATGTCGAAATTTCTCAAGACGGCAAAACCTTCCGTCTGGACGTCGGCAGCGATGAGCCCAAAATATCTCTCGCCAGCCAGCCCCAGCTCAAGGAGCCCGACGACTCGGATCGGCAAAAGTGGTGCTTCCGCTCCGACTGGTCAGGAGGAGGCACCCATTTGACGAATATCGCTCCGTATTTGAATCGTTCGGCCGGGCTGGGGCTCAGGGATCAATTCGGAGTGGAGTGGACTGAGGCCGCCCTGGTCAGGAACTTTTCGACCACTGAACAACTGTGGTATCTCACGACCACTTACAGGGATGAAATTCCCAACTGACCTCTACGGGTAGGCGCCGCTCCGCCCGCGGTGATGGACCTGGCTTACCAGGCCGAGAACCTGCGGCTCTCGGCCTGGTAAGTGGAGGCGATGCGCAAGCAACTGGCACCCGCCGAGCCGGGCGGCAGCATGGGTCAATTCCGGCGCGGGGCGACGCGCCGGATGGCGCGGCCCGCCAGGGTGTCCGTGCGGCGGCCGTCCTCGATGACGAAGCGGCCGTCGATGAGGACGTGGGGGATGCCCACCGGCAGGGTGCGGGGGGCCTCGAACGTCGAGCCCGCCGCGACCGTCTGCGGGTCGAAGAGGGTGAGGTCGGCGCGGTAGCCCTCGTGGACGCGGCCCCGGTCGGGGAGGCGGAGGCGTGCCGCGGGGCGGCCGGTGAGGTGGGCGACGCACTCCTCCAGGGACAGGATGCCCAGTTCGCGGACGTAGTGGCCCAGGTAGTGGGGGAAGGTGCCATACGCCCGGGGGTGGGGCTTCGCGCCGTGCAGGATGCCGTCGCTGCCGCCCGTGTGGACGGGGTGCCGCATGATCGCCCGGACGTTCTCCTCGTGGCCCACGTGCTGCAGGATCGTGGGTCCGAGCCGGTCGTCGAGGAGTAGGCGGCGGGCGGTGGTCCACGGCTCCTCGCCGCGTTCGCGGGCGCTCGCGGCGATGGTGCGGCCGACGTATCCGGCGAGGGCCGGGTCGTTCACGCCGGAGATCTCGATCGCGTCCCAGTCGATCGGCACGCCGTGGCAGCCGTCCGCCCCCTCCACCTCCACGACGTGGCGGATCCGGGCCGCCTCCGTGTCGTTCCGGAGCCGGGCGAGGATCGCCTCGGGGCCGCCCTCGGCGGCCCAGCTGGGCAGCATGGCGGCGAGAGTGGTGCAGCCGGGGAGGTAGGGGTAGGTGTCGAGGGTGATGTCGGCGCCGTCGGCGAGGGCGGTGTCGAGCAGGGTGAGGAGTTCGGGGGCGCGGCCCTTGTTGACGCCGAAGTTCATGGTGGCGTGGGCGAGGTGGAGCGCGCAGCCGGCCTCGCGGGTGAGGGCCACCATCTCCTCGTACGCGCGCAGGGCGCCCGCGCCGTAGGAGCGGTGGTGCGGGCAGTAGTAGCCGCCGTAGGCCGCCACGACCCGGCACAGCTCGGTGAGTTCGGAGTCGGTGGCGTACATGCCGGGGGTGTAGGTGAGCCCGGAGGACAGGCCGACGGCACCCTGTTCGAGCCCTTCGGCGACGAGTTGCTTCATGCGCTCGACCTCGGCGGGCGTGGCGTCGCGGTCCTCCCAGCCGAGGGCGAGCATGCGGACGGTGCCCTGGGGGATGAGGTACGCGGCGTTGACGGCGATGCCCCGGCCGTCGAAGCCGTGGTCGAGGCGGTCCAGGTACTCGCCGACGGTGCGCCACGTGAAGTCGATGTCGGAGCCGTCGCCGTTCCAGCCGGTGATGGCGGTACGGATCTGGGCGAGCGTGCCGTCGTCGACGGGGGCGTACGACAGGCCGTCCTGGCCGATGACCTCCAGGGTGACGCCCTGGGCGGCCTTCGCGGAGTGGTCGGGGTCGCGGAGCAGCGCGAGGTCGCTGTGCGCGTGCATGTCGATGAAGCCGGGGGAGAGGGCGAGGCCGTCGGCGTCCACGACGCGGCGGGCGGTGGGCCGGGCGCCGCCGCCCTCGCGGACGACGGCGGCGATCCGGCCGCCGTCCACGGCCACGTCGGCCCGGTAGGCGGCACCGCCGGTGCCGTCGATGACGCGCGCGTCGCGGATGACGAGGTCCATGGGTCCCCTTGCCTCTCTCACAATGGGTGCTACCGATCGCGCCGGTGGGACGCGTTGTCCTTCCCCGCCCACCCGTCTGGCCCGGTGGCCCGACCGCCGCGGCGGCTCGGCGCCGGGCGGGACGCCGCCCCGCCGAGGTGGGGGCCCCGGGGCCACGGCTCCGGGCCACGGCCCCGGGAAGGGCGGGTGGGTGGGTCAGAAGAACGTGCGGATGTAGTCCGTGACCGTGCCGTCCGCCTCCGCCAGCGGGATCATCTGCCACTTGTCGAAGCTGGTGCAGGGGTGGGAGAGGCCGAGGGCGACCCAGTCGCCCACCTCCAGCTGCGCGCCCTCCGCGACCGTGACCCAGGCGTGCTGGTCGGAGAGCGAGGTGACGACGAGGCCGTGGGCGGGGCGGACGGAGCCGTCGCGGGCGGAGCGGACGAGCTGGGGTTCGGGCATGTGGAGGTCGTACGCGGCGTCCCGCTTGCCCGCGTTGAGGAAGGCCTGGCCGGGTTCGGGGCTGGAGACGACCTGGGCCCAGAGCCGGAAGGCGGGCTGGAGGTCGCCCTCCTCCGGGATGCGGTTGAAGGGGGTGATGTGCCGGTAGTGGCCGTCGTCGTGGGAGACGTACGCGCCCGAGCGGAGCAGCTTCAGGACGGGCCGGGAGAGCGCGGGCAGCTCGGCGAAGACGTCGGCGACCGCGTCGAACCAGGCGCTGCCACCCGCGCTGACGACCACCTCGTCCACGCCGTCGAAGCGGCCCGCCGCGTCGAAGGCGGCGGCGAGTGCCGTGAGGCGGCGCAGCCAGGCCCGTACCCGCTCGCCATCGGCCTTGGGCACCTCGCCCTCGTAGCCCGCGACGCCGACCAGCCGCAGCGTCCCCGCGGCGGCCACCGCGTCGGCGACCGCGGCGCACTCGGCCTCCGTACGGATGCCGGTGCGCGCGCCGTCGCCCGCGCCCAGCTCGACCACGACGTCGACGGGCCGCGGCGCACCGGCCTCGCGGAGCGCCGCGTCCATCAGCTCGACGCCGCGCACCGAGTCGACGTAACAGACGAAGCGGAAGTCGGGGTCGGCGTCGAGTGCGGCGGCGAGCCAGCGGAGGGCGGCGGCGTCGACGACCTCGTTGGCGAGGAAGATCCGCTGGATGCCGAAGGCCCGGTAGATCCGTACGTGGGAGGGGACGGCGGCGGTGATGCCCCAGGCGCCGTGGGCGAGCTGGCGCTCGAAGAGCTGCGGGGCCATGGAGGTCTTGCCGTGCGGGGCGAAGGCCAGGCCGTGGGCGGCGGAATAGCGCTCCATGGCGAGGAGGTTGTGCTCCAGGGCCTCGGCCGACAGCGCCAGTACGGGGGTGGTGAAGCCGCCGGTGAACAGGGAGCGGCGCTCGGCGGCCAGCTCGCCGACCGTACGGCCTTCGGCGTCCGGGGGCAGCCCCTTGAAGCGGTGATCGACGCGCTCCTGGGCGAGCCGCGCGACGGCCTGATCGCGGTGGTCGGTGGCCATGGAGGAGCCTCCAGGGAAATATTCTGGTTGCATTCTCTGCAACGTTCATTGCGTATAACGCTTAGCGCTGTTTAACATCCCGCCAAGCACCGGGTCAACGGTGTGGCCCTACCCCCACGCCCAAGGAGCGAGACCGATCGTGCGTCCAGCCCCGAGTGTCGACGTCGTGTGCCTCGGCGAGTCGATGGTGACCTTCGTGCCGTCCCACCCGGGCCGCCTCGCGGAGGTGCCCGCCTTCGCGCGGGGGATCGGCGGCGCCGAGTCCAACGTGGCGTGCGGGCTGGCGGGCGCCGGGCACAGCGTGCGCTGGATCAGCCGGGTCGGCACGGACGGCTTCGGGGAGCATCTGCTGACGGAGATCGCGGCGACCGGGGTGGACGTCGGCTGCGTCCAGCGCGACCCGCGCCGCCCCACCGGCATCTATTTCCGCACGGCGGGCGAGCGGGCAGTGGAGTCGGGGGCTGCCGAAGAGGGGGCTCCCGAAGAGGACGGCGAGCAGCCGCTCGCCGAGGTCGTCTACTACCGCGCCGGATCCGCCGCCGCGGCCATGTCCCCGGCGCTCATGCCGCGTGAACAGACCTGGTCCGGCCGGATCCTCCACCTCACCGGCATCACCCCCGCCCTCTCCGACGACTGCCTCGCCCTGATGCGCGAGCTGACCACTCGCGCCCCCGGCCGCCCGCTGGTCTCCTTCGACCTCAACTACCGCGTGTCCCTGTGGGAGGACCCCGAGCGGGCCCCGGACGAGGGGCCGGGCGTGCTGCTCGACCTCGCCCGCGGCTGCGACCTGGTCTTCGTCGGCGAGGACGAGGCGGAGGCCGCCTGGGGCATACGTGGGGGCGTACACGGCGGCGCGGCCGCGATCCGCGAGGCCCTGCCCGAGCCGGACGTGCTGGTGGTCAAGCAGGGCGCCGCCGGGGCCACCGCGTACGCCCGCGGGGCGGACGGAGCCGACACCGTCACCTTCGCGCCCGCTCTGAGCGTGGACGTCGTGGCCCCGGTCGGCGCGGGCGACGCCTTCGCCGCGGGCTTCCTCTCCGGCACCCTGCGCGGCCTGCCCGTCGCGCAGCGGCTGCGCCACGGCCATCTGATGGCGGCCGCGGCCCTCACCGTCCCCGGCGACCTCGGCACCCCGCCGCCCCGCGCGTACGCCGACCGCCTGGTGACACTGGACGACGCCGAGTGGGGCACACTGCGATTCGGCCCCGGCTGGGCAAACCCGCCGCACTCGGGGTCCGATACCGCGGTGGTGGAGGTAACCGACCCATGAGCCAGACCGTCGACCGAGCGCTGAGCATCCTGCCCCTGCTGGCGGAGGGACCCGCCAACCTGGAGCAGGTCGCCTCGCGGCTCGGCGTGCACAAGTCGACCGCGCTGCGGCTGCTGCGCACGCTGCACGAGCACGGCATGGTCTACCGCCAGCAGGACCAGCGCTACCGGCTCGGCGCCCGCCTCTTCGCGCTCGCGCAGGAGGCGGTGGAGAACCTGGACGTACGGGAGATCGCCCACCCCCATCTGGTCGCGCTCAACGAGCGGTGCGGACACACCGTGCACCTCGCGGTGTACGAGGAGAACGAGGTCCTCTACATCGACAAGGTGGAGAGCCGCTACCCGGTCCGGATGTACTCGCGGATCGGCAAGCCCGTCGCGATCACCGTCGCCGCGGTCGCCAAGCTGCTGCTGGCGGACCTGCCGGAGGCGGAGCGGCGGGCGCTGGCCGAACGGCTCCCGTACCCGGCGTACACGGCCCGCTCCACGCCGAACGCCACCGCGTTCCTGAAGGAGCTGGAGACCGTACGGGAACAGGGCTGGGCCAGCGACCTCGGCGGCCACGAGGAGTCGATCAACTGCGTCGGGGCACCGATCCGGGGAGCGGACGGCCGGGTCGTCGCCGCGTGCTCGGTGTCGGCGCCGAACGTCGTCGTCACCGCGGACGAACTCCTCACCCTGCTGCCGGCCGTGCGCCGCACCGCCCAGGACATCAGCCGGGAGTACTCGGGCGGCGCCCCGGAGCGGCCGTCCGCCGGACCCGAAGAACCATCAGAAGAATCACCGCAAGTACCACCCGAGAAGAGAGCCGAGGAACCCTCCTCATGACCGAGAAGCTGAACAAGACCGCGATCACTCCGGCCACCCACACCACCCCGCCGGCCAAGTTCTCGCACGGCGTCAAGAAGGGGAACATCCTCCAGGTCGCCGGTCAGGTCGGCTTCGGCCCCGCGGTCCCCGGCCAGGCCCCCGCCCCGGTCGGGCCGTCCCTGCGCGAGCAGACCCTGCAGACCCTGCGCAACGTGCGGTCCGTGCTGGAAGAGGGCGGGGCGAGCTGGGAGGACGTGATGATGATCCGCGTCTACCTCACCGACACCGGCCACTTCGCCGAGTTCAACGAGATCTACAACGAGTTCTTCGCGGACCTGAAGGAGGCCCCGGCGGCCCGTACGACGATCTACGTCGGCCTCCCCGCCGGGCTGCTCGTCGAGATCGACGCCCTCGCCGTCCTCGGCTGAGTCCAGCCCTTTTGAGAACTTCCGGGCGCGGGCGGGGTCTCGAACCCCCGCCCGCGCCCGGAACCCCCCACACCCACTGTTCGACGTCGCCGGGACCAGACCCCTGATCACCCGCACCCAGCCCACACCCCCGTCCCCCGCGCGCGGCCCTCCGCCGTGCGGCGATACGCCTTACCCACTTTCCGGAGTTCCCCATGCTGCTCGCAGCCGCTCCCGCTCCCGAGACCCCACCCCACACCGGTGGCCTGCTCGCGATCATCCCCGGCACCGCCGGTCTGCTGACCGTCGCCGCCCTCGGTATCGCGCTGCTCCTCTACCTGATCATCAAGGTCCGGCTGCAGCCCTTCGTGGCGCTGCTCGCCGTCTCCATAGCCGTCGGCCTGGCCGCCGGGCTCTCGGTCACCGAACTCTTCGGCACCGTCCAGAAGTCCGACGCGATCTCGCTCATCGAAACCGGAATGGGCGGCATCCTCGGCCACGTCGCCATCATCATGGGACTGGGCACCATGCTCGGCGCGATCCTGGAGGTCTCCGGCGGCGCCGAGGCGCTCAGCTCCCGCCTCCTCGGCCTCTTCGGGGAGAAGCGCGCCCCGCTCGCCATGGGGCTCACCGGCCTCATCTTCGGCATACCCGTCTTCTTCGACGTCGGCATCTTCGTCCTGGCGCCGATCGTCTACGCGGCGACGAAGCGCAGCGGCAAGTCGATCGTGCTGTACGCGATGCCGCTGCTGGCCGGGCTCTCCATGACCCACGCCTTCCTGCCGCCGCACCCCGGCCCGGTCGCCGCCGCCGGACTGCTCCATGTCGACCTGGGCTGGGTCATCCTGATGGGCATCCTGGTCGGCATCCCGTCCGTGATCGCCGCGTGGGTCTACGCCGCCTGGATCGGCAACCGCATCTTCGTCCCCGTACCGCAGGACATGATCGAGGCGGCGGAGGAGGCGCGGGAGGCGGTCGAGGCCGAGCGGCGGGAAGCGGGCGCGGCACCGGCCGAGGCGCCGGTCGCGGTGTCCACGGTCCTGGCCATCATCGGTACGCCGCTGATCCTCATCCTCTGCGCGACCTTCTCCTCCATCGCGCTGGACCCGAGCACCGTCCGCTCGGTCATCGAGTTCTTCGGCCACCCCTTCGTGGCGCTGACGATCTCCCTGCTGCTGGCGTACTACCTGCTGGGCATCCGGCGCGGCTGGTCCCGCAAGTCGCTGGAGACCGTCTCCACCACCTCCCTCAAGCCCGTCGGCAACCTGCTGCTGATCGTCGGCGCGGGCGGCGTCTTCGGCGCCGTGCTCAAGGGCAGCGGCGTCGCCCAGGCCCTCGCGGACTCGTTCGACAGCGCGGGCCTGCCGGTCATCCTGCTGTCCTACCTGATCTCCCTGGTGCTGCGGGTCGCCCAGGGCTCGGCGACCGTCGCCATCGTCACCACCACGGGCATCGTCGCCCCCATGCTGGCCTCGGGCGACTACTCACAGGCCCATCTGGCGCTGGTCATCATGGCGATCTCGGCGGGCTCGATCTTCGCCTCGCACCTCAACGACGGCGGCTTCTGGATGGTGGCGAAGTACTTCGGCATCTCCGAGCGGGACACCCTCAAGTCGTGGACCGTGCTGGAGTCGGTGCTGTCGGTGGCGGGCTTCGTGGTGGCGGGCCTGCTGAGCCTGGTGATCTAGCTGCGGGTACGCCCCGGGGCGCGATCGCGCCCCGGGGCATCCGCACGCGGGGTCAGGTCGTCGCGCAGTACTGGGCTTCCTTGCCGATCGACCGGTACATGCAGTCCGCGTTCTCCAGCAGCTGGAGCACCGCGTCCTTGTTACGGCTCGTCTCGCGGTCGATGACCTCGTCCGGCGGGTAGAAGCCGCCCGCGCCGCTCGACGTCGGGTACATCTCGAACGTGTACGCGAACACCTTCTGGCTGCCCCACAGCCAGTCGTCGATCGTCCCGTCCGTGATGTAGAGGTCGCTCGACTGCTCGGGGGTGTAGCCGTTGCTCGCGGCCATCTTCTTGCCGACAGCGGCGAACGCGTCGTGGTCGTCCTTGGTCATCCCGGTCGCGGTGTCGCTGTACGTCCAGCCGAACGGCCACAGCACCAGCTCGCTGTACGTGTGGAAGTCGATGGCGGCCTTGAGCTGCTGCTTGCCGCCGATGACCCGGCTGCGCGCGAAGTCCGCGACGACCTTCACCTCGGGGGCCGACTCGGCCCCGGCGCCGCGGTAGGTCTCGGAGCCCGCGGAGCCGGAGGAGCCGCCGCAGCAGCCCCACTTGAAGTCCCAGTTGCGGTTGAGGTCGGTGCCGACGGAGGAGGAGCCGGAGTTGGGCTGCCGGTTCTTGCGCCAGCTGCGGTAGCGGCCGGTGGCGATGTCGTACTCGCCGCCGTCCGGGTTGACGTCCGGGACGATCCAGATCTCGCGGCCGTTGACGATGTCGGTGATGCGGCGGTCGGTGCCGTAGCCGTCGGTGAACTGGTGGAGCAGATACAGCGCCATCTCCACGGTGAGGTGTTCCCGCGCGTGCTGGTGGGCGGTGAAGAGCACCTCCGGCTCGGCCTCGTCCGTGGCCACGTTGTCGCTGATCTTCAGCGCGACGATGTTCCGGCCCTCGTACGACTTTCCGATGACGCGCTTGCTCAGAATGGCGGGATACTTGGCTACGGCCGCGTCGATCTCGGCATTCATCTCGGCGTAGTTGTGGTACTTCGCGTCCGCCGAGGGGAAGTCGAACGGCTTGGCGGCCCGGCCCTCGCCGCGGCCGGCCGGGCCGGGCAGCTCGGTGAGCCGGTAGCCGAGCGCGCGCAACCGCCTGACCTGGGCGGAGTCTGCGGTGACGACGACGGAGCGGGCGTCCGTCTCGTCGATGGAGACGCCGGTGGCGGCGACGGCGGAGCGCTCGGCGGGGGTGGCCGGGCCCGCGACCTCGTACTGGCGCACGTTCTCATCGGCGGCCGTGGTGCCCGATGCGGCATCGGCCGAGGTGGCGCGCCCCGGGGCCGGATCGTCGGCCTGGGCCGCGATCGGGGCGGCGAGGGCGAGGGACAAGAGGGCGGCGAGGGCGGTAACCCGTCTGCCGCGAGTGCGAAGTCGCATAACTGCTCCTGTGGGGTGAGAGGCGAGCGACTGCTGCGCCAGTGTTCGGCCATGCGCATGACATGGTCAAGGGAGGGAAATGGTCGAAGCCGAAGGAACTTCTCATCGAGGGAAGGAACCCCCCTGTGAACAGACCTCTCGTCGGCGCGCTCTCGGCCCTCTTGCTGGGCGGCGCGACCCTCGTGGGCGTCGGCGCCGCCCCGGCGGCAGCCTCCTCCTCCCACCCCCGGGCCGCGCAGGCGGTCGACTTCGCCGGAACGGTCGCGCTCAGCAACTGCTCCGGCTCCGTCGTACGGACCGCGAAGTCCGCGGATACCGACCCCGCGCTCGTCCTCTCCAACGGGCACTGCCTGGAGACCGGCTTCCCGGACGCGGGAGAGGTGATCGTCGACCAGGCGTCGAGCCGCAGCTTCACCCTGCTGAACAGCTCCGGCGGGAGCGCGGGCACGGTACGGGCGAGCAAGGTCGCGTACGCGACCATGACCGACACCGACATCTCGCTGTACCAGCTGACCTCGACGTACGCGCAAATACAGCAGAGGTACGGCATCAAGGCCCTGCAACTGTCCGACATCCGCCCGGCCCAGGGCATCGGTATCAAGGTGGTCTCCGGCTACTGGAAGAAGATCTACTCCTGCAATATCGACGGATTTACCTATCGCCTTAAGGAAGGCGACTGGACCTGGAAGGATTCGGTCCGTTACACCTCCGCCTGTAACACGATTGGCGGAACGTCCGGTTCGCCCGTGGTCGACGCCACGACCGGCACGGTCCTGGCCGTGAACAACACGGGCAATGAGGACGGGGCGCGGTGCACCCTCAACAACCCGTGCGAGGTGGACGAGAGCGGGGCGGTGACGGTCCGCAAGGGCATCAACTACGCCCAGCAGACGTACGGGATCACCAAGTGCGTGACCACCGGAAACAAGATCGACCTCAGCCTGGCCGGGTGCGTGCTGCCCAAGCCGTGACGTAGGGCGGGGCCGGCCCCACCACGGTCCGGGGGCAGGCGCCAGTGCGCCCCCGGGCCGCTCGCACAAAGCTGAGGACCCTTGTCACGGTGTCAGAAACGAGGGTCCTCATGCGAAGAGCGCGCATGACGCCGGATGTGGCAGCCGCTGCCTGTGCCGCCTTACTGCTGCTTCCGACCGTCGCGGCGGCCCCGGCCACGGCGGCCACCACCCCGCGGACGGCGGAAGTCGCCCCGGTCACCCATGGCCGGGGCGAACTGGTCTCCGTGAAACCGCTGTACACGCTGGCCGACTCGGACGATGTCGCCGCCGAACTGCGCTCCAGCGGGTTCGACGCGGGCGCGGTCCGCTACGGCGTCGACGCGTACCGGCTGGTGTACCGGACCGTCGACCCGCACGGCCGTCCCACCACGGTGAGCGGGTTGCTCGTCCTGCCGCGCGGGAAGGAGGGCAGGCTGCGCGCGGTGTCCTTCGCGCACGGCACGGGGGTCCACAAGAGCGACGCGCCCTCGATGCAGCGCCACGGCTTCCTGCCCGCGCCGCCGCTGACCTACGCGTCGGCCGGGTTCGCCGCCGTCGCGCCCGACTACCTTGGCATGGGCACCGGTCCCGGGCTCCACCCCTGGATGGATGTCCCCTCGGAGACCACCGCCTCCCTCGACATGCTGCGCGCCGCCCGCGCCGTCGTCCCCCTGGAGCGGAAGGTGGCGGTCACCGGCTTCTCGCAGGGCGCCTCGGCCGCGCTCGGGCTGGCCCGCTCGCTCCAGGCCGGCGAGGACCGCTGGTTCCGGCTGGGCGCGCCGGCGCCGGTGAGCGGGGCGTACGACTTCGGGGGAACGGAGCTGAAGGCGCTGCTCGACGGGCGGTTGGAACCCAAGCCGAGCGTGATCTACACGGCGTACACGCTGGTCGCCTTCAACCGGCTGCACCATGTGTACGACAGCCCTGAGCGGGTGTTCGAGGGCGACTACGCCCCGCACATCGAGTCGCTGTTCGACGGTGAGCACACCGGGCGGCAGCTGATGGACGACACCCCGGAGACGCTGGACGACCTGCTCACCGACGAGGGATGGCGGCTGCTCGAACACCCGACGGGGGAGTTCGCCGCGGCGCTGCGGACGGCGGGGCGCGTGTGCGCCGACTGGGCGCCGCGGCTGTACATGGCGGGGGCCGACCGCCTTCGACCAGGCGTTGCCGCTCGCCGCGTCCCAGTTGGTGGACCAGGCCATCGCGCCGCGCAGGCCCGGGTAGGTCTTGCCCGGCTTGAAGCTGCCGCAGCCGGTGCCCTCGGTGAGGCAGTCGAGGGCCGCGTTCACGACGGACGGTGCGACGTAGCCGGAGCCCGCGCCGCTGGGCGAGGCGGGGACGCCGATGCCGACCTGGGACGGGGCGAGGCCGTTCTCCAACTGGACGCAGGCGAGGGAGGTGAGGAAGTCGACCGAGCCCTGGGCGTGGACCTTGCCGTCGCAGCCGTTCATCGAGCCGCTGTTGTAGTACTGCATGTTCACGACGGTCAGGAAGTCCTTGATGCCCAGGGCGGTCTTGAAGTACTCGGTGGACGGCGACTGCATGTCGATCGTCTGCGGTGCCATCGTCACCATCACGTCGCTCTTCTTGGCGTGAACGGCCTTCAGCGCCTTGGTCGTATAGGTCGCGTTGAGGCCGTTCTCCAGGTCGATGTCGACGCCGTCGAAGCCGTATTCGTCCATGAGGCCGGTGAGGGAGGTGGCGAAGGCGTTCGCCGAGGTGTCGTCGCTGACCGAGAGCGCCGGTACGGCGGTGGGGGCTGCCTGTGCGGTGCCGGCGGATATCGGTCCACCGGCGGCGAGCGCGGCGACCGCCGCGGCTCCGAGCAGCTTCTTCCTGATCCGTGCGCGTACCACGACAGCCTCCGAGCGTGGGGGAAAGGGAGGTGGTGCCTGTGCGCGTCCAGGGGCCCCTGAGGCGTGCGACCAAGGTGGTCCAGACCAATACGGTCGTCAAGCCCATGACGTATATGGCTGAACAGGGGCCGCGCGGGCCCGCTCGGCGACCAGGAGTGGGTAACTCAGAGGAACTGTTCTCTCACGCGGCTTTCGTGGATAAAGTGACGATGCACCAGCCAGGGGCAGTTAACGAACTGCGGCCGCCGCCGCTCGGCGACGACGTGAGACGGGGTAGCCGACGTGCCCACCGCGATAGCAGTCACCAGCCGTGAGCTGGTGCTTCCACCGCCCGACGGGCAGACCCCGTCGGCCGTAGTGCTGCGGCCGCCGGAGGAGCAGTCGCTGGACGACGCGCTCGCCGAGGTCGGCGCGCTCCTCGACGCCCAGGGCTATCTGGTGGCGCTCTATCCGGCCGCCACCCCGCCGCCCTTCATCCGCAGGCTGCACACCGTGCGCTCCGTGCTGGAGAGCGACCGGATGGCGCTGTGCCCGCTCGAACTGCCGCCGCTGGCCGTCGCCGTCATCGCCCGTCAGCTGCGCCGGCTGTCCGTGTCCGACTTCAGCCCCGGTGTGCTGGCCTGTTCCGCCCGGCTGCTGGCGCACTACGTGCACGCGGGCGCGCTGCTCGGCAGCGTCGCCAAGCTGGACCGGGTGCCGGTGAGCCTCACCTCGCACGTCAAGTCCTGGATGCCCGGCGCCCAGTTCGCCGTGCTCGCGCACCCCGACCCGCAGCTGGTGAAGGTGGGCGGGGGCGGCGCGCTGCCCGGGCCCGCGTACGCCACCCACATGACCGTCGCGCGCGGCCAGCTCATCAGCCACGGCCATGGGACGGCCCCGCGCGACGACTGGGTCAGCGGGGCGCTCGCCCCCTCCTGGGGCGTCGGGGAGGTCCAGGAGGTGCCGCTGCCCGCCGAGTCGGCGCGCTGGTGGGGCACCCCGAAGCTGATCGAGTTCGCGGCGGCCATCCCGGACCTCTCCGTGCTCTACCAGCTCGTGGCGTCCGTACGGAGAGAGGAGTGCCACTGGTGCGGCTTCGAACTCATCGGGGACCGCTGCGCCTTCTGCTCCTGTCCGGTGCCGCGCGGCGATGAGATTCCCGCCCTGACGCAGTCCGCCGAGCGCCCCGCCCTGACCAGCCGGTAAACGTCCCACTCACGAGGTTGCCCGTCCATGAATTCTCGCCAGCGCCGCGGAGTCATCCTGCTGGTCCTGTCGGTCCTGTGCGCCGGTGGCGCGTTCGCCGGAGTGCTCTCCGTCGTCAACGACGTGGAATCGAAGGTCGGCCCCGAG
This sequence comes from Streptomyces sp. NPDC021212, assembly GCF_044332925.1. Classification (NCBI taxonomy): domain Bacteria; kingdom Bacillati; phylum Actinomycetota; class Actinomycetes; order Kitasatosporales; family Streptomycetaceae; genus Streptomyces; species Streptomyces sp. NPDC021212. Next base: position 170,197 of record NZ_JBIRPZ010000003.1, read on the forward strand.
ACGACCGCGTACAAGCTGAAGGGGAACATCGACGCCTACCAGGCCCTGAACGCCGGGGACTTCGAGAGGGTGTCGATGCCCGAGCGCTGGGTGCCCTCCACCGCCGTCACCGATCTCGCCGAGGTGCGCGGCAGGATAGCGGCGACCAAGCTCAGCCAGGGGTCGCTGCTCCAGACGGACATGATCGCCAAGCGCCCGGCGCTGAAGGCCGGACAGCAGGAGATCGCCATCATGATCGACGCCGCGACGGGCGTCGCGGGCAAGATCACCCCCGGTGCGAAGGTCAACATCTACGCCACCTTCGAGGGCAAGGCCCAGGGCGAGAAGTCGGTCTCCCAGCTGATCGTCGACGACGCGGAGGTCATCGACGTCGGCAAGCTGTCCGCGCTGAAGCCGGACGAGGACGACAACCGGCGCGTCGACCAGGCCGTGCCGATCACCTTCGCGCTCGACACCAAGGACGCGCAGCGCGTCGCGTACGCCGAGTCCTTCGCCGAGCACGTACGGCTCGCCCTGATCGGCCCCGGCGCGGACAGCCCCGTCTCGCCGCGCGACCGCACCTACACCCTCGACGGCGACAAATGACCCCCGTGAACCTGAGTGAGTGAGGAGGTGCCGCGTGACGATCAGAATCCTCCCGGCCGTCGGCGACCCCGACGCGGCCCGCGCCATCGGCGGGCTGCTCGGCCAGCTGCCCGGCGTCGAACCGTCGGCGCCGGTGGGCGACTCGACCCGGCTGCTGGACACCCTCGCCGCGCTGGCCGCCGCCTCGCTGGAGGAGCTGCCGGAGGTCGTCCTCGTCCATGAGCGGATCGGCCCGGCCCCCGCGTTGGAGCTGATCCGCGAGGTCGCGCTGCGCTTCCCGGCGGTGGGCGTGGTGCTGGTCACCGGCGACGCGGGACCGGCCCTGTACTCGGCCGCCATGGACGCGGGTGCGCGCGGCATCGCCGGACTCCCGCTGTCGTACGACGAGCTGGCGGCCCGCGTCCAGGCCGCCGCCCAGTGGGCCACCGGCGTACGGCGCCACCTCGGGGGCGGCGGCGACGTGGCCGCCACCGGTCCCGGCGGCACGCTGGTCGCGGTCGCGGGCGCCAAGGGCGGGGTCGGTACGACCGTCACCGCCGTCCAGCTCGCGCTGGCCGCGCGGGCGGCGGGCCGCACGGTCGCGCTGGTCGACCTGGACCTCCAGTCCGGCGACGTGGCCTCCTACCTCGACGTCCAGTTCCGGCGCTCCATCGCCGACCTGGCCCAGATCACCGACATCTCGCCGAGGGTCCTCCAGGACGCGGTCTTCACCCACCACACCGGGCTCGGGCTGCTGCTCGCGCCGGGGGAGGGCGAACGCGGCGAGGAGGTCACCGACCGGGCGGCCCGGCAGGTCGTCGGCGCGCTGCGGACCCGGTTCGAGCTGGTGGTCGTCGACTGCGGTACGCAGATGACCTCGGCGGGCGCGGCCATCGTCGAACAGGCCGACACCGCGCTGCTGGTGACCACCCCGGACGTGGTCGCGGTGCGGGCGGCCAAGCGGATGGTGCGGCTGTGGGACCGGCTCCAGATCCGTAAGGCCGAGGAGACCGTGACCGTCGTCAACCGGCACACCCGCAGCGCCGAGATCCAGCCGCAGCTGGTCGCGCGCGCCACGGGCACGGCGGTGGCGCGCACCGCGATCCCGGCCGGGTTCAAGGAGCTGCAACCCGCCGTCGACTCGGGGCGGATGCAGGACCTGGACGCCAAGTCCGCCGTCAAGCAGGCGCTGTGGGGGCTCGCCGGGGAACTGGGCCTGGTGAACGGTCCGCAGGGCACGCCCCCGCCCGGCCGCCGCGCCGCCCATCGGGGCGGCGGGCACACCCCGGGCGGGGACCGCTCCCTGCCCGGGATGCGGCGGCGCCGTGCCATAGGAGCGGGGCAGCCCGACGACGGTGACGGCGGCGACGCGGGCCCGGGGACGGACGCGCTGAACGAGATCCCCCCGTCCGCCACCGGCCGCTTCCTGCGCAAGCGGGGCGGCGGCGACCGCGGGCAGGTCACGGTCGAGTTCATCGGCGTCCTGCCGTTGGCGCTCATCGTGCTCGCGGTGATCTGGCAGCTCGTGCTCGTCGGCTACACGTACTCGCTCGCGGGCAACGCGGCGGACAAGGGCGCCAGGGCGGGCGCGGCCGGGGGAGCCGGGGCCTGCCAGGCCGCGGCGCAGGACGACATCCCCGGAGCGTGGAGCGCCGACATCGACTGCCCGGGGTCGGGCGACGGCACGGTCTACAAGTCGACGGTGCGGCTGAGCGTCCCGATCCTGTTCCCGGGAGCCGCCGACTTCCCGTGGACGGTGACCGGTTCGGCGGGCGCGGCGGACGAGTCGGAGACCGTGGCGGGCCCGGGGCAGTGAGGGGAGACGCACCGATGAGCCACGCGACGAGCCGCGCCCTTCCGCCGGCGGACGCGACGACGGGCCCGGCGGCTCTCCGCCCCGCCGAGCCGCCCGCCGGCCGGACCACGCCCGGCCCGTCCCGCGGCGCCGGATCCGGCCGGGGCGGCGACACGGGCTCGGCGTCGATCGAGTTCCTCGGCTTCCTGCCGATCCTGATCCTCGTCGCGCTGGCCGCCGTCCAGCTGGGGATCGCCGCGTACGCCGTCCAGCAGGCGGGCACGGCGGCGCGGGCGGCGGCGCGTACGGGCTCGCTGGACGAACCGGGGACCCCGGCCGCCGCCGGGACGGCGGCCATCAGCGGCTGGCTGGCGGACGAGACCAACATCAACGGCGGCGACTGCGGCGGCGGCGAGGCACACGCGACCGCGAGGGTGAAGATTCCTTCGGTCTTCCCCGGCATCACGGACTTCGGCAGCGCGAAGAGGAGTGCCACCATGCCGTGCGACGACGGACAGCTCCAGGCGGGAGGTCGACCATGAGCCTGCGGTCCCGCATCAACGCGCCCGAGGGGCCCGCGGAGGGCCGCCAGGACGGGCATCTCGTCGCCGTCTACCGCGCCAAGCTGCTGGAGGAGATCGACCTCGCCGAGATGTCCTCGCTGGCCGCCGCCGAGCGCCGGACCCGTCTGGAGCGCGTCCTCGGCCACATCATCAGCCGCGAGGGCCCGGTGCTGTCCACCGGCGAACGCGCCCAGCTCATCCGCCGGGTGGTGGACGAGGCGCTGGGCCTCGGCGTGCTCGAACCGCTGCTGGAGGACGCCTCCATCACCGAGATCATGGTCAACGGGCCGGACCAGATCTTCGTGGAGCGGGCGGGCCGGGTCGAGCTGGTGCCCGTCCGGTTCGCGTCCGAGGAACAGCTGATGCAGACCATCGAGCGCATCGTCTCCACCGTCAACCGGCGGGTGGACGAGTCGAATCCGATGGTCGACGCCCGCCTCCCCTCCGGTGAGCGGGTCAACGTGATCATCCCGCCGCTGGCGCTCACCGGCGCCACGCTCACCATCCGCCGCTTCCCGCGCGCCTACACCCTCAGCGAGCTGATCGGCATGGGCACGCTGGACGAGCAGATGCTGATGCTGCTGGCGGCGCTGGTGCGGGGCAAGTTCAACGTCGTCGTCTCCGGACCCACCGGCTCCGGGAAGACCACGCTGCTCAACGCCCTCTCCGGGCTGATCCCCGACGGCGAACGGATCATCACCGTCGAGGACGCCGCCGAACTCCAGCTCCAGCAGACCCACGTGATCCGGCTGGAGTCCCGGCCGCCCAACGTCGAGGGCAAGGGCCGGATCACCATCCGCGACCTGGTCCGCAACTCGCTGCGCATGCGCCCCGACCGCATCATCGTCGGCGAGGTGCGCGGCGGCGAGACCCTCGACATGCTCCAGGCCATGTCCACCGGCCACGACGGCTCGCTCGCCACCGTCCACGCCAACAGCGCCGAGGACGCGCTGATGCGGCTCCAGACGCTCGCCTCGATGTCCGACGTGGCGATCCCGTACGAGGCGCTGAAAGACCAGATCAACAGCGCCGTGGACTGCATCGTCCAGCTCGTCCGGCAGGCCGACGGCTCCCGCCGGATCAGCGAGATCGCGCTCCTCGACAGCCACGGCCACGAGGAGTACCGCATCGCCACCGTCTGCCGTTTCGACGCCCAGCCCATGGGCGCGGACCGGATCGTGCACGGGCAGTTCTCGTACTTCCCGCTCCCGGAGCGGGTCGCGGAGCGGCTGCGGCTGGCCGGCGAGGCGGTGCCGCCCGCCTTCGGGGTGGCCGCCTTCCCGGCGCAGCTGACCACGCGGGGCGCCGCGTACGACACGGGCGCGTACGGCGCGCGGGAACGGAGGTAGACCGCATGGACCGGCTCGCGGTGCTCACGCTCGGCACGACGCTCGTGTGCGGCGCGCTGGGCGTCGCCGGGGTGCACACCTACGCCCGGGGCACGGACCGTCAGCGGGCGCTGATCGACCGGCTGTCGGAGTCGGGGGCGGCGGCACCGTCCGGGCGGTCGCGCCGCTTCGCCCGCGTGGACCGGCGGCTGCGCACCACCTCCCTGGGGCGCCGGCTGGAGCTGCGGCTGGCGGCGACCGGCCTGGACCTCACCCCCGGCGAGTTCTTCGTCTACACGGCCGCCGCGGCGGCCGGGCTGTGGCTGCTGGCGGCGTCGCTGCTGGCGTCGTTCTTCGGCCCGATCGCGGCCGTGGTCGCCGTCTGGTCGGCGTTCGGGTTCCTCAACTGGCAGCGGCAGAAGCGGATCGAGCGGTTCATCAACCAGCTGCCCGAGCTGTCCCGGATCCTGGCCAACGCCACCCAGGCCGGGCTGGCGCTGCGCACCGCGCTGAGCATGGCGGCGGACGAGATGGAGGCACCGGCGGGCGAGGAACTGTCCAAGGTCTCCGCCAAGCTGGCGGTCGGCCACTCGATCGACGACGCGCTCGGCGAGCTGGCCGAGCGGCTGCCGTCCCGGGAGCTGGTGGTGCTGGTCACCACGCTGGTGCTGTCGAACCGTGCGGGCGGCACCGTGGTCAGCTCGCTGCGCAACCTCACCCACACGCTGGAGGAGCGGAAGGAGACCCGGCGCGAGGTCCGCACCCAGCTCTCCCAGGTGACCGTCACCGCCTATGTGGTGCCGCTGATGGGCATCGGGACGCTGCTGCTGATGAACCGGATCGCGCCGGGCTCGCTGGACCGCATGACCGCCTCCATCTGGGGGCAGGCCGCGGTGATCGCGGCGTTCGTCCTGTACGGGATCGGCTTCTTCCTCATCCGCCGCATGTCGAAGATCGACGTCTGACCGAGGTACCGGGGTAGTGGGTATGGGTTTTGGAGTGCTGCTGGCGCTGGCGGCCGGGCTCGCGGTGGCGGGCATCGCCTACGGCATCGCGCTGTACCGCAGCGAGGCCAAGCTGCCGAGCGACCTCGCGGTCGCGCTGGAGGTCGGGGCGACCCGTACGAACGCGGTCGGCTCGGCCGTCGACCGGCTGGGCATGCGTTACGCCCCGCTGGTGCTGCGGCTGATGGGCGAGAAGCGGGTGGCCCGGGTGCGCCGCCGGATCGATCTGGCGGGCCATCCGGGCGGGCTGACGGTCGACCGGTACGCGGCCCGCCGTGCGGTGTACGGGCTGCTCGGCTTCGTCGGCGCGCTGGTCATGCTGATGAAGGGCCAGCTGCTGCTGGCCCTGCTGATGATCGTCTTCGGCCTGTTCTGGATCGAGGTCGGCATCTGGGCGGCGGTGCGGGAGCGCAAGGACGCGATCGACCGGACCCTGCCCGACTTCCTGGACGTGCTGGCGGTCGTGGTGAGCGCCGGGCTGGGTTTCCGGCAGGCGCTGGACCGGGTGTCGGAGAAGTACGAGGGTCCCTGGGCGGATGAACTTCGCATCACACTTCGGCAAATGGACATGGGGGTCAGCCGGCGGCAGGCGTTCGAAGAACTGCGGAAGCGGAACGACTCCGAACAGGTCGCGCAGTTCGTCACGGCGCTCCAGCAGGGCGAGGAACTGGGCGCTCCGATCGTCGAGACGCTGATCGCCATCGCGAACGACATGCGCCGTACGGACGCCCAGAACGCCCGGCGCCGCGCCGCCCGCGCCGTCCCCAAGGCGACCATGGTCATCACCACCTTCATGGTGCCGGGAACGATGGTGCTGCTCGTGGCGGGGTTCTTCATCGGATCCGGCACGGACTTCGGTTCGGTCACGGGAGATTGACGGCCATTTGGGCGAATATTCTTCGCGATCGCAATCGGGTGTGGGACAGTCGTCGACGGTGGACTCCTCGGCGGCGGGAGGGGGTGAGACGGATGGGCGGCGGCGCCGGACATCCGCGTACAGGGTTCGAACACCGTGTATCGGGAAGGCAATGCCCCCTGGGACACTGTTCCGTGGCGGCTGTTTCGGCGTACTTTGCTCGTGTCGCGAGCGGCACCACGGGGGTTGAGTCGCCGGACCAGAGTGGGACGGCCACCCATGGAGGGGAACACGATGGGGAAGCGCGTTATGGGGAACGACCGGGGACAGACCTCTATCGAGTACCTGGGAATCATTGCCGTGGTGGTCGCCATCGTCCTGGTGCTGTCGACGACGGACTTCGGAAGCATGATCGCAAACGCGATCTCCGACAAGATCTCTCAGGTCGTCGGCATCTGAGCGAGCGCGTGAAGGCTCGCGGATACCGCAACAGCGATACCGGGCAGGCCTTTCCGATCTACCTCACCGCGGTCGCGGCCCTGCTCTTCCTCGCCCTCGCCTTCTTCGCCGTGGGCCAGGCCGGGGCCACCCGCAACGGCGGGCAGACCGCCGCCGACGCGGCCGCCCTCGCCGCCGCCCAGGACTACCGCGACGCGTTGGGCACGGCGCTGCTGAAGGCCGTGACGGACGGCAGCGCGCTGGAGGACCTGCTGAACGGGCGGGGCATCGGCGTGGGTGACGCGTGCGCGCAGGCGGAGGTCTTCGCGCAGGAGAACGGCGCCGACCTCACCGGTGACCCTGACCGCTGCGTCCCGGGCTATCTGCCCACCTCCTTCAGTGTGAAGGTCAGGACCCAGAAGCCGGTGGGCAAGACCGTCATCCCCGGTACGGAGAGCAAGCACGCGGTGGCGACGGCCAAGGCGGTCATAGGTCCGCGCTGTACGCTCCAGCCGCCCGACGGGCCGACGGCCACCCCGCTGCCGACTCCGACGGGCGACGAGGACGGAGGCAACGGCGGTGGGAGCGGCGGCGATGACGAGAAGCCTGCCGTCGACCTGAAATGCGACGGCAGGGACGTGACCATCGACCCGGCGCACCCGGAGCTCTTCCCGGACGTCAAAGACCTGTTCTCCGTGCACCTTGACGAGTAGACGAGCAAAGGACAGCGAGCGATGAGCATTCGGCACACGACGAAGGCCCGGAGGGGGGCTGCCGCGGTGGCGCTCGGAGCGGCCCTGGCCCTCGCCGTGGCCGGGTGCGGCAGCGGCGACGACGGCGGGAAGGACGGGAAGGGGGACGGCTCCCCGCAGAAGTCCAACGCGGCCAGGACGGACGACGGGCAGGGGGAGACCGAGCCCGCTTCGGACTCCAAGAAGGTCATCGGCGAGATGAAGGGGCCGAAGAACATCGTCGTCACCCTCCACTCCGCGGAGCGCGACAGCGGCGGATTCGTCACCGTGAACGGGACGGTGACCAACAAGGGCAGCATGCTGTTCAACCCGGTCGACTGGCGCTCCTCGGAGGTGGAGCTGGCCAAGTCCCGTTCGTCCGTGTCGGGTGCGTCCCTCGTCGACGCGAAGGGCAAGAAGCGGTATCTCGTGCTCCGGGACACCGATGGGCAGTGCCTGTGCACCACGGGGCTCTCCGGGATCAAGCAGAACGAGAGCCGGCCGTTCTTCGCGCAGTTCCCGGCCCCGCCCAAGGGCGTCACGGAGGTCGACTTCCAGCTCCCGACGATGCCGTCCGTCAGCATCAAGCTGTCCGGGTGAGCCCCGCCATGACGTCGACACGTACGCCTGCTCGCCGTGCCGTACGGTACGGCCCGGTCCTGGCCGCCCTCGCGCTCGTGCTCACCACTCCGGTTCTCAGCCCCCCGGCCCGCGCCGACAGCGGCCCCGGCGCCCCCGCCGACACCCGGCCACCTCTCAAGATCGACGCCGATGACCCCGATCTGCGGATGCCCGAGGGCGCCAAGCTCGCGGCCGGGCGGGTCCTGGACATCAAGTCGGTCGTCGAGACGGACGACGGCGACGAGCGGCGCGAGGACACCAACACCAAGGTCAGCTTCGCCCTCCAGGCCGAGGTGCTGTTCGGCAAGGACAGCGCGAAGCTCGGCCCCGAGGCGAACGCCCGTATCCAGGACATCGCGGACGAGGCGAAGCGGCAGGACGCGAAGAGCGTCCGGGTCTTCGGCTTCACCGACAATCTGGGTTCGGCCGGGCACGGCCTCACCCTGTCCCGCAAGCGGGCCAACGCGGTGCAGCAGCGGCTCGCGGACCACCTGGACCCGTCCGTCGCGTACCAGATCCGCGGCTACGGCGAGCAGTACCCGATCGCGGACAACGCGACGGAGGAGGGCCGCAAGAAGAACCGCCGAGTAGAGGTCAGCTTCCCGCGCGGCGCGTAGGGGACGCCTGCGGCGGGCCAGTCCCCCACCCCGCCCCTTCCCGAACCGGGGGCAAGCCCCCGAGCCCCGGCCCCGGCCGCAGGGCACGGGCCCTGCCGGGGCCGGGCCCCAGGGCCCGCTGCGGGGGCTGCGGCGCCGCCGGGTGCCTGCCCCCGGGACTTCGCTGCCGGGTGCGGGCCGGTGGCCGGGTTGTGCCCACCCCTCCCTCCCCCAGCTACCGCTGGAAGGTGCCCCCTCCGCGGAACGATTGCCCACAACCAGCACAATCCAGCCCCTCCGGGCGAACGCCCCAGCTCCTCCGGCGTTTGAGGAGCGGGGTCCTGGGGTGGAGATGCCCCATCACCCAGCCCCTCCGGCGTTTGAGGAGCGGGGTCCTGGGGTGGAGATGCCCTACCACCCAGCCCCTCCGGCGCTTGAGGAGCGGGGTCCAGGGGCGGAGCCCCGGCGGGGGTGTGGGGGCGGAGCCCCCAACCGGGGCCCGGGGGCTTGCCCCCGGTTCGGGAAGGGGCGGGGTGGGGAAAAGGGCCCCCGCGGCGCCCAGGGGCAGGCCGCGGCCGGTCGGGAACCCGGGCGCCCCCCATGCCGCATCATGGGGGGCGTCGTACCACCCCGCGCGGGAGTCCCCCCTGAATACCACCGTCGCCGAGATCCTCTCCGTCACCCTCCTCCTCGCCGTGCTGGCCTTCGCCGTCGCCCGCCCCCGCGGCTGGCCCGAGGCGGTCGCGGCGGTGCCCGCCGCCGCGGTCGTGGTGGGAGCCGGGGCCGTGACACCGGCGGCGGCGTGGGAGGAGACGCGGAGCCTGCTGCCCGTCGTCGGGTTCCTGGCGGCCGTGCTGCTGCTGGCGCAGATGTGCGCGGACGAGGGGGTGTTCGAGGCCGCCGGACAGGCCGTGGCGCGGGCCTGCCGGGGCCGTACGGACCGGCTGCTGGGCGGGGTGTTCGCGGTGGCGGCGGCGGTCACCGCCGTGCTGAGCCTGGACGCGACGGTCGTCCTGCTCACCCCCGTGGTGTTCGCGACAGCGACCCGCCTCGGCGCCCGCTCCCGGCCGCATGTCTACGCCTGCACCCATCTGGCGAATTCGGCGTCGCTGCTGCTGCCGGTCTCCAACCTCACCAACCTGCTCGCCCTGGAGGCGAGCGGGCTCTCGTTCACCCGGTTCGCCCTGGTCATGGCCCCGGCCTGGCTGGTGTCCATCGGCATCGAATTCCTGGTCTTCCGCCGCTTCTTCGCCGCGGACCTGGCCGCCGGGACCACGAAGCCGCCGCCCGCCGAGTGGCCGCGGGTGCCGGTGTTCGCGCTGACCGTACTGGCGCTGACCCTGGCCGGGTTCGTCGTGACGTCGCTCCTCGGGCTGGAGCCCGCATGGGCCGCCGGGGCGGGGGCCCTGGTGCTCGCGGCGCGGGCGGTGCGGCGGCGGACGACGACGGTACGGGGCGTGGTCGGCGCGGCGGGCCCGCTGTTCTGCCTGTTCGTGCTCGCCCTGGGCGTCGTGGTGCAGGCGGTCCTGGACAACGGCCTGGAGGCGGCGCTGTCCCGGGTGCTGCCGGTCGGCACCGGACTGCCCACCCTGCTCGCGATCGCGGCCGTCGCGGCGGTGCTGGCGAACCTCGTCAACAACCTGCCCGCCACCCTGGCGCTGCTGCCGATCGCCGCCGAGGGCGGCCCTGGCCCGGTCCTGGCCGTGCTGATCGGGGTCAACCTGGGCCCCAACCTCACCTACGTCGGCTCCTTGGCCACGCTCCTGTGGCGGCGTATCGTCCGCCACCACGGGGCGGACGCCGACTCCGGGCTGGGCGAGTTCACCCGCCTCGGGCTGCTCACCGTGCCGACCACGCTGGTGGCGGCGACGGTGGCGCTGTGGGCCATGCTGGCGACGCTATGAGGAACTCATGATCGTGCTCATCTGGATCGCCGACGGCACCTGGCAGTCCGCCGTGGACGCCGCCCGCGACCATCTGTTCGCCGACGGCGACGCCGAGATCCGCCTGCTGTACGTCACCGACGACCAGGTGGCGGGCGCCGCGCACGGGGCCTTCGCCGGGCTGCTGGGGCGGGGCCGGTCCGGACGGGACCCGGGCGACCGGTTGGAGGAACTGGCCGAGACCGCCGCGTCCGAGCTGCTGGACGCCGCCGCCGAGCGGCTGCACCGGCCCGTGACACGGCTGCACCGGCACGGCCGGGTCGAACACGAGGTGGTGCGCGAGGCGGACGGCGTGGATCTGCTCGTCTGTGCCCGCGACGGGGACCGCGACCGGCTGGGGCCGCACAGTCTGGGGCCCGCGGCGCGCTTCGTGGTGGACCACGCACCCTGCGCGGTCCTGCTGGTGTGGCCCGCGGCCGCGCCCGGCATCGAGTCGCTGCCGCCACCGCCGCCCTGATCAAACAGGGAGACTCAGGACTCGATCCAGTTGTGCGCCTGGGCCAGCTCGATGACGCGCCGGCGCACCTGCTTGATCTGGTCGGCGGTGAGACTGCCGCCCATGTCGACCAGCGTCTCGGTCAGCTCCTGCCGGAACTCGGCCACGGAGAGGACGTCGCACATCGTGTCGTCGCCCGAGTCCGGTGCGGGGGAGGAGCGGACGATGGGGGCCGCGGAGCGCTCCAGGATGCGGACCTCGGACGCCTTGGGGCCCTTGTCGCCGTACTCGGGGATGAACCGCACCTTCGAACCGGGCTGGAACAGGTGCTTCTCGTCCAGTAGGTCGTTCGCGTGCATGAACACGTCCTCGCCGCCGTCGTCCGGGGCGATGAATCCGTAACCGCGAAACTCGTCGAACCGCAGAATCTTGCCCGTCGTCGTCAACGTGCCACCCCTACCCCTGTACCTCTACCTCATGTACCTCATGAACAGCGCGTTCAGCGTACATAAGGCGCTGGAGCCGAAGAAGGGCCGGGGTCGACGGCGACTTGAGCGCCCCGCCGCAGGCCCCAGCGCTCCATTGCCCCCGCCTCGGCCTCCAGAACGTGCCGCGCGCGCGGCCGCGGCAGCCCGAGCCGCCCGGGGCGCAGGGTGGTGACGGCGAGCACGGTCAGCCGGCGGTCGAGATAGGCGACGTCGATGGCGAAGCGCATCCGGAAGGTGTGCACCCCGCTCGCGGGGGTCAGCAGGATCGCGCCGGTCACCCCGTCCCGGCCGAGCAGCCCACGGGCCCGGGCGCGGTAGGAGGCGGCGATCTCCAGCGGTACGTCGACGGGAACATCCCGCAGGATGTGAAGCGTTCCGGTGCCGTCCCGCCAGCGCCCCATGCGTGTCCCCTTCACCACCCGCCGTCCACCCTTGGGATGAGTGTTCCACCGACGGGTCCGCGGGGCCCGCCGCTTCCGTAGGCTCGGGCCGTGCAACCGCTGCTGATCGCCCTCGCCGCCGCGTACGGCGCCGCCGCCGGGCTGCTGGTGCCGCGCCCGCTGTACCGGCTGGCCGTCGACGCCGGGGAGCCGTGGCGCGCGGAGTGCCCGCGCGGGCACGCGCTCACCGGCCCGGCCCGCGGCTGGCTGGGCCCCGCCCGCTGTCCGCGCTGCGAGGCGGACGAAGAGGCGGCCGAAGGCGACGGAGAACCGGGGTACGGGCCCGGACCGCTGCTCCCCGCCCTGCTCACCGCGCTGGTGTGCGCGGCCCTGGCGGCGGCCACCGGGGTACGGCCCGAGCTGGCGGTGTGGCTGTTGCTCGCCCCGCCCGCGGTGCTGCTGGCCGGGGTGGACCGGGCGGTGAACCGGCTGCCGGACGTGCTGACCCTGCCGATGGCGGGCGCCGCGGCAACGCTGCTCGGCGGCGCCGCGCTGCTGCCGCACAGCGCCGGGTCCTGGCCGCGCGCGCTGCTGGGCGGAGTGGTGCTGGGCGGGGCGTATCTGGTGCTTTTCCTGATCAGCCCGCGCGGGATGGGTTTCGGCGACGTCAAGCTGGCGCTGACCCTCGGTGTCGCCCTCGGCTGGTACGGCTGGGCGGTGCTCTTCTGGGGCGGATTCGCCGGGGTGCTGCTGGGGTCCCTGTACGCGACGGCCCTGGTCCTGGCGCGGCGGGCGGGCCGCGGGACGCCGCTGGCGTTCGGCCCGTTCATGATCCTCGGGGCGGGCGCGGGGCTGGTACTGGGGGCGCTCGGCACCGGCTGACGCGTCAAGGCGCCGGCGCCGCGCACATCCTCACCCCCGCCAATGCATGGACAACCGCTCACGAAGGGTTATGGTGGAAACCCCCCCTCGGGCCGGTCCGTACTCCCCCCCACGGACCGGCCCGCTCTATTACGGGGTCATCCACGGGTCAGCGCGTCGCGACGGCACCACCCAGCCCGCACGGGCCATCACACAACGTGACGACAGAGGGGGCCCGCGAGGGCCCGGACGTCCGTGCGGTGTCTCGATACCCCGTCCGACCGGCTCAGTTAGCCACCCCCGCCGCCCCGCAGTAGGGTTCTGCCCTTGGGGCGGACAGCCATGGCGAGCCATGCAAAGCACTGAGGGGCTGGAAGACGTGAAACTGCGCGACCTGGTGTACGGGCTCTACGCACGCCGGGTGGAGGGCCGCCTCGATCACGACCAGGTGCCCAAGCACATCGGGGTCATCCTCGACGGCAACCGCCGCTGGGCCCGCGCCTCCGGCGGCACCACCGAGCAGGGCCACCAGGCGGGCGCCAGCAAGATCCAGGAGATGCTGGGCTGGTGCAGCGAGACGGATGTCGAGGTCGTCACGCTCTGGATGCTCTCCACCGACAACCTGGACCGCCCCGAGGAGGAGCTGAAGCCGCTCCTGAACATCATCGAGGGCGCCGTGCGCGATCTGGCCTCCGACGGCCGCTGGCGGGTCCACCACGTGGGGAACCGGGACCTGCTGCCCTCCCGCACCCAGACGGTCCTCAAGGAGGCCGAGCGGGACACGGACCACATCGACGGAATACTGGTCAACGTCGCCGTCGGCTACGGCGGCCGCCAGGAGATCGCCGACGCGGTGCGCTCGCTGCTCCTGGACCACGCCACCAAGGGCACGTCCTTCGAGGAGCTGGCCGAGGTCGTCGACATCGACCTCATCGCCGAACACCTGTACACCCGTGGCCAGCCCGATCCGGACCTGGTGATCCGCACCAGCGGCGAGCAGCGGCTGTCGGGCTTCATGCTGTGGCAGAGTGCCCATTCGGAGTACTACTTCTGCGAAGTTTTCTGGCCCGCCTTCCGCAAGGTCGACTTCCTCCGCGCCCTGCGTGACTACGCGGCGCGGCACCGCCGCTACGGCAACTGATCGCCTTATCCCACAAAGCAGTTCACCGGCCGGGGCCGGACGCGACACCGCGTCCGGCCCCGGCCGCCGTGTAGCACGCTGGTTCCACAACGTTCATGTACGGGCCGTCATATGCCGTTGCATGGCTCCGCACCTTCGAGGGAATATCCCTTCCAGGTCGACGCCCTGTTCCACCTGTCCAGTCGGGCGTTGAACTGCCAGCGGACGGCATCGGGTCGTCCGCCCGGGAGGCCCTTTGCACACGGACGACTGTGCGGATCGTGCGTATGACGCGGAGGGCCGGCGCTCGGCCCGCTCCGTGGGCCTGAGCCCGGTCCGCTCCCCGTCTACGGCGGGGACACCTCACTCCCGCGACGCCGTCGCACCCCAACCTCTCCCGAGGGGGTTCGTCCACCCGTGGTGACCAGCAAGAAACGCCGCGAGCACGACCGGCGCACCTATGTCCTCGACACCAGCGTCCTGCTGGCCGACCCCAACGCCATGGCCCGCTTCGACGAGCACGAAGTCGTGCTGCCGGTCGTCGTGGTCACGGAGCTGGAGGCCAAGCGACACCATCCCGAGCTGGGGTATTTCGCCCGGCAGGCGCTGCGCCTGCTGGACGAGTACCGCATCCGGTACGGCCGCCTGGACGCTCCCATCCCGATCGGCGACCTGGGCGGCACCCTGCGCGTCGAGCTCAACCACTCCGACCCGGGAATCCTCCCCGCGGCCTTCCTGACCCACGGTGGCCGGGTGGGGGACAACGACGCGCGGATCCTCGCGGTCGCCCGGAACCTGCAGGCCGAGGGGTACGACGTCACCGTCGTCTCGAAGGATCTGCCGCTGCGCATCAAGGCGTCCTCGGTGGGCTTGCTCGCCGAGGAGTACCGCGCGGAGCTGGCGATCACCGACTCGGGCTGGACGGGGATGGCGGAACTGACCGTCTCCGCCGAGCAGGTGGACGACCTGTTCGCCGCCGAGACCGCGTACATCCCCGAGGCGTCCGAACTGCCCGTGCACACCGGACTGGTCCTCCAGTCCGAGCGCGGCAAGGCGCTGGGCCGGGTCACCCCGGACGGGCAGGTGCGGGTCGTGCGCGGCGACCGCGAGGCGTTCGGCATCCACGGCCGCAGCGCGGAGCAGCGCATCGCGCTGGACCTGCTGCTGGACCCCGAGGTGGGGATCCTGTCGATGGGCGGCCGGGCCGGTACGGGCAAGTCGGCGCTCGCGCTGTGCGCGGGCCTGGAGGCGGTCCTGGAGCGGCGGCAGCACCGCAAGGTGATGATCTTCCGTCCGCTGTACGCGGTGGGCGGCCAGGAGTTGGGCTATCTGCCCGGCAGCGAGGCGGAGAAGATGAGCCCCTGGGCTCAGGCCGTCTTCGACACGCTGTCCGCGGTGACCAGCTCCGAGGTCATCGAGGAGGTGGTGGAGCGCGGCATGCTGGAAGTGCTTCCGCTCACCCACATCCGTGGCCGGTCGCTGCATGACGCCTTCGTGATCGTCGATGAGGCGCAGTCGCTCGAACGGAACGTCCTGCTGACCGTTCTGTCCCGGATCGGCGCCAACTCCCGCGTGGTGCTCACCCACGACGTGGGTCAGCGCGACAACCTCCGCGTCGGGCGGTACGACGGGGTGGTGGCGGTCGTCGAGAAGCTGAAGGGACATCCGCTCTTCGCGCACATCACCCTGAACCGCTCGGAGCGGTCGCCGATCGCGGCCCTGGTGACCGAAATGCTGGAGGACGGCCACATCTGAGCCGGTTGAGTCCGGTTCGCCGTTAACGCGCCGCACGGAAAGGCCAAAGAGCCTAGCTGTGCGGCGCGTTCTCGCGCGTGGATTTCCAGAAAGCCCAGGGCGTAAACGGCATGTGAGCTTTCGCACCTCCCGGGGAATTGCCTTCCGGCATCCGTGTCCGGCAGTGTGTGGGTTCTGTCAGGCCCCGCATACGGCACACCAGTACCGCCAGCGGTACAGAACCACAGCAGTACCAGAACTGAAGAGCGTTCGCCGTATGCCGCCCGAGCACCTCGCATCCCTCCTGCGGGAGGACGCACCGGGCCAGTGCCTCCCGTGACCAGCCAGACCCACTGAGCAGCACCGGGGACGGAACAAGGGGGGGCCAGCGCACAGGGGCACGATTGCGCCCGCGAGGTCACCTAAGCGGGCGACGCTGGAAGGAAAAACCGAGTGAGCCGGATTTCGGTCCGGGGATTCGCAGTGGCCTCGGCCACCGCGGTCACCACTGTGGGCGCCGTCGTCGGTGTCGCCGCGGGTGGCGAGCAGCAGAGCTCGTCCGACCCGATCGAGGCGACCGCCGCCGACTCGACGCTCCTTGCGGACATACCCGCCGGCCAGCAGGCCGTGGCGCAGACAGCATCGCTGACGCAGCAGGCGGACGCTCAGTCCACCGCCGCCGACGCGGAGGCTAAGAAGTCCGCTGAGGAGGCGGCCCGCAAGCAGGCAGCCCAGGACGCGCAGGCCAAGAAGGCCGCCGCGGACAAGGCGGCCGCCGAGAAGCTGGCCAAGGAGCGCGAGGCCAAGAAGAAGCAGGAGATCGCGAGCCGTTCGGCATCGCGTGACTCCGGCAGCTTCCCGATCAAGGCGTCGTACTCCATCGCCGACGTCCAGGGCATGGCCCGGCAGATGATGCCGAGCGACCAGTTCCAGTGCTTCAGCAACATCGTGGACCACGAGAGCGGCTGGAACTACCAGGCCACCAACCCGTCCTCGGGTTCCTACGGTCTGGTGCAGGCGCTGCCCGCGTCCAAGATGGCGTCGGCCGGTGCCGACTGGAAGACCAACCCGGCCACCCAGATCAAGTGGGGGCTTGGCTACATGAACGACCGCTACGGCAGCCCGTGTGAGGCATGGTCGTTCTGGCAGGCCAACAACTACTACTGATCGGTCCGGGCCACCCGGCCGCTCAGCCAGAGCTTCGCGAAACCCCCGTCCGCCAGGTCGGGGGTTTCGCGCGTCGGGAGCCGGTAACGTCATCCCGACGACCACGGGGGAACCGGGGGTAGGGAAAGCTGAATGTCCAGATTGCCAGAGTGGGTCGGCAGGTTGGGGGCCGGTCTGACCCGGCTTGCCGTGCGGCTCGAACACGAAGAGGCCGCGGCACGGGGTGACGAGGGCGGCGGAGGGGCCGGCCGGCCGCCCGCGCCTGCCGGAGTCCCGGAGCCGCCACCGCACCGGCCGGAGCCGCCGCAGGAGCCGCCCGAGCCGTCCGAGGCGCGCGGGCCGCACGAGCCGCACCCGCCGCCCGCGTCGGACGAGTCGCGGGAGCCGTCCGAGCCGTCCGAGGCGCCCAGGGTGCCCGCTCCGCCCGCCTACGCCCCCGCCGTCGCGCCCCGGCCCGCACCGGTCGACGCCGTCCCCTGGGGCGTACGCGTCGCCGCCGAGGCCGGATGGCGGCTGCTGGTGCTGGCCGGCACGCTCTACGTGCTGATGCAGGTCATCAGCTCCGTCCAGCTGGTGGTGTTCTCCTTCACCATCGCCCTGCTCATCACGGCCCTGCTGGAGCCCACCGTCACCCGGCTCCGCAACCGGCGCGTCCCGCGCGGGCTCGCCACGACCATCACCTTCATCGGCGGCTTCATCATCATGGGGCTGGTCGTCTGGTTCGTGGTGTGGCAGGTCATGGAGAACGTCGACGAGCTGTCCAACAAGCTCCAGGCGGGTATCGACGATCTCCGGCGCTGGCTGCTGCACAGCCCGTTCCATGTGACGGAGAAGCAGATCAACCATGTCGCCAAGAGCCTGCGCGAGGCCGTCGGAGCCAACACCGAGGAGATCACCTCGGCCGGGCTCGAAGGCGTCACGGTCGTCGTGGAGGTGCTGACCGGCATCCTGCTGACCATGTTCAGCACGCTGTTCCTGCTGTACGACGGGCCGCGGATCTGGCGCTGGACGCTGGGGCTCGTCCCCGCGGCGGCCCGGCCGGGCGTGGCGGGCGCGGGGCCGCGCGCCTGGGCCACGCTGACCTCCTATGTGCGGGGCACGGTGCTGGTGGCCCTCATCGACGCGATCTTCATCGGCGTCGGGCTCTTCTTCCTCGACGTCCCGATGGCCGTGCCGCTCGCCGTCTTCATCTTCCTCTTCGCCTTCATCCCGCTGGTCGGCGCGGTGGTCTCCGGCGCGCTCGCGGTCATGGTGGCACTTGTCACCCAGGGCGTCTTCACGGCGGCGATGGTGCTGGTGGTGGTGCTGGCGGTGCAGCAGATCGAGGGGCATGTGCTGCAGCCGTTCATCCTCGGCCGCGCGGTGCGGGTCCATCCGCTCGCGGTGGTGCTCTCGGTCGCGGGCGGCTCGATGATCGGCGGCATCGGCGGCGCGGTGGTGGCCGTACCGCTGGTGGCGGTCGTCAACACGGTGGTCGGCTATCTGCGCTCGTACAGCGGGGCGAACGCCCCGCGCGATGCCCCGGGCCCGCACGGCGCGACCGTCGTGGCCACCGCCCCGGTCCGGCGCCCTGAGCCGCCGGACGAGGGCGGTACGTGACGTCCGTGGCCACAACGCGAAGGGGCGCCCCACCGGTTCGGTGGGGCGCCCCTTCGTCTTTGCGGGGTGAGAGCGGCGTCAGCCGTTCTCGGCCAGGACGCTCTCGGCGTCCAGGGTGGCGCCGACCGCCTGCAGCACCGAGGCGATCTTGAAGGCTTCCTGGACCGTCTCGCGGTCCACGCCCGCCTTGCGGAGCACCTGCTCGTGCGAGTCGAGGCACATGCCGCAGCCGTTGATCGCGGAGACCGCGAGCGACCACAGCTCGAAGTCGGTCTTGTCCACGCCCGGGTTGCCGATGACGTTCATCCGCAGACCCGCACGCAGGTTGCCGTACTCCGGGTCGGACAGCAGATGCCGGGTCCGGTAGTACACGTTGTTCATCGCCATGATGGCGGCCGCCGACTTGGCGGCGGTGTACGCCTCGGGCGACAGGTTGGCCTTGGCCTCCGGCTCCAGCTCGCGGAGCACGCGCGGCGAGCGCGAGGCGATCGCGCAGGCCAGCACGGTGCCCCACAGCTGCTGCTGCGGAAGCTCGGAGTTCCCGATCACCGAACCCAGGTTCAGCTTCAGGTCCTTGGCGTAGTCCGGCAGGGCGGACTTCAGCTCATCGAGTGCCATCGTGAATCACCTCACTCGCCGGAGAGGAGCGCGACCGGGTCGAGGGTCTCCTCGCCCTTGCTCCAGTTGCACGGGCACAGCTCGTCGGTCTGCAGGGCGTCCAGGACCCGCAGGACCTCCTTGGGGTTACGGCCCACGGAACCGGCCGTCACCATGGTGAACTGGATCTCGTTGTTCTGGTCCACGATGAAGACGGCGCGCTGCGCGAAGCCGTCCTCGCCCTCGATGCCCAGGTCGCGCATCAGCTCGTGCTTGGAGTCGGCCATCATCGGGAAGGGCAGGTCACGCAGGTCGTCGTGGTCCTTGCGCCAGGCGTGGTGGACGAACTCGGAGTCGCCCGAGAAGCCCAGGATCTGGGCGTCACGGTCGGCGAACTCCTCGTTCAGCTTGCCGAAGGCCGCGATCTCGGTCGGGCACACGAAGGTGAAGTCCTTGGGCCATGCGAAAACGATCTTCCACTTGCCCTCGTAGGTCTTGTGGTTGATCTGCTCGAACTCCTGCCCCTTCTCCAGCGAGACGCAGGCGGTCAGGTCGAACTCGGGGAACTTGTCACCGACAGTGAGCACGTTTCTCCTTGCAGCTTTCGCGTGGGAGGGACCCTTTGTGGGGGTTTCCCGGGGTTGGACGATCTCTACCTTGGCACATGGCACATTGATCAGTGAAATAGCTACACTCGCTGCGGTTGATTGGAGGTGGCTATCAGTGGCCGCGACAGCGATACCGTCGGGAAAGCAGCGGCAGCCGAGCTTGTCCCAGCTCAAGGCGTTCGCCGCGGTCGCCGAGCATCTGCACTTCCGGGACGCGGCGTCCGCCATCGGGATGAGCCAGCCCGCCCTTTCGGGCGCCGTCGCCGCCCTGGAGGACACGCTCGGAGTGCAGCTTCTGGAACGTACGACCCGCAAGGTGCTGCTCAGCCCGGCGGGGGAGCGGCTGGCCGCGCGGGCACGCTCCGTACTCGCGGAGGTGGGAGCGCTGTTGGAGGAGGCCGAGGCGGCGCGGGCGCCGTTCACCGGTGTGCTGCGGCTCGGGGTGATCCCGACCGTGGCCCCGTATCTGCTGCCGACCGTGCTGCGGCTGGTGCGCGAGCACTATCCGCGTCTCGACCTCCAGGTGTACGAGGAGCAGACCGCCTCGCTGCTGGACGGGCTCGCCCACGGGCGGCTCGACCTGCTGCTGCTCGCGGTCCCGCTCGGCGCGCCGGGGGTGGTGGAACTGCCGCTTTTCGATGAGGACTTCGTGCTGGTCACGCCGCGGGACCACTGGCTGGGCGGGCGTACGGACATTCCCCGCGAGGCGCTCAAGGAGCTGGATCTGCTGCTGCTGGACGAGGGCCACTGCCTGCGCGACCAGGCCCTGGACATCTGCCGCGAGGCCGGCCGCCCCGACGGCACCCCGGTGACCACGACCGCCGCCGGGCTCTCCACGCTGGTCCAACTCGTCGGGGGCGGGCTCGGGGTGACGCTGCTGCCGCGTACCGCGCTACGGGTCGAGACCGGCCGCAACGACGAGTTGGCCACCGGCGACTTCGCCGACCCGGCCCCCGCCCGCCGCATCGCCCTGGCCATGCGCGCCGGGGCCGCGCGGGCGGAGGAGTTCGAAGCCCTGGCCGCCACGCTCCGCGAGGCGGTACGGCCGCTGCCGGTGCGGGTCGCGCGTTAGGGGGTGTCGTGCCGATCATGCCGGGCTCCCGACGCCGCTGTGACATCAGCCGCTGCCGCGGCGGACAAGACACCCCCTGAAACGCGCCGCCGCGGCGGGGGCTCCTCCCCGCCGCGACGGCGCGTCTCGGACCGCTGCGGGTCTACTCCGTACGCAGGCCCTCGGGGCGCATCATGCGCCACAGCGGGGGCAGGCCGGCCAGGGTCACCAGGAGGATGACACCCCCGCCGATGCCGGTCATCGCGCCGAGTCCGGCCCAGTCCACGGCGAATCCCTGATCGACCATCTTCAGCAGCAGGGCGCCCAGCGCCAGTCCGCCCGCGATCGACAGCGCGAGCCCCAGCACCACCGGGACCGCGGTCTGCCACAGGATGGACCAGCTCAGCGTGGTACGCCGGGTGCCGAAGGCGACCAGGACGGACAGCAGCCGTTTGCGGTCCCGCAGTTGCTCCAGGGTGGTCACGATCATGCTGGCCCCGATGAGCAGCAGCGTCCCGGTGGCGCCGATGAACAGGGCGTTGCGGATCGTCTGGAACTCGGACGACTGCGAGGTGCTGGTGAGCTGTATCACGTCCAGCGCCGGGTCGATCTCCGCGCCGGCGTTGCGCACGTGCTCGACGGCATCCGGCACCTTCGGATCCAGCGTGATCATCGCCTGCGCCTGCGGATTCGGCAGGTCCGCGATGGCGAAGGCGCCGGGGGTGGCGAGGAAGCCCCTGGCCGTGGCGCCGGACGGGTCCTCCCGGGGCTGTACCTTCGTGGCCGAGCCGGGGATCGTCCACAGCTTCTTCTTGCCGGGCGAGGGCAGGCCGTCCTCGCGGAAGCTCAGATTGACCTGTGCGCCCGGCTTCACGAAGTCGTCTTCGGGCGCCAGGTAGCTGTCGTCGCCGTCGATGACGAAGACGTCGCCGTCCCGGCAGCTGGTGATGCGGGCCACCTCGCGCAGCGCGGGGCAGTCGGCGACGGTGACGGAGTCGGTCGGGATGTCCGCCGGGTCCTTCTTCTTGCCGCGCGCGTCGGAGACGATGTCCAGGGTGATGCCGAGCACGCTGCCCACGCCCTCGGTCGCGCGGAGCCGCGCGAAGGCGTCGTCGGCCTGGGCCCCGTTGTCCACCTTGGCGTTCACGATCAGCTCTGCGCGGTTCGGGTCCTGGCCGGTCTCCTTGGTGTTCTGGGCCTCCACGCTCGCGAAGAGCATCTGGAGCGCGATGGCCCCGGCGACCGCCACCGTGATGCCGCTGACCGCGCGGGCGGCGGTGCCGCTGCTGAGCTGGAGCCGGCGGGTGGCGAGCTGCCACGGCACCGGGCCCTTGCCGAAGCGCTCCACCACGGCCTCGACCAGCCAGGGCAGCAGCGCGGTGAGGCCGATGAGGAGCAGCACGGCACCGGCCGCGGCCTGGTACGTCTGGAGGTCGCCGCCTGAACTGCCCGCCCCGAAACCGCCCGCGAGAGGCAGCAGCAGCCCGATGCCGAGGACCGGCAGCAGCAGCCGCCACCACAGCCGCCGCCGCTTGGGGGTGGCGTTCCGTACGACGCCGAGCGGCTCGATGGTGATGGCGCGCAGGGCGATGAGCGTGACGACGACGGCCGAGGCGGGCACGATCACCGCGATCGCCACGGCGAGCGGGAGGGCGGGCGTGATGTCGGAGGCGAAGAAGCTGAGGTTCCCCATCGACGCGCCGCTGACGGATTCCCGCAGCAGCAGGAAGAGCGCGGCACCGACGGCGAGCCCGAGGACCGATCCGACGAGCGACTCCCCGGCGGCGATCCGGCGGGTCATATGGGTGTCGGCGCCGACCAGCCGCAGCGCGGCCAGCCTGCGGTCGCGCCGCTCGCCGCCGAAGCGGGCCGCGGTGGCGACGAAGATGAGCACCGGCAGCAGCAGCACCACACAGCCCACGACGACCAGCAGCACCAGCGCGGGGTCCAAGTCGTCCCCGCTGGTGTCCGTGGCACCCCAGCGCTCGAGGCGGTAGTCGGAGATGACGTGGCCGAACTGCTTCTGGGTGATGCCCGCGTAGTAGCGGAGTTCGGCGGGGCCGGACAGCCCGTTGTCGCCGATGACGCCGACGGTGCGGTACGGGAGGCGGTCCCGGAGCAGCTTGCCCTCGTCGGAGTCGAGCAGCTTCTTCAGCGCGGGCGAGACATACATCTCCCCGGCGGCCGGAACGCCGCTGATGCCCGGCGGATGGGGCGGACGGTCGCCGTCGGGCGCCATCACCAGGCCCTGGATGTCGTCGTCGTGGTAGTCGGTGTTCGCCTGGGCGAGGCGGACCGTGCCGGGGCCGGGTTCCGGCTCCTCCCCGAAGCCGTTCGCGGCGATGGCGTTGTTCCGCTCGTTGCGCGCGGAGTCCATGCTGGGCACCGAGGAGGCGAAGAGCAGCAGCGTGACGCCGAGCCCGACACCGACGGCCGTCATGATCGTCCTGGCCCAGCTCTCCCGTCCGCCGCTGACCGCGAACCGGGCACCCATGGCGAGGTCCGCCGCCCAGCGGGCGATGCCGGCGCGGCGCGGCGGCTCGGGGGCCGGGGCCATGGGTTTCACGGCCGTCAGGGTCGCCCCGCCGGTGCGGCCCTCGTCGCGGCCGGTGTGGCCGTCGCCGCTCATCGGATGCCCGCCATGTCCCGCGCCTTGCCGTCGCGCACCACGACCTCGCGGTCGGAGTACGCGGCGACCCGCGCCTCATGGGTGACCAGGACGACGGCGGTACGGGTCTCCCGGGCCGCCTCCGTCAGCAGCTCCATCACCCGCTCGCCGTTGAGGGAGTCCAGCGCACCCGTCGGTTCGTCGGCGAACAGCACCCGCGGCCCGGTGACCAGCGAGCGGGCGACCGCGACGCGCTGTCCCTGACCGCCGGAGACCTCGCCGGGCCGCTTGGCCGCCACATCGGCGACCTCCAGCCGCTCCATCCAGGTCAGCGCCCGGGCTTCGGCCTCCTTGCGCTTGACGCCGTTCAGCCGCAGCGGCAGCGCGACGTTCTCCACGCAGGTCAGCTCGGGGACGAGCTGGCCGAACTGGAAGACGAAGCCGAACTCGCCGCGGCGCAGGCCGCTGCGCTCGGAGTCCGACATGGCGGACAGCTCGCGCCCGCTGTAGTGGACCGCGCCGGAGTCCGGTCGCACGATCCCGGCCAGGCAGTGCAGCAGCGTCGACTTGCCGGAGCCGGAGGGGCCCATGACGGCGACGACCTCGCCGGGGTGGATGGAGAAGTCCGCGCCGTCCAGCGCGGGGGTGGAGCCGTACGACTTGTGCAGGCCGTCGGCTATCAGCAGGGATCCCGCCGGAGTCATGAACGCACCGCCTTGGCGAGTGGGCTGAGGCGGGCCGCGGTGAGCTCAAGCCAGCGCAGATCGGCCTCGAGGTGGAAGAGGGCGTGGTCGCAGATGAGTTGGTCGCTGAGGTCGCCGCCGCGCTTGCGCTGCGTCAGCTCGCGCATCAGCCGCAGATGCTCCGCGCGCTGGACGTCGAGCAGATCGGCGGCGTCGCGCCCGGTGAGCAGCGCGAGGACGACCTTGGTGTAGAGGACCGACTGGAGGTACGGCTCGGGCTTCTCGGGCTGCGCGAGCCAGTGCTCGACGTCGGTGATGCCCGCGTCGGTGATCGCGTAGCGCTTGCGCTCGGGACCGCCCGCGTGCTCGATGCCGTCGACCTCGACGAGGCCGTTCTTCAGGAGCCGGGACATGGTCGAGTAGACCTGCCCGTAGTGCAGCGGGCGGTCGTGCCCGAACTTCTCGTCGAAGGCGCGCTTGAGGTCGTAGCCGTGTCGTGGACCGGACTCCAGAAGCCCGAGCAGGGTATGGCCGATTGACATGCGCGGCACTCTACACGACGCGTATACCTCGTGTGTATAGCTGCGGTGAGTGCTGTGTTCACGCAGGTCAGTGGGCTACTGCGCGGTGCGGCCCCCGGAGTCGCCGTCATCGGCCCCGTCTCCGTCCGCTCCGCCCGTCCCGCGCGGCGGGCGGCCGCGGCGGGGGATCGGGCGGGCGGTGCCGGGCAGCCGGCCCGCGTCCGCCAGGGCCTTGCGCAGCAGGAACTCGATCTGTGCGTTGGCGCTGCGCAGTTCCTCGCCCGCCCAGCGGGCCAGGGCGTCGTAGACCGCCGGGTCGAGCCGCAGCAGCGTCTGCTTGCGCTGCCGCCGCGGCTGCCGGCCGGACGCGCCCTCTTCGTTCTGTTCCGTCACTGGTAGAGCGTGCCGGTGTTGAGGACGGGCTGCGGGGCGCGGTCCCCGCACAGCACCACCATCAGATTGCTGACCATCGCGGCCTTGCGCTCCTCGTCCAGTTCCACGATCTCCTCTTCGGTGATGCGGGCCAGCGCCGCCTCGACCATGCCGACCGCGCCGTCCACGATCTGCCGCCGGGCGGCGACCACCGCGCCCGCCTGCTGCCGCTGGAGCATCGCGGAGGCGATCTCCGGGGCGTACGCGAGATGGGTGAAGCGCGACTCGATGATGCGGACCCCGGCCGCTCCGACCCGGGCGTGCAGCTCGACCGCGAGCTTCTCGGTGATCTCCTCGGCGTTGCCGCGCAGCGACAGGCCGTCCTCGTCATGGGCGTCGTACGGGTACTCGATGGCGATGTGGCGCACGGCCGCCTCGGTCTGGGTGGCGACGAACTCCAGGAAGTCGTCCACCTCGAACATCGCCTGCGCGGTGTCCTCGACCTTCCAGACCACGACGGCGGCCAGCTCGATCGGGTTGCCGTACGCGTCGTTGACCTTGAGTACCGCGGTCTCGTGGTTGCGCACCCGGGTCGAGATCTTCTCCCGGCTGGTCAGCGGGTTCACCCAGCGCAGCCCGTCGGTGCGGATGGTGCCGCGGTAGCGGCCGAAGAGCTGCACGACCCGGGCCTCGCCCGGCGCGACCATGTTCAGCCCGCACATCGTGATGATGGCGGTGAGAATCACCACGATCCCCGCGACGATCAGCGCCGTGGAGCCGGCGCCCTTGTGTTCGGCGGCGACGGCCGCCCCGGCGAGGATCAGCCCGACCCCGGCGGCCAGCCCGATCAGGCCCAGCAGCAGGGCGAGGCCGCCGCTGATGTTCTTCGCGGGACGCTCCCGTACCTGTGGCTCCTGGAATGCCGGTATGTCGGCGGTGGCGGTGGTGGTGTCGGTCATGGGATCCCCGTTTCTCTCCTCGAAGCCGTCTAGCAAAGTGATAACACATTTTGGTTCCTGTGCAACCCTCGGCCGTACTGGTCCGTCAAGTTCCCGTGAGAGACGTGCTCTTTGTCACGTACGGAAAAAGCTTGATCGATGAGTATTTGGCGGTTGATGCGGTGCTAGCTTCATGAGCTGGCTTGGGTGCGGGGGGCGGATGGACTGGAGCGGCGGGAGAGATGGGTAGAGCGGACGAGCGGCGGGCGCGGCAGAAGGGCGCACGCAGGGCCAAGAAGGCCGCCAAGCAGGGGGGTATACGCCGGTTCTTCACCTGGAAGAAGGTGCTGGGCTACTTCGTCGGGCTGGGCGTCCTGGGTGTCGGGGCGTTCGCCATCCTGTACTTCATGGTGAAGGTGCCCCCGGCCAACGCCGCGGCGCAGGCGGAAGCCAACATCTACAAGTACAGCGACGGCTCGATCATGGCGAAGGAGGGCGCGGTCAACCGCGAGTCGGTGCCGCTGTCCAAGGTCCCCAAGAAGGTGCAGCACACCTTCGTCGCCGCCGAGAACAAGGACTTCTACACCGACTCCGGTGTGTCCTTCTCCGGCACCGCGCGCGGTCTGATCAACACCGCCCTCGGCCGGGGCAAGCAGGGTGGCTCGACCATCACGCAGCAGTTCGTCAAGAACTACTACCTCAGCCAGGAGCAGACGGTCAGCCGTAAGCTCAAGGAACTGGTGATCTCCCTCAAGGTGGACCAGGACCAGTCCAAGGACTACATCCTCCAGGGCTACATCAACACCAGCTACTACGGCCGCGGCGCCTACGGCATCCAGGCCGCCGCCCGCGCGTACTACAACAAGGACGTCGAGAAGCTGACGGTCGCGCAGGGCGCCTATCTCGCGGCCCTGCTCCAGGCCCCCAGTCAGTACGACTATGCGACGGCGGGCCCCATCGGCAAGAAGCTGGTCGTGGCCCGCTGGAACTACATCCTCAACAACATGGTCGAGAAGGACTGGCTGTCCAAGAGCGAGCGTGACGGGCTGAAGTTCGAAAAGCCCATCGCGCCCCGCCCCATCGCCGGGCTCGACGGCCAGACCGGCTACTTCATCAAGGCCGCCAAGGAGGAACTCTTCAAGGCCGGAGTGAGTGAGAACGAGTTCGCGGCCGGGGGCTGGACGGTTACCCTCAACGCCGACAAGAAGAAGCAGAAGATGCTGGAGAAGGCTGTCAAGACCGAGCTGACCGACAAGCTGGACCCGAAGAAGCGCCAGGTCGACAAGGACGCCCAGGTCGGCGCGATCTCGGTGGACCCCAAGACCGGCGGCATCGTGGCGATGTACGGCGGCGCCGGTGCGACCAAACATTTCTTCAACAACGCCATCCGCTCGGACTACCAGCCGGCCTCCACCTTCAAGCCGCTCATCCTGGCCTCGGCCTACGAGAACGGATCGACGACGCAGAACGGCTCGCCCATCACCTCGCGCACCCTCTACGACGGCACGAGCAGGCGGCCGGTCAAGGGCAGCGACACCGCCTTCGCCCCGCCGAACGAGGACAACAAGTCCTACGGCTCGATCAACGTCCAGAAGGCGATGAACAAGTCGGTCAACTCCGTCTTCGCGCAGATGGCGGTGGATGTGGGCCTGAGCAAGGTCAAGAACACCGCCATGGACCTCGGCATGGTCGGCGACGTGAAGAACGGCTTCGACGTGCGCCCCGCGATGTCGCTGGGCGTGATGGGCGCCAGCCCCAAGGAGATGGCCGGGGTCTACGCGACCCTCGACAACCACGGCAAGAAGGTCACCCCGGCGTTCGTGAAGTCGGCCGAGAAGGGCGAGGACCAGCAGGCCGACCTGCCGGACCCGACCAACGGCCAGGCGATCAGCCGCGGCGCTGCCGACTCCGTCACCCAGGTGCTGACCGGCGTGGTCGACGACGGCACCGGCCAGGCCGTGCGCACCAAGGGCCAGGAGATGGCGGGCAAGACCGGTACCTCGGACGACAACAAGTCCGCCTGGTTCACCGGCTACACCCCCGACCTGGTCACCTCGGTCGGCATGTTCGGCGAGAGGGCGGGCAAGGGCACGCAGGTCTCGCTCAAGGGCACGGCCGGCGGCGGCCGGGTCAACGGTGGTGACTTCCCGGCCAGGATCTGGTCCGCGTACATGGGCAGCACCCTGGGCGACAAGTCGACCACGAAGTTCGACCTGGACACCGAGCTGAACAACGTCGCGCCGACGACGCCGTCCGAGACGGAGTCCGAGGAAGCGCCGACCACATCGGCCCCGCCCACGGAGAGCGAGAGCCCGACCCCGAGCAAGAGCCCGACCCCGGACGACTCGCCCACCGCCCCGACGACGCCGTCGACCCCGTCGACCCCGCCGTCCACGCCGCCGTCCTCGCCGACCCTCAGCCCGCCGGCCACCCTGCCGGGCAATGAGGACGGCGGTGGCGACACCGGGCAGAGCCTGGGCTGACCGTCCCGGCCCCGGCCTTCGGGCACCGGCCGATCCTCCTGAGCCGCCCGGCACCTTCCGTGCCGGGCGGCTCAGTCCGGCATGGCCAGTTCGAACCAGACGACCTTGCCCGTGGACAGCCGGGTCGCGCCCCAGCGCCGGGCCATCCGGTTGACCAGGTACAGCCCGCGGCCGCCCTCGTCGGAGGGCCGGGCCTGGCGCAGCCGCGGCAGCTGCGGCACGTCGTCGCCGACCTCGCAGCGCAGCACGTCGGTGCGGAGCAGCCGCAGCGTGATGGGCCGCTCCGCGTACCGTACGGCGTTGGTGACCACCTCGCTGACCAGCAGCTCCACCGCGTCCGTCAGATCCTCCAGGTCCCAGCGGGCCAGCGCCCGGCGGGCCAGGCGGCGGGCCTGCCCGGCGGTCTGGGCCTTCGGGTCCAGGAACCAGTACGCGACGTCGCTGGGCGCGATGCCCTCGAAGCGGGCCGCGAGGAGCGCCACGTCGTCGTCGCGGTCGCCGGGTCCGAGCATGTCCAGCACCTCGTCGCACAGCGGCTCCAGCGGCGGCGGGTTGGGGCCGGTGAGCCGGGCGGTGGCGGTCAGCCGCTCGCGCAGCTGCTCGATGCCGGTCCACACGTCGCGCATCCGCGACTCGACTAGGCCGTCCGTGTAGAGCATGAGGGTGGCCCCGGCGGGCGCGTCCAGCTCGACCGCCTCGAAGTCGACGCCGCCGACCCCGATCGGCGCCCCCGGCGGCACCCGCAGCACCTCGGCGCGGCCCCCGCGGTGCAGCAGGAGCGGCGGCGGGTGGCCGGCGTTGGCGACCACGATGCGGTGCGCGACGGGGTCGTAGACCGCGTACAGGCAGGTGGCCATGCGGTCGGTGCCGAGCCGCTGGGCCTGCTCGTCGAGGTGGTGCAGCACCTCCTGCGGCGGCAGGTCGAGCCCGGCCAGGGTCTGGGCGGTCGTGCGCAGCTGGCCCATGATCGCGGCCGAGGTCATGGAGTGGCCCATGACGTCGCCGACCACCAGCGCCACCCGGTTGCCGGGCAGCGGGATCGCGTCGTACCAGTCGCCGCCGACCCGCGCGGTCTCGGCCGCGGGCAGATAGCGGCTGGCCAGCCGGACGCCGGTGGGCTGGGGCAGGGAGTCGGGCAGCATGGTGCGCTGCAGCTCGTCCGCGATGTAGACCTCGCGCCCGTACAGCACCGCCTTGTCGACGCCGAGCGCGGTGTGGGTGGCGAGCTGGGCGGCGACCAGCAGATCGTCCGGTTCGAACGACGGCCGGTCCGGGCGGCGTACGAAGACGGCCGCGCCGATCACCCGGCGGCGCCCGCGGAGCGGGGCCAGTATGGTGCGCTGACCGGTCGCCACCGACGGTCCTTCGCCGAGGAGTTCGGGCAGCGCGGCGCGGGCGGCCTGCGAGTCGCCGAACACCGGCCGCACCCCGCGCAGCACCTCGGCCAGCGGGCCGCCCGCCTCCACCTCGCACAGCTCGGCGGCGGGTCCGCCGCCCACGGCAGGCGCCAGGTCGGGCTGCGAGGACATCAGCGGCAGCCGTCCGCTCTCGGTGTCCGGGTCCTGCGGGATCCGGTCGGTACGGCGCAGCCGCAGCACCACCGGGCCGACCGGGCGCTCGTCGCCGACCGGCAGCGGGTCGCGCAGATAGACCAGGATCGCGTCGGCGAAGGTGGGCACGGTGGCCCGGCACAGGCCGAGCACGATCTCGTCGAGGTCGATGCCGCGCGCGATGCGCCGCGTCGCCGCCCCGACGAACCGCAGCCGGTCCCCGCTCCGGTCCCGCACGGCGGTGCCGTCGGCGCCGGGCGCGTTCGCGGGCGGCACGGCGGGCATTCCGCCCTCGGGGGTGGTGTACCCGACCTCTCCGGCGGCGGCGACCTCGCCCGCCGAGGTGGCCGCGCCGGGCCGCGCCGGGGCCGGGTGTTCGCCCGCTGTGGTGCTGGGGGCGTCGTCCCGGGTCCCGGGTCGGCGCGCCGCGCCTCTGGCGGCATTGCGGTCCGCGTCCCACACAGGCTCGCCCTCCGGTGTGCCGTGCTCCGGCTGCTCGCTCTGCGCCGAGCTGCGGGCTCTCGTCCCTCCGCCGGCGCGCTTGGTCCCTCCGCCGCCGCCACGGCGCCCGGGCCGCGGCCGGGCGTCCCCCTCGGCCGGGGTGCCGTCCGGCTCGGGGGCCGGGGCGCCGCCGGAGCCCGGGGCGGCCGCCGGGCCGTCCGCGGGGAAGGCGGGACGCGGCCGGCCACCGCCCGGCTCCTGGCCGGGGGCGGCCGTCTGCCGCACGGCGGTCCGCGGGTCCGGGACCGCGCCGTGCGTGTCCTCGGGCGCGCCCGAGGCGGCGGCAGGGGTGGCGGCCTGTCGCCTGTTGTGGGAGGTGGGGTGCTCCGTCACGCGTGGGTTTCCATCCGTCCGGGGCCGTGCGCCCGCGTCTCGTCGGGGGCGCACCGAGTGTCAGGCACGTCGTCGGCAGTTCAGATAGAGCTGGATCTCGGGTGGTACGTCCGTGCTGGCCGGGGCGTACGCGTGCGAGTCCTCCCCGGTGATCTCGAAGCCCGCATCCGTCACGACCTGTCGAAGTTCTTCCCGCAGATAACCGGATACCCGGACCGAGTTGCCGAGGAACGGGATGGCGAAGTCGTCGACGTCCGCCTCCACCATGCCCAGGCCCAGCAGCCCGCCGGGTCTCAGGTTGGCGTGCAGGGCGCGCAGCGCGTACGGGATCTCCGGGCGGGGCAGCAGCAGCAGCGAGAAGTACACGGCGATGCCGTCGAAGGGGCCGAGCTCCCGGGAGCCCCCGGGGCCGTACCGGCCGCCGACTCTCAGGTCGACGATGTCGAGCTGGTGGAATTCGGCGTCCGGCACGTTGTCCCGGGCCAGCTTCAGCATCCCGGGGGAGATGTCGATGCCCGTCACCCGGTGTCCGGCGTCGGTCAGCTGACGGGCCGTGGGCAGCCCCGTACCGCAGCCGACGTCGAGCACACGGGACCCGGGCGGCAGCGTGTCGGCCAGCCATTGACCGGCCGCGACCTGGCCTTCCTTGTGGGGGAAGGCCTCGTCGTAGCGGTCTCCTATGGCGTCGAACGCCTCCGCCTGACCGCTGCGGTCGAGCGCCAGGCGGTCGAAGTCCTCGTAGCCCGTATACCCGTCGCCGTAGTCGTCCTCACCGCTCACGACTCCCGCCCCTCCTGTGACATTGCGTCAGATCATGCGCATCGTCCGTGAGTTGCGCCTATGTCTTGTTTCCCGCATGTGCAGTGTTCCGGACGACGATCCTACGTTTGAAACATGGGGACACAGCAAGAGGTTCAGGACCTCGAGTGCGCCGACGTACGCCCCCTGTCGATACGGTCCCAGTCCGCCGGGAGGACGGGGACCGTCCACGACGGGTCCGGACGCCACTCCTCCCACCCCTCCCGGAACGGAGCGTCCCAGGCGTCGATGAGCCGCACGGCGCCCCGGCCCGCCGCGCGTACCCGCTCGGCCTGCTCACCGGGCATCAGGCCGGCCCGCTGTGCCTGCGCGAACTCGTCCTCGTCCTTCCATTCCCAGCTGCGGTCCGGGTAGACCGCGATGTCCAGGAAGTGGTCCTCGGAGTCCACCCCGCCGCTCCAGCGGGCCAGCGGCTCCTCCAGGTTCACGTACCAGTTCTTGAACCGCCAGTCGCGCTCCCAGAACAGCCACACCGACCAGGGCTCACCGGGCCTGGCCAGCTTGAGCACCCCGGTGCCGAACCACTGGGACAGCGCGGTCGTGCGCGGCTTGGTGTAGCGCGTGGACAGCGGCTCGCGGTGCACCTGCGTACCGTCGGCGAGCTGCGGCTTGACGCACGCCGTGCCGGGTGCCAGCCAGACGGCCAGCAGGTCCGGGGTGTCCCGGACGACGGTCACGGGACGGCAGATGTGGATGGCGTCGGAGGCGTTGGCGCGATAACGCCAGAGGATGTGATCCCCTGGCGCCCATCTGGCGCCGCCCGCCATGCCCGTCGTCTCCACGATGTCCGCTGTCATGAGCAGATCTTAGGTGCGACGGGGCCGCCGTGCCGTGACCTATGCCGCACAGGCCGTATAACAAGGGCTTACGGATGCGTCATCCGTAGCACGTCCAGCGCCTCGTCCAGCTGCTCCCGGGTCAGCAGACCGCGCTCCACATAGCCCGACTCCAGCACCACCTCGCGGATGGTCTTCCGCTCGGCGAGGGACTTCTTGGCGACCTTCGCCGCCTCCTCGTAGCCGATGTAGCGGTTGAGCGGGGTGACGACGGAGGGGGAGGACTCCGCGTACTCCCGGGCCCGCTCCGCGTCGGCGGTGATCCCGTCGATGGTGCGGTCGGCCAGCAGCCGGGAGGCGCTGGTCAGCAGGCGGATCGACTCCAGCAGGTTCTTGGCGATCACCGGGAGCATCACGTTCAGCTCGAAGTTCCCGGCGGCCCCGGCCGTGGCGACGGTCGTGTCGTTGCCGGTGACCTGGGCCGCGACCATCAGGACGGCCTCGGGGATCACCGGGTTGACCTTTCCCGGCATGATCGACGAACCGGGCTGGAGATCGGGCAGCGCGATCTCGGCGAGCCCGGTGCGCGGGCCGGACGCCATCCAGCGCAGATCGTTGGCGATCTTGGTGAGGCCGACCGCGATGGTCCGCAGCTGACCGGACGTCTCCACCAGCCCGTCCCGGGCGCCCTGCGCCTCGAAGTGGTTGCGGGCCTCGGCCAGCGGCAGCCCGGTGGCCCGGGCCAGCTCGGCGATGACCGCGGCCGGGAAGCCGGGCGGGGTGTTGATGCCGGTGCCCACGGCGGTGCCGCCCAGCGGCAGTTCCGCCAGCCGGGGGAGCGCGGCGCGCAGCCGCTCCACCCCGTACCGCACCTGCGCCGCGTAGCCGCCGAACTCCTGGCCCAGCGTCACCGGCGTGGCGTCCATCAGATGGGTGCGCCCCGCCTTGACCACCTCGGCGAACTCGTCCGCCTTGCGCTCCAGCGCCTCGGCCAGATGGTCGAGCGCCGGGATGAGGTCGGCGGTGACGGCGGCGGTGGCGGCGACGTGGATGGAGGACGGGAAGACGTCATTGGAGGACTGGCTCGCGTTCACATGGTCGTTGGGGTGCACCGGGCGGCCCAGCCGCTCGCCCGCGAGCGTGGCCAGCACCTCGTTGGTGTTCATGTTGGACGAGGTGCCGGAGCCGGTCTGGAACACGTCCACCGGGAAGTGGTCGTCCCAGCGGCCCTCGGCGACCTCCGCGGCCGCCTCCGCGATCGCCGCCGCCATGTCCTTCTCCACCACGCCCAGCTCGGCGTTGACCAGCGCCGCCGCGGCCTTGATCCGGGCCAGCGCCTCGATGTGCGCCCGCTCCAGGCGCTGCCCGCTGACGGGGAAGTTCTCCACCGCACGCTGGGTCTGCGCGCGCCACTTGGCGTGGGCGGGCACCCGCACCTCACCCATGGAGTCGTGCTCGATCCGGTAGCTCTCTTCGGTCATCAGGACACCTCCGTTCAGGACAGCGTCGTCCTGCCACGCCGTCTTCCCGCCCCGCCGGGGGCGGAGCGGTGAGGTGGGTCACCGTACGGCCTCCGGGGTGCGCGGGGCCTCCACCTCACCGGTGCGCTTGAGCTTCTGCCAGGGCAGCAGGGCGCCGGTGGCCGCCGTCGCGCACGCGTGCAGCAGCACCAGGTACATCAGCTGGCGGTAGACGATCTGCTGAAGCGGCAGCACGGCCAGCGCCCGGTACCGCTCGCCGTCCAGCCGGAAGGCGTACGCCGCGCCCAGCAGCTGCGCCAGCAGCAGCGCGCCCCATGCCGCGAGCGACCGCACCGGGTCCACCAAGACCACCCCGTACAGCGTGAACACGTCGATCAGCGGCGCGAACAGCGGCGTGACGATCTGGAACAGCACCACCAGCGGCATCCCCACCCGGCCGAACCGCCCCGAGGGCCCCCGGTCGATCAGCGAGCGGCGGTGCTTCCACAGCGCCTGCATGGTGCCGTAGCTCCAGCGGTAGCGCTGCTTCCACAGCTGGCCCAGGGTGCCCGGCGCCTCGGTCCAGGCGCGGGCGTGCTCCTGGTACACCACCCGCCAGCCGGCCCGGTGCAGCGCGATGGTGATGTCGGTGTCCTCGGCCAGGGTGTCGGCGCTCATGCCCCCGGCGTCCAGCAGCGCGCTGCGGCGGAAGGCGCCGATCGCACCGGGGATGGTCGGCATGCAGCGCAGCAGGTCGTACATCCGCCGGTCGAGATTGAAGCCCATCACGTACTCGATGTGCTGCCAGGCGCCGATCAGCCGGCCCCGGTTGCCGACCTTGGCGTTGCCCGCGACCGCGCCGACCCGGGGGTCGGCGAAGGGGCGGACCAGCTCGCGGACGGTGGTGGGCTCGAAGACGGTGTCGCCGTCCATCATCACGATCAGCTCGTGGCGGGCGTTGGCGATGCCGTTGTTCAGCGCGGCGGGCTTGCCCGCGTTCGGCTGGCGCAGCACCCGCACGTGTCGCAGCCCCAGCGCCTCCACGATGTCCGCCGTGCCGTCGGTCGAGCCGTCGTCCACCACCAGGATCTCGATCGGGTGGGTGGAGGCGGCCAGCGAGCGCAGGGTGTGGGCGATGCACTCCTTCTCGTTGTACGCGGGCACGACGACGCTCACCGGATCGTGCACCTCCTGCACCAGGGTGTAGCGGCGCCGGGCCCGGGAGCGGCGGTGCCACCAGGCCAGCCCCAGCATCAGCAGCAGCCGCCCGAACACCGCGAGGCCGACGACCCCCAGCATCGCGATGAGCACGGGCAGCGCGTACCGGGTGGCCAGCGCGGCCCAGATCAGTGCCCGGCCCTCCCACACCCGGACGGCGGGGGCCGGGTGGTTGGCGCTCCCCGCGCCGAGCGCGCCGGTGATGGTGGTGAAGGAGTAGCCGCGCTCCGCCATCCGGTGGATGTAGCGCTCCAGGGCCTTCACGGTCCGCGAGCGGTTGCCGCCCGCGTCGTGGAAGAGCACGGACGCGCCCTTCGTCCCACGGGGGGTGGCGTTCTGGACGATCTCCTTGACCGGCGGTCGCCGCCAGTCCTCGCTGTCGGCGTCCACGAACGCGCTGACGTAGCCCTTGGCGCCCGCGTGCCGCTGCACCGGCCAGGTGCGGTCGTCGAGCGCGGAGACCTCCGAGGCGTACGGCGCCCGGAACAGCGAACTGGTGATACCCGCCGCGCCCGCCAGCGCCAGCTGCGACTGGGCCAGTTCGCGGTCCATCCGCCGCTTGTCCTGGTAGGACAGGTCGACATGGGAGAAGGTGTGCACGCCGATCTCATGTCCGGCGGCCACCATCCGGCGCACCAGCCCGGGATGGCGGATCACCATCTGGCCGAGCACGAAGAACGTCCCCGGTACGCGGTGCTTGCGCAGCACGGCGAGGATTTCCGGGGTCCAGCGCGGGTCCGGGCCGTCGTCGAAGGTCAGCGCGATGGTCCTGGCGGGGATGGAGTGCTCGGTCGCCCTCCCCTTCCGGTCGAAGGTGATGACCGGCCCGCCCTTGCGCAGCTGCTCGGGGACGCTGCGGTACGCATGCGAGGCGTGCACCCGGGCGTCGTTGCCGATCTCGGCGTGCAGATAGCCGTCCAGCAGCAGGGCGCAGACCAGCGCGAGCAGCGTGGCCGACGCGAGGACCATCCGGGTGCGGGTGCGGGTGCGGGTGCGCAGCCGAAGGCGCCCTCGGATGCGCCCTCGGATGCGCGATGTCCGGTGCTCGGGTGAGGTGTTGCCGGGTCTGCGGCCGCGCGGTCCCGGCAGCTTCAGCGGTCTGCCGCCGCTCACGACACCCCGCCACGGAACGGCGTGAGCGACTGCCAGTCGAACCCGCCCGGCGTGGTCGACCCCCACACCGGCGTCCCGGGCTTGACGGCCGGGGGCTTTCTCGCCGGACCGGGCGCCGGGTCCGCCTGCCTCCGGTGCGGCTTGTGGGGCGCCGGACGCGCAGGTGACGAGGTGGGCTTGTGCTGCCGCGCATGGCCCGGCCGGTGGACCTGGGACCGCTGATGCCGCGGGGCGCGGTGCGGCCGGGACGGCGCGGGGCGCGCGAGCGCGGTGGGCCTCCGGGCGCTCGCGGGGCGTACGTCCCCCCGGGCGTACGGCCGGGGGCGGTCCGGGCCGCCCCCGCGGTACCGGCCCTCCGACGGGTGCTCATGCCCGCCGGAACGTCCGCCGGAATGCCCTTCCACGGCGCTCTTCGGCTCCCGCCCGAACGCCTCGGTGGTGACGGGGTGACCCGGGATCAGTGTCTCGGGAGCGATGGCCGTACCACCCGCGAAACCCATTCCGAGGACAGCCGAATAGCCGAAGCAGACGGCCCCCGCGAGCGCGCCCGCGTGCCGCACCAGTCGGCCGCGGCGCCCGGACAGGTCCACGAACACGGGGCCCTTCCTGGCCACGTCGGAGCGGACGGGACGCGAGGACGCACGCTCGGCCACATCTGACTGAGGATCCATGCGGCAGAGGCTAGACCAGGAAATACGACATACAACCTATGTGTCAAACATGCGGTGTGTCATAGTTCGTGTCTTTTCATTGGATGTGCGAGGTTGGCGGGGAGGCCGGTCCGGGGCCCGCCCCGGCCCTCGCCTCCCTCACCCCTCACCCCGGAGCGGAAGGAAGAGCACGTGCGATTGAGGGCCAGCCCCCGCATGAGCGGAATCGCCATGGCCGGAGCCGTGCTCTGCGCCACCATCGCCGTCTGGGCGGGCAGCGAGAGGTCGTCCGGGCCCCATATCGCGGCCTCGCCCCCCGCCACCCCCCGTCCGGCGGCAGAGGCGCCACCTCCCGTCGACTTCGTGCCGTACGTCAGCGCCTGGGCCGGCTCGGGCTACGACATGCCCGCGGCGGCGGCGCGCGGCATCAAGGAATTCACCCTGGGCTTCGTCGTATCGGGTGATGGCTGCACCCCGGCGTGGGACAGCGGCATCCCGTTCGACGACGAGGCGCTGACGGCCCGTATCGAGGCCACCCGGCGGGCCGGCGGCGACGTACGGATCTCCTTCGGCGGCGCCGACGGCACGGAGCTGGCGACCGCCTGCGAGGACGCCTCACAACTCGCCGCCGCGTACACCAAGGTGATCGAGCGTTACGGGATCATCCGCGCCGACTTCGACATCGAGGGCGAAGCCCTCGCCGACGCCGACGCCACCGCCCGCCGGGCCCAGGCCATCACCATGGTCCAGCGCACCCACGAGGGGCTGAACGTCTCCTTCACACTGCCCGCCATGCCGGACGGGCTGACGCCCACGGCCCTCGCCCAGCTGACCGCGGCGCGGCAGGCGGGCGTCGTCGTCTCGTCGGTGAACGTCATGGCCATGAACTACAGCGGCGACCACACGGGCGACATGGGCCGCTACGCCATCCAGGCGGCCACCGCCGCCCATGAGAAGGTCCGCAGTGTGCTCGGGCTGTCCGACGCCGCCGCGTGGAAGACCCTCGCCGTGACGCCGATGATCGGGGTCAACGACGTCACCGGCGAGGTCTTCACCCTGGAGGACGCGGCCGGACTCGCCCGCTTCGCGGCCCGCAAGGGCATCGGGCGGCTGTCGATGTGGTCGGCGGAACGGGACCGCCCGTGCGCCCCCGAGAAGGCCGGCGCCGACGACGGCGCCGCGGCCCCCGAGTCACCCGCCGCCACCACCCCCAGCGCCTCCTGCAGCGGCGTCCCCCAGCGCCCGGGCGCCTTCGAGGCGACCCTGTCCGGCTGACGGCCCAGGACGGCCCCGGCCGAAAGCCGGGGCCGCCAGAGACGTGCGAGCTGCGTCAGGCGCCGGGGCAGTCTTCGCCTGGACTGTCGCGTCAGGCGCCGGGGCGGACCGGGATGCTGCTCACGAAGGGCTGGGCCGGACCCGGAACACCTGTTTCGATGGCCGCCCTCGCATTGCTCGGCCCCTGGGGGCCTCCCAAGCTTCGGGCGTCTGCGCCGGACTCCGTCCGTCGAGCCAGGTGCCGCATCAGTCCTCCGCCTGGGCTGTCGCGTCAGGCGCCGGGGCGGACCGGGATGCTGCTCACGAACGGCTGGGCGGGGCCCGGATCCGTGAAGAAGTCGTTGCCCTTGTCGTCCACCACGATGAACGCCGGGAAGTCCTCCACCTCGATCTTCCAGACCGCCTCCATGCCCAGCTCCTCGTACTCCAGGACCTCGACCTTCTTGATGCAGTCCTGCGCCAGCCGCGCCGCCGGGCCGCCGATCGAGCCCAGGTAGAAGCCGCCGTACGCATCGCACGCCTGGGTGACCTGCTTCGAGCGGTTGCCCTTGGCCAGCATCACCATCGAGCCGCCCGCCGCCTGGAACTGCTCGACGTACGCGTCCATCCGGCCCGCCGTGGTCGGGCCGAACGAGCCCGAGGCGTATCCCTCGGGCGTCTTGGCCGGGCCCGCGTAGTAGACGGCGTGGTCGCGCAGGTACTGCGGCATCTCCTCGCCCGCGTCCAGCCGCTCCTTGATCTTCGCGTGCGCGATGTCGCGGGCGACGACCAGCGGGCCGGTGAGGGAGAGCCGCGTCTTGACCGGGTGCTTGGTCAGCTCGGCCCGGATCTCGTCCATCGGCCGGTTCAGGTCGATCCGTACGACGTCGCTCTCGTCCAGGTGCTCGTCCGTCGTCTCGGGCAGGAAGCGCGCCGGGTCGGTCTCCAGCTGCTCCAGGAAGACGCCCTCCGGCGTGATCTTCGCGAGCGCCTGGCGGTCGGCCGAGCAGGAGACGGCGATCGCGACCGGGCAGGACGCGCCGTGCCGCGGCAGCCGGACGACCCGTACGTCGTGGCAGAAGTACTTGCCGCCGAACTGCGCGCCGATCCCGATCTTCTGCGTCAGTTCGAAGACCTTCTCCTCCAGCTCCTGGTCGCGGAAGCCGTGACCGGTCGGGGAGCCCTCGGAAGGCAGCTCGTCCAGGTAGTGCGCGGAGGCGTACTTCGCGGTCTTCAGCGCGTACTCGGCGCTGGTGCCGCCGACCACGATCGCCAGGTGGTACGGCGGGCAGGCGGAGGTGCCCAGGGAGCGGATCTTCTCCTCCAGGAACTTCATCATCGATGCCTCGTTCAGCACCGCCTTCGTCTCCTGGTAGAGGAAGGACTTGTTCGCCGAGCCGCCGCCCTTGGCCATGAAGAGGAACTTGTAGGCGCCGCCGTCGGTCGCGTACAGCTCGATCTGCGCGGGCAGGTTGGAGCCGGTGTTCTTCTCGTCCCACATGGTCAGCGGGGCCATCTGGGAGTAGCGCAGGTTGAGCTTGGTGTACGCGTCGTAGACGCCGCGCGACAGGGCCTCCTCGTCGCCACCCTCCGTCAGCACGTTCTGGCCGCGCTTGCCCATGACGATGGCGGTGCCGGTGTCCTGGCACATCGGCAGCACCCCGGCCGCCGCGATGTTGGCGTTCTTCAGCAGGTCCAGCGCCACGAAGCGGTCGTTCGGGCTGGCCTCGGGGTCGTCGAGGATGCGGCGCAGCTGGGCGAGGTGATCGGGGCGCAGGTAGTGCGAAATGTCGTGCATCGCCTCGGCCGCGAGCTTGCGCAGCGCCTCCGGCTCGACCTTGAGGAAGGTGCGCCCGTCGGCCTCGAAGGTGCTCACGCCCTCGGAGGTCACCAGACGGTACTTCGTCCGGTCTTCTCCCAGGGGCAGCAGGTCCGAATAGGCAAACGCCGGGTGGGCTGGGTGGGAAGCGGCGGGCATCGCGGCCATTCCTTACTCGACGGGGGCTACGGCTGACTTCGTCGACAGCGCGTGCATAAGCCTAGAACGGGGCCGGGGTGCGGCGGCGTGTGAGGTAAGGCTCAGTACAGCCCGCCGCGTACAGCCCACCGCGTATCGCGCCGCATATCGTGTTGCCGCACACCCCTAGTCGCGATCTATCGCGAGTGGGTAGTCTGACGGGCGTGGATGAGCAGCAGTCGCAGCAGCCGGTCCCCTTGACCAAAACGGCCCCCGCCCCGGCATCGGCCCCGGCGCCCGTCGCGGAGGCGGAGATCCGCGCGTCCGACGCGGATCGCGACCGGATCGCGGACATCCTGCGGGAGGCCCTGGCCGAGGGGCGGCTCGAACCCGAGGAGCACGCCGAGCGGATCGACGCGGTCTACCGCGCCAAGACCCTCGGCGAGCTGGAGCCCCTGGTCCGGGACGTGCCCGCGGGCCCGGCCCGCGCCGCGGCGGGTCCGCCCTCCGGTGCGGCGTCCGGCCCCGACGCCGGCCCGGAGAACCTGATCGCGGTCTTCGGCGGCGCCGTGCGCAAGGGCCGCTGGCGGCCCCGCCGCCGCACCCACGCCTACGCGGTCTTCGGCGGCGTCGAGATCGACCTCACCGAGGCGGTCTTCGAGCAGCGGGAGATCGTCATCCAGGCGTGGGCCGTGTTCGGCGCGGTGGAGATCAAGGTCCCGGAGAACGTCTCGCTGCACGGTTCGGGCTCCGGCGTATTCGGCGGCGTGGATGTCGCGGAACGCGAGGCTCCGGCCCCCGAAGCGCCGGTGATCCGGGTCAGCGGATTCGCGCTCTTCGGCGGCATCGAGGCCAAGCCGAAGCGGGGGAAACGTGTGAAGAACCT
The DNA here is from genome assembly GCF_044332925.1 of Streptomyces sp. NPDC021212. Taxonomy (NCBI): domain Bacteria; kingdom Bacillati; phylum Actinomycetota; class Actinomycetes; order Kitasatosporales; family Streptomycetaceae; genus Streptomyces; species Streptomyces sp. NPDC021212. Next base: position 210,799 of record NZ_JBIRPZ010000003.1, read on the forward strand.
GAGGTCATAAGGGCTGAACAGCCGCTGTGCATACGGAATTTCCGGCTGGGGCAACCGTGTGCATAAGCGTGCGCACAGCGGGTAAGGCTTGGTGCATCGTCTCCCGCGCGGCTGATGGGGGTGCACAGGGGGCCGCATGGCGGGAGACGGGCAAGGGTGAACACCGGAGCCGTCGTCAGGAGTAGACCGTGCTGCAACCGCATCAGCCCCTGCTGGACGCCGCCGTGCCCCCGCAGCGCAGTCCCGCTCGGGAACAGGCCGGCCCCTGGCACTCGGAGGCGGTATGCCGCCGGGACGAGGCCGGGCTGTTCTTCGCTCCGTCCAAGGAGCCCACGGCTGCCAGGCTGTCGCGGGAAGAGGCTGCCAAGCGCGTCTGCGCGCGCTGCCCGGTCATGGTCGAGTGCCGGGAGCACGCGCTGCTCCAGCCCGAGCCGTACGGGGTGTGGGGCGGGCTGACCGCGGCCGAGCGCCGGGTGGTGCTGGCCCGCCGCCGGCGCCGCGAGGCGGAGTTGCAGCGCGCCGTGCGCGTCGCCGCCGCCGGGTGAATTCTTCGCGTCACGGGCCGGGCCCGCCGGGTGGCGGGGTCCGGCCCGTGTCGTACGTACGCCCCGGGGGTCCGGGAACAGGCCCTAGCGAGGGCGCTCGAAGTCGACCGAGGCGTAGGCGCGCAGCTTGGACAGCCGGTGGGTGGAGTCGATCTGCCGGATCGTCCCGGACTTCGACCGCATCACCAGCGACTGGGTGGTGGCGGTCTCCGCGCGGTACCGCACCCCGCGCAGCAGATCGCCGTCGGTGATGCCCGTGGCGACGAAGAACACGTTGTCGCCGCTGACCAGGTCGTCGGTCTGGAGGACCTGGTCGAGGTCGTGGCCCGCGTCGATGGCGCGCTGCCGCTCCTCGTCGTCCTTCGGCCACAGCTTGGCCTGGATCGTGCCGCCGAGGCACTTGATCGCGCAGGCCGCGATGATGCCCTCCGGTGTGCCGCCGATGCCCAGCAGCAGATCCGCGCCGGTGCCCTCGCGCACCGCCATGATCGCACCGGCCACGTCACCGTCGGAGATGAACTTGATCCGGGCGCCCGCCTCCCGGATCTCCTTGACCATGCCCTCGTGGCGGGGGCGGTCCAGCACCACCACGGTGACGTCCTCGGGGCTGGACTTCTTCGCCTTGGCGATCCGCCGGATGTTCACCCCGGGCGGCGCGGTGATGTCGACGAACTCGGCGGCATCGGGGCCGGTGACCAGCTTGTCCATGTAGAAGACGGCCGACGGGTCGAACATGGTGCCCCGCTCGGCGACGGCGAGCACGGAGACGGCGTTGGCCATGCCCTTGGCGGTCAGTGTGGTGCCGTCCACCGGGTCCACGGCCACGTCGCACTCGGGGCCGGTCCCGTCGCCGACGCGCTCCCCGTTGAAGAGCATCGGCGCCTCGTCCTTCTCGCCCTCGCCGATGACCACGACGCCGTTCATCGACACGGTGTGGACGAGGGAACGCATGGCCTTCACGGCGGCGCCGTCCGCGCCGTTCTTGTCGCCGCGGCCCACCCAGCGGCCGGATGCCATGGCCCCCGCCTCGGTGACCCTGACCAGCTCAAGGGCGAGGTTGCGGTCGGGAGCCGCGGGACTGACCTCGAGCTGGGACGGGAGATGATGCTCGGTCATCGGAGCGCACCTTTCTGTACGGCGACGAACCGCAAAAAGTGAGGGTGCTCATGACCTTATCCGCTCATTGCGAAAGTGAGCAGAGGACCCCACGCATGAGCACGGCCCTGTTGCCGGGTGCCGGGAGGCGATGAGGGACGATAGGGGGCGTGGCAGGTATGCGTGGCAAAGAGACGGTGCGGGACATGGTCCTGTCGCTGACGGTGATTGGTGTCGTCGCGGCGGCCATCTACGTCTTCGGCATTCCGCACGGCGACGGTGACAAGGGCAAGGGCGTCAAGACGGTCGACTACCGGGTGGAGGTGGACACGGCCCGGCGCGCGGCGCCGTACCCGGTCGCCGCCCCCGAGAAGGGCAGCCTGCCCAAGGGGTGGCGGGCGACCTCGGTGACGTACCAGCCCGGGACCACCGAGGAGAAGGGCGCGGCCTGGCATCTGGGCTTCCTCGACCAGAACGAGGAGTACATCGCGATCGAGCAGAGCGACGGCAAGCCGGTCCCCTTCATCGAGGACGTCACCCAGCAGGCGCGGGCGACCAAGGCCAAGCAGAAGATCGGCGGCCATGAGTGGGTCCGCTACGAGGGTGACAAGTACGACGCCCTGGTGCGCCGCGAACCTGGTGTGACCACGGTCGTGACCGGCACCGCGTCGTACGGGCAGCTCGCGAGGATGGCCGCCGCGCTGAAGGCCGACAAGGCCGAGAAGACCGCAAAGGGCTGATCGAACAGCGCGCGCCCCTCCGGCGTGCCGGCCGAAGGGGCGCGGTGGCGTCTCGACCGCGGGACCCGGAACGCGTCGAACGCATCAAACGGTGGTGACCACCTGGTTGTAGTCCAGGCGCGGGCTGCGCGGCTTCCAGGCGTCCTCGCCCGGCTTGCCGATGTTGATGACCATCAGCGGGGTGTGGTTGTCGTCCAGGAACTCCTTCTGGACCCCGGCCGGGTCGAACCCGGTCATCGGGCCGGCGGCCAGACCGGCGGCGCGGACGCCCACGATGAAGTAACCGGCCTGCAGCGAGGCATTGAAGGCAGCCGCCTGCTCACGGGCGCCGCGCTCGCTGAAGAAGATGTCCTTGATCTGCGGGGCGTGCGGGAAGAGTGCGGGCAGCTCCTCGTGGAACTCGTTGTCCGCGGCGAGGATCGCGACCAGCGGCGCGGTGGCCGTCTTGGGCTGATTGCCCTCGGCCATGTGCGATACCAGACGCTCACGCGCCTCGGCGGAGCGGACCAGGACGATGCGCAGCGGCGACTGGTTGAAGGCCGTGGGGGCGTACTTCACGAGGTCGTAGATGGCCTGCACCTGCTCCTCGGAGACCGGCTCGTCGGTGAAGGTGTTGGCGGTGTGGGCCTCACGGAAGAGCAGGTCCTGGGCGGCGGGGTCGAGTGCGAGCGTCATTGAAGAAACCTCCTGATCACAGCGGTGCTATGCGATATGCGATGCCCCCACTGTACGAGGTTTAGGTTAATGTTCAACTAAAAGCGGAGCACGGTGCGCCGAATCACAACGGCCGAGCCCGCCCAGCCCCGGTCGGCACATCCCAGCCCTCCGGCGTTTGAGGAGCGGGGTCCAGGGGCGGAGCCCCGGCGGGGGCCGGGGGCTTGCCCCCGGTTCGGGAAGGGGCGGGGTGGGGAAGGCCCGCCGCAGGCGCCCCCGATCAGCCTTCGTCGCCGCTCTCCGCGGCGCCGGCGCCGTCGGGCGACTGGGCCAGGGCCGCGTCCAGCCGGGCTCGGGCGCCTTCCAGCCAGTGGCGGCACACCGTGGCCAGCTCCTCGCCCCGCTCCCACAGGGCCAGCGACTCCTCCAGGCTGGTGCCGCCCGCCTCCAGCCGCCGCACGACCTCGACCAGCTCGTCCCGCGCCTGCTCGTAGCCGAGCGTCGTCTCCGCCGCCCCGGTCCGCTCGCCGGTCTTCGTGTCGTCGGTCTTCTCGTCCGTCTTCGCCATGTCTCTCAGCCTATTCAGTGGGTCCGACAGCGGCCCGCACCGTGAACTCGCCCTCGGCGACCCGCGCCCGCAGCTCCTCGTCCGCCGATACCTCGGCCGCCGCCCGCACCACCGAGCCGTCGGCGTGCTGGAGCACCGCATAGCCGCGCCGCAGTGTCGCGGCGGGGGAGAGGGCCACTACCCGGGCCTGGGTGTGCGCCAGCTCCGAGTCCGCGCGGTCGAGCAGATGCCCCAGACAGCGGCGGGCGCGGTCGAGGACCGACGCGATCTGCTCCTCGCGCTCGTCCACCATCCGGTGCGGCTGCCGCAGGCACGGCCGGGCGAGCGCGGCCTCCAGCCCCCGCTCCTCGCGGTCCAGCAGCCCGTTCACACTGCGCAGCGCGCGCTCGCGCAGATGCTGGATGCGCACCAGCTCCTCGCCCACGTCCGGCACGGTCTTCTTCGCCGCGTCCGTGGGCGTGGAGGCGCGCAGGTCGGCGACCAGGTCGAGCAGCGGGGAGTCCGGCTCGTGGCCGATCGCGGAGACCACCGGCGTGACGCACGCCGCGACCGTCCGCACCAGCTGCTCGTCCGAGAACGGCAGCAGGTCCTCCACGCTGCCGCCACCGCGCGCGACGACGATCACGTCCACCTCGGGCAGCGCGTCCAGCTCCTTGACCGCCTCGATCACCTGCGGCACCGCGTGCGTGCCCTGCACCGCGACGTTGCGCACCGCGAAGCGGACGGCGGGCCAGCGCAGCCGCGCGTTCTCCAGCACGTCGCGCTCGGCGGCCGACGCGCGGCCGCAGACCAGCCCTATCAGCTGCGGCAGGAACGGCAGCGGCTTCTTGCGCTCGGCGGCGAACAGCCCCTCGGCCGCCAGCGCCTTCTTCAACTGCTCCAGCCGCGCCAGCAGTTCACCGACGCCCACCGGCCGGATCTCGGCGGCCCGCAGGGACAGCTGGCCGCGTGGCGCATACCACTCGGGCTTGGCGTGCACGACGACCCGGGCGCCCTCCGAGACCGTGTCCGCGATCTTGTCGAAGACGGCGCGGAAGCAGGTGACGGTCAGCGAGATGTCGTAGCTGGGGTCGCGCAGGGTCAGGAAGACCACCCCGGCGCCCGGCCGCCGGGACAGCTGGGTGATCTGCCCCTCGACCCACACCGCCCCGAGCCGGTCGATCCAACCCCCGATCAGCCGGGACACCTCGCCGACCGGGATCGGCGCTTCCGCGGACGTGTTGACAGCCATGACCGCGAGGGTATCGGCCACCGCCGACAGAGCCCGTCGTCATCGCCCCTACCATGGGGGACATGACTGCAACCTCCGCCCGCCGGGTCCTGCTCGCTGCCCCGCGTGGCTACTGCGCGGGCGTCGACCGTGCCGTGATCGCCGTCGAAAAGGCCCTGGAGCAGTACGGCGCGCCGATCTACGTGCGCAAGGAGATCGTCCACAACAAGTACGTCGTCCAGACCCTGGAGAAGAAGGGCGCGATCTTCGTCGACGAGACGGAGGAGGTGCCCGAGGGCTCCATCGTGATCTTCTCGGCGCACGGCGTCGCCCCGGTCGTCCACGAGGAGGCCGCGAAGCGTCAGCTGGCCACCATCGACGCGACCTGCCCGCTGGTCACCAAGGTCCACAAGGAGGCCGTCCGGTTCGCCAAGGAGGACTACGACATCCTCCTGATCGGTCACGAGGGCCATGAGGAGGTCATCGGCACCAGCGGCGAGGCGCCGGACCACGTCACCCTGGTCGACGGCCCGGACGATGTGAAGAACGTCGAGGTCCGCGACGAGTCCAAGGTCGTCTGGCTGTCCCAGACCACCCTCTCGGTCGACGAGACGATGGAAACCGTGGACGCGCTCCAGGAACGCTTCCCGCAGCTCATCAGCCCGCCCAGCGACGACATCTGCTACGCCACCCAGAACCGTCAGATCGCGATCAAGCAGGTCGCCGCCGAGTCCGACCTGGTCATCGTCGTCGGCTCCAAGAACTCCTCCAACTCGGTGCGGCTGGTCGAGGTCGCGATCGGCGCCGGCGCCAAGGACGGTCACCTGGTCGACTACGCGAGCGAGATCGACGAGGCCTGGCTGGAGGGCGTGAGCACGGTCGGCGTGACCTCGGGCGCCTCCGTACCGGACGTACTGGTCGAGGGCGTCCTGGAGTGGCTGGCCGAGCGCGGCTACGGGGACGTGGAGGTCGTCCAGCCGATGCAGGAGACCATGACCTTCTCGCTGCCCAAGGAGCTGCGCCGGGACCTGCGGTCCGAGGCCGCCACCGCCGCCACCGCCGGGGCCGCCGACGCGGACGGCGCGGAGCGGTGACGCACGGAAGCGACAGCGGTCCGGCCGCGCGCGTGTTCGGCGTGGACATCGGCGGGTCCGGAATCAAGGGCGCGCCGGTGGACCTGGACCGCGGCGACCTGGCCGAGGAGCGCCACAAGGTGTTCACCCCGCACCCGTCCACGCCCGAGGCGGTCGTGGACGGGGTGGTGGAGGTCGCCGGGCACTTCGGCTGGTCCGGGCGGCCCGTCGGGGTGACCTTCCCCGGCGTGGTGACGGACGGGACGACCCGTACCGCCGCGAACGTCGACAAGAGCTGGATCGGCACCGACCTGGCCGGGCTGCTCGCCGAGCGGCTGGGCGCACCGGTCACCGTGCTCAACGACGCGGACGCGGCCGGTGTCGCCGAGATGACCTTCGGTGCGGGCCGCGGCCGCAGGGGCACCGTGATCGTGCTCACCCTCGGCACCGGCATCGGCAGCGCGGTCTTCACCGGCGGCCGGCTGGTGCCCAACACCGAGCTGGGCCATCTGGAGCTGGACGGCCACGAGGCGGAGAAGCGCGCCTCCACCAAGGTCCGCGAGGACCACGACCTGAGCTGGCCGCACTGGGCGCACCGGGTGCAGAAGTACCTGGCGCACCTGGAGATGCTGTTCTCGCCCGAGCTGTTCGTGATCGGCGGCGGAGTGAGCCGGAAGGCGCACAAGTTCCTGCCGCTGATCGAGGACATCAGGGCCGAGATCGTCCCGGCTCAGCTCCAGAACAACGCGGGGATCGTGGGTGCCGCGATGGCCGCTGCTGCCGCTGCTGCTGACGGCGCCGCCGCTGCCGCCCCATGAGGGCGATCTTGCGGACGAGGACGATCACGGCGGTCAGCAGCGTGCCGGCGTAGAGCCAGCCCGCGTTCAGCGAGAGCGCGGTGAACACGCCCAGCGCCTGGCCCGCGAACCCCTCGCTGCCGTTGTTGATCGGCAGCAGCCCGGCCGTGAAGGCGATCGGCACGCCGATCGCCCCCGGGAACAGGTCGGCAGGCCGTACCCACATCCCGCAGCCCGTGCACGCCAGCAGGAAGAACACCCCGTACGCGGTGGGCGACCCGGACAGCAGCAGCGCGTCCAGGCAGCCGAAGACGAACATCGCGAGCGCGGTCAGCAGTCCGGCGCCTAACGCGGTGAGCCGGGCGCTGGGCACGCTGATCGGACGGTCGCGCAGCGCGCCGACCGCACCCCGCAGCCCGCCCGGCCCGCCGCGGCCGCCACGCGCCGCCGGACGGCCGCCGCGCGCCGCGCCGCCCGCGCCGCCGTTTCCCCCGCTCCTGCTCCTGCCCGGGTACGTGTCGTCCGCGGCCGGGCGGGGCGAGGGGGCGGCCGCCCGGCGGGGCGTACGTGTCCTGTAGTGCTCCACCAGACCAACGTAGGTGGGCGGAGGGCTGGAATCCGGACTGGGACACGCCCTTCGCGGGACCTTGGCAGTCTGTTCGACTGATTGTCAGTCCGGGAGGGTGACGGTCCGCCCGGACGGGTGATGCGGGGCGGCCCCGTAGACTGGTGGACCGGCCCCCGCGGGGCCGTGTCCCTGTCCTCGCATTCGATCCCGCTACGGGAAGCTACGGGAAGTCGCCAACGTGTCGCTCACGATCGGAATCGTCGGTCTGCCGAATGTCGGCAAGTCGACCATGTTCAACGCCCTGACCAAGAACGACGTGCTGGCGGCCAACTACCCGTTCGCCACCATCGAGCCCAACGTCGGCGTCGTGGGCGTCCCCGACCCCCGCCTCGACAAGCTCGCCGAGCTGTTCGGCTCGGCCCGCAAGCTGCCCGCCACCGTCGACTTCGTCGACATCGCCGGGATCGTCAAGGGCGCCTCGGAGGGCGAGGGCCTGGGCAACAAGTTCCTGGCGAACATCCGCGAGTCCGACGCCATCTGCCAGGTCATCCGCGCCTTCAAGGACGAGAACGTCGTCCACGTCGACGGCAAGATCTCGCCCAAGAGCGACATCGAGACGATCAACACCGAGCTGATCCTGGCCGACCTCCAGACCATCGAGAAGGTGCTGCCCCGCCTGGTCAAGGAGTCCCGGATCCAGAAGGACAAGCAGGCCCAGGTCAAGGCCGTCGAAGAGGCCAAGGCCATCCTCGACGAGGGCCGCACCCTCTTCTCCGCCGGCATCGTCCAGGGCAGCGACCGCGCCGCCCTCCTCCACGACCTGCACCTGCTCACCACCAAGCCGTTCCTCTACGTCTTCAACGTCGACGAGGACGAGCTGACCGACGAGTCCTTCAAGGCCGAGCAGCGCTCCCTCGTCGCCCCCGCCGAGGCGATCTTCCTCAACGCCAAGCTCGAAGCGGACCTCGCCGAACTGGACGACGAGGAGGCCCTCGAACTCCTCCAGTCCGTGGGCCAGGACGAGCCCGGCCTCGCCACCCTCGCCCACGTCGGCTTCAACACCCTCGGCCTGCAGACCTACCTCACGGCAGGCCCCAAGGAATCCCGCGCCTGGACCATCAAGAAGGGCGCCACGGCCCCCGAGGCGGCCGGTGTCATCCACACCGACTTCCAGAAGGGCTTCATCAAGGCCGAGGTCATCTCCTTCGACGACCTGGTCGAGACGGGCTCCGTCGCCGAGGCCCGCGCGGCGGGCAAGGCGCGTATGGAGGGCAAGGACTACGTCATGCGCGACGGCGACGTGGTGGAGTTCCGCTTCAACGTGTAGTGGGTGACATAGCACCACTTCGCTGATCTGGCAAACATGCAGTTCAACAGGGGGCTGACTCTTCGGGGTCAGGCCCCTTGATTTTTACCGTGCTGGATATGTGCTGGATTTTCTGACCTCTCGTCACCTGTCATCACCCCTCATATCTGTACCGTGCTGGATCCGTGCTGGATGTCTGTGCGCGGCCCGCTGGCGTGCAGTGGGACTGCGTCCCTGCGCGGCGGTCCACTGACGTGGTCGGCGGATTGTCAGTGCCGACTTCTAGGATCGTCTCGAAAGATGCACCGGCGAGCAGGCACAGCAGTGGAGGGGCGGAATGGGGTCATCTCAGGGCTCCGGGCGCGTCACAGCGCCCGAACCGACGATTGCGCCGATCTCGACGCTCGCGCACCGTGTGCTGTCCGGAGAGATCGTTCTGCCGAAGTACCAGCGGGCGTTCGTCTGGGAGCCGGAACAGGTGCTCTATCTGCTGGACTCGGTCCGCCGGAACTATCCCATCGGCAGTTTGCTGATGTGGCGTACGTCCGACCGGAGGCTGGCCAGCGGTCACGAGATTGCTGGACTGACCGTTGTCCCGCAGGTGTCCGGGGCTCCGGTGCAGTACGTCATCGATGGACAGCAGCGGCTGGCGAGCCTCGTGGGCGCGATGCACGGCGAGGGGGCACGGTGGAGGATCGGATTCGACCTGGCCCGTGAGGAGTTCCTGTACCTCACGGAGGAGACCCCGGCCGGTGCGCACGTCATTCCCGTGCGCGACCTGGACTCGGCGGGCTCGATGATGGCATGGGTGTTGAGGGACAGACCGACGGACGAGCACGTGCTGCGCGCTCAGGCACTGAGCGATCAGCTCCGCGGGTACCAGGTACCGGTCGTAACCATGCTCGAGGTCACCGAGGAGGACTCGGCCCGCATCTTCGAGCGGATCAACAGCACGGGCACGAGGATGGACATCGTCGATCTTGTGCGCGCCGGTACCTGGTCGAGCGACTTCGACCTCAAAGAGGAGATCGAACAGTTGCTGCAGGTCCTCGACCGCAAGCGGTACGGCCGGGTCGACACCAAGACGATGCTCCGCACGATCTCCGCAGCCGCCGGCCTGGGGTTCTCCACGAAGTCCATCCAGGACCTGCGGCGTCTCGACCGCGCAGAGTTGCAGGACGCGGTTACCGAGGCCGGCAAGGCGGCCGCTCGAGCGGTCGACTTCCTCTTCACTCAGATCCGTACCCCTCGCGCCGAGGCTCTGCCGTACTACAACCAGTTCGCGGTCCTGGTGGAGCTGTTCCGGCAACTCCCCAAGCCGTCCGCCGATCAATACGCGGCGATCGGCCGATGGTTCTGGCTGACGGCGAGCAGCGAGTATTTCAAGGGCTGGCGTGCGTCACAGATGACGGCCGACCTCGACGCGGTGAGCGCCTTCGCCGCCGGCCAGGCGACGGAGATCGACACAGGGGCGGCCATGCCGCGCGACGTGCTTTGGCAGCGGACGCAGTTCTCACGCGCCAACGCGCCAACCAAGCTGCACATCCTGCTCATGTCGTACGAGAAGCCGGTGGACCTCAACACTGGCCAGGCCATCGACACCGACAAGGCCCTGGCCGGGCAGAACGACAAGCAGTTCCACCACTTCTTCCCGCGCGCCTTTCTGAAACGACGCGGGGTGAGCGCGGCTCGGGCGAACGTGTGTGGGAATCTGATCATGCTCAGCGCGATCACCAACAACAACGTCTCCGACTCTCCGCCCTCCGTGTATCTGAAGGACCTGATCGACTGGCACGGTGAGGACACCCTTCGGGCGCGGCTGCGGACATGCCTCATCGAGGAGGACGCCTATCAGGCCGCGCTGCGGGATGACTACGAGGGTTTCCTGAGAGCTCGCTCCAGGACCCTGCACGCGCGCCTGATCGGCCTGATCGGATCGGCGGCGGAGGGCGGCGACGGCTCGAGGCCGGACGTCACGTCGGTGGGCCCCGAGGAGTCTGCGGAGCCCGACCTCGTAACGGACGACGCGGAGCCGTTCGACCGCGACTCGGCCGACTGAGCCGGGTCTGATCGACATGCGCATGAATGAGGTGCCAGCGCAGGATCGGCCAAGAGAGCGGCTGCTCGACCGGGGTGCGGAGGCACTGTCCGACCGAGAGCTTCTCGCACTGCTGCTGGGGGCGGGCCTGGCCGGCCAGGACGCCGTGGAACTGGCGGGTCGGTTGATCGCCCGGCACGGCGGGCTGTATGCGCTATCGCGCGTCCCCGCTCATGAGCTCGCCGCCAGCCTGCCGGGTGTAGGCCCGGCGAAGGCGGCGCGGGTCGCGGCGGCGTTTCAGTTGGGACGGCGGGCGGCGGTGCAGCAGGCTCCCGGCCTGCGGCGGGTTTCCGGCTCCGCCGACCTGGCAGCCGTCTCGAGCCCTCTCCTCCGTGGCTTGCGCCATGAACGCGCGGTTCTGGTGACCTGCGACGGGGCGGGCACGGTCCTCCGCACCTCCGTCCTCACCGACGGCGCGTCCGACCGCACTCTCGTCCCGGTCCGCGACACCCTGGCGCGTGTTCTCGCCCTCGGCGGTGCCGCGTTCGGCGTCGCCCACAACCATCCCACCGGCCGCCTGACGCCGAGCGAGGCCGACCGCCTCACGACATCCCGCCTTGCGGCGGGGGCGGAGGCGGTCGGCCTGCGGTTCCTTGACCACGTGGTGGTGACGGACGAGGGATGGCGCACGGTCCCGGCCGACTGACCCCGCTACAGGCGCCCGGAGAAGGCGGCGTCAAGAATGGCGGGGCTCAGCGCTGCCAGCACCTCGTCCCGATGCTGCTGTGTGCGAGCGAGTTTGCGTACTTTCTCGTCAAACTCGCGCAGATCCGCAAGGGCTTGGGCTTGATGTGCTGGTGGGATGAATGGGATTTCCATCGCGAGCAGTAGACCTGAGCGCAGTCTGGGCAACTGAAGGTTGTGAGTCGCGCCGAGCACCTCATCCAGGATTCTCTTGCTGCGAAGACTGGCTGCAATCAGCTCTGCAGGCATTACACCTGTGGGCCTCAAGACGTACTGTTCAACACTGCACAAGCCGTGCTGGTCGGCAAGCCATACCTTGTTGAGGTACGGGCGGAGGTACCCGTACAGAATATCTCCGGGCGCAAATCGGAACTTCCGCCCCTTTTCCTCGCCAAGCGGACGGGAGCCGATGCGCTCACCGAAGTGCGGAGCGATGTGCTCGAGCCCTACGAATTGCGTGGCCTCGCCTCGATCAGCTCCAGGATGGACGGTGTCGCTGACCAGTCGGCAAACGCCATCGACGCGAACAGATCCCTTCGCCCACCGGCCAAGCACCTTATCGAGCCCCAACGCCGCCAGGTTTTGGGCATCCCCGACGTTCGGAGACTGAACGGCCGCCTTGGTTTGCGCCATCAACAGAAGGTCTACCTTGTGGGCGATGCGTCGTTGCTCAACTAGGCTGGGCAGCAGGATGCGTTTTGCGGCGAAAGCGCGCGTCCCAAGTGTTCTATTACGCCCTGCCGACCCCGGGGACGCGCCGCGAATTACATCCAGCCCCGGCCCACCGTAGAAATAGTGAAGCAAATAGCGGGCATCGGCAACTTCCGCGTTCACCTCATGCGTCATGAAACGATGCGAACCGATCATGCCCCTCTCCTGATCGGAGGCGATCGCTACGGCCCCTTCCCAGGCGAAGACATTGCTGAAGATGAGGTCGCCTGGTTGGATCTTGAAGACCTTTTTTCCGGCGATCGCCTCGGCCGCGACGGGATCCTTGTGGAAAATCCCCTTTCCGAACGAGCGAAGGCCGATCTCGCGGTAGGTCTCCCCTGCCACGGGCCTGATTGGCCTGCGCACCAGCGTGATGACGTCTTCAACCGCATACTCAGTCAGCTCGGTCACTTCTTCTCCAGCTTCGCCCGCAGATCCTCAAGCGTCTTGAGGATCGCCGACTCCGTCTTCACCAGCTCATCCACCAGCTCCTCCGGAGTGCGGTGGGACAGCTCGTCGCCGATGTGCGGGTTGGCGCGGTCGAGGTTGTAGCCGGCCGCGATGATCTCCGCGGCCGGGACTGACCACGCGCGCTCCCCCGCCTCGCGGCCTTCGCGCGCCTTGCCACCCCACCAGGCCACGCAGTCGTCGTACTCCTCCAGCCGCTGCGGCTTCGTCTTGGTGTAGCCGCGGCGCCCTTCCGGGAGGGGGATTTCGTAGAACCAGACGTCCCGCGTAGGGCCGGTCTTCTCGAAGAAGAGGATGTTGGACGGGATCTGGGTGTACGGCGCGAAAACGCCCTGCGGGAGGCGGACGACGGTGTGCAGGTTGCACTCCTTCATCAGCTTCTTCTTGATCTTCGCGCCGATCGAGTTCTCGCCGGAGGCGAAGAGCGAACCGTTCGGCAGGACGATGGCGCACCGGCCGCCCAGCTTCAGCTGGTCCAGGATCGAGTACAGGAACAGCCAGGCCGTCTCCTGTGTCTGGAAGGCGGACGGGAAGGCCGTCACGACCGACGACTCCTCCTCCCCGCCGAACGGCGGGTTAGTGAGGACCACGTCCACCTTGTCCGCCGCCTGCGCGTTCCGCATGGTGAGAAGCGCGTTCTCGCGGCGGAGGCGGGGGGCGTGCACGCCGTGGAGGAGCAGGTTCATCGAGGCCAGCAGATATGGCAGCGGCTTCTTCTCGATGCCCTTGAGATTCGCGTGGAGCTCGCGCTGCTCCGTCTCGGTCTTGACCCTCCCCTCCAGTTCCTCGTGTGCCTGGACCAGGAATCCGCCAGTCCCGCAGGCCGGGTCGAGGATCGTCTCGCCGAGTTCGAGGAACGACTGCCGCACCATGAAGCGGTTGACGGGACGCGGTGTGTAGAACTCGCCGGAGTCGCCGGCCGCGTCGCGCATCTCCCGTAGGATCGACTCGTAGACGAACGCCATGGTGTGGATGTCGTCGTGCGAGATGAAGTGAATCTTGTTGACGATGTTCACGAGGTCACGCAGCAGCGTTCCTGACTGCATGCGGTTGACGACGTCCTTGAAGATCAGCGAGACGACGTTGCGCGGGTCCTCCGCTCCCCGGTCGGCCTCCCTGTCCAGGCCGGCCAGGTAGGGGATGAGCTCGTCGTTGACGAAGGTCTTCAGCTCGTTGCCGCTGAGGTCTTCGTCCGTTGCCCAGTCCGTCCAGCGGTAGGGCTTCTCAATCGCCCGGCGGTATCCGCCCGGGTCCAGCGCCTCGCCCTCTTCCTCGACGCGCTCCTCGAACGCCTTGAGGAACAGGAGCCAGGACAGCTGCGGCAACCGGTCCAGGTCGCCGTTCATGCCGGCGTCCTTGCGCATGGTGTCGCGCGCGGACTTGATCAGGGACGCGAGGCGGGCCTGAGTGGTGACGGGTGCCTTCTCCGCCGCTTTCCTTCTGGTCGCTGCCATGTCAGTTCAGTCGGTCCTTCTGTTCGTTCTTTCCCGGAACTTCGGTGTCTCTGTCGTCTTTCCCCGCGTCGTTGGCGAGCGTCCGGGCCCACAGCTCGCGGACCAAGGCCATCGCGGCGTCGAGGGTCGGTGGAATGCCGGTCGTCAACTCCCCGGCGATCTCCGGATAGTCGTCCCGCCATCGCGGCGGCGGGTCAGGAAGCGCGAGGGGAACATCGTGCGTGGCTCGTACCGCGAACACGTGTAGCACGGCCTTCAGTAGGTCCGTGTCGCCGGAGAGCCCGCTCTAGATCAGGAGCACGAGGTCCACCAGGTCCTTGACCCGGGTGTTGGGCCGATCACCGTAATCGCGGGTGAGCGCGTGGAGTTTCTCCGCGAAGTGCTGACGCCGGTCGACCGCCTCGATCGCACGCGATGGTGCTCCGGCGAACTCCAGTGTGTTGGGGAGAGGTAGCCGCTCGGTGAGTGTGATCTCCTCGCCACGGTCAACCACGTCCACCCTGACACCGGCGAAGACCTTCCCCGCCAGGTGCGCCTCGACGGAGAAGCGCCACCCACCCCGCTCGGCGACGTCCGCCTTCAGGGCCACCGGCGTGGCGACACGGAACCGGAATCCGTCGGCGTCGAGAACGCGGTCCAGAGCCTCGATGAGCAGGTCGCGGACCGCATCCCCGTCAAGACCTCCGTTGACCGGGTCAGGCCGTACGGCCAGGTCGAGGTCCTTGGTGGTGCGTGCGCGCCCGGTGAAGCGGAACTCCATGACGGCACCGCCCTTCAGTACCCAGCCGCCGGCGTGGTCCTCGGCCAGCCGCGCCGCGAGGCGGTCGAAGACGACCAGCCGCCGACGGCGCGCCAGGTCCGCGCCGGTCTCGGCGGCCTCCTGCTTGAGTCGCGCCTCCAGCGCCCTCCTCAGGTCCGCCGCATCCCGGTACCGCCCGGTCACGAGAGAGCTCCGAGCGCGCGCTCGATGCCCAGCTCGGACCGTGGTCCGCAGAGCTGGGCTGCGTGCAGCAGCTTCCGACGGGTGATCATTCCGCGCTCTAGGGCCTCGGACACCGCGGATTCGAGCACGTCCTGGTCTTCCCCGTCGGCAGCACTCTCCGCCAGCGCCCTCAGCGGCGTCGTCACCCGGTATCCGGTACGCCCCTCACTGTCTCCGTCGGCGAGATCGGCATGGTGCATGATCACCGCGTCCGTGGTCTGTCGGAAGGCGCGCGGCACGGTGAGATGGATGCGGGAGGGGTTGGCCACCCCCAGATCATGGGCCGCCAGTGCGCTGGCGTGGGAGATCACCGCGCGTCCCCTGCTCCACAGCGACCAGCGGACGAACTGCTCGTCGCCTTCGCTCGGTAGGTCCGCGAACTCACGGAAGCGGTAGATGGCCCGGTCGACCGCAAGCCAGTTGCCGTGCTGCGCGTGGTAGCGCTGAGCCTGGTACGAGTACCCCGCCTTCCGGGCCTGAGCGGCGGTGAAATACCCCCGCTGTCCGGCGGCGATCCGCCAGAGCGTAGCGCGGGTGTCCGTACGATCTCTGAGCACCTCCCCAGCGTAGCAGCACTGAAAACACAAAGCTGGCTTTACTTCAATGTGCCGGGCCAACATCAAAGTAAAGCTTGCTTATATTTTTACGCCTCGTCGCAGGTCAGACCGCGGTGAGTAGCCGGGCCGCCAGCTCGTCGATGGCCTGATGTGCCTTGCCTGGCTCTCCGAACCGGCTGGTCAGCTCCGCCACCCGTCCCATCTCGGTGAACGGCGGCACCCTGAGCGTCTCCACCTTTAGTTGCGGCGACCCCGACTCCTCGAACTTCAGGAGCATCGCTTCGAGCACTTCCCTGGCCCGGGGCCCGAAGGAGTCGAGGAACTCCGCGTGCTCCCGGCGGAACCACGTCAGCCGTTCGTCCCGGCTCACGACGGCGAGCCCCTCCCAGGCCACGGATACCAGCAGGTCCACGGGGTCCACCTCGCGCATGCCCAACTCCTCGGGCAGAGCCTCCACGTCGATCTGTGCCGACTTCAGAGCCTCCATGAGAACGGCACGGCTCCTCGCCTGCGCCCACTGGGTGCGCAACTGGGCCGGATCGAGATCGAGTTCCAGCACTCGGTCGTGCACCCACTGTTGCACGGTTACCAGTTGGAGTCGTTTTCCGTCGTCCTTGAGGATGTACCGCAGCTCACCCACCTTGTAGACGTCGACACCCTTGACCGTGAACCGGTTCTTGGAGCGGGAAAGAATCCTGTCGATCTCCTCGTCGTCGGTGATGTCGCCCTCCTGCGCCCCGGCCACGGAGTCGCCATCAGCGTCGAAAACACCGCCGTCCTGCTGGGTGTACTCCGCCTGCGGCTCAGCGGCGGACTCGGCGTCCGCATCCGGCCCTGACTCAGACGCAGGGGTCAGATCCTCCGAGTCCACCACCTCACCCTGATCGTCGGTCCAGTCGCGGACCACCTTGAGCGGCGGTCCGTCGAAGGCCGGATTGTCGAAGAGTCGCGACGCCTCGACGAAGTCGATGATGTCGAACGACTCTTTGCCGATCTCCGGGCAAAGTCGAGTGCCTCTGCCGATGACCTGCTTGAACTCCGGCATGGAGGCCATGCGCCGGAACAGCACCACATTCCGCACCGGCGGCATGTCCACTCCCGTCGACAGCAGCTTCGACGTCACCGCGATGACTGGCTCGTTGCTGTCCGCCTTGCGGAACTCCTCCAGCGCCTCGCCACCGTGCGAACCGTCATCTCCAACGATGCGCCGCACGAAGTCGGGAAGCGCGGCGACCTCCTCCGGGGCGGAGTTGAACAACGCGGTACGCATACGGGCCGCGTGGTCGTTGTTCTCGCAAAAGACGAGGGTCTTGCCGAGCCGCCCCTCCTCGGCAGTGGCGCGCAGATGGTCGAGGAGGTACCGCGCCGCCAATTCGGTCCGCTCGAGGATCACCATGACCCGTTCGTAGTCCTTGGGGCCGTAGAGATCGTCAGGGATCTCCCGGCCGTAGACGTCCTTCTCACCCGGCTGCGGCCGGTAACCCTCTACGTCCACGTTCAGCCGGACCCTGCGCAGTCGGTATGGCGAGAGGAATCCGTCCTCAATGCCGTCCTTGAGCGAGTACGTGAAGACGGGGTTGCCGAAGTACTCGTACGTGTCCGTCTTCCGCCTGTCATCGGCGACCGGCGTAGCCGTGAGGCCGATCTGCACAGCCGGCGAGAAGTGCTGGAGGATCCTCCGCCAGCGACCGTCACTGGCGGCGCTCCCCCGATGACACTCGTCCACGATGACGATGTCGAAGTAGTCCTCCGGGTACCGCCGGTACAGCTCCTCTCCCGGCGCGCCCTGCTCCAGGGTCTGGTAGAGGGCGAAGTAGACCTTCCGTCCGCGCTTGGCCTCGCCTCCCGTGATCTTGTGGACGTCGTCCTTGCCGAATACCTGTTGGAAGTAACGGTCCTTGGGATCGTCTACGAGCATGTTGCGGTCCGCGAGGTACAGCACACGTGGCTTCCGGCCGCCGAATACCTCGGGCGCGTTCATCAGTCGCGCCACCAACTGGAGGGCGAGCATGGTCTTGCCCGTGCCCGTCGCTAGGACGAGCAAGATGCGCCGCTCGTCGCGGGCCAGAGCGGCCAAGGCCCTTGTCACGGCCACCCGCTGGTAGTAGCGCGGCCGCTGGGAGGTGCTGTCGGAGTTGCGCAGCGTGTAGTCGTATGGGGTCGAGAGGAGTCGCTCGCCGAGCGGTGTGTCACTCACACCCTGGTCCTGAAGGAACCGCCCCCAGAGCTCCTGCGGGGAGGGGAACTCCTGAATGTCCCGGATAACCGGCCGCTTCAGGTCGCTGAAGTCGATCTCCACGATCTCGCGGCCGTTAGTGGCGTAGGCGAATCTCAGCCCCAACTTGCGCGCGTACCGCCGCGCCTGCTCGACCCCGTTCTCCGCGCTGAGCCGGTATCGCTTGGCCTCCACTACGGCGATCGGAACGTCCGCGACGTACTCCAGGACGTAGTCGGCGACCAACGGCCTTCCCTTGCGGTGACGCCTCTTGGTCGGCACGAGTTGTCCGTTGTTGATCCCGTACTGCGATCTGATCTGCCGACTGGCCCACCCGGAGGCCGCGAGTGCCGGAAGGACGAACCGCTTGCACGTCTCGTCCTCGGTCAACTGATTCGAACCGAAGGTCATGGGACCAGATTTACTGCATGCCTCTGACAGTTGGGCCGGGAGAGCGGAATCAGTCATCGCTCCGGCCGGTTTTGCCCTTGGAACTGCCATTTTGGCAGCATCACGGGAGTCCGTAACCGGGCTGACCGGCGGTGGTCATCCGCGCCCGCGGTCTGCGCCGCGGACGGCCTCCAGGTCAGTCCGGGTGTGGCCATGTGCAACCGTCAACTCACCGACGAATCTCTCCTCAGTGCGAGCTGACGATCCCTCTGTAGGCCGGTACGAGCCTTGGTATCAGCGAGGCGCTTGCTTCCCACGTCGGCTGCCTACGTGATGACTTCATCCGTGTCCGTTGGCAGATCAGTGCGAAGGCCAACCGCGAGGACTGCAAGAAGAGTCTCGTCCCGCTCGAACACCGGCAAGAGCAAATGGTGTCCCGAGCCACGAGGTCTCTCGTTGGCTCGGTCATAAGTCGATCAAGGCAACCGTGGACATCTGCGGCCACCTGGTCCCCGAGGCGTGGGATCGTTGTGCCCGGTCGTGACAGACTCGCAGTGACTTCGACTCCGCAGCGTGACGTGCTGGATGTGCTGGATAGGTTTCGACGGTGCTGGATCGGTGCTGGATGCCCACACATTTCCGCAGGTCAGAGCCTTATCGTGGAGTTCCGCTTCAACGTGTGACGACGGCGGTGGCACCGCGTCAGCGTTCTGGCGAACACGCAGGTCGCAGGGGGTCTGATCCTTCGGGGTCGGACCCCCTTCTCATGCCCGACGGCCGTACGGCTCGCCGCCTCCGCCAGGCCAGGGGGGGGGAGACCTGTCCGACGCCCGCCGGCTGATAACCCGGCCCTGCGGTCGCCCGGACACCTGGGCGCCACGGCCGTCGCGGCGGCGCGCACGGAGATCCCCTTGCTTCTGGGGGCCGGCACTCCCCGTGACGGCTGAGCGGCCGTCGTTCGCTTGACTGTCCACAGCTCTTCGCCACCGATCTGAGGAACGCCATGTCACTGACCGGCCGGAAGGTCGCCGTCTTCGCCCTCGGCGGCACCATCGCCACCACCGCGGATCCCCTGACCGGTGGGCTGACCCCCGCCCTGGCGGCGGAGCAGCTCCTGCGAGACGTGAGCGGGCTGGACGCCTTGGGGGTCGAGCTGCGCGTCCACGACTTCCGGCGTCTGCCCAGCGCCTCACTGTCGCTGCCGGACCTCGACGCGCTCCATGCCGCGATCGGAGCGGAGCTGGACTCCGGGCGGGTGGACGGCGTGGTGGTCGTCCAGGGCACGGACACCGTGGAGGAGACGGCCTTCTACCTCGACCTGCTGCACCAGGGCGAGGAGCCGGTCGTCTTCACCGGAGCGATGCGCGACGCGACCAAGGCCGGCCCCGACGGACCGGCCAACCTGTACGCCGCCGTCATCGCGGCCGCCGGGCCGTGGCTGCGGGGGGCGGGCTGCGTCGTCGTCCTCGGCGACGAGGTGCACGCCGCGCGAACGGTCCAGAAGAGCCACACGACCAGCCCCGCCGCCTTCACCTCACCCGGCTCCGGCCCTCTCGGACTGGTGGCCGAGGGGCGGGTGAGGCTGCATCAGCGACTGCCCCACAGGACCGTCGTCCCCGCCGGCATCGGCGCGACGGCGGACCCGCGCCCGGTGCGCGTCGCGCTGCACACCGTGGCCTTCGGGGACGACGGCACCCAACTGGACCTGCTGGAAGGTCGGTGTGACGGGCTCGTCCTCGCGGCCCTCGGCGCAGGGCACGTTCCCGAATGGCTGGTCCCCAGGCTCCGCAGGCTCGCGGATCAGGTGCCCGTCGTCCTCACCTCCCGCATCGGCAACGGCCCCGTACTCACCCGCACCTACAGCTACCCGGGCTCCGAGCGGGACCTCCTCGCCGGCGGGCTGATCGCCGGCGGCGACCTCAGCCCGTACAAGGCCCGCCTGCTCCTCCTCCGCCTCCTCGCCACCGGCTGCCACGACCGAACCCGCATCGCCGAGACCTTCGCCGCCATCGCCCGGCGCGGCTGCTAGCGCTCGTCGCGCTTCACCACCCTGGACGCCCTCAGGACCTTCCCCGCCGCGTCCAGGGACTTCACCTGGAAGTACGGACCCGGGGCGGGCGTCGTGACGGCCGTCTCGAAGCCGGTCCGCCGGGCATGCCCGACGACCACCGACAGGGACCGGGAGTTCGGCCCGGCCAGCACCCGCCACGCTCTCGTCTGCGTCGATCCGTTCTAGGAGGCGTAGACGGTGCTGTGCCCTCCGGCGGTCCGCGCCGTGTGCCCTCCGGCGGTCCGCGCCGCCGCACTCGGCCGGTAGTAGGGGGTGCCGACCCAGGCGTTGCGGAAGGCGCGGTACGAGATGTTCGAGCCCGGCATCCGGACGTCGTAGAGCAGGCCGCGCGAGGCGTGGCGCTCCGAGTTCCCCGCCCCCGCGAACTCGGAATAGTAGGAAGTCTGGCCCCACCCGACGAATTCGTTGCCGTTGGGCAGCGCCTGGGTGTTGCCCTGCGATGCCGCGAACAACGGCGGCTGATGGTAGTAGGCCCTCGCGACCTTCGCCCTGGGGTGGCGGAAGTCGAGGTCGAGGATCAGGCCGTGCGACTTCTGCTCGGGCGCGCCGCCCGGTTGGTTGCAGCATCCGTCGTCGAACATGCTGATCCGGTTCCCCGGCCGGAATCTCGCGTCGTGTTGCCAGAAGAAGTGGGCATTCCGGCCGAAGGTGAAATCACTCTTCCTGCCGCCGAGTTGCCAGCGGATCTTCCCTGTGCTCTTGGCGATGTCGTAGACCGCCCACATGTTGCGGGACGAGACCAGCAGTCGGCCGTCCGGATCCTCGTCGATCGAGTTCAGATGGTAGGCGTCCCACACTCCGCCGGACGCCGACGTATCGGAGGCCGACACGTGGGAATCGGCGGGGTCGATGTGCCGCAGCGCGTCCCAGGAGAAGAGCAGCCTTCCCGTGGTGAGGTCGACCTCCTGGGTTTGGCTGTCCAGGATTTTTCCGTGTTTCGGGCCCCCGTAGGGGGTGAGATCCAGGGGAACCGGCTTGGACGCGAGGAACAGTGCGGTGCCCCTGCGGGTCAGCAGGAATTCATGCTCGTCCGGATAAAATCCGTGATGCGCGAAAACCGTCCTGAGCAGGCGATAGTGGGAGTCGTAGATGTAGTAGCACCCACCCGGTTCGGGTGCGCCGGAGGGCAGATTCGTATAGGTCGGCGGAATGGCGATGGACCCCTGCCACCAGGTCAGCACCGGCTGCGTCTTCCCGGTCCGTGGATTGCGATAGGTCTGAACCTTGAAGTCGGCGTTCTGGAGGTGTGGGGAGGAGAGTGGGCGGAACCAGACCGGGTTTCCCGGATTGTCGACGATCAGCGATCCCGTCTAGCCGACTACCGTGCCCGTGCTGTACGGCCGCGACGAAGATCTTTCCCGGCGCCGTTCCCGGTGTGCGCTGGGTCACGGTGACCCGCATGGGATGGAGGCGTGGCGCCGTGACGAAGTTCCACGCATCCCTCCCGGGGTCGTACCGCGCGCCCTGCTGGAATGCCCCGCCGGCGGGGCGGGTTCCGTCGCGCACACGTGAGAAGTGGTCCCGCGCGAACCCGTCGTAGGGGCCGGCGGACAACTCGCGCCGAGGAATGCCAGGGCGACCACGCTCACCGACACGCCGCGGGTGATCTCCTTTCTCGTGCTGAGATCCCACATCGTCTGCGCCGCCATTGCCGATCTCCCTGGTGCCCGGGCGCCCCTGCCGGAGCGAGGCGCGATGATCCGCTCTCCGGTGACGGTAGGTATCGCGGCCGGACAGGATCCGCTGGACGCCACTCCGGTGGGCCGTTCGGACGGCCACCACACCCGGGCGGACGCGGCGGAGCCGCCCGAATGGCCCAGAGGGCCGCACTCCGGCGCGCGGCCCAATCCCGATGCCTACCGTCGTTCAGAAAGTGCCGAGAGGCGGGGTCAGGGATATGACCGAACCAGCCGGACGCACTCGGGGAATCCACCGAATGGTGCTGCTGCGAAATGCTGGTGGTTCTGCTCACCGCAGGGATCACCGTCCACGCGGAGAGATATGACGGGCCCACGGGGGCGACGGGCAATGGAGACGTGGTGGGCACTCCCACCCCCTTGCGCAATACGCCCCGGGAGATATCCGCGGTGGCCGACGGCACCCTGCTCGTTTACCGCATGCCGGGCATCCGGGGGCAGCAGATCAATGCCACGGCCATGCTCTTCGTGCCCAAGGGGGCGCCTCCGGCAGGTGGCCGGCCACTTCTCGTGTGGGGGCACGGAACGGTGGGTTGGGCGCCACAATGCGCCCCGAGCGTCCAGCTCGAGGAACACGGAAAATGGGCCGACGGACCCAATGCCGCCTGCTGAGGGAAACTCGATGATTTACGCCGCCGTCGCCGCCCAGCGAGATCTCGGAGACGCGCTGTCCGGGAAGTGGGCCCCGGCCGGCTGGTCGGAAGGCGGATTCGCGGCCCTTGCCGCCACCTACTACTCCGGCACCGCGAAGCAGGCGGATCCCCGCCTTGATTACCGTGGCACGATCACTCTTGCCCCGGTGCCCGATATCCCCGCCATGAGCAGGATCCTGTGGCGCGACATCGAGACCGCCGCCCGATCCGGGCTTCCGCCGACCGACCACCAGGTGGACCAGCTCGTCTTCGCCAACGCGGAAACCATCTACTTCACCAGGACGCGGCGGGGCGTCATGGCCTCGGCGGCTTGCCCTTGGCGTACAGCCAGGTGGTGAAGAGCTTGCCGAGGTCCTTGCCGGACAGGCGCTCGGCGAGGGTGGTGAACTGCTTCGTGTCGGCGTTGCCGTGGCGGTGGTCCTTCAGCCAGGTGCGGAGGATGCGGAAGAAGGTGCGGTCGCCGACGGTGGTGCGGAGCTGGTGGAGGGCCATCGCGGCGCGGCCGTAGACGGGTGGGTCGGAGACGCGGCCGGAGGAGGGCGGGGCGGCGGGTGGGAAGGACCAGATGCCGTCGCTCTCGTCGTCCGTGCCGTCGTAGAAGTCGTCGAAGGTCTGCTGGGCGGTGCGGCCGTGGTGTTGTTCGGTCCAGAGCCACTCGGCGTAGGTGGCGAAGCCCTCGTTGAGCCACATGTCCTTCCAGGAGCGCGGCGTGACCGAGTTGCCGAACCACTGGTGGGCCAGTTCGTGGACGATCAGGCGCTGGTCGGGGGCGGCGGCGAAGTAGGGCTTGGTCTGGGTTTCCAGGGCGTAGCCGAGGTGGGGGAGATGGCCGACGATGGCGCCGGTGGAGGAGAAGGGGTAGGGGCCGAAGGTGCGGCGCTCCCAGGCGGTGATCCTGGTGATCCGGCCGGGGACCTTGCGGGAGGCGCCGGCCTCGGCGGGGTCCACGGCGACGTACTGGGGGAGGCCGCCGGCGGTGGTGGTGTGGATCTCGAAGCGGCCGATGGCGACGGTGGCCAGGTAGCTGGCCATGGGTTCGCGGGTGCGCCAGCGGTGGGTGGTGCGGCCGTCGTGGGTGTCGCGGCGGGTGAGTTCGCCGTTGGAGACGGCCGTGTAGCCGCGGGGGACGGTGACGGTGATGTCGTAGGCGGCCTTGTCGGAGGGGTGGTTGTTGCCGGGGAACCAGGTCATGGAGCCGGTCGGTTCGCCGAGCCCGACCGCGCCGTCGGCGTTCCGGAGCCAGCCCTCCTGGGAGCCGTCGGGGTCGGTGAGGGTCTTCGGCTCGCCGTCGTAGACGACGGTGGCCGTGAAGGTGCGGTCCTCGGGGAGGGCGGTGGCGGGGGTGAGGGTCAGTTCGGTGCCGTCGCGGGAGGCGCGGGCGGGGCGGCCGTTCACGGTGGTGTCGCGGACGTGCAGTCCCGCGAGGTCGAGGTGGAAGGAGCTGAGCGCCCGGGTGGCGCGGGCGGTGATCCGGGCGGTGCCGCGCAGCCGGTGGGTGCCGGGCGTGTAGTCGAGGGTGAGGCGGTAGTGGGTGACGTCGTAGCCGCCGTTGCCCAGCTTCGGGAAGAGGGGGTCGCCCACGCCCGCCGCCCCCGGTCGCGCTCCGGCGTCGTGGCCGGTGCAAGACGTGGACAGGAGCAGGAGCAGGGCGCCCAGGAAGAGGTGCGCGGGTCGCTGGGGCACGGTTCTCCTCGGGTGGGTGGCCTGCGGATTCGGGCCGGTGCGGGCTGATGATCGCCATCAAAACGGGTGAACCGGATCCCTGTCGATATAAACGTCTCCGAACTGCAGTTCACCACTTCTAGTGAAGCTCTGGCCGTCAGTTGCGATTGGCAACCGACGGTTGTCAAGCTGTTGCTGATTGTCAACCACCTGGGAGTGCACGTGGCCTTTGGTGACCAGCCCGCATACCTCCGCGTCGCCGACGAGCTCCGCAAGAAGATCGTCGCGGGCGATCTGCCACCGCATGCCCGCCTCCCCTCCCAGGCGCGGATCCGCGAGGAATACGGAGTGTCCGACACCGTCGCCCTCGAAGCCCGCAAGGTGCTGATGGCCGAGGGCCTCGTCGAGGGCCGCTCCGGGTCGGGTACGTACGTCCGGGAGCAGCCCGTCCCGCGCCGTCTGATGCGCACCGGCTATCACGCCCGGGGCGACTCCAGCCCGTTCCGGCAGGAGCAGGGTGACGACCGGGTCAGCGCCACCTGGGAGTCCGCGAGCGAGCAGGAGGGGGCGAGCCCGGAGATCGCCGAGCGGCTGCGGGTCGAGCCGGGGGAGCGCGTCATGCGCACCCGGTATCTCTTCCGGGCGGCGGGCGAGCCGGTGATGCTCTCCACGTCCTGGGAGCCGCTCGCCGTCACCGGCCGCACCCCCGTGATGCTGCCCGAGGACGGGCCGCTGGCCGGGCGCGGCGTGGTCGACCGGATGGCGGCCGTCGACGTGGTGGTGGACAACGTGGCGGAGGAGGTCGGGGCCCGTCCGGGCCTCGCCGAGGAGGTGCTGGCGCTCGGCGGGGTGCCGGGCCATGTGGTGCTCGTCATCTCCCGTACGTACTTCGCCGGGGGCCGCCCGGTGGAGACGGCGGACGTGGTGACGCTGGCCGAGCGCTACCGGGTCGCGTACCACCTGCCGGTGAAGTGACGCCGGTCCGCGGCGCCCCAACGAGTGGGTGTGACCACGAGTTTACGTCCGCCCCTTCGCCGTAACGGGCCGGCAACGCCGCCTCGCGAGCGCTGACATGTGACCGGCCTAGCTTCCTCTGGCGTACCGCTCACGCGCCGAACGACAGGGGAAGCCGCCATGACGGACACGGTGACACCCGAGCAGACGGGCTCGACGGACGCCCGCGCGCCGCGGCGCAGTTACGCCCGGCTCGCCGCCGACGAGAGCCGCGAGGACTATTCGCTGCGCTACGCGCCGCACTCCTACCGCCGCTGGTCGCCGACCATGGTCGCGTCGACGGCGCTCGGCGGCATCGCCTATCTCGCCGACTTCGCGATCGGCGCGTCCATCGTCTTCACGTACGGCTTCACCAGCGGTCTCGCCTCGATCCTCACCGCGGCGACGATCATCTTCCTGACCGGTATCCCGATCGCGCGCGCCTGCGCGACCTACGGGCTGGACATGGATCTGATCACCCGTGGTGCCGGGTTCGGCTACTTCGGATCGACTCTGACCTCGCTCATCTATGCGAGCTTCACCTTCATTTTCTTCGCGCTGGAGGGCTCGATCATGGCGCAGGCCATGCATCAGGCCCTCCACATCCCGCTCCCGATCGGCTATCTGATCACCACGCTGATCGTCATCCCGATCGTGTTCCGCGGGATGGGCGCGCTCGCCAAGGTGCAGGCGTGGACCCAGCCGCTGTGGCTGATCGGGCTGGTGCTGCCGTTCGTGGTGCTCGCCTTCGAGCGGCCGGACGCCTGGGCCTCCTTCGCCTCCTTCGGGGGTACTGAGGGGGCGGGCTCCGGGTTCGACTGGATCGGGTACGGGCTCGGCACCGGCGTGGCGCTCTCGCTGATCGCCCAGATCGGTGAGCAGGCCGACTATCTGCGCTTCATGCCCGCCAAGACCGAGCAGAACCGGCGGCGCTGGAACCTGGCGGTGCTGGCCGCCGGGCCCGGCTGGGTGGTGATCGGCGCGGCCAAGCAACTCGGCGGCGCGTTCCTGGCCTTCGTGGCGCTCGGCGCGGTCGGTACGACCCATGCCCTGGAGCCCATCGCCCCGCAGATCGAGGCGCTGAAGCCCTGGCTCGGTTCGGTAGCGCTGCCGGCCGCCGCGCTGTTCGTCGTGGTGTCCCAGATCAAGATCAATGTGACCAACGCCTACAGCGGCTCGCTGTCCTGGTCCAACTTCTTCTCCCGGGTGACTCATCGTCATCCGGGCCGGGTCTGGTACATCTTCCTCAACCTCGCCATCGCGCTGGCGCTGATGGAGATGAACATGTTCGCGGCGCTCAACAAGCTGCTGGGCTTCTACTCCAACGTCGGCATCGCCTGGATCGCGGCGGTCACCGCCGATCTGGTGATCAACAAGCCGCTGGGGCTGAGCCCGAAGTACATCGAGTTCAAGCGTGCGTATCTGTACCCGGTGAACCCGGCGGGGTTCGGCGCGATGGTGATGGCCTCGACGGTTTCGATCATCGCCTTCTTCGGGGTGTTCGGGCAGGTGGCCGAGGCGTTCTCCACCTTCATCGCGTGCGGCCTGGCGCTGGTGCTCAGCCCGCTGCTGGCCTGGCTCACCCGGGGGCGTTACTACCTGGCCCGGCCGAACCCGGTGAACGGGCCGGGGGTGGAGGTGCCGGACGTCACCGCCCTCCACACCTGTGCGGAGTGTGAGACGGCGTACGAGCTGCCGGACATCGCCGACTGCCCAGTGCGGGCCGGGGCGGTCTGCTCGCTGTGCTGCTCGCTGGACGCCGAGTGCGGCGACGTCTGCCGCAAGGACCCGCGGGGCGCGGCGCCGGTGCTGCTGCCGGTACCGACGGTGTCGGCGGTGTCGACCGTGCGCGCGAGTGGCGAGTAAAAGGCCGGTAATTTATTCGGCCGGTCTTTCTTTGTCCGCAGCCAACTTGAGCCGGATTTGAGCTTGTCGGTTCGTTGGTGGCGCCTTCTTCCCCGTCCCTCGCTATTCAAAACCCATGCCTCGGAATCGATGCCAACGGCTATGCCGAATCGGGCGCATTCGGCGATATCACAGCGGAATGGCGGCCCTGGTGAGGGGTGTCGCCCTCCGGTCGATCCGTACCGTCTGGCCAGCGAGACTTCGTTCGATACCCCATGCCGTGTTGCGTAGATCACATGTGCTCGCCGGTTGCTCAGATCGACCTCAAACCCGTAAAGCACACCCTTATTTCGCTTGTACGATGGCGCGCGTTTGCATAGGTCTGGGGGGCGAAAGGAGCGTGAGGGGCGTTGAGCACGGAGCAGGGTTCCCACTCGCATTACAAACGGTCACTCGGCACGGTGGCCCTCACCGCGGTGGGTCTCGGTTCGATCATTGGCTCCGGCTGGCTCTTCGGCGCCGCGCGGGCCGCGGCGCTGGCGGGTCCGGCGGCCATCTTTGCCTGGGTGATCGGCGCGGCGGTCGCCCTGACCATCGCCCTGACGTACTCCGAACTCGGTTCGATGTTCCCCAAGGCCGGCGGCATGGTGCGGTACGGCCAGTACTCGCACGGCTCGCTGGCCGGCTATCTGGCGGCCTGGGCCAACTGGATCGCGATCGTCTCCGTCATCCCCGGTGAGGCGACCGCGTCCGTCCAGTACATGAGCTCCTGGGACTTCGGCTGGGCCAAGGCGCTGTACGACGGGAAGGAGCTGACCGGCAGCGGTGTCGCGCTCGCGTCCGTGCTGCTCGTCTTCTACTTCTTCCTCAACTGGTTCGCGATCACCCTCTTCGCGAAGACCAACACCGCGATCACCGTCTTCAAGGTCGTCGTGCCCTCGCTCACCGCGGGCGCCCTGCTGCTGTCGCACTTCGACACCGGCAACGTCACCGGCAACGGCGGCTTCACGCCGAATGGCTGGAACTCGGTGTTCACCGCCGTCGCCGTCTCCGGCATCGTCTGGGCGTACAACGGCTTCCAGTCGCCGCTCAACATGGCGGGCGAGGCCCGCAACCCGGGCAAGTCGCTGCCCAAGGCCGTCATCAGCTCCATCCTCATCGCGCTGGTGATCTACGTAGCCCTGCAGATCGCGTTCCTGACCGCCGTTCCGGCGGCCGACCTCGCGCACGGCGGCTGGGCCAAGCTGTCGTACAACTCCCCGCTCGCCGACCTCTCCCTCGCCTGGGGGCTGAACTGGCTGGCGCTGCTGCTGTACGCGGACGCCTTCGTCTCCCCGTCCGGCACCGGCATGATCTACGCGGCCACCACCTCCCGCATGGTCCAGGGCGTCCAGGAGAACGGCCACCTGCCCGGCGTCTTCGGCAAGGTCGACCCGAAGACCGGCATTCCGCGCCCGGCGCTGGTGCTCAACCTGGTGATCGCCTTCGCGTTCCTCGCGGTCTTCCGCGGCTGGGGCTCGCTGGCCGAGATCGTCTCCGTGGCGACCGTCATCTCGTACATCACCGGCCCCGTGGCCGTGATGTCGCTGCGCCGCCTCTCACCGGACCTGCCGCGTCCGGTGAAGCTGCGCACGATGCCGGTCATCGCGCCGATCGCGATGGTCTTCGGCTCGCTCGTCCTCTACTGGGCCCGCTGGCCGCTCACCGGCAAGGTCATCTTCATCATGGCGATCGGCCTGCCGATCTGGGCCTGGTACGAGCTGCGCAAGCCGTGGGCCGAGCTGAAGCCGCATCTGCTGGCCGGTGCCTGGATGGTGGCGTACCTGCTGGTCATGGCCGGGGTGTCGTGGGCAGGCGGCAAGGAGTTCGGCGGCCAGGGCTATCTGCCCGAGGGCTGGGACATCCTGGTCGTCACCCTCATCGCCCTCGGTTTCTACGTCTGGGGCGTCCGCAGCGCATGGCGCAATCCCTCGCTCCTGCAGGCCGAGCGCGAACTGGCCGACACCACGGAAGAGGACCTGACCGGCGAGGCGGACCGGGAGGCTGTCTCCACGCGCCGTTGAGGGCGTGGCCGGATGCGTGCCTCGTTGTGAGAACACGTATCCGCTGCGTGAAGGTAGGGCGTAGGCTCGGGCATATGCGGAACGGGAATTCCTTAACGGTGTCGCCCAGACGCGTGCCCGGGTGCGCCACAACGGAGGGGGCGGAGAGATGAGTGACGGCAACAGCGTGCTGCCATGGCTCGTCATCCGTCAGGACGGCAACGGCAACCGCTATCGCGTCGGCCGCTACGCCACGCGTACGGAGGCCCAGGAGGTCGCCGACCGGCTCGACGGCCAGGGGCAGGAACAGCTCTACGTCGTCGAGCGGACCGCCGCGACCGGGCAGTCCGGCTGACGCCGCCCGTATGCCCGTACACCACGTAAAAACAGCCCCGACACGTAAGAGGCCTCGCTGCCGGCGGGCCGGAGTCTCCCGTTCGTCCGGGCGGGAGACTCCGGCCCGCCGGGCTCTGTGCGGCACTCAACAGGGGTGTCTAGAGTGCCGGCATGACGGTGCGCGTGGTGGTGGGCGGAGCGGTGTTCGACCGGGGGCGGCTGCTGGCCGCGCGGCGCAGCGCCCCGCCCGAGCTGGCCGGGCGCTGGGAGCTGCCCGGCGGCAAGGCGGAGCCCGGTGAGACCCCGCCGCAGGCCCTGGTGCGGGAGCTGCGCGAGGAACTGGGCGTCGAGGTCGAGCCGTTGGAGCCGCTGCCCGGCGAATGGCCGCTGAAGCCCGGCTATGTCCTGCGGGTGTGGACCGCCGCGCTGCGCTCCGGCGAGCCGCGTCCGCTGGAGGACCACGACGAGCTGCGCTGGCTCACCCCCGACCGGGTGGACGAGGTCGACTGGCTGGATGAGGACCGGCCTGCGGTGGCGGAGGCGGTCCGTCGGCTGCGCGCCGTGGAACACCTCCCTCCGCGCGCCCGCTGAACCCCTCCGGCGCCGGCTGTGCGGCGGCCGGGAATCGACCCCTCCCTCAGCTGAAGCAGAGGTGAACGCCCTGCGGTACGCGAGTGGCCCGATCGGGCCGCGCGTGTACGCCCGTCGCGAAAACGGCGCGCCGCGCTGCGCCGGGGGACCCGGCGGGACCGGTCCGGAAAATCGGTGTGGTTCGAGCTGCCTCTCCCCGGTTAGGAGTGAGGGGGAGCGCTGATCTTGAGCGCTTCATCAAAAGCCGGGACGGAAACGGATTGCGGGCTGAGATAGTGCTGTGATCGTGAAGACCGTACTCCGGATGGCCGTGGTGCTGGATACTCGGCTATCTGTAGCCGGTCGGAGCACCTGAGCCGGAGGGGACGGGCGCATGAGCGAGAAGCCAGCGGGGGCGGATATCCCCGAGTCGACGGTTGGTTCGCAGGTGTCGCCAGTGTCGCAAATGTCATCGATGTCGGGATGGGTGTCGGGCTCGGTGTCCGATGTGTGGCAGAGCAGTCCGCCCGGATCGATCTACGACTACATCCGCATCGCCTCCTTCTCGCTCGGGTCCGACGGCCGCATCACGCAATGGAGCGAACGCGCCGCGGAGCTGCTGGGGCTGACGGCGTCCCAGGCCGTCGGCCAGGACCCGGTGGACGCCTTCATGCCGGCTGAGCTGCGGGAGACCGGCCGCCGCAAGGTCGCCGACATCCTGGACGGCCGGGAGTGGACCGGGCTGGTCCCCTACCGCAGCCCCCAGGCGCCCGGCGAAGTCGGCATCGCCGAGGTGTATGTGATGCCGAGCCAGGACGAGGACGGGGAGCGCACCGCGCTCTGTATCGCCGTCGATGTGAGCGCCCTGCGCGGGCTGGAAACGGATCTTGCCGCCTCACAGGCCGTTTTCGGTCAATCTCCGCTTGGTTTCTTTCTCTTCGGTACAGATTTGCGCATGCTTCGGGTCAACGAGCGCTTTGCGACGGTTTTCGGCCGCCCGGTCGAGGAGTACCGCGGCGCGACCGCGCACGATCTGCTGCCCCGGGGCGAGGCCGACCGGCTCGCCGCCGCCCTGCGCCAAGTCGTGGACACCGGACAGTCCCTGACGGACATGCCGATCATGGGTCCCGTCCCCGGCGGCCACGACCGCCGCCGCTGGTCGGTGTCGCTGTACCGGCTGCACAGCGGATCGGGCCGCCCCATCGGCGTCGCCGGGCTCGCCACCGACGTCACCGGCCGCCGCCGCGCCGAGCAGGAGGCCGCGGGCGTACGTCGCAACCTGGCGCTGCTGAACGAGGCCGGGGCCCGAATAGGCACCTCGCTGGACCTGGAGACCACCGCCCGCGAACTCCTCGACGTGGCCGTCCCGCAGTTCTGCGACCTGGCCTCCGTCGACCTCTACCAGGGGCTGCTGTCCGGCGACGAGACCCCGCCCGGGCTCGCCGACGGCAGCGCCGAGCTGCGCCGCGTCGCCTTCGCCAGCGCCGTCTCGGACGGCCCCGTCGCCTTCGGCGACGTCTACCGCACCGACGACAGCGGCCAGGGCGAGCTGCCCAAGCCCATCGAGGTCGGCGAGGTGCACCGCTACCCGTTCCACTCGCTGTGCGCCCACGCCCTGCGCACCGCCCAGGTCCGGGTCGTCACCGGCCGCGACAGCGGCGAGAGCCTGGAACTCGGCGCCATCCTGCAGTCCACCCTCCTGGTGCCCATGGTCGCCCGCGACACCGTCGTCGGCCTCGCCCAGTTCTCCCGTACGAAGGGCAGCGAACCCTTCGGCGAGCGGGACCGGGCGCTCGCCGTCGAACTGGCCGCCCGCGCCGCAGTCTCCATCGACAACGCCCGGCTCTACCGCAGAGAACACGAGCGCGCGCTGATACTGCAGCGCAGCCTGCTCCCGCCCGGCGACCCGGAGGCCGCCGGGCTCGACATCGCCTGCCGCTATCTGCCGGGCAACGCGGCCACCGAGGTGGGCGGCGACTGGTTCGACGTCATCGAATTGCCCGGGCACCGCACCGCGCTGGTGGTCGGCGACGTGATGGGGCGGGGCCTGCGGGCCGCCGTCGCGATGGGCGAGCTGCGCACCGCCGTCCGCACCCTCGCCCTGCTGGACCTGGAGCCCGCCGAGGTGCTGTCCGCGCTGGACGAGATCGCCCGGGGGCTGGGCGCGCCCGGCGGCTCGAACGCCGGCGCCCGGGCCAAGGGGCGGTCCGACGGCTCCTCCGACCTGTCCGAGGTCTACCTCGCCACCTGTGTGTACGCCGTCTACGACCCGGTCACCCGGCGCTGCACCTTCGCCAACGCGGGCCATCTGCCGCCCGCCCTGGTCGAGCCGGGGGAGGGCGCCCTGCTGATGGAGGTGCCGCCGGGGATGCCGCTCGGGGTCGGCGGCGAGCCCTTCGAGGAGATCGAGGTCGAGCTGCCGGACGGCGCGCTGCTGGCCCTCTACACCGACGGCCTCGTCGAATCCCGCGACCACGCCCTGGACGAGGGGCTCCAGGACCTCCGTACCGCGCTGTCCACGCACGAGGGCGCCGACCGGACGGACGGCTCGCTGGAGGACGTCTGCGACCACGTCCTCAGCCGCCTCGACACCCACCACGGCGAGGACGACATCGCCCTGCTCATGGCCCGGGTGCAGGGACTGCCGTCCGACGCGGTCGGCGACTGGGAGCTGCCCAGCGACCCGCAGTCGGTCGGCAAGGCCAGGGAACTGGCCCGTGAGGCGCTGGAGTCCTGGGGCATGGACGGCCTGGCCGACACCACCGAGCTGCTGGTCAGCGAGCTGGTGACCAACGCGCTGCGGTACGGGGAGGGCGAGATACGGCTACGGCTGCTGCTGGACCGGACGCTGGTGTGCGAGGTCTGGGACGGCAACCTGGTCCAGCCGCGGCGGCGGCGCGCCCGCGACACCGACGAGGGCGGCCGCGGGCTGCAGCTGGTCGGCCTCCTCAGCGCCGGCTGGGGCAGCCGCCGCACCCCGCACGGCAAGACGGTCTGGTTCGAGCTGGCCCTCCCGGACGGCGAGTCCTCGGGCCCGGACTCGGTGGAAGCGCTGCTCAGCCTCTGGTGAGGGACGGCCGCGGGCCCGCAGGAAGCGGGCCCGCGACCGGACTGCTACCCCTCCCGGCGGCGGATCTTGTTGCCCAGCCAGACCAGCGGGTCGTACTTGCGGTCCACGGCCCGCTCCTTGAGCGGGATCAGCGCATTGTCGGTGATCTTGATCCCCTCGGGGCAGACCTCCGTGCAGCACTTGGTGATGTTGCAGTACCCGAGCCCGTGCTCGTCCTGGGCCGCCCGCTTGCGGTCGATCCCGGCCTCGCCCGCCGCGTCCAGCGGATGCATGTCCAGCTCGGACACCCGCATCAGGAACCGCGGGCCCGCGAAGGCCTCCTTGTTCTGCTCGAAGTCGCGCAGCACATGGCAGGTGTCCTGGCACAGGAAGCACTCGATGCACTTACGGAACTCCTGCGAGCGCCCCACGTCCTCCTGCTGCATCCGGTACTCGCCCGGCCCCAGCCCCTCCGGCGGGACGAAGGACGGCACCTCACGGGCCTTGGTGTAGTTGAAGGACACGTCCGTGACCAGGTCACGCACGACCGGGAAGGCCCGCAGCGGCGTCAGCGTGATCGTCTCGTCGCGGCCGAAAACCGACATCCGCGTCATGCACAGCAGCCGCGGTCGTCCGTTGACCTCGGCGCTGCACGATCCGCATTTGCCCGCCTTGCAGTTCCAGCGGACCGCCAGGTCCGGTGCCTGGGTCGCCTGGAGGCGGTGGACGATGTCCAAAACGACTTCGCCCTCATTGACCTCGACGCGGAAGTCCCGCAGACCGCCGCCCTCCACATCGCCCCGCCACACCCTGAAGTGGGCCTCGTACGCGCTCACCGGGTCAGCTCCTCGTCCGTCAGGTACTTCACCAGCTCGTCCTTTTCGAACAGGTTCAGCAGATCGGGCCGGATGGGCGGCGTCTCGCGCCGCTCCAGCCGGATCTGCCCGCGCCCGGGGTCGGGCGGCGCGGCGAGACCGGCCGAGGGGTCGGAGAGGCGGCAGACCAGGTTGACCCGGCGCCATTCGCGGTCCATCTCGGGGCAGTCGTCGCGGGTGTGGCCGCCACGGCTCTCGGTGCGCTCCAGGGCGGCGCGCGCCACGCACTCGCTGACCAGCAGCATGTTGCGCAGGTCGATGGCCAGGTGCCAGCCGGGGTTGAACTGCCGGTGGCCCTCGACGCCGGCCCGCCGCGCCCGTACCCGCAGGGCCGCCAGCCGGTGCAGCGCGTCCTCCATCTCGCCGGCCCGCCTGATGATGCCCACCAGGTCGTTCATGGTCTGCTGCAGCTCCTGGTGCAGCGTGTACGGGTTCTCGGCGGGACCGGCCGGGCCGCCGGCCGCCTCCTCGCCCTCGGACGGCACGTCGCCGTCCTCGGCGCTGAACGGCCGCAGCGCCTCGGCCGCCGCCAGGTCCAGCTGGGCGTCGTCGGGCACCGGACGGGCGCCGGACTCGGCGGTCTCCTGGGCGTACCGGGCCGCGTACAGTCCGGCGCGGCGGCCGAAGACCAGCAGGTCGGAGAGGGAGTTGCCGCCGAGCCGGTTGGAACCGTGCATCCCGCCGGCGACCTCGCCCGCGGCGAAGAGGCCGGGGACGCCGTTCGCGGCCGCGGTGTCCGGGTCGACGTCCACCCCGCCCATCACGTAGTGGCAGGTGGGGCCGACCTCCATGGGCTCGGCCGTGATGTCGACGTCGGCCAGCTCCTTGAACTGGTGGTGCATCGACGGCAGCCGCCGCTTGATCACCTCGGCGGGCATCCGGGTGGAGACGTCGAGGAAGACGCCGCCGTGCGGGGAGCCGCGGCCCGCCTTGACCTCGGAGTTGATGGCGCGGGCCACCTCGTCGCGGGGGAGCAGCTCGGGCGGGCGGCGGTTGTGGTCCGGGTCCTCGTACCAGCGGTCGCCCTCGTCCTCGGACTGGGCGTACTTCTCCTTGAAGACGTCCGGAATGTAGTCGAACATGAAGCGCTTGCCCTCGCTGTTGCGCAGCACCCCGCCGTCCCCGCGCACCGACTCGGTGACGAGGATCCCCTTGACCGAGGGCGGCCAGACCATGCCGGTCGGGTGGAACTGCACGAACTCCATGTTGATCAGCGGGGCCCCGGCGAGCAGCGCGAGGGCGTGGCCGTCGCCGGTGTACTCCCAGGAGTTGGAGGTCACCTTGAAGGACTTGCCGATGCCGCCGGTGGCCAGCACCACGGCAGGGGCCTCGATCGCGAAGAAGCGGCCGGACTCCCGCTCGTATCCGAAGACCCCGGCGACCCGCTCGCCCGCCTCGTCCTTGACGATGCGGGTGACCGTGCACTCCTGGAAGACCTTGAGCCGCGCCTCGTAGTCGCCGGTCTCGGCCTTGTCCTCCTGCTGGAGGGAGACGATCTTCTGCTGGAGGGTGCGGATCAGCTCCAGCCCTGTGCGGTCGCCGACGTGGGCGAGCCGCGGGTACTCATGGCCGCCGAAGTTCCGCTGGGAGATCCGCCCGTCCGGGGTGCGGTCGAAGAGCGCGCCCCAGGTCTCCAGCTCCCAGACCCGGTCCGGGGCCTCCTGGGCGTGCAGCTCGGCCATCCGCCAGTGGTTGAGGAACTTGCCGCCGCGCATGGTGTCGCGGAAGTGCACCTGCCAGTTGTCGCCCGCGTTGACATTGCCCATGCTGGCGGCGATGCCGCCCTCGGCCATCACCGTATGGGCCTTGCCGAAGAGCGACTTGCAGATGACGGCGCAGCGCATGCCCTGTTCGCGTGCCTCGATCGCGGCCCGCAGCCCGGCGCCCCCCGCGCCGATCACGACCACGTCCCAGGCCTGCCGTTCGACTTGCGTCATCGTTGAAGGCACCTCTCCTAGAAGAACCGGGGGTCGTCGAAGGCGCCGCTCGCCAGCAGATACACATAGAAGTCGGCGACGGCGACGCTGATCAGCGACGCCCAGGCCAGCTGCATGTGGCGCATATTGAGCGAGCTGACCCAGCCCCAGAGCCGGTAGCGCACCGGATGCCGGGAGAAGTGCTTGAGCCGGCCGCCGACGATGTGCCGGCAGGAGTGGCAGGAGAGGGTGTACGCCCAGATCAGCGCGATGTTGGCGAGCAGCACCAGGGTGCCGAGGCCCATGTGACCCCACCGGCCGTGCTCGTCCCGGAAGGCGAGGACGGTGTCATAGGTGAGGATCCCCGCGACGATCACCGCGAAGTAGAAGAAGTAGCGGTGGATGTTCTGCAGGATGAGCGGGAAGCGGGTCTCGCCGGTGTAGTTGGCGCGCGGCTCGGCGACCGCGCAGGCCGGTGGTGAGGCCCAGAAGCCCCGGTAGTACGCCTTGCGGTAGTAGTAGCAGGTCAGCCGGAAGCCGAGCGGGAAGATCAGGATCAGCAGGGCGGGGGAC
This sequence comes from Streptomyces sp. NPDC021212, assembly GCF_044332925.1. NCBI lineage: Bacteria > Bacillati > Actinomycetota > Actinomycetes > Kitasatosporales > Streptomycetaceae > Streptomyces > Streptomyces sp. NPDC021212. The sequence continues at coordinate 247,196 of NZ_JBIRPZ010000003.1, forward strand.
AGGCCCCACCACGCGCCGAAGATCTCCCAGTTCGCGCCGCCCTTCATGGGGACGCAGTTCTGCGCGACGCACGGCGAGTAGAACGGGGAGACGTACGGCTCGGCGTAGTAGTTGTCCCCGGCGAAGGCCCGCCAGGTCGAGTAGACGATGAACGCGAACAGCCCGGCGGCGGTGACCGCGGGCGCCAGCCACCAGCGGTCGGTCCGCAGATGGCGGGCGGGGATGGCGGCGCGCGAGGGGCCGCGCACGCCGCTCGTGGCCGCTTCCCGGTCGGATGGGGGCGTGGCGGCTTGGGGGTCGGTGCCAGTGGCCAAGGGAAACTCCGCGGTGGAGTGGTGTGGGGGACGGTCGGGTGCGGACCCGTCGGTACGGGCGCGCGCCGGGCGACCCCTTTTATGGAGCGTGACGGTCGCGCGCGCCGAGACCCTCGTCGTCGACGTCCGACCACAGCGCGCTGTTGTACGGCGCGTCGGGGACCGGAACCATCTCGGGGCGCGGCCGCTCCGCGCCGGGGGCCGTATCGCGCAGCAGGGCGAGACTCTCGCGCAGGTGGTCCGCGTCGGTGCGGACCCGTCGTATCTCCAGTCCGCCGGCGCCGACCCGGTCTTCCAGCCGGGTGACGGAGCGGACCAGGTCGTCGAGACAGCGTTGGACGGCCGTCAAGTCGTCGTTCAAGGACATTGACTTGCCCTCACTTCCGCGGTTGCGGTTGGCGGCGCTCATGCGAGACAGCGAGTGTTACGCGTCACAGTCCTGGTTGGGAAGGGATCTGCCGCGATTCGCGGAGTCACCGGCGTGATCACGCCGCCGTGCGCCGGAGTGCGCGCCGGTCGAATGGAGCCGGTCGGGTGATCCTGTCCCCTCCATGGCCGTCCCGAGGGTGCTGTCTCATGATCCGTCGCTTTGAGTAAGGAGTATATGCGACAGGCGTCAAAATGTGCGAAATGCGCCTAATACCGGCACACCCCGGAGGTCACGAGCCATGTCCATCGACAAGAGACGCTGCGCCGTGCTGCTCGCCGCGGGAGTGCTGCTGCCGCTGCCCGTGCTGATCGGGTGCAGCTCCGATGACGACGACGCCCCGCCGTCGCCCGCGGCCCGGGACATCGCCCCGGCCTCCCGTATGCAGACCGCCCCCGGCGGCACGCTGCGCTGGGCGCTCGACGCCCGGCCCGCGACCTTCAACGCCTTCCAGACCTCCGCCGACGCCGGCACCGAGCGGGTCGCCGGAGCGGTGCTGCCCGCGCTCCACACCCTCGACGCCCGCGGCCGCCCGCAGCTCAACCGCGACTACCTGGAGTCCGCCGAGGTGGTCTCGCGCGAGCCCAAGCAGGTCGTGGTCTACAAGCTCAACCCCAAGGCGGTGTGGAGCGACGGCCGCCCGCTCGGCGCGGAGGACTTCTCCGCCCAGTGGAAGGCGCTGCGCGGCACGGAGAACGCCTACTGGACCGCTCGTAACGCCGGATACGACCGCATCGCCAGGATCCAGCCCGGCGAGAAGGACCACGAGGTCAAGGTCACCTTCGCCAAGCCGTACACCGACTGGCGGTCGCTGTTCACGCCGCTGTACCCGAAGAGCGTGATGAGCAACCCGGCCGTCTTCAACGCGGGGGCCGGCAAGGGGCTCGCCGTCAGCTCCGGCCCCTTCACGGTCCGCGAGGTGAAGGACACCTCCGTCACCCTCGTGCGGAACCCCAGGTGGTGGGGCGACCGGGCCCGGCTGAACCGGCTGGTCTTCGAGGCCGTCCCGGCCAGGAAGCGGGCCGCGGCCCTGATCGACGGGACCCTCGACATGGCCGAGGTCGACCGGTCGACGGCGCGCCGCATCCAGGCCGCGACGCCCGCCGGGAAGGGGGCCGCCGGCGCCAAGCTGCACCCCTCGGGCAAGGCGGGCGCGCCGAAGCTGGAGACCCACGCCCAGGACGCCGCGGACGCCACCCGCGACCGGGCGGAGGCCGAGAAGGCCCCGGGGACCCGGCGGTCCGAGACGGTGGCCCTGCGCCGCTACACCCTGCGCAAGGCGCTGGATCCCGCGTACACCCAGCTCGCCATCAACGGGACCAAGGGCCCGCTCGCGGATGAGCGGGTGCGCCGCGCGGTGGCCCGCGCGATCGACCGCGACGCGCTCGCCACGTCGGTCCTGAAGCCGTTCGGGCTGCCCACCGAGCCGCTCGGCAACCATCTGCTGATGTCCGAGCAGAAGGGGTACAAGGACCACAGCGGCGCCCTCGGCGGGACCGACGCCCAGGCCGCGCAGTCCCTGCTCGCCGACGCCGGCTGGCACTCCAGCGGCTCGTCCGCCCGCCAGAAGTCGGTCGACGGCAAGACGGACGACCGGGGACGGGAGCCGAGCCCGGCCACGGGTGGGGCGAAGGCGGACAAGTCAGCGGGTCCCGCCCCCGCGGCGGGTGACGCGGGCCGGTCCGGACGCTCCCGCCCGGCCGTCGTGCGGAAGAAGGGCCGGCCGCTCGTGCTGCGCTTCGTCGTCCCGTCCGACTCCGGCGCCGGCTCGCTGCCCGCCGTCGGCGAGCGCATCGGCCGGATGCTGGAGGGGATCGGCGTCCGCACCGAGATCACCAAGGTGAAGAGCGACGCCTTCTTCAAGGACCACATCGCCACCGGCAAGTATGACCTGGCCCTCTACTCCTGGCCCGCCTCCGCCTACCCGGCGACCGACGGCCGCCCGATCTACGCCAAGCCCCAGCCGGCCGCGGACGGCTCGCTGGTGGTGGAGCAGAACTACACCCGGGTCGGTACGGACCAGATCGACCAGCTCTTCGACCAGGCGCTCTCCGAGCTGGACGGCGGCGCCTCGCGCGCCCTGGTCGGCCGGGCGGACGCCCGGATCTGGGCGGCCGCCGGATCGATTCCGCTCTTCCAGCCGCCGCAGCTGGTCGCGGTCCGCAAGACGGTGGGCAACGCCGGGGCGTTCGGCTTCGCCACCCCCCGCTACCAGGACATCGGCTTCCGTAAGTAGCCGCGAGAGCGTGCGGGCGCGGGCCCGAGGGTGTGCGGACGGCGTGGGGACGGGTGGCGGCATCCGTCCCCACGCCGTCCCCTTACCATGGGGTGAGGCCGTGGCGTAAGCAGCCCGGCAGAAAGGCGCGCCGGACAAAGGAGCGCGCTGCCACCCACGAAACCGGGAGAAGCGCGCTCGTATGCCCACGCGCCACGATATTCGTAACGTCGCCATCGTCGCCCACGTCGACCACGGCAAGACGACCCTCGTCGACGCCATGCTCAAGCAGGCCGGTGCGTTCGCCGCGCACCAGCAGGTGGACGACCGGGTGATGGACTCCAACGACCTGGAGCGCGAGAAGGGCATCACCATTCTCGCGAAGAACACCGCCGTGAAGTACCACCCGGCGGACGGCAGTGACCCCGTCACCATCAACATCATCGACACCCCCGGCCACGCCGACTTCGGCGGCGAGGTCGAGCGCGGGCTGTCCATGGTCGACGCCGTGGTGCTGCTGGTGGACGCCTCCGAGGGCCCGCTGCCGCAGACCCGCTTCGTGCTGCGCAAGGCGCTCCAGGCCAAGCTGCCGGTCATCCTGTGCATCAACAAGACGGACCGCCCGGACTCCCGGATCGACGACGTCGTCAACGAGACGTACGACCTGTTCCTGGACCTGGACGCGACCGAGGAGCAGATCGAGTTCCCGATCGTCTACGCCTGCGCCCGGGACGGCATCGCCTCGCTGACCAAGCCGGAGGACGGCACCGTCCCGGCGGACAGCGACAGCCTCTGGCCGTTCTTCGTCACCCTGCTGGAGACCGTCCCGGCGCCCGAGTACGACGCGGCCGCCCCGCTCCAGGCCCACGTCACCAACCTGGACGCGGACAACTTCCTCGGCCGGATCGCGCTGCTCCGCGTCGAGCAGGGCGAGCTGAAGAAGGGCCAGACCGTCGCCTGGATCAAGCGCGACGGCACGATCTCCAACGTCCGCATCACCGAGCTGATGATGACCGAGGCGCTCACCCGCAAGCCCGCCGAGGTGGCCGGGCCCGGGGACATCTGCGCGGTCGCCGGTATCCCGGACATCATGATCGGCGAGACCCTGGCCGACCCCGAGAACCCGATCGCGCTCCCGCTGATCACCGTCGACGAGCCGGCCATCTCGATGACCATCGGCACCAACACCTCGCCGCTGGTCGGCAAGGGCGGCAAGGGCCACAAGGTCACCGCCCGGCTGGTCAAGGACCGCCTGGAGAAGGAGCTGATCGGCAACGTCTCGCTGCGCGTGCTGCCGACCGAGCGCCCCGACGCCTGGGAGGTCCAGGGCCGCGGCGAGCTGGCGCTGGCGATCCTCGTCGAGACGATGCGCCGGGAGGGCTTCGAGCTGACCGTCGGCAAGCCGGAGGTCGTCACCAAGGAGGTCGACGGCAAGCTCCACGAGCCGATCGAGCGCCTGACCATCGACGCGCCGGAGGAGCACCTCGGCGCCATCACCCAGCTGATGGCGACCCGCAAGGGGCGCATGGAGACCATGACCAACCACGGCTCCGGCTGGATCCGCATGGAGTGGATCGTGCCGTCCCGCGGCCTCATCGGCTTCCGCACCGAGTTCCTGACCCAGACCCGCGGCACCGGTATCGCGCACTCCATCTTCGAGGGCCACGAGCCGTGGTTCGGCGAGCTGCGCACCCGTAACAGCGGCTCCCTGGTGGCCGACCGCTCGGGCGCGGTGACCGCGTTCGCGATGACCAACCTCCAGGAGCGCGGCGTGCTGTTCACCTCGCCCGGCACCGAGGTGTACGAGGGCATGATCGTCGGCGAGAACTCGCGCGCCGACGACATGGACGTGAACATCACCAAGGAGAAGAAGCTCACCAACATGCGGTCCTCGACCGCGGACGTGACCGAATCCCTGGTGCCGCCGCGGCTGCTGTCGCTGGAGCAGTCCCTGGAGTTCTGCCGCGACGACGAGTGCGTCGAGGTGACCCCGGAGACGGTCCGCATCCGCAAGGTCGTACTGGACCAGAAGGAGCGCGGCCGCGCCGCGTCGCGCGCCAAGCGCTGAATTTCGCCTCTGTGCGCCACTGACGGCCCGGGCTTCCGCTTCCATGGCGGGGCCCGGGCCGTCGCCGTTTCAGGAAGCTGCCAGTCAAGCGGTTATCCGGCGATGGGTGTCCGGATATCGGTGTTGAGGCTCCGCATGATGTGTTAACAGTCCGTTTCGCGTGTGTCTGTCTGCGGCAGTTTTGTCCGGATTTCGAGGCTCCGCGCGTAGATGATGTGACCAAAGCGAGACCCATAAGGTGTGGTTTACGAGGCTGGCGTGCTCAATCATGGGGTCCATTGAGCTCGGGTCAACGGGTCGCACGCTGTGGGGAGCGAGGGCCTGCGAGCACATCTGGGGGGTCCGGTCCCTTTCGCTGTCAGGGGTGTCAGCGTGTCATCCGGACACCCCTCTCGAAGCAGCAGAGGACTCCGGAGGAGGCAAACCCATGCGTGGTGCCCAGAGCGCCAAGTGGGTCGCGATGGCCGCGGTCGTGGCACTGGCCGCGACCGCTTGTGGCGGCGGCGGTGACAAGGGCGACAGCAAGGCCGCTGTCGACCCGAACGGTGTGTACACCTACGACGACGTCGAGCCGCAGAACCCGCTGATCCCGACCAACACCAACGAGGTCGGCGGCCACTACATCCTGGCGAACCTCTTTCGTGGTCTGGTCGGCTACGACGTGAAGGGCAACCTGGTGAACCAGGTCGCCCAGAGCGTCGAGTCCCCGGACAACCAGAACTTCACGGTCAAACTGAAGCCGGGCTGGAAGTTCCACAACGGGGAAGAGGTCACGTCCAACTCCTTCGTGGACGCCTGGAACTGGGCGGCGAACGTCAAGAACGCCCAGCTCAACTCCTCCTGGTTCGCCGACATCGAGGGCTACGACGAGGTCCACCCGGAGAAGGGTGACCCGAAGGCCGACAAGATGTCCGGTCTGAAGGTGAAGAGCCCGACCGAGTTCACCATCAAGCTGTCGCACCCGGTCTCCACCTTCAAGGACCGGCTCTTCTACGACGCCTTCTACCCGCTGCCCAAGGCGTTCTTCAAGGACCCCAAGAAGTTCGGCGAGGCCCCCATCGGCAACGGCCCCTACGAGGTCGACGGCAAGTGGGAGCACAAGGTCCAGTTCAAGGTGAAGAAGTACGCCGGTTACAAGGGCACGGACAAGCCCAAGAACGGCGGCATCACCTTCAAGTTCTATAACAAGGAAGAAAGCGCCTACAACGACCTGGTCTCCGACAAGCTGGACATCATGTACCAGGTCCCGCCGTCGGCGGTGAACGTCTACAAGACGGACCTGGGTGACCGCTCGGTCGACCAGATGTATGGCGGCAACACGGCCATCGCCTTCCCGATGTATGACAAGGCATGGGGCAAGCCGGAGAAGGCCAAGGTCCGCCAGGGCCTGTCCATGGCGATCGACCGTGAGACCATCGCCAAGACCGCGCTCAAGGGCTCCAAGGACGCGGCCGACGGCTGGACCCCGAAGGTCGTCGACGGCTACAAGCCCAACGCCTGTGGTGAGTACTGCAAGTTCAACCCGAGCAAGGCCAAGCAGCTCATCAAGGAGGGCGGCGGCGTCCCCGGCGGCAAGATGACCATCGCCTACAACGCCGACGGCGGCAACAAGGAATGGTCCGAGGCGGTCTGCAACGACATCAAGCAGAACGCCGGCGTGCCCTGTGTCGCCGAGCCGCGCGCGACCTTCCAGCAGCTGCGCACCGAGATCACCGACAAGAAGATGAACAGCGCGTTCCGGATGGCCTGGGTCCAGGACTTCCCGAACATCTCCAACTTCATCTCGGAGCAGTACCGCACCGGTGCGGGCGCCAATGACTCCGGCTTCAGCGACAAGAAGCTGGACAAGCTGATGGAGGAGGCCGACAAGGCCAAGACCATCGAGGAGTCCAACAAGCTCTACGCCGAGGCCGAGGCGAAGCTCAAGGACACCATGCCGTCCATCCCGCTCTTCTTCGACCACACCAACGCCGGCTACTCCAAGAACGTCCAGAACGTCAAGTTCGACACGTTCCGCCAGGCGATCTGGACCGAGGTCGAGGTCAAGAAGTAGTCGTACGGCTTGCAGTGACGCGAGCCCAGTGACCGCCCGTCCCACCCGGACGGGCGGTCGCTGGGTGCGTCGGCGACAGGAGGACACCCATGGGGCGCTACGTCGCGAGGCGACTGCTCCAGATGATCCCGGTCTTCATCGGGACCACCCTGCTCATCTTTCTGATGGTGTACTCGCTCCCGGGCGACCCCATCAAGGCGCTCTTCGGCTCCCGGGCGGCCGACCCCGCCACGGTCGAGAGACTGCGCCACCAGTTCGGGCTGGACAGGCCCCTGCTGACCCAGTACTGGGACTACCTCACCGGGCTCTTCCAGGGCGACTTCGGACAGAGCTTCACCGGCCGCCCGGTCTCCGAGCTGATGGCCGACGCCTTCCCGGTCACCATCCGGCTCGCGCTCTTCGCCTTCGCCATTGAGGTGGTCGTCGGCGTCGCGCTCGGTGTGGTGACGGGCCTGATGCGGGGCAAGTTCCTGGACCAGTTCGTCCTGGTGTTCACCCTGATCGTGACCTCGATCCCGGTGTTCGTGATCGGCTTCTTCGCCGTGTTCCTGCTCGGCGTCAAGTGGAAGTGGATCACCCCGACCGTCCAGGACTCCATGGACCTCGGGCAGCTGTTCGTACCGGCCCTGGTGCTGGGCGCCCTCTCGCTCGCCTATGTGTCGCGTCTGACCCGGACCACCGTGGTGGAGAACCTCCGCGCCGACTACATGCGCACCGCGCTCGCCAAGGGCCTGCCCCGACGCCGGATCATCGGCGTCCACTTGATGCGCAACTCGCTCATCCCTGTCGTCACGTTCCTCGGCACCGACCTGGGCACGCTCATGGGCGGCGCCATCGTCACCGAGGGAATCTTCAACATCCAGGGCGTGGGCAACACCCTCTTCAAGGCCATCCAGACGAGTGAGGGTCCCACCGTCGTCGGCATCGTGACCGTGCTCGTCCTCATCTACCTGGTGAGCAGCCTGGTCGTCGACCTGTTGTACGCAGTCCTGGACCCGAGGATCCGCTATGCCTGAGAACACACTGGCTCCCGAGGCCGGCCCCGCGCCGTCAGGCCCCGCTGTCACGCCGCCGGCGAGCGGCGAGGTCACCAAGGCACGCAGCCTGGGTCAGGACGCCTGGCGCGAACTGCGCCGCAACCCCATCTTCTGGTTCTCCGCCGTGCTGCTCGTGCTCTTCCTGCTCATGGCGGCGCTGCCCGGGCTGTTCACGGATGTCGATCCGCGTCACGCCGATCTGCGCAACCACTACCTGGGCAAGCCGAACTGGGGGCACATCTTCCAGGCGGACTGGTTCGGCTACAACGGCCAGGGCCAGAGCGTCTACGCCCGCACCATCTACGGCGCCCGTGCTTCGGTCATCATCGGCGTCTGCGTGACCCTCGGGGTCACCCTCGTCGGTGGTCTGATCGGCATGTTCGCGGGGTACTTCGGCGGCTGGCTCGACACCCTGCTCTCCCGGCTCACCGACATCTTCTTCGGCATCCCGCTGCTGCTCGGCGGTCTGGTGCTGCTCCAGGCGTTCACTCACCGCACGATCTGGACCGTCACGCTTGCCCTCATCGCGTTCGGCTGGATGCCACTCGCCCGGGTGATGCGCGGTGCCGTGATCACCCAGAAGCAGGCCGACTTCGTGACGGCGGCACGCGCGCTCGGTGCGGGCACCACCCGGATCCTGTTCCGGCACATCCTGCCCAACGCCCTCGCCCCGGTGATCGTCGTCGCGACCATCGCGCTCGGCGGCTTCGTCTCCACCGAGGCCACCCTGTCGTACCTGGGTATCGGCCTCCAGCCGCCGACGGTCTCCTGGGGCGTGGACATCTCGGACGCCAACGACTTGCTGCGGGAGGCCCCACACGTCCTGCTCGTCCCGGCCACCTTCCTGAGCCTGACCGTGCTGGCGTTCATCCTGCTCGGCGACGCCGTACGCGACGCCTTCGACCCCAAACTGCGCTGAGGGAGGCGTACGTGACCACGATCGAGAAGACCAGCGCCGTCCCCTCCGCGCGCGACGGGGACGACAACGGCGGGCCGCTGCTGGAAGTCCGCGACCTGCACGTGGAGTTCCACACCCGCGACGGTGTCGCCAAGGCCGTCAACGGCGTCAACTACTCCGTGAGCGCCGGTGAGACCCTCGCCGTGCTCGGCGAGTCCGGCTCCGGCAAGTCCGTGACCGCGCAGGCCATCATGGGCATCCTGGACATGCCGCCCGGCAAGATCCCGCAGGGGCAGATCCTCTTCCGCGGCGAGGACATGCTCACCATGAGCGGGGAGGACCGTCGCAAGATCCGCGGCCGCAGGATCGCCATGATCTTCCAGGACGCGCTGTCCTCGCTGAACCCGGTGCTCTCCGTCGGCTATCAGCTCGGCGAGATGTTCCGGGTCCACCAGGGGCTGTCCAAGAAGGACGCCAAGGCCAAGGCCATCGAGCTGATGGACAGGGTCCGCATCCCCGCCGCCAAGGAGCGGGTGGGCGACTACCCGCACCAGTTCTCCGGCGGTATGCGCCAGCGCATCATGATCGCCATGGCGCTGGCCCTGGAGCCGGACCTGATCATCGCCGACGAGCCGACCACCGCGCTCGACGTGACCGTTCAGGCCCAGGTGATGGACCTGCTCGCGGAGCTTCAGCGCGAGTACAACATGGGCCTGATCCTGATCACCCATGACCTGGGCGTGGTTGCGGACGTCGCCGACAAGATCGCGGTGATGTACGCGGGCCGGATCGTGGAGACCGCCCCCGTGCACGAGCTGTACAAGCGCCCCGCCCATCCGTACACCAGGGGGCTGCTCGACTCGATCCCGCGGCTGGACCACAAGGGCCAGGAGCTGTACGCGATCAAGGGCCTGCCGCCCAATCTGCTCAAGATCCCCTCGGGCTGCGCCTTCAACCCGCGCTGCCCCCAGGCCCAGGACATCTGCACCACCGAGGTCCCGGCGCTGGCCGCGGTCACCGAGCAGGACGGCACCGCGCTGCCGGGCCGCGGCAGCGCGTGCCACTTCTGGAAGGAGACGATCCATGGCTGAGACGGAGAAGGACGACAAGGCCGTGGACGCAGCGGAAGCGGCCACCCCGAACGTCTCCGAGGTGACGACGGTCGACGCCGCGAACGAGGACGAGGCCGTGGCCGCCCTCGACGCACATGTCGACCGGGGGGAGCCGATCCTCCAGGTGCGCAACCTGGTCAAGCACTTCCCGCTGACCCAGGGCATCCTCTTCAAGAAGCAGGTCGGCGCGGTCAAGGCGGTCGACGGCGTCTCCTTCGACCTCTACCAGGGCGAGACGCTCGGCATCGTCGGCGAGTCCGGCTGCGGCAAGTCCACCGTCGCCAAGCTGCTGATGACCCTGGAGACCGCCACCGCGGGCGAGGTGTTCTACAAGGGCCAGGACATCACCAAGCTGTCCGGGCGCGCCCTGCGGGCCGTCCGCCGCAACATCCAGATGGTCTTCCAGGACCCGTACACCTCGCTCAACCCCCGCATGACGGTGGGCGACATCATCGGCGAGCCGTACGAGATCCACCCCGAGGTCGCGCCCAAGGGCGACCGGCGGCGCAAGGTCCAGGAGCTGCTGGACGTCGTCGGCCTCAACCCGGAGTACCTCAACCGCTATCCGCACCAGTTCTCCGGCGGCCAGCGCCAGCGCATCGGCATCGCCCGCGGCCTCGCGCTCAACCCGGAGATCATCATCTGCGACGAGCCGGTCTCGGCGCTGGACGTGTCCGTGCAGGCGCAGGTCATCAACCTGATGGAGAAGCTCCAGGACGAGTTCAACCTGTCCTACATCTTCATCGCCCACGACCTGTCCATCGTCCGCCACATCTCCGACCGGGTCGGCGTGATGTACCTGGGCAAGATGGCCGAGATCGGCACCGACGCCGAGATCTACGACCACCCGACGCATCCGTACACCCAGGCCCTGCTGTCCGCCGTCCCGGTGCCCGACCCGGAGTCGCGGGAGGGCCGGGAGCGGATCATCCTCACCGGCGACGTCCCCTCCCCGGCCAACCCGCCCTCCGGTTGCCGCTTCCGCACCCGCTGCTGGAAGGCGGAGGACAAGTGCGCCAAGGAGGTGCCGCTGCTCGCCATCCCCGAGCGGTTCGCCGGTACGGACTCCCTCGCGGCGCACGAGTCGGCGTGCCACTTCGCGGAGGAGAAGGACGTGGTGCACGCATAACCGCGCCCTGCGCGGCGAGGCGCCCGCGTATGACGAACCCCCCTCGGCGACAGTGCGGCCGAGGGGGGTTCGGGCATCGAGAATGTTCAGCCGTTACGGCTGATCAGGTGGCGTTGACGCTGAGGCCTGCCTGGCCGGTCCGCAGGTCCGCCGCACCGTCCACGATGACGCTGTGGCCGGCCAGCTCGGCGCCGCCGGTGCCCTCCAGCTGGCCCGGGGTGCCGCCCTGCAGGGCCAGACCGGCCGCGCCGCCGGCAACGCCGTTCAGGTCGGCGTCGGATATCTCGCGGGTCTCGATCTGGGTGTTGTAGCTCATAAGGCACGCTTCCTTCGTCAGTGATCTCTTGTGTCAGGCGACCGGGACCACAACCGCGGTCTGCCTCACTCTGACTGCGCCCCGCGTCCCCCACGCGTCACACCCGCACCAACCCAGGGTTCGGAATTGAATCGATTAAAGTTTCGGTACAGAGGCTTGCCACGGGGGGACTGGTGGGCCACAGTGGTGTAGAAAGCGCTTGCCGAGCGCGGGACGGACCGCTCGGCTCGCGCTTTACCCATAGCGCTTTCCCCGCGGTGCCACCGGGCCGCTGCCACGGACAGCGGCCACCGGCGTGCGCGCCGCCCTGCCCCGGTGTGTGATGAGGGCCTAAGGCTGATCTTGGACCGGGCCCTCGGGAGGCGCCATGCGCGGAGCCCTGCGCGTCATGCGGGTGCGGTGCGTGCTGTGCGCCCTCTGCGTGGCCGTCGCCCCGGCCGTCGCGGGCTGCGGCGGTGACTCCGGCTCGTCCGACGGCATCATCCGCTCCTCCTGGGGCGATCCGCCCAACCCGCTGGAGCCGGCCAACACCAACGACGTCCAGGGCGGCAAGGTCCTCGACATGATCTTCCGGGGGCTCAAGCGGTACGACCCGGCGACCGGCGAGGCCAAGGACGCGCTCGCGGACCGGATCACCACCGACGACCAGCGCACGTACACCGTCACCATCAAGAAGGGCCGGCGGTTCGGCAACGGGGAGAAGGTCACCGCGAAGTCCTTCACGGACGCCTGGAACTACGGGGCCCTGCTCGACAACAAGCAGCGCAACGCGTACTTCTTCGAGTACATCGAGGGGTACGACAAGGTCCACCCCGTCTCCGGCCGCCCCACCGCCCGTACCCTCTCCGGGCTGCGGGTGACGGGGGAGCGGACCTTCACCGTCCGGCTCACCCAGAAGTTCTCCTCCTGGCCCAAGACGCTCGGCTACAACGCCTACGCGCCGCTGCCCCGGGCGTTCTTCACCCACCACGCAGCCTGGCTGAAGAAGCCCGTCGGCAACGGCCCCTACCAGGTGCGGTCCTACGACAAGGGCTCGGTCATGAAGCTGCGCGCCTGGGACGGCTATCAGGGCCCCGACAAGGCCCGTAACAAAGGGGTCGACCTCCGCGTCTACACCGACAGCAACACCGCCTACACCGATCTCCAGGCGGGCAATCTCGATCTGGTGGACGATGTCCCGGCCCAGCAGCTGAAGTTCGTCCGCTCCGATCTCGGCAACCGCTACATCAACCAGCCCGCCGGGATCATCCAGACCCTCACCTTCCCCATGTACGACCGGGCATGGAGCGGGCCCGCCCACGCGAAGCTGCGGCGCGGCATCTCCATGGCCATCAACCGCGCGCAGATCACCGACCGGATCTTCCGCGGCACCCGCACCCCCGCCACCGACTGGACCTCCCCGGTGCTGCGCCGCCAGGGCGGCTACCAGCCGGGGCTGTGCGGGGACGCCTGCTCATACGATCCGGAGCGGGCCCGGAAGCTGATCCGGGAGGGCGGCGGGCTGCCCGGCGGCCGGATGACGATCACGTACAACGCCGACACCGGCTCCCACAAGGACTGGGTCGACGCCGTCTGCAACAGCGTCAACACCGTGCTGCGCAGCGACCGGGCGTGCGTCGGCAAACCGGTCGGCACCTTCGCCGACTACCGCAACAAGATGGCCGGGAAGCGGATGACCGGCCCCTTCCGGGCGGGCTGGCAGATGGACTATCCGCTGATCCAGAACTTCCTCCAGCCGCTGTACTACACGGACGCCTCCTCCAACGACGGCCACTGGAGCGACACCGGCTTCGACCGGCTGGTGAACCAGGCCAACGCCGCCCCCGCCGACCGAGCCGCCATCACCGCCTTCCAGGACGCCGAGAAGATCCTCGCCCGGCAGATGCCCGCCATCCCGCTGTGGTACCAGAACGGCAGCGCGGGCTACGCCTCCCGGCTCAGCGACGTGACGCTGAACCAGTTCAGCGTGCCCGTCTACCACCAGATCAGGGTCGGCTGAGCCATGGGCCGCTATGTGCTGCGGCGGCTGCTGCAGATGATCCCGGTCTTCCTCGGCGCCACCTTCCTGATCTTCTTCATGGTCTACGCGCTCGGCGACCCGGTCGCCGCCCTGTTCGGCGACAAGGCCCCCGACCCCGCCACCGCGGCCCGCATCCGCAAGGACCTCTACCTCGACGAACCGCTGTGGAGCCAGTACGTCCACTACATGGGGCAGGTGTTCAGCGGCCACTTCGGCACCGCCTTCAACGGACAGCCCGTCACCGAGCTGATGGCCGGCGCCTTCCCCGTCACCCTGCGGCTCACCATCGTCGCCGTCGTCTTCGAGATGGCGCTCGGCATCACCCTCGGTGTGCTCAGCGGACTGCGCCGCGGTCGGGGCCTGGACACCTCGGTGCTGCTGCTCACCCTGGTCGTGGTGTCCATCCCGACGTTCGTCAGCGGCACCGTGCTCCAGTACGTCTTCGGCGTGCGGTGGGGCTGGGCCCGGCCGTCCGTCGCCCCCGAGGCGCCGTTCACCGAACTGCTGCTGCCCGGGGTGGTGCTGGGGCTTGTGTCCCTCGCGTACACCACCCGCCTCACGCGCACCTCGCTCGTCGAGAACGCCCGCGCCGACTACGTCCGCACCGCCGTCGCCAAGGGGCTGCCGCGCCGCCGGATCGTCGTCCGGCATCTGCTGCGCACCTCCCTGATCCCGGTGGTGACCTTCATCGGCACCGACATCGGCGCACTCATGGGCGGGGCCATCGTCACGGAGCGGATCTTCAACATCCATGGCGTGGGCTACCAGCTCTACCAGGGCATCCTGCGCCAGAACTCACCGACCGTGGTCGGCTTCGTCACCATCCTGGTGATCGTCTTCCTGCTGGCCAACCTGCTCGTCGACCTCCTCTACGCCGTGCTCGACCCGAGGATCCGGTATGCCTGAGCCCTTTGAGCCCCTTGAGCCCCTTGAAGCGCGGTCCGATACGCCCTCGCCCTCCGACCCACCGGTGGACCTCGCGCCCACCGGCACCGCGACCCTGGAGGGCGGGCCGCGGAGCCGGCCGTGGCACCGCCGCCCCCTCCCGCGCCTGCGCCTGAGCCTGCTCCCGGGCCTCGTCGCGCGCCGCCGGGGCTCCCCGGACCCGGGGCAGGGCTCCCGCGGGCTGTGGTCGGACGCCTGGCACGACCTGCGCCGCAACCCCGTCTTCGTCCTCTCCGCGCTGGTCATCCTCTTCCTCGTCACCATCGCCGTCTGGCCGCAGCTCATCGCGGACGGCAATCCGTACCAGGGCAACCTGGCCAAGGCGCAGGACGGCCCGGCCCCCGGCCACCCCTTCGGCTTCGACCTCCAGGGCCGGGACGTCTACACCCGCACCGTCTACGGTGCCCGCGCCTCCATCACCGTCGGCATCTGCGCCACCGCGGGCGCCGCGCTGCTCGGCAGCGTGCTGGGCGGCCTCGCCGGATTCTTCGGCGGCTGGTGGGACGCGCTGCTCTCGCGGATCGCCGATGTCTTCTTCGGCATCCCGATCCTGCTCGGCGGGCTGGTCTTCCTGTCTGTGGTCACCAGCGGTTCGGTGTGGCCGGTGGTCGGCTTCATCGTGCTGCTGGGCTGGCCGCAGATCTCCCGCATCGCCCGCGCCACGGTCGTCACCGTCAAACAGCAGGACTACGTGCTCGCGGCGCGCTCTCTCGGGGCGGGCAACGGCCGGATGCTGGTGCGGCACATCGCGCCCAACGCCGTCGCCCCCGTGATCGTCGTCGCGACCATCGCGCTCGGCACGTACATCGCGCTGGAGGCGACCCTGTCGTTCCTCGGCGTGGGGCTGAAACCGCCCACCGTCTCCTGGGGCATCGACATCTCGTCCGCGTCCACCCAGATCCGCAATGCCCCGCACATGCTGCTGTGGCCCGCCGGGGCGCTCAGCCTCACCGTCCTCGCGTTCATCATGCTCGGCGACGCGGTGCGTGACGCCCTCGACCCGAAGCTGCGCTAGCCGTGACCCGCCTGCTGGACGTACGGGACCTGCGCGTCGCCTTCCACACCCGGGACGGCGTCGCCGAGGCCGTCGGCGGCGTGAGCTACGCCGTCGACGCCGGGCGGACGCTGGCCGTGCTGGGCGAGTCGGGGTCGGGGAAGTCCGTGACCGCCCAGGCGATCATGGGCATCCTCGACACCCCGCCCGCCTTCGTCACCGGCGGCAAGGTCTTCTTCCAGGGGCGCGATCTGCTGACCCTGAGCGGCGAGGAGCGCCGCCGGATCCGCGGCGCCAAGATGTCGATGATCTTCCAGGACGCGCTGTCCGCCCTCAACCCGGTGCTCCCGGTGGGAGCCCAGCTCGCCGAGATGTACCAGGTGCACCGCGGCATGTCCCGCAAGGACGCCCGGGCGCGGGCCGTCGAGCTGATGGACCGGGTCCGCATCCCGGCCGCGGCGGCGCGGGCCGGGGACTATCCGCACCAGTTCTCGGGCGGGATGCGCCAGCGCATCATGATCGCGATGGCGATCGCCCTGGAGCCGGAGCTGATCATCGCCGACGAGCCGACCACCGCGCTCGACGTCACCGTCCAGGCCCAGGTCATGGATCTGCTGGCGGAGCTGCGCGCCGAGTACGCCATGGGGCTCATCCTCATCACCCACGACCTGGGCGTGGTCGCGGACGTCGCCGACACCATCGCCGTGATGTACGCGGGCCGGATCGTGGAGACCGCGCCGGTGCGCGACCTGTACCGGCGCCCCGCCCACCCGTACACCCGCGGACTGCTCGACTCCATCCCGCGCGTGGACCACCGGGCAGGTCACCGCGGCGGCGAGCTGTACGCGATCAAGGGGCTGCCGCCCAGCCCGCTCGCGCTCCCCCCGGGCTGCCCGTTCAGCCCCCGCTGCCCGCGCGCCCGCGACATCTGCCGCACCGACCGGCCGCCGCTGTACGAGGTGACGGACGCCGGGGCCGACCCCGGCGCGGGCGGGCGGGCCAGCGCCTGCCACTTCTGGAAGGAGGAGCTGCATGGCCTCGACCCCCTCGACCCCCTCGGCACCGCCGGTACCGTCGGCCCCCTCGGCGGCTGACCCCGCCCCGCCCGTCCTCGAGGTCCGCGGCCTCGCCAAGCTCTACCCGCTGACCCGAGGCGTGCTGGTCAAGCGGGCGACCGGCGCGGTCCGGGCGGTCGACACGGTCTCCTTCGACCTGCGGCGCGGCGAGACCCTCGGCGTCGTCGGCGAGTCCGGCTGCGGCAAGTCCACCCTCGCCCGGCTGCTGGTCGGCCTGGAGCGGCCGACCGCCGGTTCGATCCGCTACCGGGGCGAGGACATCGCCCGGCTGTCCGGGCGCGCCCTGCGGGCCGTCCACCGCAACATCCAGATGGTCTTCCAGGACCCGTACACCTCGCTCAACCCCCGGATGACGGTGGGCGACATCGTGGGGGAGCCGTACGAGATCCACCCCGAGGCCGCCCCCAAGGGCGACCGCCGCCGCGCGGTCCAGGACCTGCTGGACGTCGTCGGCCTCAACCCCGAGCACATCAACCGCTATCCGCACCAGTTCTCCGGCGGGCAGCGCCAGCGCATCGGCATCGCCCGCGGCCTCGCCCTGCGCCCCGAGGTCATCGTCGCGGACGAGCCGGTGTCGGCGCTGGACGTCTCGGTGCAGGCCCAGGTGGTCAACCTGCTGGAACGCCTCCAGGACGAGTTCGGCCTCGCCTACGTCTTCATCGCCCACGACCTGTCCGTGGTCCGGCACATCAGCGACCGGGTCGCCGTGATGTACCTGGGCCGCTTCGCGGAGACCGGCACGGGCACCGAGATCTACGACCACCCCACCCACCCGTACACCCAGGCCCTGCTGTCCGCCGTCCCCGTCCCGGACCCGGCGGCGCGCGAGGGCCGGACGCGCATCCTGCTGACCGGCGACGTCCCCTCCCCGGCCGACCCGCCCACCGGCTGCCGCTTCCGCACCCGCTGCTGGAGGGCCGAGCCCCGCTGCGCTACGGAGGCCCCGGCGCTGGTCGTGCCGCCGGGACTGAGGGGCGGAGCCGCGCACCCGTCGGCGTGCCACTTCGCGGAGGAGCGGGCCGCAGTCGGCTAGCACGGGGCCGGACGCCTACGATCCGCAGCATGCCGCAGAACGACCTCCAGCGCGCCATCGACTTCCGGCTCCTCTTCGCCCGTCGGCAGTCCGCCGAGGTCAGTCCCGTGCCGGGCGGGTTCCTGGTGCGCCACGACCGCTACGCGCGCTCGCACGAGCACAACCAGATCCACATCGACGGACCCGTCGAGCCGACGGAGCTTCCGGCCGTCGCCGACGCGGCCATGGCGGGGCTGCCGCACCGCCGGGTGACCGTGTACGACGACCGGCTCGGGCTCGCGTGCGCGGCCTCGATGACCCTCGCGGGGTACGAGCACGGGGTCGAGCTGGTGATGACGCACACCGGGCCGGTGCCGGAGCCGCCGCCCGGTGGCCGGGAGGTCGTGGAGCTGGACCTGGGGCCCGATCCGTACGGGCCGCTGTGGCGGGCGCTGGCGAACCAGCAGCGGCTGTGGATGCCCGACGCGGACGAGGAGACGGTGCGTCAGCTCGTGGGGCGCCGGGCGGCCCGGCGGGACGGGGCCGAGGAGGTGTGGTTCCTGGGGGTGCACGACGAGGGCGGCGACGTCGCCTCCTGGGCCGACCTCTACCTGGAGCCCGCCGACGGCATCGCCCAGATCGAGGAGGTGGCCACGGCCGAGCACGCGCGGCGGCGTGGGTACGCCGACGCGGTGCTGTCCGGCGCCCTGCGGCGGGCGGCCGACGCGGGGTGCGCCCTGCGCTTCCTGGTCGCCGACGGCGAGGACTGGCCGCGGCTCTGGTACGCCCGCCGCGGCTTCGTCCCCGTCGGCCGCGCCCACGTCTTCTCGCGCTTCCGCTGACGGCCTGCGCCGCCCGTCAGCGGCCGGCGAGGAGCCCGAGCGTGTCGATCACGCGGTTCGAGAAGCCCCACTCGTTGTCGTACCAGGCGACCACCTTGATGTGGCGGCCGTCGACGCGGGTGAGGGCCGAGTCGAAGATGGCCGAGGCCGGGTTGCCGGTGATGTCGGACGACACGAGCGGGTCGTCCGAGTACTCCAGGACACCGGAGAGCGGGCCCTGCGCCGCCGCCCGGTACGCCGCCAGCACGTCGTCGCGCGTCACGTCGCGGGCGACGGTCGTGTTGAGCTCGACGATCGAACCGACCGGAACCGGCACGCGGATCGAGTCGCCCGACAGCTTGCCGTCGAGGTTCGGCAGCACGAGGCCGATCGCCTTGGCGGCGCCCGTCGTGGTCGGCACGATGTTGACACCTGCGGCGCGGGCGCGGCGGGCGTCGCGGTGCGGGCCGTCCTGGAGGTTCTGCTCCTGGGTGTAGGCGTGCACCGTCGTCATGAAGCCGTGCTCGATACCGGCCAGCTCGTCCAGCACCGCGGCCAGCGGCGCGAGCGCGTTGGTCGTGCACGAGGCGTTGGAGACGATCGTGTGCACGGCCGGGTCGTACGCGTCGGTGTTCACCCCGTAGGCGAGCGTGACGTCGGCGCCGTCCGACGGCGCGCTGACGAGTACCTTCTTCGCACCCGCGTCGAGGTGGGCGCGGGCGGCCTTGGCCGAGGTGAAGCGGCCGGTGGACTCCAGCGCCACATCGACGCCGAGTTCGGCCCAGGGCAACTGCGCCGGGTCGCGCTCGGCGAGCACCTTGATGCGTCGGCCGTCGACCACGAGGGTGTCGCCGTCGACGGTCACCGGGCGGCCGAGCCGGCCGGCCGTGGAGTCGTAGGCGAGGAGCCGGGCGAGGGTGGCGGGCTCGGTGAGGTCGTTGACGGCGACGATCTCGAGGTCGGTGTCGCGTTCGAGCAGGGCGCGCAGCACATTGCGTCCGATGCGGCCGAATCCGTTGATGGCGATGCGAGTCATGCCACCAGGATTCGTGCGCGGCATCCGCCGGGGCAGTGGCGTGAGCGCCACACTCCACAAGGATCGCGCCAGGGCTATTCGCCCAGCGTGAAGGTGCGACGGTACTCGCGCGGAGTGGTGCCGAGGATGCGCTGGAAGTGGAGCCGCAGATTGGCACCGGTGCCGAGACCGACGTCGGCGGCGATCTGCTCGACGCTGCGCTCCGAGCGTTCCAGCAGCTCGCGGGCCATGTCGATGCGGGCGCGCATGACCCACTGCATCGGCGTGTATCCGGTGTCCTCGGCGAAGCGCCGCGAGAAGGTGCGCGCCGAGACGGCCGCGTGCTGGGCGAGGGTTTCGAGGCTGAGGGGCTCGCCGAGCCGGTGCAGCGCCCACTCGCGGGTCGCGGCGAACCGCTCACCCAGCGGCTCGGGCACGCTGCGCGGCACGTACTGCGCCTGACCGCCGCTGCGGTAGGGGGCCGCGACGAGCCGCCGGGCCGCGTGGTTCGACGCGGCCACCCCGAGGTCGCCGCGCAGGATGTGCAGACACAGGTCGATCCCCGAGGCCGCACCGGCCGACGTCAGTACGCTGCCCTCGTCGACGAACAGAACGTTCTCGTCGACCTGGACGAGGGGATGCTTCGCCGCGAGCGCCCGCGTGTAGTGCCAGTGCGTCGTGGCGCGCCTGCCGTCGAGCAGGCCCGTGGCGGCGAGCGCGAAGGCCCCCGTCGAGATGGCGGCGAGCCGCGCGCCCCGGTCGTGGGCGGCCACCAGCGCGTCGACGACGGCCCGCGGCGGATCGTCGCGGTCCGGGAACCGGTAGCCCGGGATGAACACGATGTCGGCCCACGCGAGCGCGTCGAGCCCCTGGGCGACGTGGTACGACAGCCCGTCGCCCCCGGTCACCAGCCCGGGCGCCGCGCCGCACACCCGCACCTCGTACGGCATGCTCGCCCGGGTCGTGAACACCTGCGCGGGAATGCCGACGTCGAGCGGCTTGGCGCCGTCGAGCACGAGGACGGCTACGCGACGCAGGCGGGAGGCTGGCACGGGACCAGGCTACGGGTCAGGCACCGCACCACATCGGTGGCGCCGTCGGCCCGCAGAAGTTGGCCACCCCCTGAACGTGGCGCGGCTGGGCGCTGACGGCGTCGTGGGGCGGATCGAGAGTGAAGGTGATGGGGCCGAGGGGGTACCGCGTGGGGGCGGTGGTGCGGGTGATGCGCCCGGTCGCCCGTACGCCGGAGACCTGGGTGATGACGCCGTGCACCACGATGCCCATTTTCCCGCCCCTGAGGTCGTCGCAGGGAGGTCGGCTGTCCTCCGCGCAGTCGCGGTACGTGCGCGCGTCGATCTCGAACGTACGGTCCCCGCGCACGGTCAGGCCACCGCTGTGTGCCACCCAATGGACGGAGGCGTTGAAGGTCCACTCCTTCGGGCCGGGTGCCGTCTTCCGCGGTAAGGGAACCGCGGTGCTCGCCGCTCCGGCGGGACGTCCCCCACCGTCCGCGCCGAACGGCCAGAGCCGCACCATGGCGTAGCCGATGACCGCCGAGAGAACGCAGGCCATGACCAGTCCCAGACGGCCCGCCCTGATCATTTTCGCCATGTGTGGCCGTCCCACCGGTAACTGGGCAGACCGGCTGTGGGAGTGGTACGGAAGGGGCGACCCTTGTCCGTGAGCGTCGAAGTGCCGGAGGTGGCTCCGTCCGACCAGTCCAGCCGGCCGACCCAGGTGCAGTCGCAGTGACGTGTCGAGACATCGATTTCGAGCTGCACGGGGGACGAGGCCGTCACCTTGTAGGGGAACCGCAGGCTGCCCGTTTCGTTCCCTTCCGCGCTCTTGGCGTGCGGAACCCAGTGGGGCGGGTTGGCGTCGAGATCCTTCTTGCCGTACCAGAGGTCGAGCGAGTCGCCCCCGCCGCCACATCCCTCGGTCGGCTTCGACGGGTCGAGCACTGCGCCCTTCATGGGCTCGGCGCGCTTGATGATGCGCACGGTGAAAGCCTTGAGGACGATGGCGTGGCCGTTTCTCCCCGACACGGTGAGGTTCAGCCTGAGAGTGCCCGGCGCCGCGCCCCCGAAGCCGTACGGATCCTTGTCCCAGACCGTCCCGTCGTGGTGTGGCCGGGCGCCGGGGACGTAGTCGGTGAGTGGGGTCGAGGACGTGGGGAAGACCCATCCGCTGTGGAAGCCGCATGGATCAGCGCTGTGTGCGGCTCGCCCACACCGGGGCGCCCGCGTCGTTGTACAGGCAGAAGTTGCCGTCGTTCTGGATTTTCACGCTTGTGGCGTGCAGATCCCTCCCCGTCGCCCAGACAGCGTTGTGGTCGCGGTCGTAGAGCACGAAGTTTCCGTCGGTCTGCAAGGTGGCGCAGTTGCCGCGGCCCAGGGCGTCCGGAGCGGCCCAGACGGGCTGCCCGTCCCGGTACACGACCAGGTTGCCGTCCTGTTGCATCCGCAGCTCGGTACGCCCGTCGCGCGAGGGCCAGCTCGCACCCATGCAGAGTTCGCTGTTCGGTCCCCAGGCAGCGTCTCCCGTGCTCCCCGCGACGCTCTTGTTGTCCTTGGGCTTCGCGGACGTCCGCTGGGGGGACGGTTTGTGTGCGGCGTTGGTCGGCTTGGCGGACTTCGGGCCCTTGGACGGGAGCGGGGAGCGGGCCGCAGGGGGCCGCGCGCTCGCCGTGGACTCCTTGGACTTCGGCTTCTCCTGGGGGCTCCGGCTGGGTTCCGGGGAGGCCGCCTCGTACTCCCCGGCACGCGCGCCTTCGTGTTCGAGTACCTTCGTCGCCGCCTTCGAGTCGTCCCGGCCGTCCTTCTCCGAGGAGCCGAGCTTCCCCGCCACCACGAGCAGCGGCACGGCCAGCAAGAGCGCCCCGACGATCGCGGCCCCCGCGAGCACCGGCCGTCGCGGACCGCCCGGCGGCCGCGCCGGCCCCGGTGTCCCGGCCGACGGTCCCGGGCCGCCCGCGGTGGCGGTCTCCGCGATGTTCGCGCCCTCGTGCTCCTCGGTACGTGAGACGCGGGAAGCTTCCGGAGCGGATGCCGTTGCCGTTGCCGGAGCCGGAGCCGGGGCGGATTCGGCACCCTTGTCCGCCACGGGCTCGGCCTCGGCCTCCCGGGGCGCGGGGGCGGCCGGGGCCTCCCGCGCGGCGGGCTCCGCCGCCGCGGCGGCCGCGTCTCCCGCGCCGGACGCGTCGTGCTTGCCGACAGTCAACTTCCCACCGTATTCCTGAGAGCCGCCCCGCATACGTCCTGCAGCGGGCAGCTCATTAGATGCGCGGCCTCGCGTTCACGTCAAGAAACTCACGGTCCCCTGGGGGCAGTTGTAGGGGATTCCGGCTTTGGGCACCTCCTAGGACAGCGCCGGGTCCAGGACGATGTCCTGGTCGCGGGCCTCGGTGGTGGGGGCCTCGGGGAAGTGGCAGGCGGACAGGTGGCCCTCGCGGTTGCCCTCGATGCGCAGCAGCGGGGGCTCCTGCTGGGCGCAGAGATCCTGGGCCTTCCAGCAGCGGGTGCGGAAGCGGCAGCCGGAGGGCGGGGCGATGGGGGAGGGGACGTCGCCGGCGAGGCGGATGCGTTCGCGGCCCGGGCCGGAGGACGCTTCGTCGTCGGCCATCACCACGGCCGCGTCCGGGACGGCGGACAGCAGGGCGTGGGTGTACGGGTGGCGGGGGCGGCGGTAGAGGGAGTCGCGGTCGCCGACCTCGACGATCTTCCCGAGGTACATGACCGCGACGCGCTGCGAGAAGTGCCGTACGACGGCGAGGTCGTGGGCGATGAAGAGGAAGGCGATGCCCAGCTCGCGCTGGAGTCGCTGGAGCAGGTTGACGACCTGGGCCTGGATCGAGACGTCGAGCGCCGAGACCGGCTCGTCGGCGACGATCAGCCGGGGTTCGAGGGCGAGGGCGCGGGCGACCCCGATGCGCTGGCGCTGGCCGCCGGAGAACTCGTGCGGGAAGCGGTTGTAGTGCTCGGGGTTGAGGCCGACGGTCTCCAGCAGCTCCCGCACCCGGGCCTCGTGGCCGCCGGGCGGGCGGATGCCGTTGATCTCCATCGGCCCGGAGATGATGGTGCCGACGGTCTGCCGGGGGTTCAGCGACGAGTACGGATCCTGGAAGATCATCTGGATCTCGGAGCGGACCGGGGCGAGCTGCTTGCGGTCCGCGTGGGTGATGTCCCGCCCCCGGTAGGTGATCCGCCCGGCGGTGGGCTCCAGCAGCCGGGTCAGCAGCCGTCCGGTGGTGGACTTGCCGCAGCCCGACTCGCCGACCAGCCCGAAGCTCTCGCCCGCGTGCACGGTCAGGTCGATGCCGTCGACGGCTTGGACGGCGCCCACCTTCCGCCGGAAGGGGAAGCCGCCCATGATCGGAAAGTGCTTGGTCAGCTTCTCGGCGACCAGGAGGGGTTCGGGGGTGCCCGACTCGATGCTCATCTGAAGCCGCTCCTTAGACCAGCCGGGGCTTGATCTGCTCGGTGAAGAGGGTCTGCTTCCGCTCGGCCGCGAGGTGGCAGGCGGCGCCCCGGCCGTCCGGGAGCGCGGGCCGCTCGCGACCGCACCGTTCGCCGTCCACCTCGCCCGTGTAGCCGCACCGTGGGTGGAAGGGGCAGCCGGGCGGCGGGGCGAGGAGGCTCGGCGGGGTGCCGGGGATGGGGCTGAGCGGTTCGTCGAGGGCGGAGGACAGCCGTGGCATGGAGCCCAGCAGCCCCCAGGTGTACGGGTGCTGGGGCGCCCGCAGCACCTCGCGGACCGTACCGCGCTCGACGGCCCGGCCCGCGTACATCACCAGCAGGTCGTCGGCGGTGTTGGCGACCACGCCCAGATCGTGGGTGATGAGGATGATCGCGGAGCCGAACTCCTGCTGGAGCTCCTTGAGGAGGTCCAGGATCTGCGCCTGGACGGTGACGTCGAGCGCGGTGGTCGGCTCGTCGGCGATCAGCAGATCGGGGTCGCAGACCAGCGCCATGGCGATCATGGCGCGCTGTCGCATCCCGCCGGAGAACTGGTGCGGATAGTCGTCCACCCGCAGCCGCGCGTTGGGGATGCCGACCTTCTCCAGCATCTCGATCGCGCGCAGCCGGGCGTCCCGCTGGGAGGCGCCGGTGTGCTTGCGGTACGGCTCGGCGATCTGGCGGCCGACCGTGTAGTACGGGGAGAGGGCGGTCAGCGGATCCTGGAAGATCATCGCCATGGTGTTGCCGCGCAGCTTCTCCAGGGTGCGTTCGGGCGCGCCCGTCAGCCGCCGC
Source organism: Streptomyces sp. NPDC021212 (assembly GCF_044332925.1). Taxonomy (NCBI): domain Bacteria; kingdom Bacillati; phylum Actinomycetota; class Actinomycetes; order Kitasatosporales; family Streptomycetaceae; genus Streptomyces; species Streptomyces sp. NPDC021212. The sequence goes on from NZ_JBIRPZ010000003.1 coordinate 271,897, forward strand.
CCGTCGAGGTGGATCTCGCCGGTGACCGTGGTGGTGCGCGGGTCGTGGAGGCCGAGCACGGTGAGGTTGGTGACGGACTTGCCGGAGCCGGACTCGCCGACGATGCCGAGCGTCCGGCCGCGTTCGAGGTCGAAGGAGAGGCCGTCCACGGCCTTGACGGTGCCGTCCTCGGTGGCGAAGTGGACGTGCAGGTCGCGCACCGACAGAAAGGCGCCGTCGGGCTTGGTCGATGGGGTCACTTCGGACGTCCTTCTAGGCGAGGCGTACGCGCGGGTCGATGACGGCGTAGGCGGCGTCGACGAGGATGTTGAACACCACGATGGCCGCGGCGCTGACCAGCATCACGCCCATCAGCATCGGCAGATCGGTCAGCTGGACGGACTCCACGGCGAGCCGCCCGATGCCGTGCAGGGTGAAGGTGTACTCGGTCACCATCGCCCCGCCGAAGAGCGAGCCGAGGTCGATGCCGAAGATGGTGACGATGGGGGCGATGGCACCGCGCCAGGCGTAGCGGAAGAAGACCGTCCGGCTGGACAGCCCCTTGGCCCTGGCCGTGCGGACGTGGTCCTCCTGCAACTGCTCGACCATCTGGGAGCGGGTCATCCGGCTGTAGTTGGCCATGAAGATCAGCGACAGCACCAGCCAGGGCAGCAGCATCCCGCTGAACCACCTCGCCGGATTGTCGGTGAAGGGGTGGTAGGTGGGCTGCTCCATGATTCCCAGGCCGCTGACGAACCAGGCCAGGCACAGCACGCCGACGAAGTAGATCTGCAGGGACGCGCCCAGCAGCGACAGCGAGCTGAAGACCTTGTCGATCCAGGTGCCGCGCCGCCAGGCCGCGACCATCCCGATGCCGATCCCGCCGACCAGGAACACCGCGGCGCCGCCGAGGGCGAGCGAGAGGGTGGTGGGGAAGCGGTCGACGATGGTGCCCCACACCGGCTCCTGGCTGACGAAGGAGTAGCCGAAGCAGGGCGCGGAGCAGTGCCCGACCGCGAAGTCGCGCCCGGCGACGATCCCGGCCATGAACTTCGCGTACTGCACCGGGACCGGCTGGTCCAGGCCGAGGTTCTTGTTGATGATCGCGAGCGAGGTGGGGTCGCAGCTCTTGCCGCAGGCGAGCCGGGCGGGCTCGGCGGGCAGGGCGAAGAAGAGGAAGAACGTGATCGCGCTGATCAGCAGGAGGATCACGATCGCGCCGAGGGACCGGCGGGCGAGGAATCTCAACATGGCGTCATGGATCTTCCGGTCGGGGCGGGTACCGGCCGCGCCGCGGCGCCGGACGTTACGGCGGCGTGCGGCGCGGCCGGGCTCCTGATCGAGCTGGGACCAGCGGCTACTTGACGAAGACGGCCGTCGGGTCCACGGCCCCGTAGATCGGGTTCCACTTGATCCCGTCGAGGCCGGAGCCCCAGAGGGTGAACAGCCGGTTGTAGAAGGTGGGGACCGCCGGTACCTCGTCGGTGAGGACCTTCTCGCTGAGCTTCATCCACTCCGCGGTGGCCTTGTTGAGGTCGCCGACCTTGGCGACCCGGTCGATCTCCTTGTTGATCGCCGGGACGTTCAGATGGCTGTAGTTCGCCGAGTCGTCGTAGACGTTCTTTCCGCCGTAGATCGGAGGGACGACGGTCGAGGCGGAGGGCCAGTCTGCGGACCAGGAGGACCGGTAGAGGTCGTACTTGTTGTTCACCTTGCCGATCTGGGTGTAGTAGGTGGTCTGGTCGATCTCCTTCTTCTGGACCTTGAATCCGGCCCGTTGCAGAGCCTGCTGGACGACGACCGAGGCGTCCTGGTGGGTGTCGCCGTTGCCGTACGCGTAGACCAGCTCGTAGCCCTCCTCGCCGGCCTCCTTCAGCAGCTCCTTGGCCTTCTTGGCGTTGCCGCCGGGGTACTTCTTCTTCTGGAACGGATCGAAGTCGGGGTTGTAGCCCTTGAGCGTCGGGCCGACCAGACCGCCCGCGATCTCACCGGCTTTCGGGCCGCCGAACTGCTGGAGGTACTGACCGCTGGGGAAGGCCCAGGCGATCGCCTCGCGCACCTTCTTGTTCTTGACCCGGTCCGTATTGATCGAGACGACGTCCACATACGGCTGGGTCTCGGTCATCGACCGGGCCATCGCGTCCTTGTTCTTGAGGACCGCCGAGATCTGCGAGGGGTCGACCGCGTTGGTCCAGCTCATGCCGGTCTTGTCGGCGCCCTTGTCGGCCACCAGCCGGCGGGTGGAGTCCACCCACTGATGGCCGAAGGAGACATCGAAGGTGTTCACGTACTGATGGCGTATCGGATCGGTCTTGGGGTCCCATTGATCGTTCTTGACGAACTGGATGCCCTTGCCCGGCTTAAAGTTCTTGATCTTGTACGGGCCGCTGGCCACCGGCGCCTTGTCGTACTTCTCCTTGGTGTCCTTGGCCGCGGGCACCGCGCCGATGTTGGGCATCGCCACGGCGAACGGCACCTCCGCGCGCGGCTGGTCGAAGTGGAAGACGACCGTCTTCTCGTCCGGCGTGTCCAGCACCGACTTCGGCAGGTGCTTGCCCTTGTACGGGCCGTCCGGCAGCGCCTTGCGGAACTTCTGGCCCTCGCCCGACAGCCACTGCTGAAGGTACGTCGGGCCGCTGGTCTCGAACGGTGCGTAGAGCCGCTCGACGGCGTGCCGGACGTCCTTGGAGGTGATCGGCGAGCCGTCCTCGAACTTCAGCCCGTCCTTGAGCGTGTACGTCCACGTACGGCCGCCGTCGGAGGACTTGCCGGTATCGGTCGCCAGATCGCCGACCAGCGTGACCTTCCCGGTCTTGTCGTCGATCCGGTAGTTCGTCAGCGTCCGGTTGTAGAGGGTCTGCATGATCAGCTCATCGCTGACATAGATCTGGCCGGGATCCAGATGCTCGAAGGCGTCGCGCTGGAGCACCGACACCGTGCCGCCCTTCTTCGCGCCCGCCAGGTCCTCGGCGGGCCCGGTGGAGTCGGCGGCGCTGCCCAGGGTGATCCCCTGGGCCTTCATCTTCGGCTCCTTGGAGTCATCGGTCCCCGAGCCGCCCCCGCTGCTGCACGCCGAGAGCGCCAGCGCGCCGGCGGCCAGGGCGACGGCGTAGGTACGTGCTCTGCGCCTGCTGTTGAACGTCATGGTGGTGAATGCACCTGCCTCGCTGGACCTCGTCGGACGGAAGGGTGGTGCTGGTCAACGCGTGGTCTTCGGGTCCATGGCGTCCCGGACCGAGTCCCCGAGCAGGTTGAAGGCGACGACGAAGATCACCATGGCGATGCCGGGGAAGAACATGTAGGTGATGTCGCCCTCGTAGAAGTTGGCGCCCTTGGCGAACATCCGGCCCCAGTCGGGGGTCGGCTCGACCACGCCGACACCGAGGAACGACAGGGCCGCCTCCGTCGTCACGAAGTTCGGCAGCATCAGGGTGGACTGCACCAGGATCGGCGTGCCCAGATTGGGCAGCAGCTCCTTGCGGACGATCCGCCACGGCGAGGCCCCCGTCACCTTCGCGGCCTCGACGAACTCGCGCTCCCGCAGGGACAGCACCTGACCGCGCAGCAGCCGCGCCAACTGCATCCAGCCCAGCAGCCACAACACCGTGACCAGGGCCGTCACCCGGAAATAGGTCGGGGTCTCCTTCTGCGGGCTGACGAACAGCGCGGTCACCACCGGCATGAAGGCGACGAAGAACAGCTGCTGCGGAAAGGACAGCAGCAGATCGATCAGCCGCCCCAGGAAGTAGTCCGTGCGCCCGCCCAGATAGCCCGCGACGACGCCGACGACGATGCCGGTGAGCGTCGAGAGCAGCGTCGCGGCCAGCCCGATCAGCAGCGAGGTGCGGATGCCGTACACCAGCTGCGTCAGCACGTCCCGGCCGAGCTTGGGCTCGATGCCGAACCAGAACTCCCCGTCCATGCCGCCGTTGGGCTTCATCGGATAGCCGGTGAGCGGATCCAGCAGCTCGGGCCGGTCGAGGCCGTACGTCGTGTACGGGTCCTTGCCGTACAGCGAGGAGATCACCGGGGCCAGCACGGCGACGACGAAGAAGAAGAGCACGATCCAGGCGGAGACCACGCCCGTCCGGTCGCGCTTGAAGCGCCGCCACATCAGCTGACGGGGGCTTAAGCCGTCCGGCTGTCCGCCCTGCCCGCCCTCCCCGGCCGGCGCGGTCTTCCCGGCCACGGTGAGCTGGGATGGAGTCGTCATCGCGTAGCGCCCCCCATGGTGATCCGCCCCGTCGCACGAACCGTCAACTCGGTTTATCTACCCGCCTTGTGGCGGGTTGAGCGGACTTTCGCAACGGATTCACAGCCGGGTCAAGGGGCGGGCAAGGGCGGATGTGCCCGGCTTCGGAGTCTTGAGCGAACATTTGGCAGATCGAGGTCCGGGCGTGCTTGACAGTGATCGCGAAGTGGCCACAAAGCGTGACCACTGTGGAGAAATCGCGTTAACGCACAGGCAACTCGACCGACGTCATACCGATATACGGACGCGCCAAGCTGAGCTGCGTACGGCCGTGCGGGTGCCGTAAACCGGCCGGGGCGCGCCATGTCGCCCCGGCCGGCATCCGGTTGGTCACGATCCGCGCACTTCTTCAGATTTCTTTGTGCTTCTTCGCCTCGCGACGATTGCCCGGGGTGTGCGGTGGGGGAAACCTACGGCTATGGGGCAGGGACGGATACTCACACGCGGAGCGCGTGTTTTCGGCGCACTCGTCTGCGCGGTGCTCGGAATGATCTCGCTGGCGTGGATCGTCCGGGACCTGGACAAGGCGGACGAGGCGAGCCATCTGTGGTGGACATGGTCCGGAATGCCGTTCCGGGCCTCGGGGAGCCTCTTCGGCTCGTCCCTCTTCGATCTGGTCCTGCTCGTGCTCTGCGTCGTGGTCGGGATCTCCGCGCTGCGCTCACCGGCCGCCGCGGGGGCGCTCGGTGCGGTCGCGGCAGTGACCCTGGTCCTGCGGCTGCCGAGCCTGTGGAACCTGAACGCGGACTGGATGCAGGGCATCCCCGACGACCTCAAGACGCGGGCCACGCTGAGCGCCTGGGCCGGGGTGGTGCTCGCGGCGCTGCTGCTGGCCACCGTCGCCGCGGCCCGGCGACCCGCCGACGGGTATCCCGCCGGGCCGGGCGCCCCGCCCGCCGAGCCGCCCGCGCGGCCGGGACCGGGCGCCGCGGTGACGGGGGCGCTGCTGCTGGGGGCGGCCGCGGCCGTCCTCGGGGCCTGGCAGATCTACTGGGCGCAGAAGGCGGACTGGGACATCTACAAGTACCAGCTGACCGGCAAGCACACCCTGGTCACGCTGCTCTCGCCGCCCGCCGCCTGGGAGGTCTGGGCCCTCGTCGCGCTCTGCCTGGTGGCCGCCGCGGCCGCGCTGGGGCGGGCGCCGCTGTCGCGGCCGCTGGGGATGGTGGCCGCGGTGCTGGTGCTGGCGACCGGGGCGAGCGAGGTCTCGCTCTACAGCAAGATGAAGTACGTCGAGCACCTCGACGATCTGCCGACGGCCGGGGTGCTGTCGGTGCTGACCGCCTTCTTCGAGCTGCTGGTGGGCCTGGTCGCGCTCCTCGCGCTGGCCCGGCGCGGCGAGGCGGACGCCCCGGCCCCGGCGTACGGGGCGGGGGCGTACGGCTCCGGGGCGTACGGCGGCTACGGCGAGGCGGGCGGCGCCGGATATGCCCCGCCGCCCGCCGCTCCGCCGGGCTACGCCCCGCCTCCGCCGGCCGGACCGCCCACGGCCCCGCCGCCTCCGCCGTCCCCGCCGCCGGGCTGGTGAACCGGCGGGCTCAGCCGGGGAGCCCGAGCGACCGCTTCAGGAAGTCGACCTGGAGCAGGAGCAGGTTCTCGGCGACCTGCTCCTGCGGGGTCATGTGGGTCACCCCGGACAGCGGCAGCACCTCGTGCGGGCGGCCGGCGGCCAACAGCGCCGAGGAGAGGCGCAGCGAGTGGGCGACGACCACGTTGTCGTCCGCCAGCCCGTGGATGATCATCATCGGGCGGGCCGGGCCCTCCGCCGCGCCGGACAGTCCCTCGTCCGTCACCAGCGAGTTCGCCGCGTACACCGCGGGCTGCTCGTCGGGGTGGCCCAGGTAGCGCTCCGTGTAGTGGGTGTCGTACAGGCGCCAGTCGGTGACCGGCGCGCCCACCACCGCCGCGTGGAAGACGTCGGGCCGCCGCAGCGCGGCGAGCCCGGCGAGGTAGCCGCCGTAGGACCAGCCGCGGATGCCGACCCGGCCGAGGTCCAGCGGGTAGCGCCCGGCGAGCGCGGTGAGCGCCTCGACCTGGTCCTCCAGGGTGACGCCCGCGAGGTCGTCGCGGACGGCCTTCTCCCAGGCGGGGGAGCGCCCGGGGGTGCCGCGCCCGTCGGCGACGACCACCGCGAAGCCCTGGTCGGCGAACCACTGCGAGGTGACGTACGCGTTGTGCGTGGCGACCACGCGCTGGCCGTGCGGTCCGCCGTACGGGTCCATCAGGACCGGCAGCGGCCCGTCGCCCTCGGTGTACCCGGTCGGCAGGAGCACCGCGCAGGGGATGTCGTGCTTGCCCGCGAAGGTGAGCTGCGGGCGTGCGGTGATGACGGGGGTCTCGGCGTACGAGGCGATCTCGGCGACCGTCTCCGCGGCGCCGTGGTCCGCGGCCCGCAGCAGCTCCGCCCGGGCGCCGGGCCGGTCCGTCCCGGCGTAGGCGAGCGCGATGAGCCGGTCGCCGCGCACGGCGGAGTGGACGGCGGGGAAGGGCCGCTTGCCGACCGGCACCCAGCCGCCCTGGTCGCCGCTCCCGCGGAACCAGGCACGGTGGACGTCGATCTCGCCGGGCCGGTCGGGCAGCGCGGCCTCGGCGCCGGGGGAGGCGGAGAACAGCACGTCGTCCTCGCCGACGGAGAGGACGGCGCGCACCTGGAGGGCGCCGGAGGTGAGCTTGCGGTCGCCGACCATCAGGACCCGGGCGCCGCCCTCGTCCGCGATCCGGACGAGCCGTCCGTCGGGGGTCCAGGCGGGCACGCCGGGGAAAAGATCCAGCCATACCGCGTCCTCGTCGGCGTGCACGGTGCTGGTCCGTCCGGTTGCGGTGTCCACGGCCAGGTAGAGCTGGCTGCGCTGGTCCCGGGCCTGGACGAGGAGCAGCGGCGGACCGTAGGCCGACCAGTGCACCCGGGCGAGGTACGGGTAGCGCTGCCGGTCCCACTCGACCTCCGTACGGGAGCCGTCCAGGCCCAGCAGGACGAGCCGCACCTCGGCGTCGGCGGTGCCGGCGGCCGGGTAGGCGACCTCGGCGGGCGCCTGGCCGGGGTGGGCGGGGTCGGCGATCCACCAGCGGCGTACGGGGGCGTCGTCGGCGCGGGCGACCAGCAGGGTGTCGCTGTCCGGGGACCACCAGAAGCCGCGCGTGCGGTCCATCTCCTCGGCCGCGATGAACTCCGCGAGACCGTAGGTGACGGTGCCGTCCTCCGGCTCGGCGAGCGCCCGGTCGTCCTCGCCGCCGACGCCCGTGACGCGCAGCGCGCCGCCCGCCACATAGGCGACCTGGCGGCCGTCGGGGGAGGGGCGGGGGTCCACGACGGGGCCCGGAACGGGCAGCTCGCGGGCCTCGCCGCCGATCAGGTCGGAGACGAACAGCCGCCCGGAGAGGGCGAAGGCCGCCGTCTCGACGGCCTGGTCCACCGCGTAGCCGACCACCCCGGCCGACCCCTCGCGGCTGCGCTCGCGGCGCGCCCGCTCCTCGGCGGACAGTTCCTCGTCCGCGCCGCCGAGCAGGGCCACCGGATCGGCGGCCGGGTACTCCCGCTGCCCGGCGACGTCGTACACCCACAGCAGGCCCGCCCGGTCGGTGCCGCCGCGGGACCGCAGGAAGACCACGCGGGAGTCGTCGGGGGCCACGCCGAAGGCCCGGGGCGCTCCGAGCGTGAAGCGCTGGGTGCGCGCGTGCTGCCGAGGGAAGGAGAGCTGTCCGGTCATAGGGCGAGCGTACGGGTCCGGAAGATCACGAGAGGCGTACTGATCGGTACACGCGTCGAGGGGCATTGCCAGGGGCACGGTCCGGCCGTCCGGCGGCCAGAACAAGCCAGCTTCTCAGTCGGTGAGATGGCGGATAACCAGCGAAAAGACGCCCTGGCCAAGCGCCAGTTGGTGCGATCAGGCATGCGCCCCTGTCATGCTCCCGTGCACCGACTCGTGCGCACGCGCCGATAGTTATGATCGATTGCGCATAGTGGGTAGGCCCCGTGTGGCATCAATATGTTGTCTGTCCGAGCGCGTGTTCCTGGAGGTGAGTCGCTGTGGCGCTCTCGATCTCGTTGTCTGTGCTGCTGCTGATCATCGTATTCATGCTCGTCAACAAAGCCGGGCTGAAAACCGCGCACGCGCTCATCTGTGTGCTGCTCGGCTTCTACCTGGCCAGCTCGTCGGTCGCACCGACCATCGACGACCTCACCACCAACGTGGCGAACATGATCGGTGATGTGAAGCTCTGACCCACGGGGAGTCCCCCGGCCCGCGGTCCGCGGGCACCGGTGGGCGAATCGTAGGCTGTGGCCATGACCGTTCTTCCCGCCCGTCGTCTGCTCCTGGTGCACGCGCATCCGGATGACGAGTCGATCAACAACGGCGCGACCATGGCCAAGTACGCGGCCGAGGGTGCCCACGTCACGCTGGTGACCTGCACCCTCGGTGAAGAGGGCGAGATCATCCCGGTCGACCTGGCACACCTCGCCGCCGACCGCGACGACACCCTCGGCACCCACCGGATCGGTGAACTCGCCGCGGCCATGAAGGCGTTGGGCGTCCAGGACCACCGCTTCCTGGGCGGTCCGGGCAGATATCGCGACTCGGGCATGATGGGCGCCCCGCAGAACGACCGTCCCGACTGCTTCTGGCGGGCCGACCTCGACGAGGCCGCCTCCCATCTGGTGGCCGTGATCCGCGAGATCCGGCCGCAGGTCCTGGTGGCGTACGACGCCAACGGCGGCTACGGGCACCCCGACCACATCCAGGCGCACCGCGTCGCCATGCGCGCGGCGGAGCTGGCCGCGGAGCCGGTCTACCGCCGCGACCTGGGCGATCCGCACGAGGTCGGCAAGATCTACTGGAACTGCGTGCCGCGCTCGGCCCTCGAGGAGGGCTTCGCGAGACTGCGGGCGGCGGGCGAGGGCCCCTTCCCCGGCGTCGCCACCGCCGACGACGTCCCGGGCGTGGTGGCGGACACGGAGGTCTCGGCGGTGATCGACGGCACCGCGTACGCGGACGCCAAGACCGCCGCGATGCGCGCGCACGCCACCCAGATCGCGGTGGACGGACCCTTCTTCGCGCTCTCCAACGACCTGGGCCAGCCGCTGTTCGTCCGCGAGCACTACCGGCTGGTCAAGGGCGTCAAGGGCGGGCCGGGAGCGGGGCTCGAGGACGACCTGTTCGCGGGGGTGACGGCATGACGGTCACCCGTCTCGCGGGATTCGCGCTGCTCGCCGTCCTCGGGGCTCTGGTCGCCATCGCGGGCGCGGTGGTCCAAGGGCTCTGGTTCCCCGGCGGGTTGCTGCTCGCGCTGCTCGGTGTCGCGGCCGCGTGCTACGGCGGCGTCAAGGCGACCGACCGGCGGCTGGGCGGCGGTCTGCCCGCCGGGACGTGGACGCTCACGGTCCTGCTGCTCACGAGCGCGCGCCCGGAAGGGGACTTCCTCTTCGGCGCGGGCCTGGGGTCGTATGTCTTCCTGCTGGGCGGCATGTTCATCGGTGTGATGTGTGCCACCCTGCCGGTGGTCTCGCAACCGGGCGCACTCGCCGCCCGACTTGGTAAGTGACATGACGTTTACGGCGTGACGTCCCCGGGAAGGGCGCGAAGTTCCCGGGGCACCGGACGCTCCTCCGCCGACGCTCAAGGGATGCACAGGGTGCGGCCGCAGGGCGGCCGCCACGTACGCGAGCGCGGCGCCCAGTATGGTGGTGCGCGCCGCCGAGCCGCCCGCGCGAGGTCTGACGGGCGGCGGAGCTAACTGGGAGAACCTGCTTTGAGCCGTGAATCTGACAGTTCGTCCTCCGGGGCCCAGGGGGGTAGCGGCGGTGCCGCCTATCCATCGGGCACCCCGCCGTACGGATCCCGCCTGTCCCCGTCGCCGGAGACCCTTCAGGGTGGCGTCGGTGACGGTGAGGCGCATGCCGCGGCCAAGCCGGAGGATCCGAAGACCGAAACCACCCTGACGACCCGCATCCGGATCAACATCCCGGGTTCGCGACCCATTCCGCCGGTCGTCATGCGCAAGACCGTCGCCGAGGACGGTGTGCCCGGCCCCCGCTCCGGTGAGGACGACGGGGACGAGGACACCGGAGCCACGCCCCGGCCCGAGGCCGTCCGCAGCCCGGAGCTGGGCGCCGCGGCGGCCGAGGGACGCGCCGACGGCGTCAAGGACCGCGAGAGCCGCGAGAAGAGCGGCAAGGGCGGCAAGGGCGACGGCGACAAGACCAGCGACTGGTTCGCGCCGCCCCGCCGCCCCAAGGGCTCCTCGACGACCCAGGCCACCCCGCTGCCCCCGGCACCGGAGACCACCCAGCAGTTCCCCGCGCCGAACCTGGGCGGCGGAACGCAGGCCGACCTGCCGTACTTCACGGACACCCCGGGCGCCGGCCACCCCGGAGCGCCGGAGCCCAGCGGCCCGACGACCGGCCCGGTCACCGGCGAGATGCGGATGCCCGGCGCCCCGACGCGGGACGAGGACCTGCTGGCGCCGCCCGGCCCGGGCACGCCCCGGGGCTCGGGCGTCGGCCCGCTGAACGGCGCGGCCGGGCAGCCCCCGACCCCGCCCGGCGGCTCGCCGCTCGGCAGCCTCGGCGCCACCACGGGCGCGAGCCCGACCGTGCAGCCCGGCCTGGGCGGTCTCGGCGCGGACGCCGACCACTCGCCGTCGCTCTTCCGCGACCCCGAGTTCACCTCGCCCAGCGGGTCGGAGCAGGCATCCAGCGACACCCTGGTCAGCGGGGTGCCCGTGGTCCCGCCGGCCGACGGCACCTCCGGTCCGCCCGCAGGTCCCGGCCCGGCCGGACCGCCCACCGGGGACAGCGCCCCGCCGAGCAGCCCGGCGCCCAAGGCGGGCAAGGCGAAGAAGAAGGGCCGCTCCAAGCTCGTCATGCTGGGCGCCCTGGTGGTGGCCGCGGCCGGTGTCGCGTACACCGCGGGCCTGGTGATGAACCACGCGGACGTGCCCAACGGCACCACCGTCCTCGGCGTCGACATCGGCGGCTCCTCCAAGCAGGTGGCCATCGACAAGCTGGACACCGAGCTGGGCGGCCGCACCGGCGCCCCGCTGAAGGTGACCGTCGACGGCGACCAGAAGGAGATCAAGCCGTCCGTCGCGGGCCTGGCCCTGGACACCGAGGCCACCGTGCGGGACGTCGCGGGCCGCGACTACAACCCGGTGACGGTCATCGGCTCGCTCTTCGGCGGCACGCACGAGGCCGAGCCCGCCGTGACGGTCGACGAGGAGAAGCTCCGGGACGCCCTGGGGCGGCTCGCGGGCAACTCGGGCACGGCGCGCGAGGGCACGATCACGTTCAAGCCGGGCAGGGCCGTCCCCGTCTACGGCAGGGAGGGCCGGGGCCTCGACATCGACAAGGCGGTCGCGGCCGTCTCCGACGCGTACCGCGAGCGGGCCGAGACCGGCAAGGACAAGCCGGTCGACCTGCCGGTCGTCGCCAAGCGGCCGACGATCAGCAAGTCGGAGGTGGACGCGAAGATGAAGTCCTTCGCCAAGCCCGCGATGTCCGGTCTGGTGACGATCAAGACGGATGACGCGCACTCCATCCAGTTCGGCCCGGACCGTTCGCTGCCGCAGATCCTCTCCATGCGGCCGATCGGCGGCAAGCTCCAGCCGCACTTCGACCTCGCCGCGATCAAGAGGCTCTACGGCCAGACCTTCGACGGGGTGCTGATCGAGCGCGCCGACGGCAGCAAGAAGGCGGTCACCCCGCAGGAAGTGGCCATCGCCATGCGGACCGCGCTGCTGGGCACGTCGACCGCAGAGCGGACCCAGGTCATCGACACCTCGCCGAACTAGAGACGAACGCCAGGTCCGAGACGGCCCCCGCCCGGCACCGCCGGGCGGGGGCCGTGACCTTCACCCATGACATCTGTCATCTCCAGCTCACGACCACAGACACTGCCGCCGGACGGCCCCACTCGGCGAAGCTGGGGCCATGACAGCGACCACCGCACTCTCCGCCACCGGCGAGCGGGCCGACACCGCGGCCTCCCCGCCGGTGGTCGTCTTCACCGGCGTCAGCAAGAGCTACGGCACCGTGCGCGCCGTGGACAGCCTCGACCTCCACCTCCACCCGGGCGAGACCGTCGCCCTGCTGGGACCCAACGGCGCGGGCAAGTCCTCCACCCTCGATCTGCTGCTCGGACTGCGCACCCCGGACAGCGGCCGCGTCGAGGTCTTCGGCACCACCCCGCAGCAGGCCATCGCCCGCGGTCGGGTCGGCGCGATGCTGCAGAGCGGCAGCCTCATGCAGGAAGTCACCGTGCGCGAGCTGGTGCGGCTCGCCTGCGATCTGCACCCCCAAGGCCACCCGGTCGACGAGGTCCTGGAGCGGGCGGACCTCACAGAGATCGCCGGCCGCAAGGTGAGCAAGCTCTCCGGCGGCCAGGAGCAGCGGCTGCGCTTCGCGTTCGCCACCGCGGGCGCCTCCGACCTGATCGTGCTGGATGAGCCGACGACCGGGATGGACGTCTCGTCCCGGCAGTCCTTCTGGGGCTCGATGCGCGACCAGGCCCGGCAGGGCCGCACCATCCTGTTCGCCACCCACTACCTCGAAGAGGCCGACGAGATAGCCGACCGGGTGATCGTGCTGCACCGCGGCCGGGTGCTGGCGGACGGCTCGTCCGCCGAGATCAAGGAGATGGCCGGGGCCCGGCGGATCTCCTTCACCCTGGACGGCCCGCCCGACGAGGCGGCGCTGCGCGCCCTCCCCGCCCTGACCGGCCTCGACGTATCGGGGCGTACGGTACGGATGCGGTCCGCCGACGCGGACGCGACCGTGCACGCGATGTACGGACTCGGGCTCTATCCGCGCGGCCTGGAGGTCGCCGGGCTCGGCCTGGAACAGGCGTTCCTCGCCATCACCGACGCTGCCACGACACCCGAGGAGGCGTGACGATGACGACCCTGGCCAAGCTGGAGATCGTCCGCGCACTGCGCAACAAGAGGTTCATGTTCTTCACGGTCATCTACCCGTCGCTGCTCTTCCTGATGATCGCGGGCGGCTCGAAGAAGACGGACATCACCCCCGGCACCGCTCTGTCGATGCCGCTCTACTACATGGTCGCGATGGCCTCCTTCGGCGCGTTGACCGCCGCCCTGATGGGCAACAGCGAGCAGATCGCCAAGGAGCGCGAAGGCGGCTGGGTGCGGCAGCTGCGGCTCACCTCGCTGCCCGGACGCGGCTATGTGGCGGCCAAGATCGCCTCGGCCGCGGTCTCCACCCTGCCCTCCATCGTGATCGTCTTCGTCGTGGCCGCCACCGCCAAGGGCGTGCGGCTGGACGCCGCCTGGCAGTGGCTCGCGCTGACCGGCGCCATCTGGGCGGGCTCGCTCGTCTTCGCCGCCCTGGGCGTGGCCATCGGCTATCTGGCCACCGGTGACGCGGTGCGGCCCCTGACGATGATCATCTACTTCGGTCTGTCGATCCTCGGCGGCCTGTGGATGCCGATGGCCTCCTACCCGCAGTGGGTGCGGAACATCGGCGACTGGCTGCCCACCCACGCCTACGCCGCGCTCGGCCAGGCCATCGAGGTGGGCAACGCCCCGCACGCCAAGGACGTGGCACTGCTCGCCGGCTATCTGGTCCTCTTCGTGGGCGCTGCGGCCTGGCTGTACCGCAAGGACACCCGCACGACATGAACCGGCCGACCTGGTGGCGCAACGCGGCGGCCGACGACGACACGAACGCTCCGGCCATCGGCCGGAGTCCCGAGAACCGGCGGCAGGCCCTGATCAAGCTGTTGTGGATCGGGATCTGGATGGCCTACCTGGGCGCGCCGGTGAGCGACCTCGCGGAGGGCCACCACACCGTCCCCGCCACCGTGTTCGGCGCGCTCGGCCTACTGGTCTTCGTCACCATCTATCTGCTGCTGGTGTTCCGGTACACCGGCCGGAACCTGGACCAGACTGCCATCAACCGGCCGCTGGGGGCGATCTGCGCGCTCGCCGCCGTCCTCACGGTCACCCTGGGCGACGCCTGGCTGGTGCTCGCCGTCTATGTCTCCGTCGCCTTCGGCGCGGTCCTGCCGCCGCGGCTCGCCCGGTGGGCGATCCCGCTGAACACCGTCGCCATGGTGGGCGCCGGCCTGCTGGTCCGCAGCTCGCACGACCTCATGTCCGCCCTGGTCGTCCCCTCCCTGCTCGGCGGCTTCGCGATGAGCGCGGTGGGGCAGATGGTCCGTACCACCCGGGCGCTGCGCGAGGCCCGCGCCACCGTCGCCCAGCTCGCCGCCAACGAGGAGCGGCTGCGGCTCGCCCGCGATCTCCACGACCTGCTGGGCCACTCGCTCTCGCTGATCACGCTCAAGAGCGAACTGGCCGGGCGGATGCTGCCCGGCAAGCCCGAACAGGCGGCGCAGCAGGTCGCCGACATCGAACGGGTCGGCCGGCAGGCCCTGGTGGACGTGCGGGAGGCGGTGAGCGGCTTCCGCCGCCCCACCCTGGAGGCCGAGCTGGCCGGGGCCCGCACCGCGCTCGCCGCCGCGGGCATCGTCGCCGACCTGCACCGGGCCGGCGCCCACCACCCGGACCTGCCGCCCGACCAGGAGGGCGCGCTGGCCTGGGCGCTGCGCGAGGCGGTCACCAACGTGGTCCGGCACAGCGGGGCGCGCCGCTGCACCGTGGCCCTCACCGAGGTGGGCGACGAGCTGTGCCTGACCGTCACCGACGACGGCCGCGGCGCGACCGGCCCGCACGGCAACGGACTGACCGGCCTCGCCGAGCGGCTCCAGCTGGCCGACGGCCGCCTGGAGACCGGCCCGAACGACCACGGCGGCTTCACCCTCCGCGCCCTCGCCCCGCTCTCCCGGAGCGCGGATCTCGCCGTGGAGCCCGCCCCCGAGCCCTGACCGGCCGCCGCCCGATACGCGGTCGACGGAATGGGACATCGGCGCTTACGGTCGACCGGTCCTGGTCGCCAAGGCCGACGTCATTGCCCGCAACACCTTTTGGGCTTACTTGGCGGCGGAGCCGGGCACACGCTGTGCGGGCTCGATGTGCGTTTGCGCGGCGGCCTCGAGGATGGCACCGATCTCTTCAGGTCTCATCGCCGACAGCCGCTCGAAGCTGCTGCTCGTGCGCAGGGCGATGACGCCGATCAAGCAGGAGATCAGGACCTCGGCCCGGCCGACGGGATCGTCGGCTCCCTCGGCCGCGAGTCGGTTGGCGAGCGGAGATATCAGGCGGGTGCGTACTTCGTCTGCCGCGGTGGTACGCGCTTCGGCGACGTCGCTCCGGGAGAGGAGGGCCTGGACGACAGGGCCCGGCGCGCCTCTACGGTCGGCTCGGTGCAGCGCCTCCACGGTGAAGGCCCCCAGGTCGAGCGTCTCGGGCGACACGTTCACGTTCAGGCTGTCCTCGTCCACCGCCGCCCGGTACAAGGCAGCCTTGCTGCCGAAATACCGCGCGATCAGGGAGGCGTCGACGCCGGCATGCTCTCCTATGTCCCGAACGGTCACAGCCTCATATCCGTGGCGGGCGAACAGTTCGCGGGCAGCGCCGAGCAGCGCGGCCCGCGTGGCATCCGCATCACGTTGCCTGCCGCGCGTACGTTCCGTCTTCGTAGCACCGCCGCTATCCCGCCATGGGGTACATCGCCCCGCGCCGGCCCTCCGGCGACGCCGGCCATTCCAGCTTCCCCGCGGTGTCCGCCTCGTTCAGCGGCGTGTGCAGCTACGATCGACAGATCCGGTCGCGGAAGTCCGGCGTCGGCCGCCGCATGGGCGGTGGTGCCCATCGTCACCGACGAACGCCTCAGCCATGGCACGGGAGCGTAGCCCTCTCCCTGCTCGTGTCCGTGCTGTTCGCAGGCCATACGCTGGCTCCATGGCCGACCCCGACGGGCACCGCCCCATAAGAGGTATAAGAGTCCTCCTCGCCGAGGACCAGTCCATGGTGCGGGAGGCGCTGGCCGCGCTGCTCGGTCTTGAGGACGAGATCGAGGTCGTCGCCCAGGTGGCCCGCGGCGACGAGGTCGTGGACGCGGCCCGGGACCACCGGCCCGATGTCGCGCTGCTGGACATCGAGATGCCGGGGCTGAGCGGCATCGAGGCCGCCGCCGCGCTGCACCGGGCGCTGCCCGGGGTACGGATCGTGATCCTCACGACCTTCGGCCGCCCCGGCTATCTGCGCCGGGCCATGGAGTCCGGCGCGGACGCCTTCCTGGTCAAGGACGCCCCCGCCGCCCAGCTCGCGGACGCGATACGGCGGGTGCTGCGCGAGGAGCGGGTCATCGACCCGACGCTGGCCGCGGCGGCGCTGGTGGACGGGCCCAGCCCGCTGACCGCACGGGAGCGCGAGGTGCTGGGCGCCTCCGCGGACGGGTCGACCAACGCCGAGCTGGCCCGGGCGCTGGGCCTGTCGCAGGGCACGGTCCGCAACTACCTCTCCACGGCCATCCAGAAGACCGCCGCCCGCAACCGGGCCGACGCGGTCCGCATCGCCCGCGACAAGGGCTGGCTTTGACCGGACGCTCGGTCAGTTGAGCCGCGCCCGGGCCGCGTGCGCCTGGCGCCGTACCGCCTCCGCCGCCTCCGGCTCCATCATGGCCACCACCTCCGCGTAACTCTCCAGCTCCCGCGCCCCCGTGAGGAAGTCGCCGCGCTCCACCAGCAGCTGCGCCCGCTCGTAGCGCAGCCGCGCGGGGTGGCTGGGCAGCAGCAGCGCCAGCTCGACAGCCCACAGCTGGACGTCGGTGCGTTCGGGGCGGGCGGCGGCCCAGGCGCGGACGTTGTTGAGGATGCGCAGCATGATGTCCAGCGGATCGGCCGGGCCCAGCACCGACGGCTCCGGCGGTTCGCCGGTCACCCCCGACACCAGCAGCGCCGCGTCCTGGCCGGACAGCCTCCGGCCGCCGTCGAACGGGTCGGCCAGCACATGCTCCCCGTACGGATCGCCGAAGCCGACCACGAAGTGGCCCGGCAGCGCGACCCCGTACACCGGTGCGCCCGCCCGCCGCGCGACCTCCATCCACACCAGGGACAGCAGGATCGGCAGCCCCCGGCGGCGCCGCAGCACCTGGTGCAGCAGCGAGGACTCCAGCCGCCGGTAGTCGGCCGCGGAGCCCCGGAAGCCGTACCGCTCGCCGAGGACCCGGGCGAGCGCGTCGGCCCAGGCGGCGGGGCCGCCGGGGGCGAACGGGACCTCACCGGCCAGCCGGTCGAGTTCGATCTGCGCCTCGTCGATTCCGGCCTCGTCCAGCCCGTCGTCGGCCTCCATGCCCATCAGCAGGCACAGCAGGGCCAGGTCGGGACGCTCCTCGCGGGCCGCGTCGGCGAACCTCCGGCGCGGTGACGTCTCGTCGGCGTCGTTCATGTCGTTCTTGTCGTCCATGTCGTTCACGCACTGTCGGTGCTGGGCGCGCGCCAGTGGTGGTAGCTGTGGTGGAGGGTGAACCCCATGCCGTCGTAGAGGGCGTGGGCGTCGCCGTTGTCCGTCTCGACCTGGAGGTACGCGGCCGAGGCGCCCTCGTCCAGGGCGGTGCGGGCCAGCGCGGTCATCACGGCCCGGGCCAGGCCCTGCCGGCGCCGCTCCGGGGCGGTCTCCATCGCCGCGAACCCGGCCCAGCGGCCGTCCACCACACAGCGCCCGATCGCGTCCGGGGCCTCTTCTGCCGACTCGCCGCCGCGTATCGTCGCGAACCACACCGACGGGCCGCCGGAGAGCACCGACAGCGCCTCGGGGGTGGGCCGGGAGGAGCGCTGGTAGCGGGCCAGCCAGTCGTCGTCGATCCGCCGGGAGAGCGTCACCGCCGAGACGTCGGCGTCCTGGTCGGCGATCGGGGCCAGGGCCGCGATGCGCACCTGCGCGGAGACCTCCCGGATCCAGCCGCGCGCCTCAAGCTCCGCGGCCAGCACCTCCTGGGTGCCCTCGGCGCCCGTGCTGACCTGGATGTACGCGGGCAGCCCGCGCTCGGCGTACCATGCGGTCACCCGGCGCAGCGCCTCGTCGAGCCCGCAGCCGGGGTCGCCGAGCGGCAGGACGGAGTTGGCGCGGCGGGTGAACCCGCCGGACGCGCGCAGCTCCCAGTCGCCCAGCCGCTCGCTCGTCGCGGGTGGCCAGCCGCGCGCGGCGACCCGGTCCAGCTCGCGCGCGTTCGCCGCCGGGCCCCGGCGGCGGGCCGGTGCGGCGGGCACCACCTTGCCCGCGACCAGCGACGACTCCTCGATCCGGACGGACTCCCCGGTGCGTCGAGTGATGTGCAGCACACCTTCGGTCCACGATGTGAGAACGCCGACCACGTCGGTGAACTTGTCCGGGCCGCTCAAGTCGTCCGTAAGCATCCTCACCGACACTCGTTTCTGCACGTCAGCGGGGGTGATACGGACCTCGAGCCGTCCGCCGGTGGTGAAATCCACTGCTCTGCCAACCCCTCATGTGCGTCTGGTGCCCAGGAACGGAGATACTAGGTGCGGGCATCGACGACGCCGCGCTCCCGCGCGATACAGCCCTAAGAGGAGGAACGACAGCGTGACCTACGTCATCGCGCAGCCTTGTGTCGACCTGAAGGACAAGGCGTGCATCGAGGAGTGCCCCGTCGACTGTATCTACGAGGGCCAGCGGTCCTTGTACATCCACCCGGACGAATGCGTCGACTGCGGGGCCTGTGAGCCGGTCTGCCCGGTCGAGGCGATCTTCTACGAGGACGACACTCCGGAAGAGTGGAAGGACTACTACAAGGCGAACGTCGAGTTCTTCGACGAGCTCGGTTCGCCCGGCGGTGCGAGCAAGCTCGGCCTGATCGAGCGCGACCACCCCTTCATCGCCGCGCTTCCGCCGCAGGAGCACGACGAGTGACCCTGCCCGGGCATTGAGCCCCGGCGCGGCCTTCGGTCCCGTATGGCATGTGGCCTGCGGGACCGGGCTGTTCCCGGGCTTCCACCCCGGGATGTTCCGAAGAAAGCGAGCCACCCCGTGCCACCCGTCTCCGCCCGCCTCCCGGTCTTCCCCTGGGACCGGCTCGAACCGTACAAGGCGACCGCCGCCGCCCATCCGGACGGCATCGTCGACCTCTCGGTGGGCACCCCCGTCGACCCGGTCCCCGAGCTGATCCGCACCGCGCTGGCCGGCGCCGCGGACAGCCCCGGCTATCCGACCGTCTGGGGCACCCCCGCGCTGCGGGACGCGCTGACCGGCTGGGTCGAGCGGCGGCTGGGCGCGGAGGGCGTCACCCACACCCAGGTGCTGCCCGTGGTCGGTTCGAAGGAGCTGGTGGCCTGGCTGCCGACGCAGCTCGGTCTCGGCCCCGGCGACAAGGTCGCCTTCCCGCGGCTCGCCTACCCGACGTACGAGGTGGGCGCGCGGCTCGCGGGCGCCGAACCGGTGCCGTACGACGCGGAGACATTTGCGGCCGGCGCCGCGGGGACGGAGCTGGACCCGGCGGGGCTGAAGCTGCTGTGGCTGAACTCGCCGTCCAACCCCACCGGCCGCGTGCTGTCGAAGGACGAGCTGCGGGCCGCGGTCGAGTGGGCCAGGGCGCACGGGGTGCTGCTGGTCAGCGACGAGTGCTATCTGGAGCTGGGCTGGGAGGCGGACCCGATGTCCGTCCTGCACCCGGAGATCTCCGGCGGGCGCTTCGACGGGCTGGTCGCGGTCCACTCGCTGTCCAAGCGGTCCAACCTGGCGGGCTACCGCGCGGCGTTCCTCGCCGGTGACGAGAGCGTGCTCGGCGAACTGCTGAAGATCCGCAAGCACGGCGGGATGATCGTGCCCGCGCCGGTGCAGGCCGCGACGGTCGCCGCGCTCGGCGACGACAAGCACGTCGCGGAGCAGCGCGCGGCTTACGAGGCGCGGCGGGCCGCGCTGCGCGGTGCGCTGGAGGGGTACGGCTTCCGCATCGAGCACAGCGAGGCGTCGCTGTACCTGTGGGCGACCCGCGACGAGCCGTGCTGGGACACCGTCGGCGCGCTGGCCGAGCTGGGCATCCTGGTGGCGCCCGGCGAGTTCTACGGCCCGGCGGGCGGGGGGTACGTCCGCGTCGCGTTCACCGCGACGGACGAGCGCGTGGCGGCCGCGGTCCGCCGCCTGGCCGCCTGACGACGACCGCGAGGGTGCCCCCGGCCGCCGTGGCGGCCGGGGGCACCCGGCGTTTCAGCCCATCGGCTCATCAGCCGATCAGCCCAGCAGCGGGAGGCCCTTCATCGAGGGCAGGCCCTTGATCGGCAGCTCGTCGGTCTGCTGCGGGGTGCTGGGGGCGGCCTGCTGCGGCGCCGGGGCGGCGACCGGAGCCGGTGCCGGGGCCGTGGCGGGCGCCGGGAGCGGAGCCGGGGCGGGGCGCACCGGGGCGCCCTTGGCGTGGAGGCCCTTGCCCTTGGCCAGGCCCTTGCTCATGCCCGCCATCTTGCCCTTGGCGTGCAGACCGCCCTTGCCCTTGGCGTGGGCGCCGCCCTTGCCCTTCCCCTTGCTGTCCTCGGCGGCGTGGGCCACGGCCTGGCTCTTGGCCGGGGCGGCCTTCGCCGCCGTGGCGGGCTTGGCGGGCTTGGCGGGCGCGGACGTGGCCGGGGCGGTCTGCGCCGGAGTGACCTTCGCCGGGAGAAGCTCCTTGACGGTCCGCCCGGCCTGCTGCGAGGCGCTGTCGGCCAGCTCACCGACGGAGGAGGGGTCCAGCGCGCTCAGCCCGCCCAGCTTGGGAGTGTGCGGAAGGGCCGGATCCGCCGCACTCGCGGCGCCGGCGGCACCGACCACGGGGGTCGCGCTCGCTGCGACCAGCAGCGCGGTCCGGGCGATCCGACGCGTGAGAGGGAGGGACATGGTTCTCCTTTGACGGGGGGACATATGGCGTGAAGTGTCCAGCGATCGGACGCAGTGAATACCGCGTGAGCCGCCCGAAGGTTGCGGTACGTCAAGGTAAAGAATTGATAATGCGTCGCATTATCCGTTTACGCACAAAACATGCGTCCACAACGACAGCTCAACGCCCCGTCAACCGTGCTGAGCTGCGACGATCTATCCCGTTATCGCGTGAGGGCGAGCCGTATGTCCGACCCGGAACTCTTGTCGGACGTGCGCCAGCCGTCCCCTGAATTCCGCGCGCTCCATACGTGCTTGCCGTAAGAGACCCGTTCGATGCGTAACTCGTCCGAGTGAGCCACCGCCCAATACGCCAGCTCCCAGGCGCGCTCCGTCCGGCCGCCCCGGGCCGAGGTGTCGGCCACCGGCACCAGCACCTCCCGCGGGGTCGCCGCGTGCCTGCCGCCGCCCTGTCCCGCCGCGGCCGGCCGCGACCGGACGTCCGCCCCGAACTCCCGCTTCAGCGCCGCCTGGACACGCGCCGGATCGCCCGTCTTGCCGTCGTCCGGCGGGCCCGGGCAGCTGAAGGCGGCCGCCGCACGCCCGGTGAGGGTGGCGGTCAGCACCACGGCCTCCGTCTCGTGCTTCGCGTACGCCTGCGGGAAACCGCTGTACTGCACCCGCTGCGCGGCCACCGTGAGCGGCAGCCGCGAGTAACCGGGCACCTTCACCAGGTGGTCGTAGAACTTCGCGGCCGCGTACACCGGATCCTGGATCTGCCGTGCCGTCCCCCAGCCCTGCGACGGGCGTTGCTGGAACAGGCCGAGCGAATCCCGGTCGCCGTGGGTGATGTTGCGCAGCCCCGACTCCTGGAGCGCGGTGGCGAGCGCGATGGTGACGGCCCGTTCCGGGAGCCCGCGGGAGGCGGCCACGGCCTCGATCGTGGCGGCGTTCACGGCCTGTTCGGGGTCGAGCAGCACATCGCCGCCCTCCGCCCGCGCGACGCAGCGCGGCGGCCCGCTGCCACCGGTCAGCACATGGACCGATACGTACGCGGCGAGCCCCAGCAGTACGGCACACGCGACCGCGGCTCGGAGCAGGCGGGGACGGCTGGAGAAGACGGACCGGGGCACGCGGCACACGTTACTGGGTGGCTCGGACGCCGGTGCCGCACAGGGCCAGGGGGTGGGGAAGGCCACGCGCCCGAGTCCGGGAGAGGGCCGCCGGAACGGAACGGCTAGGGTCGCGGGTATGGAACACCCAGCACTCGACCTGTCCCTGGACGCGGCCCGGCTCACCGCCTGGCTCGTCGACTTCCCCTCGGTCAGCGGCGACGAGAAGGCGCTCGCCGACGCCGTCGAGCAGGCCCTGCGCGCCCTGCCGCACCTGACCGTCGACCGGGACGGGGACGCCGTCGTCGCCCGCACGAACCTGGGGCGTGCCGAACGGGTCGTGCTGGCCGGGCACCTCGACACCGTGCCGATCGCCGACAACGTGCCGTCCCGGCTGGACGAGGACGGCACGCTGTGGGGCTGCGGCACCTCCGACATGAAGTCCGGCGTCGCCGTGCAGCTGCGCGTCGCCGCGACCGTGCCCGAGCCCAACCGCGATCTCACCTTCGTCTTCTACGACCACGAGGAGGTCGCCGCGGAGCTGAACGGCCTGAAGCGGCTGGCCGAGCACCACCCGGAGTGGCTGGCCGCCGACTTCGCCGTGCTGCTGGAGGGCACCGAGGGCAAGGTCGAGGGCGGCTGCCAGGGCACCCTGCGGGTGCGGGTGACCACGGGCGGGCACCGCTCCCACTCCGCGCGCAGCTGGCTCGGCGAGAACGCCATCCACAAGGCCGCCCCGATCCTCGACCGGCTGGCCGGATACCGGCCGCGGCACGTGGACATCGACGGGCTCACCTACCGCGAGGGGCTGAACGCGGTGGGCATCGAGGGCGGGATCG
Source organism: Streptomyces sp. NPDC021212 (assembly GCF_044332925.1). Taxonomy (NCBI): domain Bacteria; kingdom Bacillati; phylum Actinomycetota; class Actinomycetes; order Kitasatosporales; family Streptomycetaceae; genus Streptomyces; species Streptomyces sp. NPDC021212. Next base: position 294,798 of record NZ_JBIRPZ010000003.1, read on the forward strand.
CGGGCAACGTCATCCCCGACGCCTGCACCGTGACCGTGAACTACCGCTTCGCCCCTGACCGTTCCGAGGCGGAGGCGCTCGCCCACGTCCGCGAGGTCTTCGACGGCTTCGACGTGACCGCCACCGACTCCGCGCCCGGCGCCCTGCCCGGTCTCTCCCACCCGTCGGCCGCCGCCTTCGTGGCGGCGATCGGCGGCGAGGCGGCCCCCAAGTTCGGCTGGACCGACGTCGCCCGCTTCTCGTCGCTCGGCGTGCCCGCCGTCAATTACGGCCCGGGCGACCCGAAGCTGGCCCACACCCGCGAGGAGCACGTGGACACCGCGCTGATCCTGGAGGCCGAGGAGCGGCTGCGGGTCTGGCTGACCGCCTGAGCCGCCTCGGGCCACCGAGACCCCGGGGTCGAACGCCGTCGTCCGCTTCTCCGCAGATCAGAGAACAGATGAGCGTGGCGCGGATTTCGGCTTTTCGCCGCCCGGTGGGCCTACGCTGAACGACAGATCTTTGGCAGATCTTGGCGAAGGGAGCACACAGATGGGCAACGCCGAGGAAGAGCGAGCGCTGCACGAGCAGCGTCTGGGCCCGGTCGTGCGCCGTCGCCACCAGATGCGGCCGGGCACGACCGATCAGCGGCTGCTGGACACCCAGGGGGCCACCCACTGGGTGCACGAGGACCCGTTCCGGGTCATGCGCATCCAGTCGGAGTTCGTCGAGGGCTTCGGCACGCTGGCCGAACTCGGACGGGCGGTGAGCGTGTTCGGCTCCGCCCGCACGCCCGAGGGGTCACCGGAGTACGAGGCCGGGGTGAAGATCGGGCGGGCCCTGGCCGAGGCCGGGTTCGGGGTGATCACCGGTGGCGGTCCCGGCGCGATGGAGGCCGCCAACCGCGGCGCGGTCGAGGCGGGCGGCGTCTCCGTCGGCCTCGGCATCGAACTGCCGTACGAACAGGGGCTGAATCCGTACGTCGACATCGGCGTGAACTTCCGCTACTTCTTTGTCCGAAAAACAATGTTTGTCAAGTATGCTCAAGGATTTGTCGTTCTGCCGGGCGGACTCGGCACCCTCGACGAATGCTTCGAGGCTCTGACCCTGGTGCAGACGAAGAAGGTGACCCAGTTCCCGATCGTCCTCTACGGCAGCTCCTACTGGGGCGGCCTGGTCGACTGGCTGGAGAACACGCTGATCGCCGAGGGCAAGGCGTCCCCGCAGGACCTGGAGCTGTTCCACCTCACCGACGACATCGACGAGGTGGTCGACCTGGTGACCAAGGAGTCCGGCTGACCGCCCCCGGGGCGTGATCGGGCCGGTGCCTCATCAGGCCAGTCCCCGGCGGGCGACCGCCGGGGGCCGGTGGCCCGCGATGGACGACACCATGTCCAGCACCTGACGGGTTTCGGCCACCTCGTGCACCCGGTAGACCTGGGCGCCCAGCCAGGCGGAGACCGCGGTCGTCGCGAGCGTGCCGATCACCCGCTCCTTGACCGGGCGGTCCAGCGTCTCGCCCACGAAGTCCTTGTTGGACAGCGAGACCAGCACCGGCCAGCCGGTCTCCCTCAGCTCCCCGAGCCGCCGGGTGGCCTCCAGCGAGTGGCGGGTGTTCTTCCCGAAGTCATGACCCGGGTCGATCATGATCCCGTCGCGCCGGACGCCCAGCTCGGCCGCGCGCTCCGCGAGCCCCAGGGTGACCCGCAGGATGTCCGCCACCACGTCGTCGTAGCCGATCCGGTGCGGCCGGGTGCGCGGGTCGGCCCCGCCCGCGTGCGTACAGACCAGCCCGGCGCCGTACCGGGCGGCGACCTCGGCCAGCTTGGGGTCGACCCCGCCCCAGGCGTCGTTGAGCACGTCCGCGCCCGCCGCGCAGACCGCCTCGCCGACCTCGTGCCGCCAGGTGTCCACGCTGATCACCACGTCCGGATGGCGCCGCCGCACCTCGGCCACGAAGCCGACCGTGCGCCGCGCCTCCTCGGCGGCGCTCACCTCGTCCCCGGGACCGGCCTTCACCCCGCCGATGTCGATGATCGCCGCGCCGTCCGCGACGGCCTGCTCGACGCGGGTGAGCGCGGGCTCGTCGCGGAATGTCGCACCCTGGTCGTAGAACGAGTCGGGTGTCCGGTTGACGATCGCCATGATTACTCGCTCGTTCTCGTCGAACTCGCGTCGGCCCAGCCGCAGCATGCGTACTTCCTCTCAGGTGTCCGGCAGCGACGATAACTGTCAGTGGGGCATGGCACGATCGGGTCAGACAGTTGACGGGGGCCGGCGTCGCGCGCGACGTCATGGCCGACCGCCCTAGCCGAGGAGAACGATCACCGTGTTTCTGTTCTTGCTGATCACGCTGGTCGTCGTGGTCGGCGCAGTCACCCTCGCCGTCGTCGGCGGCGGTGACGGGGGCCAGCTGTCCGAGGCGCCGCCCGACCGGCTGGACGACCCGCTGCCCGCCGACCGCCCGCTGGACCGGGAGGACATCGAGGCGCTGCGGCTGCCGATGACGCTGCGCGGCTACCGGATGGCGGACGTGGACGACGTGCTGGGGCGGCTCGGCGCCGAGCTGGCCGAGCGGGACGCCCGGATCGCGGAGCTGGAGGCGGCCCTGGCGGGCGCGCGGCCCCCGGGATTCGGGGACGGCAAGCCGGCCGAGGGCCTGGGGGACTACCCGCCGGAGTACCCGGCGGACTTCGAGGGGAGCGGATCGTGAGCGGTCAGGGGACGGTTGCCGGAGCGGACGGCCTGGCGCGCTGTCCGTGGGGGCTGGAGTCCGAGTCCATGGCGGACTACCGGGTGTACCACGACACGGAGTGGGGGCGCCCGGTCCGCGGCGACGACGCGCTGTACGAGCGGATCTGCCTGGAGGCGTTCCAGTCCGGGCTGTCCTGGATCACGATCCTGCGCCGCCGGGAGGGGTTCCGGGCCGCCTTCGCCGACTTCCGGATCAAGGCGGTCGCGGAGTTCACCGAGGCCGACGAGCAGCGGCTGCTCGCCGACCCCGGCATCATCCGCAACCGGGCCAAGATCGCGGCCACGATCGGCAACGCCCGGGCCGCGGCGGAGCTGGCCGAGGGCGAGCTGGACGAGCTGATCTGGTCCCACGCCCCCGACCCCGCCACCCGCCCGGTCCCGCGCACCTTCGCCGACGTCCCGGCGATCACCCCGGAGTCCACGGCGCTCAGCAAAGCGCTGAAGAAGCGCGGCTTCCGCTTCGTCGGGCCCACCACGGCCTACGCGCTGATGCAGGCGTGCGGCCTGGTCAACGACCACCTGGCCGACTGCCACGTCCGCGACCGCGTCTGAGCCCGGGCCGGTCGCGTCGATGCGGGTCAGCGGCCGGTGAACCTCGGCTGCTGCTTCTGGACGAAGGCGTCCACCGCGGTGCGGTGGTCCTCCGAGGCGCCCGCCCGGCGCTGCAGCTCGTCCTCCTTGGTCAGGGAGTCGGTGAGGCTGTGGCAGGACGCGTACGCGAGGGATTCCTTGATCGCCGCGTAGGCCGCGGTCGGGCCCTCGGCCAGTCGGCGGGCAACCGCCACCGCCTCGGCGGGCAGCTCCGCGGCGGGGACGACCCGGTTGGCGATGCCCAGCTCCAGCGCCTCCGCCGCGCTGACGCCGCGCGGGAAGAGCAGCAGGTCGGCGGCGCGGCCGTGGCCGATCAGGCGCTGTAGGGTCCAGGAGACGCCGGAGTCGGCGGTGAGCGCGACGCCCGCGAACGAGGTGTTGAACGAGGCGGTGTCGGCCACGATCCGGTAGTCGGCGGCGAAGGCGAAGCCCGCCCCGGCCCCGGCCGCGACCCCGTTCACCGCCGCGACCACCGGCTTCGGCATCCCGGCGATCGCGGTCACGATCGGGTTGTAGTGCAGCGAGACGGTGGTCATCGTCGAGCCCTCGCCCTGCTCGCCCCGGGCGGGCGCCTCGCGGTCGGCGGCCAGCAGCCCGATATGCTCCTTGAGGTCCTGCCCGACGCAGAACGCGCGCCCGGTGCCGGTGAGCAGGACGGCCCGGACCGCCGGATCCTCGGCGGCCTGGAGCAGCGCGTCACGCAGTGCCACCTTGGTGTCGATGTTGAGCGCGTTCATGGCGTCGGGACGATTCAGAGTGATCGTCGCGAGCCCGTCGGCCTGCTCGTAGAGCACGGTGTCGGTCATATGCGGCCCTCCCGTGGGCAGATGTTCGGTCGCGGCGGGCGTACGTTATCGCGATCGCCTCCCCGAATTGAGTGGTTTTGGGGGAGCGCCTTGCACGGGGGGTGCCGACCGATGTTGGTCATCGGGTCATGGCATGCGGGATAATGACAGAGAAGCAACGTGTTCGATGCCGGTGACGCCTGGGTTGTCGGCTGCGATGAGCTGGTTTCAGGAAGGGGAACGAGCATGGCGGCCATGAAGCCGCGGACGGGCGACGGCCCGCTCGAGGTGACCAAGGAGGGGCGGGGCATCGTCATGCGCGTTCCGCTCGAAGGCGGCGGTCGGCTCGTCGTCGAGCTGACACCCGACGAGGCCGACGCGCTCGGCGACGCACTGAAGAAGGTTGTCGGCTGAGCCACCGGCCCCACCATCACCCGAGCTCCGCCCCGGCGTCCGGTACGAGGTACCGGACGCCGGGGCGGTGCTGTGAGGTCCGGGGCCGTGCGGAGGTGCGGCCTCAGCCGCCGCGGTTGACCGCGCACAGCAGGCCGTCCCCGACCGGGAGCAGCGAGGACTGGAGCACGGTGGACTCGCGCACGGTGCGCAGCAGCTCACGCAGCCGCAGCACCTCGGCGGGCTGGGCGGCGGAGTCCACGGTCCGCCCGTTGGCGAAGACGCCCTCGAAACAGACGAGGCCGCCCGGCCGCAGCAGCCGCAGCGCCTCCTCCAGGTAGTCCAGGCACTCCAGCCGGTCACCGTCGCAGAACACCAGGTCGTAGCCGCCGTCGGCGAGCCGGGGGAGGACGTCCAGGGCGCGGCCGGGGATGAAGCGCGCCCGGTTTCCGGCGAAGCCCGCGGCCCGGAACGCCTGCCGGGCGAACTGCTGCATCTCGGGTTCGGTGTCGACGGTGGTCAGCACGCCGTCGGGGCGCATTCCGTGCAGCAGGTGGATACCGGAGACGCCGGTCCCGGTGCCGATCTCGGCGACGGCCTTGGCGTCCGCGGCGGCAGCGAGAAGCCGCAGCGCCGCGCCGGTGCCCGCGGACACCGAGCGCAGCCCTGCTTCCCGGGCCCGGTCACGGGCCCAGTGAAGGGCTTCGTCCTCGGCGACAAACGCGTCGGCGAACGCCCAGCTCGTCTGCCGGTTGCCGGTAATGACCCTCTCCTGTCCCCGTAGTTGGCGCAACGGTGACTGTATCCGCTGCGCACGGGAACCCGCAGATGGGACCAGGCGTTGAGGAGAGAAGGGGGGACCATATGGATCACGGCCAAATGCAGGTCAAAAATACTTATCCGGAGCTAACGGGCGAGGTGGATATGGTAGGGGCTCTACTGGACACCACCAGAGCCGACAGGGGAGGTGCGGCTGCGGCCGGTGACCGGCGAGTGCTACGGCGCTTTCGCAGGTCAGCGGGCGAGCCGAGATCCGTGACCGACACCGCTGACCGTTCCCGTTCCGCCGACTCCACCACCGCGACCTTTGCCACCACCGCGTCGTTCGGTGCGGAAGGGGATTCCCCGGCGTGGACGCCTCCCACCTGGGAGGAGATCGTCAGCACGCACAGCGCACGGGTGTACCGCCTCGCCTACCGCCTCACCGGTAACCAGCATGACGCCGAGGACCTCACCCAGGAGGTGTTCGTCCGCGTCTTCCGCTCGCTGTCGACGTACACCCCGGGCACCTTCGAGGGCTGGCTGCACCGCATCACCACCAATCTCTTCCTCGACATGGTCCGCCGTCGGCAGCGCATCCGCTTCGACGCCCTGGCCGAGGACGCGGCCGAGCGGCTCCCCAGCCGTGAGCCCTCTCCCCAGCAGCACTTCAACGACACCCACTTCGACGCCGACGTGCAGCAGGCGCTCGACACCCTCGCGCCGGAGTTCCGCGCGGCCGTCGTGCTCTGTGACATCGAGGGCCTGTCGTACGAGGAGATCGCCGCGACGCTCGGCGTCAAGCTGGGCACCGTGCGCAGCCGGATCCACCGTGGCCGCTCCCATCTGCGCAAGGCGCTGCAGCACCGCGCCCCGGCGGGCGCGCGCGCCGAGCAGCAGCGCGAGGTCGCCGCTGTCGCGCCGCGGGTCTCCGGACCGCGGCTGAGTGGGGAGGTCGGGATCGCGTGACCCGATCAGGCGGTCCGTCCCCCGCCGAGCAGCATCTCGGCGACCGCCTTGCGGCTCTGGTCGACGGCGAACTCGGGCATGACGCGCGTGAGCGCGTGCTCGCACACCTGGCGACGTGCTGTAAGTGCAAGGCGGAGGCCGACGCGCAGCGGCGGCTGAAGAGCGTTTTCGCCGAGACGGCGCCCCCGGCGCCGTCCGAGGGCTTCCTCGCCCGTCTGCAGGGCCTCCCGGCCGTCGGCGGTGACGACGGCCCGGGAAGCGGTTCCCCCTTCGCGGACCCGGGCGTCCTCGGCCTGCGCGGCGGCGCCCGGGACGTACGGGGCGACACCCCGGACGTGCGGGCGTCGGAGCGCAGACGGGAGACGTTCGCCTACCTGCCCGCGGTGGCGGTGGACCCGGTCGCCGCGGTCTCCAGTCAGCGGGAGCGCGGCTTCCGGATCCATGAGGTCGAGCGTCCCGCGCCGCGCCGCCGCTTCGCCTTCGCGGCCGCGGGCGCGGTCTCCCTGGCCGCCTTCGCGCTCGGCGCCGCCCTGCCGCTGGAGGCGGCGGTCGACCCCGGCCCCCGGACGGACGGCTCGGACAGCGCGGTCACCCCGGTCGACGTCGACACCGTCGGCACGGGCGCCCGCGAGCGGACCGGCCGCGACATCGGCCTGCTGGCCACCACCGAGACGCGCCCCGCCGCGCTCCCCTCCCCGAGCGCGACCCCGAGCCACCCGGTGCTGACCCCCTCCGGCGCCGCGGTGAACCCGCTGATACAGCCGGCCTTGTCGGTCACGGACCTGCTGCGGGTCCCGAACTCCACCCCGGCGGCGCCCGCGCCGACCCAGATGGAGGGCCCGACCCAGCCCGCCGCGTCGCGCACCCCCTACCTCGGCTTCAGCACACCCCCGCCCTAGGGGCATTCGCAACCCGGGGATTCCGCGCCAAATCGCTCACACGTCCGGTCGTTCCGCTCGTTCCGCCACGCGGGCCCGGGCGGACTGATTGAATCGCTGTCGGGCAGCCCTGCCCTGTCGGGGGCACCCCCGACGGTGGCCGCGGGCGAGCCGAAGAGTCGCGGTGACGTATGACCCGGGCGGCGCGGTTGGCGATCGCTTGCGGGAACTTGGGGAGATCATGGACGAGCGGAAGGCCCCCGGGCCCAAGCCGAAGTGGTGGAGCCGTCCGGTCGCACGACCCGGCGACCGGCAGACGGACGGCGCGGAGCCCTCGGAGGAGACGGCAGCGGACACGGCGCCGCCATCCGGCGCCGGGGACGGCCGCGAGCCGGCGGACGGGGCCCCGGCGGGCGCCGGGCGGCCGCTGCACGAGCCCGATCCGTACAGCACCCCGCCCTACGGCGGCCCCGGGCCCTGGGCCCCCGCCCCGCCCGTACAGCACCCGGGCACGACCCCGGCGCACGGCACCCACCTGCCGCCCGGCGCCGTCCCGCAGCCCGCACCGCACGCCGCTCCACAGCCCGGGATTCCGCAGCCCGGGGTGGTGACTCCTCCGCACGGCACCCAGCTGCCGCCGCCCGTTCCGCACCCCGAGGGTGCCCCGGTGCCGGCCCAGTGGCAGAGCTACGACCCCTGGACCGTGGCCCCGCAGCCCGCCGAGCGCAAGGTGGTCTCCCGCCGCCGCGCGTTCGTCGCCGTCCTGCTGATCGCGCTGGTCGCGGGGTGCCTGGGCGGCGGGATCGGCGCGTACGTCGAGCGGGACCGGGCCACCGGGGGCGTCGACGTCAAGCTTCCGCAGGCCCCGCTGGAAAAGGGCACCCGGTCCCCGGGCAGCATCGCGGGCATCGCCTCCCGCGCCCTGCCGGGCGTGGTGACCATCCATGTCAGCGGCAGTTCCGAGGAGGGCACCGGCACCGGGTTCGTCCTCGACAAGCAGGGCCACATCCTCACCAACAACCATGTCGTGGCGCCCGCCGGCTCCGAGGGCGACATATCGGTGACGTTCAACGGCGGCCAGACCGCCCGCGCCAAGCTGATCGGACGGGACGCCGGGTACGACTTGGCGGTCATCCGGGTCGAGGGCGTCTCCGGGCTGCGTCCGCTGCCGCTGGGCAACTCCGACTCCGTCCGGGTCGGCGACCCGGTGGTGGCGATCGGCGCCCCGTTCGACCTGGCGGGCACGGTCACCTCCGGGATCATCAGCGCCAAGGAGCGCCCGATCACCGCGGGCGGCGAGAAGGAGGACGGCAGCGACATCTCCTACGTCGACGCGCTCCAGACCGACGCCCCGATCAACCCGGGCAACTCCGGCGGCCCGCTGGTCGACGGCAAGGCGCGGGTCATCGGGATCAACAGCGCCATCCGGGCTGCCGACGACGGCGGCGGCGGTGGGCTGGGCGGCCAGGGCGGCTCCATCGGCCTGGGCTTCGCGATCCCGATCAACCAGGGCAAGCGGGTCGCCGAGGAGCTGATCAACACCGGCAAGGCCACCCACCCCGTGATCGGCGTCACGCTCAACATGGAGTACACGGGCGACGGTGCCCGGGTGAACGGCAAGGGTGCCGAGGGCCCGCCGGTCACCCCGGACGGCCCGGGCGACAAGGCGGGGATCAAGGCCGGTGACGTGATCACCGAGGTGGACGGCGTCCGGGTGCACAGCGGCCAGGAGCTGATCGTCAAGATCCGCAGCCACCGCCCCGGCGACCGGCTCCGGCTGACCGTGAAGCGGGACGGCGACGAGCGCACCGTGGAGCTGACGCTGGGCTCGGCGAGCAGTGACGGCTAGGACAGGCCTGGCGGACACCCGTCGGCCCCCGATGTTGGCCCGGGCGTCTCCCGCGCCGACCCTGCCGACCGGTACGGTATTGAGTGGCCGAGTCAGGCTTTCGGACGTCTTCTAGGAGCTGCAAGGTGTTGGACATAGGACCTCTCGAGCTCGTCGCGCTCGTTGTCCTTGCGGTGCTCATCTTCGGCCCGGACAAGCTTCCGAAGGTCATCCGGGACGTGTCGCAGTTCATCCGCAAGATCCGGGAGTTCTCCGACAGCGCCAAGGAGGACATCCGCTCCGAGCTGGGGCCCGAGTTCAAGGACTTCGAGTTCGAGGACCTGAACCCCAGGACCTTCGTGCGCAAGCATGTGCTCGACAACGATGAGCTGGGCCTCAAGGAGATCCAGAACGGGTTCGACCTCCGCAAGGAGATGGCCGAGGTCGCCGACTCCGTGAACGGCCGGGAGAGTGACGTCGCACACGGCTCTTCAGGGGGCTCCGGCGCCACTCCGCCGTCCCTGTCCAAGGGCGATTCCGGCACCCCTGACCTGCTGCGCAAGCGCGATGATCAGTCTCGTGAGGACCGTCCGCCTTTCGACTCCGACGCCACTTGATCCCACCGTATGCCCGGGCTGGTTGACCCGTATGGCTATCCTCCCTTTGTCCGGGGTGAGGTCGCCCGAAGGGGGGCGGGCCGCCCACGACGAAGGGCAACGAGGAGGCTCCGCGCACATGGGCACGACGAGTCGGCTAGGGGTGCAAGGGGTGGACGGTGCGACGCAGGGGATGCCCGCTGAGGCCCGGCGGAGCGTCGACGGCTATCTGATGGCCGCCTTCCCCTGGTACGGCCTTGACGAGGCGTTCACCGGGCCGCGCTGGCTCATGCAGGTGGGTGTGGCCGCCGACGGCCGGGTGGAGTACGGCTCGACCGGGCACGGCGAGGAGCCGTCGCTGCGCGTCGAGACCCCCATGGACCAGCAGCGCTTCACGGCGGTGGTGACGGTCGGCGGCCGCCCCGTACGGGACAGCGCGGACGGCACCGGCAAGCTGGAGGCCACCTCGGTCGCCTCGGCCGCCTGGCTGGCCGGCGCGGGCCTGCTGTCATGTACCTGGCCGACCCGCATGGAGCGGGGGCTGCGCCAGGACTGGCTGGACCAGCAGACCGCGATCGCCTGGGAGCTGGCGGATGCCCTGGACGGCGAGGAGTGGTCCCCGCTGTCGCTGCCGGTGGACGGCGTGCCGACCGACTTCCACTACCGCGAGTCGGAGTACGGCTGGGTGCTGGCCGGATCGGCGGGCGAGAGCGTGCACATCGGGGCGTACGGGCGCGGGATGAGCGCCTACGGCCTGGGCTTCTCGGTGATCAAGGACATCACCGGCTACGACGCGTAGATCGCGCAGATCGTGTGGACACGGCAGGGGCGGCCCCGCGGGGCCGCCCCTGCCGCGGCCCTCAGAACTTGTTGCGCGGCGTGACGCCCAGCGACATGCCCGCGAGGCCCCGCTGCCGCCCGCCGATCTTGCCCGCGATCGCCCGCAGCGCGCTGCCGGCGGGGGAGTCGGGGTCGGACAGCACGACCGGCTTGCCGTCGTCGCCGCCCTCGCGCAGCCGTACGTCGATCGGGATGGAGCCCAGCACCGGCACCGTCGTCCCGGTGGTCCGGGACAGTCCCTCGGCGACCTTCTGCCCGCCGCCGGTGCCGAAGACGTCGACCATCTCGTCGCAGTGCGGGCAGGGCAGCCCGGACATGTTCTCCACGACGCCGACGATCTTCTGGTGGGTCTGGACGGCGATCGAGCCCGCCCGCTCGGCCACCTCGGCGGCGGCCTGCTGAGGCGTCGTCACCACCAGGATCTCGGCGCCCGGCACGAGCTGGGCGACGGAGATCGCGATGTCGCCGGTGCCCGGCGGCAGGTCCAGCAGCAGGACGTCGAGGTCACCCCAGTAGACGTCGGCCAGGAACTGCTGGAGGGCGCGGTGCAGCATCGGTCCGCGCCACACCACCGGGGTGTTGCCCGGGGTGAACATCCCGATCGAGATCACCTTCACGCCGTTCGCCGACGGCGGCATGATCATGTCCTCGACCTGGGTGGGCCGCCCGTCGGCGCCCAGCATGCGCGGCACCGAGTGGCCGTAGATGTCGGCGTCCACGACACCGACCTTGAGCCCGTCGTCGGCCATCGCGGCGGCCAGGTTGACCGTCACCGACGACTTGCCGACGCCGCCCTTGCCGGAGGCCACCGCGTACACCCGGGTCAGCGAGCCGGGCTTGGCGAAGGGCACCTCGCGCTCGGCCTGGCCGCCGCGGAGCGAGGCGGTCAGCTCGCGCCGCTGCTCGTCGCTCATCACGTCCAGCTCGACCGAGACCCCGGTCACCCCGGCGACCTGGCCGACCGCGTCCTTCACCCGGCTGGTGATCGTCTCCCGCATCGGACAGCCGGAGACCGTGAGATACACCACCACCGCGACCGCGCCGTCCGCCGCGATCTCGACGGATTTGACCATGCCGAGGTCGGTGATCGGCTTGTGGATCTCCGGGTCGTTGACCGTGGCGAGTGCGGCGCGCACCGCGCCTTCGCTCGGTGCCGGGACAGTGTCGGTAGCCATACGGAGATGGTACGGCGCCGCGGGTACGCGCGGGTAAGCCCGTCCCGTCCCGTCAGCGGTCGCGTTCCTCACGCGCCGGCGCGGACCGTCGCCCGTCCGGCTCCCGGACCAGTCCCTCGAACTCGGAGCGGATCCAGTCCCTCGTCGCGACCTCGCCGAGCCCGGAGCGCAGCGACGCGATCTCCCGGGTCAGGAACTCGGTGTCGGCGATCGACCGCTCGTCCCGCGCCCGGTCCTGTTCGTAGTTGACGCGGTCGCGGTCGGCCTGCCGGTACTGGGAGAGCAGGATCAGCGGCGCCGAGTACGACGCCTGGAGCGACAGCATCAGCGTCAGGAAGATGAAAGGGAACGGGTCGAACCGCAGCGGGCGCGGGGCCAGGGTGTTCCAGGCCAGCCAGGCGATGACGAAGACCGTCATCCATGCGATGAAGCGGCCGGTGCCCAGGAAGCGGGCGATCCGCTCCGACGTCCTGCCGAACGCCTCCGGGTCCCAGCGCGGCAGCGGACTGCGGCGGCGCTCCTTGGGCCGGTCGAGACGGCCGCCGTCACCGTCCATCGCCCACCTCCGGGACCGGTACCCCGCCGTGCAGCTCGCGCTCGCGCCAGTCGGGGGGCAGCATATGGTCGAGGACGTCGTCCACGGTCACCGCGCCCAGCAGCGATCCACCCTCGTCCACGACGGGGGCCGCCAGCAGGTTGTACGTCGCCAGATGGCCGGCGACCACGGGCAGCGGGGTGTCCGGGCGCAGCGGCCGCAGATCGGTGTCCGCGGCCGAGCCGACGAGGGTGAACGGCGGGTCACGCAGCAGCCGTTGGAAGTGGATGGTGCCCAGGTAGCGCCCGGTGGGCGTCTCATCGGGCGGGCGGCACACGTACACCTGGGCGGCGAGCGCCGGGGTGAGGTCCTGGTTGCGCACGCGCGCGAGCGCGTCCGCGACCGTGGCGTCCGGCCGCAGCACGATCGGCTCGGTCGTCATCAGCCCGCCCGCCGAGCCCTCCTCGTACGACATCAGCCGCCGCATGTCGGCCGCGTCCCTGGGGCGCATCAGGGCCAGCAGCCGCTCCTTGTCCCGTTCGGGCAGCTCCGACAGCAGGTCGGCCGCGTCGTCCGGGTCCATCGCCTCCAGGACGTCGGCCGCGCGCTCCTCCTCGAGCTTGCCGAGGATCTCCACCTGGTCGTCGTCGGGCAGCTCCTCCAGGACGTCCGCGAGCCGTTCGTCGTCCAGCGCCGCCGCGACCTCGCCGCGGCGCTTGGCGGAGAGGTGGTGCAGGACGTTGGCGAGGTCGGCGGGGCGCAGCTGCTCGAAGGTGGCCAGCAGGTTCTCCGCGCCCTGTCCGTGCTCCTCCAGCGAGAATCCGGTGACGGCCGACCAGTCCACGGTCAGCGTCTCGCCACGGCGCCGCAGCGCACCGCTCTTGCCGCGGCGCACGAAGACCTTGTCGATCTCCCATTCGCGGCGCGCGGGCAGCTGGGCCATCCCCACGTCCAGGACCGTGACCTGCTCGCCCGTCTCCACCACCCGCACCGTGCGGTCCAGCAGTTCGCCGAGGACGAGCGTCTCGGTGGGGCGCTGCTCGAAGCGCCGCATGTTGACCACGCCGGTGGTGATGACCTGGCCCGACTCCACGCCGGTCACCCGCGTCATGGGCAGGAAGATGCGGCGCCGGGTGACCACTTCGACGACCAGCCCGAGGACCCGTGGCGGCCGGCCGGCCAGCCGCAGCATCGCCACCAGGTCGCGGACCCGCCCGACCTGGTCGCCGTTCGGGTCGAAGACGGCGACGCCGGCCAGATGCGAGACATAGATCCGTGAGGCGCCTGCCGGCATGTCATGCGCCTCCTTCCCGCTACGCGTGCGCGCGTATTCAACGGGTTCAGGCTAGCCTGCCCCGTTCTGCCCCGCCGCCGGACGAGCGGCCCCGGGCACCCTGCACACGCTTCCGTACGGCACCGGTACGCTGCCGTACTGCACCGGACCGGCATCAGGAGGCAGAGCGGACGTGCGCATCCGGAACACGGCTCTCGTCGCGGTGATGTGCGCGGGATTGGCCGCGACGCTCACCGCATGCGGTGGCGAAGGGGAGAAGGCGGACCCCGACGCGGGGACCAACGGCGTGGGCAAGCTCCCCGCCACCAAGATCCAGAGCAAGGCCCGGACGGCGGCCGGGAGCGCGGACGCCGTCCATCTGTCCGGCAGCCTCGTCTCCAAGGGCCGCACCTACAAGGTCGACATGAAGCTGAAGGGCGACGGCGGCACCGGCGTCGTCTCCACCAAGGGCACCAGGTACGAGCTGCTGCGGGTGGGCGAGGAGCTGTACCTCAAGGCGGACGCGGGCTTCTGGGGGCACCACCAGGGCAGCGGGGGGCACAAGGGCGACGCGGCCGCCGCGAACAAGCTCGACGACAAGTACGTGAAGGTGCCGTCGGGGGACCCCGCGTACAAACGGCTCAGCGGCTTCACGGACAAGAGCGTCATGCTGGACGGGCTGCTCGGCCTGCACGGCACGATCAGCGCGGGCGACCGGGGTGACGTCGGTGGCGTCCGTACGATCCGCATCCTCGGCGGCAAGGGGGGCGACGGCGGTTCCCTCGACGTCTCCCTGAAGGGCCGCCCGTACCCGCTACGGCTCCAGCGGGCGGGGGGCGCGGGGGTGATCCGGCTCGAGGACTGGAACAAGGACTTCAAGCTGGCCGCACCGGACAAGGATCACGTGGTCGACTACGGCCAGCAGATCCCGACGGGGACGTAACGGGACGCAACCCGGCCCTTCCGGCGACCGAGGAGCGGGCAACTCCCAGCACGCCCCACCACCCAGCCCCTCCGGCGCTTGGGGAGCGGGGTCCGGGGCGGAGCCCCGGTCAATCCGCCCTGCGCCCCCGCTTCCCCCGCACCAACAACTTCGGCAACCCCGCCGGAATCTCCCGCCGCGTCACGGCGGGAGTCGGCAGGGGCGCCGCCGCGAGCGACCCCGCCCCCGCCGCCACCAGCGCCCCGTCGAGCACCGGCTCCAGCCGCAGCACCCGGCACTCCCGGGCCCACCGATCCGCGATCGTGTCCGCGTCCACCGCGTTCAGTCGCTTGCCCTTCAGCTCGCCGACGGCCGCCGTCCACGCCTCGCCGCCCGGGGCGAGTTCGACCACCCGCGCGGGCCAGCCGATCAGCCGACCGCCCTTGTCCTTGCTGCGCAGGGTCACCGTCGCGGTGCCGCCGTCCACGAGGCCGAGCCCCTTCAGGGGCTGCTCGTCGGGGCCGTCCCCGACGAGGCAGACGGCGCCCTCGTGCCAGATGTGCCACAGCGCGCGGGCGGCGCCCTCGGAGCCCTGCACCCACACCAGGGCGGACTTCTTGGCCGCCTCCTCGACCAGGGCGCGGTCGATCGGGTCCATGGCGTCCGGCGGCGTCGGAGTCGTAGGAGGCGTCATGCGGACAAGCCTAGGCCAGCAGGGCCGATGCCCTCCGCGGGTCCCAGTCAGCGAAACGACAGTTCCATGCGCCGCGCACGCACCTTACGCTGAGCCCGTGCCCACCACGCGCCCCGACCGCTCCATCCGCACACCCACCGCCGCCACCACCACCGCACCGCGCCCGGCCCTGGACGCCGCCCTGCTCGCCGTCGCCGTCGCCGGGGTGTCGCTCTCCGCCCCGCTGGCCGCCGCGACCGCGGCCCCCGCCCTCGCCGTCGCGTTCTGGCGCAACGCCATGGCGGTCGGCGCGCTCACCCCGCTCGCCCTGTGGCGCCACCGGGGCGAGCTGCGCGGGATGGGGCGCCGGGCGGTGGCGCTCTCCGCCGCCTCCGGGGCGCTGCTCGCGGTGCACTTCGGGGCCTGGCTGCCGAGCCTGCACATGACCTCCGTGGCCTCCTCCACCGCGCTGGTGACCACGACCCCGATCTGGACCGCGCTGCTGCTGCGGCTGCGCGGCCACCGCCCGCCCCCGATGGCGACCCTCGGCACGGTGCTGGCGTTTCTCGGCGTGGTGATCCTCACCGGAGTCGACCTGTCCGCCTCCCCGCAGGCGCTCGCGGGCGACGCGCTCGCCCTGGTGGGCGGCGTGGCAGCGGCCGGGTACGTGCTGCTGGGGGCGGAGGTGCGCCGGGTGGCGAGCACGACCGCGTACACCTACGTCTGCTACTCCACGACCAGCGTGTTCCTGCTGCTGACCTGCCTGGTCGCGGGCGCACGGCTGCACGGCTACAGCGGGGACACCTGGCTGCGGCTGGTGCTGCTGATGGTCACCGCGCAGCTGCTCGGGCACACGCTGATCAACCGGGTGGTCAAGGGCCTGGGCCCGACCGTGACGTCGACCGCGATCCTGCTGGAGGCGCCGGGCGCGGCCCTGATCGCGGCGGTGTGGCTGGGCCAGCAGCCGCCGGTGGCCGCCTACCCGGCACTCGCCGTGATCGTCGGCGGCCTCGCGCTGGTCGTCCTGTCGGACCGCACGTCCGGCTCCCGGACAGAGCCTAGAGCCAGCCGTTCCGCTTGAACCCGCGGTGGATCGTGACGCAGATCCCCACCGTGACGGCCAGCACCATCGGGTAGCCGAACCTCCAGTGCAGCTCGGGCATGTAGTCGAAGTTCATGCCGTAGATCCCGGCGATCATCGTCGGGACGGCGCAGATCGCCGCCCAGGATGTGATCTTGCGCATGTCCTCGTTCTGGGCGACCGTCGCTTGCGCCAGGTTCGCCTGGAGGATCGAGTTCAGCAGGTCGTCGAAGCCCAGGACCTGCTCGTTCACCCGGGCCAGGTGGTCCGCGACGTCCCGGAAGTACTTCTGGATGTCCGGGTCCACCAGCCGCATCGGACGCTCGCTCAGCAGCTGCATCGGCCGCAGCAGCGGCGAGACGGCCCGCTTGAACTCCAGTACCTCGCGCTTGAGCTGGTAGATCCGGCCCGCGTCGCCGCCGCGCCGGGAGGTGGCCTGCGAGAAGACCTCGATCTCGACCTCGTCGATGTCGTCCTGGACGGCGTCGGCGACCGCGAGATATCCGTCCACGACCTGGTCGGCGATGGCGTGCAGCACCGCCGAGGGGCCCTTGGCCAGCAGCTCCGGGTCCTCCTGGAGGCGGTGGCGCAGGGCGCGCAGCGAGCCCTGGCCGCCGTGCCGCACGGTCACGATGAAGTTGTGGCCGGTGAAGCACATCACCTCGCCGGTCTCCACGACCTCGCTGGTCGCGGTGAGTTCGGCGTGCTCCACGTAGTGGATGGTCTTGAAGACGGTGAAGAGGCTGTCGTCGTACCGCTCCAGCTTCGGCCGCTGGTGCGCCTGCACCGCGTCCTCGACGGCCAGCGGGTGCAGCCCGAACTCCTGTGCGATGCCCGCGAACTCGCGCTCGGTCGGCTCGTGCAGACCGATCCAGGCGAACCCGCCCTCGGCGCGCACCCGCTCCATCGCGTGCGCCGGGCTGACGTGGTCGCTGACCCGCTTCCCGTCCCGGTAGACGGCGCAGTCGACCACCGCGCTGGTGACGGACGGGTCGCGGGTGGCGTCGTAGTTGCTGGTGTTGTGCGTCCGGCGCAGGGCGGGGCGGACGGCTGCGCGCAGGTCACGGATCATC
Source organism: Streptomyces sp. NPDC021212 (assembly GCF_044332925.1). Taxonomy (NCBI): domain Bacteria; kingdom Bacillati; phylum Actinomycetota; class Actinomycetes; order Kitasatosporales; family Streptomycetaceae; genus Streptomyces; species Streptomyces sp. NPDC021212. The sequence continues at coordinate 311,902 of NZ_JBIRPZ010000003.1, forward strand.
GACATGACGGGCTCCTTCACGGGCCGGCCGTCAGCGGTGGGCGCGCGGCGCAGCGCTGCGCCCGGAAGGTGGACGTACGGCACTCTCGTAAGGTGTACGTACGTACGTCCGCAAAGCGGGCGGCGCTCCGTGCGATGACGCTGACGGAAGTTCGCGGAGAACAGAACAGATGCGATACGAAGGCGCTCTGCCGTCACATGCCCTTGATGCGAGAGAACTTCGCGTGTTTCACCGCGAGGCGGTGGGGTACGGAAGGTTTCAGATCATGAAGCCGCATACCAAGGGGAAACGACGGGAGAACTGTCGGTACTGCACGGTCGACTAGGATCCACCGCAGCCCCACCTCCTCCGGCCGGTCCCCCTTGGGGGACGACGTATTTCCCTGGGCAGGCAGCAAGGCTATCAGTCGGCAGAACCGATGAGCCGCCGCTTTGCCCGTTCGATACGCGATCTATGCTCACCGCATGTCAGACGTCCTGCAGCTGGTCGAGGCCCGGCTGATCACCGCGCTGGGCGAGCCGGACGCCCGCGCCGCCGTCACGTTCGTCGGTACGGACCGCATCGAGGTGCTGCGTTTCCGCGCCGACGGGAACGTCGTCCGGTACGCCACCCTCGGCATGTCGGACCATCCGATGACCGACCCCACCGCCGCCGTCGCCGACCAGCTCCGCGGCCCGCGCGCCGAGCTGGTGCTCACCGTGCGCGCAGGCGCCCCAGGACCCGGCTCCGCCGTCCTGGACGAGGTGCTGCGCCCGCTCGCCGTGCTGGCCGCCTCGCCGCAGGTCGAGGGCGTGGTGGTGGCCCCGGGCGCGTCCCTGGACCTGGGTGGCCCGCTGTGGTCCGGGGCGCCCTTCACCTCCGTACTGGTCGGTGAACCGGGCGGTCTGGTCGAGGATTTGGAGCTGATCGCGCCGATGGAGCCGGTGCGCTTCCTGCCGCTGCTGCCGATGACCGGGAACGAGGCGGCGTGGAAGCGGGTCCACGGCGCCGGCGCGCTCCAGGACCGCTGGCTGCGGCACGGCACGGACCTGCGTGATCCAGCCAGGTCCGGTGTGCCGCTGGGGTAAACCTCGTCCCCTCCACACGGGTGATCGTCCTTGACGTCGGGACGGGCGGGGAGGACCGTGGGGGCCTATGAGGGGCGAACCCAGTTGCCCGAAGTGCGGTGGCCGGGTGCGCGCGCCCGGTCTCTTCGCCGACTCCTGGCAGTGCGGCGTGCACGGCACGGTGGACCCCGTTCAGCCGGTCGTCCCGCCGAGCGTGGAAGCACTCGTGGTCGTCACCAACCGTGCCCGGGTGCCCGTATGGATGCCGTGGCCGCTGCCCGTCGGCTGGCTGTTCACCGGGGTCGCGTGCGCCGGTGACGACCGCAGCGGCGGTCGAGCGACGGTCGTGGCCTGCTCGGGCCCGGGCCCGCTGGGCGGCCCGGGGGAGCTGCTGCTGGTGGCGGAGGAGCTGGGCGTGGGGCTCGGCGCGCGGTACGCGGGCATCCCCGGCCCCGACCCCGGCCCCGGGATGCGGGTGGACAAGCCGCCGCACGTCAAGGTGCTGGCCGCAGGTCGCCCCACCCCGCTGTGGCATGTCGAGGACACCCCGGACGACCGTGCCGTCTTCGCGGGTGAGGCGTGCGGGCTGTGGCTGTGGGCGGTGGTCTGGCCCGAGCAGACCGGGCTGCTGATGTACGACGAGATGGTGCTCACCGATCTGCGGGACGCGGGCGCCGAGGTGGACCTGGTGCCGTGCGGTGCGCTGTCGCCGCGGCTGCTGTCCTGACGGCGGGCCGCTGGTCCGGCGCGAGGCGCGCGGCCCTGACGCCGGGTGGCGGTACGGATCGTGCGGGTTGCCCCTGACGCGGGCATGCCCTGGGCCGGGGCTACCCTGAAGCAGGCCGCCCGTTCACCTTGTTACCGCTGGGAGCCCGCGTTCGTGCGCATCGACCTGCACACCCACTCCACCGCGTCGGACGGTACGGACACCCCCGCCGAGCTGGTGCGCAATGCCGCGGCGGCCGGGCTGGACGTCGTCGCGCTCACCGATCACGACACGGTCGGCGGCCACGAGGAGGCGGCCGGGGCGCTGCCGGACGGGCTGACGCTGGTCACCGGCGCCGAGCTGTCCTGCCGGCTGGGCGGGGTGAGCCTGCACATGCTGGCGTATCTCTTCGATCCGGCCGAACCCGAGCTGGCGCGCGAGCGCGAGCTGGTGCGGGACGACCGGGTGCCCCGGGCCAAGGCGATGGTGGCGAAGCTGCGCGAGCTGGACGTGCCCGTCACCTGGGAGCGGGTGGCGGAGATCGCCGGGGACGGGGCCGTCGGACGGCCGCACATCGCGACCGCGATGGTCGAGGCGGGCGTCGTCAAGAGCGTCTCGGACGCGTTCGACTCGGACTGGCTCTCGAACGGCGGCCGGGCGTACGTGGAGAAGCACGAGCTGGACCCGTTCGACGCGGTCCGGCTGGTCAAGGGCGCGGGCGGGGTCGCCGTCTTCGCGCATCCGCTGGCCCTCAAGCGCGGTGAGTGCGTACCGGAGAGCGCGATCGGGGAGCTGGCCGCGGCCGGTCTCGACGGCATCGAGGTCGACCACATGGACCACGACGAGGCCACCCGGGCCCGGCTGCGCGCCATCGCCGCCGAGCACGGGCTGCTCACCACGGGCTCCAGCGACTACCACGGCAGCCGCAAGACCTGCCGGCTCGGCGAGTACACCACCGACCCCGAGGTCTACGCGGAGATCGTGCGCCGGGCGGCGCGAGGGCCCTTCTGACGGATCTCCGCGGCGTCGCGACGCCCTGCACGCTCCCCCAGCTACCGCTGGGAGGTGCCCCCGCTCGCCGCACCGCGCGAAACCCCAAGTAGCTCCGCTACGAGGGCTTCCGCGCGGCACGCCGAGAGCACGCACCGGACGCCGCTCCTTCTCCCACGGAGATCCGCCAGAAGGACCCACCCCCACGCGAAGCGCCCCCGTACGACGGCGTACGGGGGCGGCTGCGGTGACGCTTCACCCTCGTCGGTGACTCGTCTTCGTCTACGTCTGTGTCTGTTTCTTCTGCGTCGGTGCTACTACCGGGCGGCGGTTTCGGCTGGACGGATGTAGATGCGCTGGCCGATCGCGGCGGCCTGCTGCACGATCCGGTTGACGGAGGCGGCGTCCACGACGGTGCTGTCCACGGCGTTTCCGTCGACATCGTCAAGACGCATGATCTCGAAGCGCTGCAAGGCTTCTCCCTTCGTCTGATCCTCCTGCTGGAGAACTGCTGGGCACGGGAGACGCGCGGCGTCGCTGCCGCGCGTTCCACAACCTGTTCAACGAAGCATGCCCTGAAAACATTCCCTACGCTAATGAAATTTTTCGCCAGACTAAGCATTCCCTGGTCGGGCGCCGATGAGACGGAGTCCGGTTGTGCCCTTCCTGCGGGGGCCCGGAGAATGAACCGCGTATGAGCGACGTGATGCCCCCGGGCCAACCAGACCTCGCCTCGATCGTCGAAGGCGTCGAGCGCACCAACGAGCTGCTCCAACGCGTGCTCGCCGAGGTCGCGACCACCCCTTCCACCCATGCGATCTTCGTGGACGCCGGATATGTCTACGCCGCCGCCGGGCGGCTCGTCGCCGGGACGGAGGACCGCCGGGCCTTCGAGCTGGACGCGGAGGGGATCATCGAGGCGTTCATCGACAAGGCCCGGACGATCTTTCCGGACAGCCGTCTGCTGCGGGTCTACTGGTTCGACGGGGCCCGGCGGCGCATCCACACCCCGGAGCAGCAGCGCATCGCCGAGCTGCCCGACGTCAAGGTCCGGCTGGGCAACCTCAACGCCAACAACCAGCAGAAGGGCGTCGACTCACTCATCCGCTCCGACCTCGAATCCCTCGCCCGGCACCGGGCCATCGGCGACGCCGTGCTGATCGGCGGCGACGAGGACCTGGTCTCCGCCGTCGAGGCCGCGCAGGGGTACGGAGCGCGCGTCCACCTGTGGGGCATCGAGGCCCTCGACGGGCGCAACCAGGCCGAGCCGCTGCTGTGGGAGGTCGACAGTCAGCGCACGTTCGACCTCGACTTCTGCAAGCCGTACGTCACCCGGCGGGCGACCGGCTACGAGCCGAACGGCGACACGCCCCTGTGCGGGCCCGCGCCCTCCCGCGACGAGGTGCGCTTCATCGGCGCCCAGATCGCCGCCCAGTGGCTCTCCGCACGCGGCCGCGAGAGCCTTGCCGACCTGCTGCCCGGCCACCCCTATCTGCCCGGCTCAATCGACCAGGAGCTGCTGATCGACGCGGAGGGGATGCTGCGGCTGTCCCTGCGCGCCCACGCCGATCTGCGGCGCGCGCTGCGGGACGGCTTCTGGGAGCACCTGCAGGCGCAGTACTAGCCGACGTTCAGCCAGAACCTGATCAGCTGGTCCGCCGTGGGGTGCGGCCGCTCGGCGTTGGGGGAGTGCTCCGCGCCCTCGATCACGGTCCGCCGGGCGGACAGCCGCTCCGCCATCGCGTCCATCAGCGGCACCGGCCAGGCGTAGTCCACCTCACCCGACACCACATGCTTCGGCAGCGCCGTCGCGGCCAGCTCCCCGACCCGGTCCGGCTCGCCGTTCAGCTGCCGCCCGGTGGCCATCAGCTGCTCCGGAACGGTGCCCATCCAGCGGGCGTGCAGAAAGTCCCGTACGCCGGGCGGAGTCACCTCATCGGCCGCCTCGGGCGGATCGAGGTCGCGCATCGCCTGCCATACCGACTCCATGTCCATCACGCTCAGCGCGTCGATCAGCAGTTTGGTGCGTTCCTGCTGCGGGGGTGCGATGGCGGCGGGCCCGGAACACATGATCGTGAGCGAGGCGAAGGCGTCGGGGGCGCGGAGCACGGCGGCCCGCGCGATCAGCCCGCCCAGAGAGTGCCCCAGCACATGGACCGGCCCCGCGTCGTCCGCCAGCGCCGCCGCCTGCGCGAGCAGATCCCGCGCCAGCTCGTCCTGCGCGTAGGCGGCCTCGTCGCGTGGCCCGTCGCTCTCGTGCTGCCCCCGCCCGTCGACCGCGACCGCCCGGAAACCGGCGTCGGCCAGCGGCTCCAGGAGCGCGATGAAGTCCTCCTTGCTCCCGGTGAACCCCGGCACCAGCACTACGGTCCCTCTCGGCGCACGCCCGGGCCGGGCGTCATGCACGGCGAACTCACCGCGCGCGGTCGTCAGGCGATGGGCGCGGGCGCCCACGGGAAGGGTGAGAAACGGCGGCCTGCTCATGAGGACGAGGCTATACAGGCCGCGGAGAACGGGGCGTGAACGGTGCGTTGTGCCTCCGGCGGGGGTCGGGATGGACGCCCGCGGCCCCGCCGGACGCGTCCCGCGCCCTGGCGGGGCCCGCGGGCGCCCCGTGCGAAGCGGGGGCCCGGTCGGTTCGCCGGCGGGGCGGCGCGTAGCCTTCCCCGGCTCACCGAGCGCGCCGCGCCGGCCGCGGGCCGCGTCGGTGAGCGGAGCCGCCGACGGGGGTGCCCGGGGCCGACGTACTCCGGGTGTCTGGCGAGACGGGGACTGACACGCTCGGGGTGGCCTGGCCCGACGGGTGGCACTCGGGGGCGCAACCGAGGCTTGCCACGCCACGCCGGGGCGACGCGGCGCGTCCAGCGGCCGCCGTACTCCGGGGTCGGCCAGGGCCGACGGCACGCGGATCTGGCGCGCTGGGCGCTGACCCGTGCCCGGGGCCGGCGCAACCGGGTCGGCTTTTCGGGGGCTGGACGCGCCCGGGGCCTGGTCCGCGTCGCGCGGATCAGGCCCCGTCGGGTCTGCACTGCTGTGTGCCGTCAGCCCTCCGGTGTGGCCTCCGGCTGGGCCGCCGCGCGGGTGCGGGTGCGGCGGCGGACGGGCTTCGCCTCGGCTGCGGCCTCGGCGCCGTCGGCCTGAGCGGCCGGCTCCGCGGCCTTGGCCGTACGGGTGCGGCGGCGCGGCTTGGCGGGGGCCTCGGCCTCCGCGGTGCCCTCCGCCGTCGTGACGGCCGTCTCGGCGGTCGCGGCCTTGGCCCGGGTGCGACGGCGCGGCGTGGTCGCGGCGGCTTCCGCCACCTCGGTCCCGGCCTCGGTCGTCTCCGACGCCTTGGCGCGGGTGCGGCGGCGCGGCTTGGCCGGGGCCTCCTCGGCCGTCTCGGTCCCGGCCTCGGCCGTGGCGACCGCGGCTTCGGCGGCGTCCGCCTTGGCGCGGGTGCGGCGGCGCGGCTTGGCCGGGGCTTCCTCGGCCGCCTCGGGGGTGCCCTCGGCCGTGGCGACGGCCGTTTCGGCGGCGTCCGCCTTGGCGCGGGTGCGGCGACGGCGCGGCTTGGCGGGAGTCTCCTCGGCGGCCTCGGCCGCCGGAGCCTCCGCCGCCGGGCCCTCCGCCGTGTCGACGGCGGTGACGGCCGCTGCGTCGGCCTCGACCGCCGCACCGGACCGGGTGCGGCGACGGCGGCGTGGGCGGCGCGGCTCGGTCGCGGACTCGGCGCCCTCGGCCTCGGCCGGAGCCGAGGCGTCCACCGACTGGCCACCGCGGGTGCGACGGCGCACCCGGGGGGTGCGGGTGCGGCGCTCGGGGCGCTCCTCCGGGGCGGAGGAGCGGCGGCCGCGGCCGCCGGTCTCGCCGAGGTCCTCGATCTCCTCGGCGCGCAGCCCGGCCCGGGTGCGCTCGGCGCGCGGCAGGACACCGGTGGTGCCCTTCGGGATGCTCAGCAGCTCGTACAGGTGGGCGGAGGTCGAGTAGGTCTCCTCCGGGTCGTTGAACGGCAGGTCAAGCGCCTTGTTGATCAGCTGCCAGCGCGGGATGTCGTCCCAGTCGACGAGCGTGATGGCGATACCCGAGGCGCCCGCGCGGCCGGTGCGGCCGATGCGGTGCAGATAGGTCTTCTCGTCCTCGGGGGACTGGTAGTTGATCACATGGGTGACGCCCTCGACGTCGATGCCGCGCGCGGCGACGTCGGTGCAGACCAGGACGTCGACCTTGCCGTTGCGGAAGGCGCGCAGCGCCTGCTCGCGGGCGCCCTGGCCGAGGTCGCCGTGGACCGCGCCGGAGGCGAACCCGCGGCGGGAGAGCTGGTCGGCGATGTCGGCGGCGGTCCGCTTCGTACGGCAGAAGATCATCGCGAGCCCGCGGCCCTCGGCCTGCAGCACGCGTGCCACGACCTCCGGCTTGTCCATGGAGTGGGCGCGGAAGACGTGCTGGGTGGTGTTGGCGACGGTCTGGCCCTCGTCGTCCGGCGCGGTGGCGCGGATGTGCGTGGGCTGTGACATGTAGCGGCGGGCGAGACCGATGACGGCGCCCGGCATGGTGGCCGAGAACAGCATGGTCTGGCGCTTGGCCGGGAGCAGGTTGATGATCTTCTCGACGTCGGGCAGGAAGCCCAGGTCGAGCATCTCGTCGGCCTCGTCGAGGACGAGCGCCTTGACGGACGAGAGCCGCAGCTTCTTCTGGCCCGCCAGGTCGAGCAGCCGGCCGGGGGTGCCGACGACCACGTCGACGCCCTTCTTCAGGGCCTCGACCTGCGGTTCGTACGCGCGGCCGCCGTAGATCGACAGCACGCGGACGGCGCGGACCTTACCGGCGGTGAGCAGATCGTTGGTGACCTGCTGGCACAGCTCGCGGGTGGGGACGACCACGAGCGCCTGCGGGGCGTCGGTCAGCTGGTCGGGCTTGGCCCGGCCCGCCTCGATGTCGGCGGGGACGACGACGCGCTCCAGCAGCGGGAGGCCGAAGCCCAGCGTCTTGCCGGTGCCGGTCTTGGCCTGACCGATGACGTCGGAGCCGGAGAGGGCGACCGGGAGCGTCATTTCCTGGATGGGGAACGGGGACGTGATGCCGACGGCCTCAAGGGCCTCGGCCGTCTCGGGGAGGATCCCGAGTTCTCGGAACGTGGTCAGGATGCTTGCCTCTTCTGTGAGACGCGACGCGAGGCGGCGAAGGGGGTCGCACGGCGCCCGGGTACACCGGCTTTGGCTGGCCGGCTCGGCGCGGGACCACTGCCCTCGCTCGAGCGCTCACGCCGCGAGCGGGTCCCTCCTGCCGTGCGCATGAAGAATGCGCGCCGCGCGGAGAGCGGTCGGGTGTTGGAGCCGATCGGGCCACCGACCGGGCATCCGCATTCGTGGAACGACCCGCCGATACTCGACGGGTGCAAATACCACTGTACCCCGGAAGTGCGCATCTGTGACCGGGCAACCCGAACCGGGGCGTGGGAGGACTTGGCTGACCAGGGCCTTCCTCGGCACGTACGGCGGACTATTGTGCGCTCCATGGAGACGTCTGATACGCCTGAGACCGAGAAGACCCCGACCGGGATCGCCGCCCAGGACTGGGACACGGCCGCGGCCGAGCCGCAGTACCGGGCCGCGGTGGTGGACCTGCTCGGGGCGCTCGCCTATGGCGAGCTGGCCGCCTTCGAGCGGCTCGCGGAGGACGCCAAGCTGGCGCCCTCGCTGGAGGACAAGGCGGAGCTGGCGAAGATGGCGTCGGCCGAGTTCCACCACTTCGAGCGGCTCCGGGACCGGCTGGCGGCGGTCGGCGAGGAGCCGACGGCGGCGATGGAGCCGTTCGCGGCGGCGCTGGACGGGTTCCACCGCCAGACCGCGCCATCCGACTGGCTGGAGGGCCTGGTCAAGGCGTACGTGGGCGACTCGATCGCCAGTGACTTCTACCGCGAGGTGGCGGCCCGGCTCGACTCGGACACCCGCGACCTGGTGCTCCAGGTGCTGGACGACACCGGCCACGCGAGCTTCGCGGTGGAGAAGGTGCGGGCCGCGATCGAGGCCGATCCGCGGGTCGGCGGGCGGCTGGCGCTGTGGGCCCGGCGGTTGATGGGCGAGGCGCTGTCGCAGGCGCAGCGGGTCGTCGCGGACCGTGACGCGCTGTCCACGATGCTGGTGGGCGGACTGGCCGACGGCTTCGACCTGGCCGAGGTCGGCCGGATGTTCTCGCGGATCACCGAGGCGCACACCAAGCGGATGTCGGCGCTGGGCCTGGCCGCCTGACGCCTGTCCGGCGGGTTTCGGGGATCAGGCCGCGGCCGTCCGGCCGCGGCTCCGACCGCCGTGACAGCGACGCGGCGAAATGCGGCGCCGGGCGCCATGGCCCCGCGAGGATTCACCGGACAGGGCCTTGCCCCCGGCGCGGGCTGCGGGGCCGTGGGAAAGGGCTCCGGGGTTCCCGGAGCCCTCGTACGCCAAGGCTCGGCGCTCAGGCCGCTCAGGCCGGGACCGACCGGCGGCGGCCGGTCCGGGGCCGGATGAGCAGCGACAGCATGGCCGCGGCGAAGCCGAGCGCGACCATGAGGACGACGACGGGGTAACCCGAGCCCAGCACCGTGTGGGCGATCATCGCGCCGAAGAACGCGGCTGCGGGGCCGGTGGACAGGACGAGGGGCGTGGGCGGCAGCCGACGGGGCAGTCGGTGGCTCGCCCCGTAGGCGACGGCGAGACCGATCAGTACGGAGCCGAGCGCTTCCCAGAAGATCATGTCGCGTCCTTCCCGTGAGCGGACCGGTACCGAAGCGTGATCACGCGTCGGTCCTGCCGGTCCTACCCGGGCCCGAGCGGGGGCAACCCTGATCGACGGTGTGGGCTGCGGCGTACCGGCGCACAACGGCGGCGGGGCCCGGTGAGAGAAATCCCACCGGGCCCCGCCGCCATCGCGTCAACCGCTCAGAGAGCGCTGAAGCCGACCTTGCGGGCGCTCGGCTCGCCGATCTCGATGTAGGCGAGACGGTCGGCCGGCACCAGGACCTTGCGGCCGTGCTCGTCCACCAGGCTCAGCACCTGGGCCTTGCCAGCGAGCGCGTCGGCCACCGCACGCTCGACATCCTCGGCAGACTGCCCGCTCTCCAAGGTGATCTCGCGGGGCGCGTGCTGCACGCCGATCTTGACCTCCACGGCCTTGTCCCTCCGACGGTCAGTTGGTGCGCGGCGTCCGCGCTGTACGCAGCACACATTAGCCCGGGAACAGGGCCCGCTGGGCGGCGCGGGACAAGCCCGCAGCGAACAGGCCTTAAGTCCCGCTCTCCGCTCCGTGCAGCGGGAAGCCCGCGATACCGCGCCAGGCGAGCGAGGTGAGCAACTGCACAGCGGTGTCCCGGGGGACGTTGCTGCCGCTGGAGAGCCAGTAGCGGGCGACGACCTGGGAGACGCCGCCGAGGCCGACGGCCAGCAGCATGGACTCGTCCTTGGACAGCCCGGTGTCCTCCGCGATGACCTCGCTGATCGCCTCGGCGCACTGGAGCGAGACCCGGTCCACGCGCTCGCGCACGGCGGGTTCGTTGGTCAGGTCGGACTCGAAGACGAGCCGGAAGGCGCCGCCCTCCTCCTCGACGTACGCGAAGTAGGCGTCCATCGTGGCGGCCACCCGCTGCTTGTTCTCGGTGGTCGAGGCGAGCGCGGTGCGGACCGCCTGCAGCAGGGCGTCGCAGTGCTGGTCGAGCAGGGCGAGATACAGCTCCAGCTTGCCCGGGAAGTGCTGGTAGAGCACGGGCTTGCTGACGCCCGCGCGCTCGGCGATGTCGTCCATCGCAGCGGCGTGATAGCCCTGTGCGACGAAGACCTCCTGGGCGGCGCCCAGGAGCTGATTGCGTCGGGCTCGGCGCGGCAGGCGCGTACCCCGCGGGCGCGCCTCGGTCTGCTCGATGGCTGTCACGCCGCCTCCCATTGAATATTGCGAGCACGGTGTCCACCGCGCCCGCCATCGTACTTTTGGGTAACAGGGCCGCGCGCGGTCCGTCCGGAGATTTTCACGGACTGGACTCTATGAAAAGCCCACAATGGGTGCTGGTCACCGGTAGTCCTCCTCGTTCTCCTCGACGACCCGGGCCTGCTCCGCGCGGTCGGCCTCGTCGGCCTCCAGCGGTTCGTCCGCGGTCCGGCGGTCGTCGCGGTGGGGGACGAGGTCGTGGTGCTGTTCCGCGGCGTCCGCCTCGGGGGCCTCTACGCCGTAGGGGGCGGGGCTGTCGTTGTTCTCGAGGTTCTCGAGGTCGTACGCGAAGGTCTCGGGGTCGCTCGGATCGACGGACATGTATTCCCCTTCCCAGAGGTAGATGATCGCCTCTGTGTATAACGAGCCTAGGAGAGGTCACTTTCGGACGCTACGTGGTCTGTGAGGGTGAACACACGGTCGGCCATGTGATCGTCTCGTAACATTGCCGCATGTCTTCGACCGAGCCGCCGGAAGCCCGCATCGTTGCCGCGGTGCCCCCCGCGCGGCCCGTGCGGGTCGGGGCGGGTGAAAAGCTGCGTACTACCAGCCTGCCCGGTCTCACGCTGAACGTGCGTACCCGTCCGCCGGCCGTTTCAGGCTTGCCGCCCGCGGTTTTCCTCCACGGTCTCGGCGGCTGTTCGCAGAACTGGTCGCCGCTGATGGAGCGGCTCGCCGACCGGCTGGACATCGAGGCCCCCGACCTGCCCGGATTCGGCGACTCCCCGCCGCCCGACGACGGCGACTACTCCATAACCGGCCACGCCCGGGCCGTCATCCGCCTCCTCGACGCGGGCGGCCGCGGACCCGTGCATCTGGCCGGAAACTCCATGGGCGGCACGATCGCCATCCGCGTCGCGGCCGTGCGGCCGGACCTCGTGCGCAGTCTCACCCTCGTCTCGCCCGCGCTGCCCGAGCGGCGCCCGCAGCGCACCGCGGTGCCCACCGGGCTGCTCGCGATCCCCGGGGCGACCCGCCTCTTCAGCCGCGCGACCCGCGGCTGGGACGCCGAGCGGCGCACCCGGGAGCTGCTGGCGCTCACCTACGGCGACCCCCGGCAGGTCGGCCAGGAGGACTTCGCGCTGGCGGTCGAGGAGTACGAGCGGCGGCTCGCCCTCCCGTACTTCTGGGACGCGCTCGCCCGGTCGGCGCGCGGCCTCATCGACTCCTACACCCTCGGCGGCCAGCACGCGCTGTGGCGGCAGGCCGAGCGGGTCCTCGCGCCCACGCTGCTCGTCTACGGGATGCGCGACCAGCTGGTGGCGTTCCGGACGGCCCGGCGGGCGAGCGCAACCTTCCGCGACTCGCGCCTGTTGACGCTGTTGGACGCCGGACATGTGGCGATGATGGAGTATCCCGAAGCAGTGGCGCGAAGCATGCGTGAACTGCTCGACGACGTCGACGGGCGACCCGTCGACGAAGCAGACGGATCAGAAGAACAAGACGTACCAGACGGATCGGACCGACCGGACGGACGTGAAGCACGAGACGGACGGGACAGCCGGAAGACAGGGGGCGTACCGGTGCCCGGAACAGACGGGAGCGGTGCGGCGCGTGGGTAAACACAGCGCACGGGGCAGCCAGGAGGACCGGGACCCCGGGTCCGCCGAGGCGGATTCCGGCCCCGGCGCGGGCCGTCGGCGGCGCTCCGCCGGGCCCGGCGCCCAGGACCCGGCCGTGACGCCGTCGCAGGGCATCCCGCGGGCGTCCTACGGACCGGCCTCGCCCCCGGCGCGGTCCAGGGGTGGACACCCGGGGCCGCCCGGACACCCTGGGCACCCCGGGCGCCGTGAACAGACCGGCGGCTGGAGTGCCTTCGGCACCGCCACCATGAACGCCCCGCAGCGCCCCGGCGGGCCCGCTGCCGGTGGCGCGCCGGGCGGTGGCGCGGGCGGGCTGATGCCCGGGCCGCGCAAGGAGTACCTGGAGGCGTTCGAGGGCTCCGAGGCCCCCGAGGCCCCGGACGCCGACGGCGAGGACGTCTTCGCCGCCGGCGCGCCCGGAGCGGTGCCGCCGCCCCGTCGTACCCGTCCCGGCGCGGGCGCCGACGACGATCGTGAGAACGCCGGTGACGCCGGTGAGCCCGGCGGTCCCGGTGCCCTGGCGGCTGACGGGATCGATGACCCCGACGCCCCGGGCAAGGGCGCGCGAGGGGTCGCCAAGGGCGGCAAGGGACGCACGTTCACCGGGGTCGCCGCGGCGGCCGTGACCACCGTGCTGGCCGTCGTGGTGGCCGGGCAGGTGGCGAACGGCCCGCAGAGCGACAGCAAGGCGCAGTCCAAGGGCGGTCCGGAGCGCGGCGACGGGGGCGGCATGTCGTCCCGTACGGACGGCCGGGCCACCCCGTCCGCCTCGTCCGGGTCTCCCGAACTCGCCACGTACAGCCAGAAGATGGCCGCCCTGTATCCGCTCGACCCGAAGCTCAAGGGCTCGGGCTCCTTCACGACCGTCCCCGGGCAGGACAAGGCGCCCGGCAAGGGCCAGGTCCTGCGCTACCGGGTGGACGTCGAGAAGGGGCTGCCGCTGGACGGCGCGCTGTTCGCCGAGGCGGTGCACAAGACGCTCAACGACGATCGCAGTTGGGGCCATGGCGGCACCCGCACGTTCGAGCGGGTCTCGTCCGGACGCCCCGACTTCGTCATCACCCTGGCGAGCCCCGGCACCACCGCGGTGTGGTGCCAGAAGTCCAATCTCGACACGACCGAGGACAACGTCTCCTGCGACTCGGCGTCCACCGAGCGCGTCATGATCAACGCCTATCGGTGGGCGCAGGGCGCCAAGACGTTCGGCGACGACAAGATGCACGCGTACCGCCAGATGCTCATCAACCACGAGGTCGGGCACCGGCTCGGGCACAACCATGAGACGTGCACCAAGCAGGGCGCGCTCGCCCCGGTGATGATGCAGCAGACCAAGTTCCTGGCGACGGACGGCGTGACGTGCCGCCCCAACGCCTGGCCGTTCCCCAAGGGCTGACGGCCGTTCCCCAGGGCCCTCGGACGGTCCTTCCCACGGGCTCGCGCCCGTTATAGCGCCTGACAACGCCTGAATTCCAGGAAGGTCACGGGCGTTCACCCCTTCCGGTGGCGGGGCGGGCCAACCGCCCCCCCCCCCCCCCCCCGCGCGCCGAAACTGGGGCCCCGGCCCCAGCGGGCCCCCCCCCGGCGGGCGGGGTGGCCCCCCGGGGGTGGGGGGGGGGGCGGGAGCGCGGGGGGCGGGCCCCCGGCGGGGGGGGGGGGGGGCCCCGGGCGGGGCCCCCCCCCCCCCCCCCCCCCCCCCCCCCACGGCCATGCGCGCATAACGTGCTCCCGCTGCCCGACGTGCCGAACCGCGGCATGACGGCTTGCCCACATGGGAGATCGGGGGTGCGCTCATGCGCGTGGGACTGCTTACGGAGGGTGGGTACCCGTATGCGACCGGTGAGGCGAGGGTGTGGTGCGACCGGCTGGTGCGCGCCCTGGACTGGCACGACTTCGAGGTCTACGCGCTGAGCCGCGACGCCCGTCAGGAGGCCGCGGGCTGGGCGGAGCTGCCCGGGCAGGTGCGGCGGGTGCGCACCGCGCCGCTGTGGGGCGAGCCGGCCGGGCGGCGGCGGTCGTACGGGCGGCGGCAGCGGCGGCGGTTCACCGAGCACTTCGGGGACCTGGCGGTGGCGATCAGCGTGCCGGGCGGCCCGGACGGCCCGGACGGCTCGGTCCGCGCCCAGGCGGACCGTTTCGCCAGCGGTCTCCACGGCCTCGCCGACCTCGCCCGCGACGTCGGCGGGCTGTCCGCCGCGCTCCGCTCCGAGGACGCCGTCCGCACCCTGGAGCGCGCCTGCCACACCCCCGGCGCGCCGCGCGCCGCCCATCGGGCGCGGGTCACCGATCTGCTGGCCGTGACCGAGGCCCTGGAGCGGGCGCTGCGGCCGCTGTCGCTCGACTGGTACGGCGGCGGTGCCCGCGACCCGGGGCTGTCCGGCGTGGACCTGTGCCACGCCACCTCCGGCGGCGTGGCCGCCCTCCCGGGGCTGCTGGCCAAGCGCCGGTTCGGTACGCCGCTGCTGGTCACCGAGTACGGCGTACGGCTGCGCGAGCACTATCTGCGGCCCACGGCCGGGCGCTCCGGGCCGGTCCGCGCCCTGCTGGCCGCCTTCCAGGGGAGGCTGGCCGCCGAGGCGTACGCCCAGGCCGCGCTGATCACCCCCGGCAATACCCACGCCCGTCGCTGGCAGGAGCGGTGCGGCGCCGATCCGGAGCGGCTGCGCACCGTCTACCCCGGGATGGACGCCGCCCGCTTCGCGGAGGTCGGCGAGGCGGGCGCGGCGGCCGGTGGCGGGGACGACCGGACGCTGGTGTGGGTGGGCCGGCTCGAACCCGCCAAGGACGTCGTCGCGCTGCTGCACGCCTTCGCCGAGGTGCGCCGGTGGCAGCCGGACGCGCGGCTGCGCGTCATCGAGACCCGGCCCGGCGACGATCCCGGGGACGGGTACCCGGCCCACTGCCGCGGCCTGGCCGACCATCTCTTCCCCGACGAGGCCGCGAACGCCCATACGCCCGGGGACAATCCGGTCTCCTTCGAGCACGTCGGCGACCCCGAGGTGCCCACCCTGGCGGACGCGTACGCGGCGGGCGCCGTCGTCGTGCTGTCCAGCGTGGTCGAGGGCTTTCCGGTGGGGCTGGTCGAGGCGATGTTCTGCGGCCGGGCCACGGTCTCGACGGACGCGGGCGCCGTGTGCGAGGCCATCGGCGGCACCGGCCTGGTGGTGCCGCCGCGCAACCCCCGGGCGCTCGCCGACGCGTGCCTCGCGCTGTTGCGCGACCCCGAGCGCCGCGCCCGCCTGGGCGCCGCCGCGCGCGCCCGGGCGCTGGAACTCTTCACCGCCGAGCAGAACGTGGTCGCCTTCCGGGGCATCTACCTGGAGCTGATGTCGCACTGCCCGGTGCGCCGCGAGGAGGTCGGCGCGGACGGTGCGCCCCTTCCGTTCGCCCGCCCCGCGGAGGCCCACATCCCGGGCCGCTGGGCCGCGGGCCGAGGGGTCGCGCACACTCCCGGCTGGGCCGAGGACGGACCGGCGCCGCGGCAGCGCCTGGCCGCCCTCTCCGAGGAGGGCGCATGACCGGGTCCGCCCAGCGGCCGGGCGCGCCCGGGGCACGCCGCGAACAGCCCAGCGCCCCGGTGTCGGCCCATGAGCGGGGCGCGAAGGCGCGGCGCGGATCGGTCGATCCGGTGCGCGCGCTGATGCACCGCCACCGCGAGCTGTGCGCCCGGGCCGTCGATCCGCTGGAGATCGCCGCCGGGCTCGAGGCCCACGGGGTGACCGACCGCACCGCCGCCCGCTTCCGGCACCGCGACGTCTTCTCGCTCGCCGAGGAGCTGTACGCCCGGGTGCCGCGCGACGGCGGGGACGACGCTCCCCCCGAGGCGACCGGGCCGGTCCGGCCCTGGGGCGTGCGGGCGGCCCTCGGGCTGCTCCCGCTGCTGCCCGGCGCGCTGGCCGCGGCGGCCGTCGTCGGGGCGTACCGGACCGGGGCCCCCGCCGTCGGCGCGGCCGGTGCCGTGCTGGCGGCGGGCGCGCTGTGGCTGTGCCTGCGCCGGGGCCCGCTCGCCACCGGCGGACGGCACAGCGGCCGGACGGGCCGGTTCGCGGGCCGGTTCGCGGGTCTGCCGGGAGCGCTGCGCACCGGCTGGCTGCTCGCCTGCGCCGCCTGCGGCGACTGGCTCCCGGCCGGGCTCCTCGGCCGTTCGGAGACGTACGACCCGTCGGCGGTGTGCGAGGCCGCCGTCGTCCTCGCCCTCGCCGTCGCGCCCGCCGCGTGGTGCGCCCGCTGGTTCGCCGTACGGGCGCGCCGCAGGCTGGCCGCCAGCAGCGGTCTTGACGAGTTCGCGGCGGGAGTCCGTCCGCTGTGCGCGGCCACCGCCGTGGCCTTCCTGCTCACCCTGCCGTCGCTGGTGCTCACGGCCCGGCTCACGGTGCCCGGCGCCGCCCCGGACCCCGTCGCCGAGGCCGGCGTCGCCGCGCTGGCCGCCCTGCTGTTCCTCGCCCGGCTGCTCACCGTGCACGGCTTCCGCGCCGCCGCGGCCATCGGCACCGCCGTGGCCTGTGCGGCCGAGGCGGCCGTACCGGCCGCCGCCGGGGCCGCCCGGCTGCCGGGCGGCGCGGTGCTCGGCGAGCCGGTGCGGCGGCTGGCCGCCGCCCACGGCACGGCCGCCGTCCCCGCCGTGGCCTGCGGGGCCGCCGCGCTCGCGCTGCTGGTGTACGCGTGCGCCGCGCTGTCCCGCGCCTCGGCCCACACCGCCCCCACCACGCCCCCCACGTCATCTCCCATCCCGATTCCATCCCGACGAGGAGCACATCCATGAGCGACGAGACGACCGCCCCACACGCCGTCCCCGGGGAGGCGCGACGATGAGAGTCCTGCTGCTCGGTTCCGGCGGCTACCTGGGCCGCTACGTCGCCGAACATCTGCTGGCCGACCCCGCCGTCCAGCTCACCGCTCTGGGCCGCGGCGACGACGCCGACGTGCGGTTCGACCTGTCCAACGGCAGCCCCGGCGCGCTCACCCGCTTCCTGAACGCGGTCCACCCCGGCGTGGTGATCAACTGCGCGGGCGCGACCCGCGGCGGCGCCCGCGAGCTGACCCGGCACAACACCGTGGCCGTCGCGACCGTCTGCGAGTCGCTGCGCCGCAGCGGCTGCGGCGCCCGGCTCGTCCAGATCGGCTGCTCCTCCGAGTACGGGCCCTCGCAGCCCGGTTCCTCCACCGCCGAGGACGCCGTGCCGCGCCCCGGGGGCCCGTACGGCGTGAGCAAGCTGGCCGCGACCGAGCTGGTGCTCGGCTCCGGTCTGGACGCGGTGGTGCTGCGGGTCTTCTCACCCGTCGGGCCCGGCACCCCGGCCGGTTCCCCGCTCGGCCGGCTCGCCGAGGCGATGCGGCGCGCGATGCAGTCCGGGGACAGCGAGCTGAAGCTGAGCGGACTCGGGGTGCAGCGGGACTTCGTGGACGTGCGGGACGTGGCGCGGGCGGTGCACGCGGCCTCGCTGTCGGCCGCGCAGGGCGTCGTCAACATCGGCACCGGGCGCGCCGTCCGGCTGCGCGAGGCGGCCTCCGTGCTGGCCCGGGTGGCGGGCTTCGGCGGCACCCTGCACGAGGTCGACGTCCCGCCCGGGCGGAACCCGCTGCACCCGGCCGCCCACATCCCGTCCCCGGCGCACGCCCCCGGTCACGCTCCGGCGCCCGGTCCGCACGCCCCCGGTCACGCCCCCGGACCGGCGGAGCACGGCGGCGCCACCGCGTACCCCTACCCGGACGGCTGCGGCAGCTGGCAGCAGGCCGATGTGCGCACCGCGCGCGACCGGCTCGGCTGGCGCTCCCGGATCCCGCTGGAGGAGTCCCTCGCGGACATCTGGATGGAGGCGGCGTGTCGCATCTGATCTCGCCGGGGTCCAGGCCCAGCCCGGCGCCGCCGCCCGCCGCCGGTCTCGGCCTGGGGGTGCCGGGCTGGGCGCACCCCCTGATCGCACCGGTCGAATGGGGTGAGCTGACCCGCCGCGGCACCCCGGTCCACTGGGCGGTGCTGGACGTCGCGCGCGGCCCCGGCGCCTGCCCGGACCCGTACTGCGCCGCCGCGGTGGCCCGGCTGCGGGCCGCGGGCGTCCGGGTGCTGGGGCGGCTGGACGTGAGGTTCGGCACCCGCCCCTTCGGCGAGCTGGTCGCGGACGCGGGCCGCTACCTGGACTGGTACCGCCCCGACGGCTTCTATCTGGACCGCTGCCCGTCGGAGCGCCCGGGCGTGGCGGAGGTCCGCCGGATCGTCACCACGCTGCGCGCACTGCGCGGCGGGGCGTACACGGTGCTGGGCCAGGACACCCATCCGTACGAGGAGTACGCGGAGATCGCCGACCAGCTGGTGACCTTCCGCGGCCGGTGGGCCGACTACCGCTGGTCCCAGGTCGCGGAGTGGACGGCGGGCTATCCGCCCGAACGGTTCTGCCATCTGGTGCACGGGGTGCCCCGGCCGCATCTGGACGAGGCGCTGCGCATCGCCCGCTGGCAGGGGGCGGGCACGGTCTTCTTCACGGACCGCACGACCCGCCCCGGCCAGCGCGCCGACTCCGCCGCCCTCTGGGAGACGCTGCCCGGACACTGGGACGAATTCGTCTCGCGCATCGGACCGTGTGTCATGGAATGAGATGGGGCGTGGCAGTGTTACGAGAAGACAACCTCCCCGCTCACGCGGGGGCGAACCGCCCGCTCCTACCACTACGGAGTCCCCGTGTCGCTGCCACCCCTGGTCGAGCCGGCTGCCGAGCTCACCGTCGACGAGGTCCGCAGGTACTCACGCCATCTGATCATCCCGGATGTCGGTATGGAGGGCCAGAAGCGGCTGAAGAACGCCAAGGTGCTCTGTGTGGGCGCGGGCGGACTCGGCTCGCCCGCCCTGATGTACCTCGCCGCCGCCGGCGTGGGCACGCTCGGCATCGTCGAGTTCGACGAGGTCGACGAGTCCAACCTGCAGCGCCAGATCATCCACAGCCAGGCCGACATCGGCCGCTCCAAGGCGGAGTCCGCGAAGGACACCGTCCTCGGCATCAACCCGTACACGAACGTCGTGCTGCACGAGGGCCGCCTCGAGGCCGACAACGTGATGGAGATCTTCTCCGAGTACGACCTGATCGTCGACGGCACCGACAACTTCGCGACCCGTTACCTGGTCAACGACGCGTGCGTGCTGCTGAACAAGCCGTACATCTGGGGTTCGATCTACCGGTTCGACGGCCAGGCGTCCGTCTTCTGGTCCGAGCACGGCCCCTGCTACCGCTGCCTGTACCCGGAGCCCCCGCCGCCCGGCATGGTCCCCTCCTGCGCCGAGGGCGGGGTCCTGGGCGTGCTGTGCGCGTCCATCGGTTCCATCCAGGTCACCGAGGCCATCAAGGTGCTCACCGGGGCCGGCGACCCGCTGGTCGGCCGCCTGATGATCTACGACGCCCTGGAGATGACCTACCGGCAGGTCAAGGTCCGCAAGGACCCGGACTGCGCGGTCTGCGGCCCGAACGCCACGGTCACCGAGCTGATCGACTACGAGGCCTTCTGCGGTGTCGTCTCGGACGAGGCCCAGGAGGCGGCGGCCGGTTCGACGATCACTCCCAAGCAGCTCAAGGAGTGGATCGACGACGGCGAGGCCATCGACATCATCGATGTCCGCGAGCAGAACGAGTACGAGATCGTCTCGATCCCGGGCGCCCGGCTGATCCCGAAGAACGAGTTCCTGATGGGCGGCGCCCTCCAGGACCTGCCGCAGGACAAGAAGATCGTCTTGCATTGCAAGACGGGTGTCCGCTCCGCGGAAGTCCTGGCCGTCCTGAAGTCCGCGGGCTTCTCGGACGCCGTCCACGTGGGCGGCGGCGTGATCGGCTGGGTCAACCAGATCGAGCCCGACAAGCCGGTCTACTGATCCCGGCCCGCTGTGCGAGAAGGGCCCGGCCCGCTCCGTTTTCGGAGCGGCCCGGGCCCTTCGCCGTTCACCCGCAGGTCTTGCCGCTCGCCGGCACCTTCCCGTCGAGCAGATAGTCGTTCACGGTCTTCCTCATGCAGGCGTTGCCGCTGTTGTACGCGCCATGGCCCTGTCCCCGGTACGTGACCTCGACGCCCACGCCCTGGCCCAGTTGGCGGGCCATCGTCCGGGCGCCCTCGTAGGGGGTGGCCGGGTCACCGGTGTTGCCGATGACGAGGACCGGCGGGGAGCCCTTGGCGCTCACGTCCGGGGTGTCCGCCTTGCCGGCGACCGGCCAGCCGGTGCAGGCGAGCAGGGACCAGGCCAGATAGTCGCCGAAGACCTTCGACGTCTTGCGGAACCGCGGCAGCCGCTCCTTCACGTCGCTCACCGTGTAGCGCTTCTTCTCATCCACGCAGTTGACCGCCGTATTGGCCGCGTTGATATTGCTGTAGCGGCCCTTGTCGTCGCGGCCGGACATCGAATCCGACATCGCGAGCAGCAGATTCCCCTTGTTGAGCAGCAGCGCTTCCTGAAGACCCAGCGTCAGGTATTTCCAGCTGTCCTCGGAGTAGAGGGCGGCGGCGATGCCGCCGAGCGCCCCGCCTTGAGTGAGTTTGCGGCCGCTGTCGGTGTCGAGCGGCTTCTTGTCGAGTTTCCTCAGCAGCGTGACGATCTTCTCGTCGCCCGCCTCCGGGTCGTCGCCCACCGGGCAGGCGGACCCCTTCTCGGCGCAGTCCCGGAGGTAGTTGTCCAGTGCGAGCTGGAACCCCCTGGCCTGGGCGAGGGAGCCCTGTTCGGTGTCCGCCGACGGGTCGACCACGGCGTCGAGGACCGCACGCGCCACATGCCGCGGGTACAGATGGGCGTAGACGCCGCCGAGTTCGGTGCCGTAGGAGATGCCGAAATACGAGAGCTTACGGTCGCCCAGCACCTGCCGCATGAGGTCCATGTCGCGGGCGGCGCTGACGGTGTCCACATGCGGGAGGAGCTTTCCGGAACGCTTCTCGCAGCCGTCGATGTATTTCTTCGCGTCCGCGGTCGCCGCCTTGATTTCGGCGGCGTCGTCCGGAGTGCCGTCCACCGCCTCGGCGGCGTCGATCTCCTTGTCGCTCCGGCAGGTCACGCCGTCGCTTTCGCCGACGCCGCGCGGATCGAAGCTCACCAGGTCATAGCGGGAGCGCAGTTTCTGGTAATCGCCGCTGAAACCGGGCAGGGAGGAAACGCCGGAGCCGCCGGGGCCGCCGAAATTGAACACCAGGGAGCCGATCCGCTTCCCCGGGCCTGTGGCCTTGGCGCGGATCATGGCGAGGCGAAAAGTCTCTCCGTCCGGCTTCGCCCAGTCCAGCGGCACCGTGAGGTCGGCGCACTCCCAGCCGGCGCCCGGCGCCTTGCCGGTGCCCTGGAGCGGGGTCGGCGCCTCGCACCCCTTCCAGCGCGGCTGCTGGTCCGTGAGCGAGCGGGGCAGGCCGGAGGAACCCGGGGGCGCGGCCGGGGCGGCGGAGGCGCGGCCGGACGAGGGTGTGGCCGACGCCTTCCCCTGGTCCTTTCCGCCGCCGTCGCAGCCCGCGACGGCGATGAGGGCGGCCACTGCGGTCGCGGAGACCAGCGCCCTGGGCGCCCTGGTCCGTATGGTGCGGAAAGAACTCGGCATGGTCGACATGGTCGGTGATCCTATGAGGATGATATGAGCGGGAGTGTGCGCGCTTGTTCTCCATACGGTCACAGCCGCGGCGGCCCCCCTAGGTGCAGACCTTGCCGTTTTCCGGGACCCGGCCGTTCAGCAGATAGGCGTTCACGGTGTTGCGGACGCAAGCGCTGCCGCTGTCGTACGCCCCGTGCCCCTCGCCCTTGTACGTGAGTTGGACGCCGACCCCGGGCCCCAGCTCGTCGGCCATCTTCCGCGCCCCCGCGTACGGCGTGGCCGGGTCGCCGGTATTGCCGACGACCAGGATGGGGGCGGCGCCGCGGGCGCTGACGTCGGGTGTGGTCCAGGCGCCGCGGACGGGCCAGCCGGTGCACTGGGTGAGGCTCCACGCCATGAAGTCGCCGAACACCGGGGACGCCTTGCGGAAGGTGGGCAGCTCCCGCCGGATGTCGGCCACGGTGTAGCGCTGTTTGAAGTCGGCGCAGGTGACGGCGTTGAGGGAGGACTGCAGCGTGCTGTAGTCGCCGTTCTCGCCGCGCCCGTTCATGGAGTCGCCGAGGGCCAGCAGGATCCCGCCGTCGCCCTGCTGGGCCCCGGCGATCCCCTGGGTGAGGTACGGCCAGAAGTCCCGTGAGTACAGGGACTGCGCGATGCCTCCGTCGGCCAGCGACTGGGTGAGTTTGCGGCCGCCGGAGCCCGGCACCGGATGCTGGTCGAGGCGCTTCAGCAGGGCCTGGATCTTGGCTTGGGTGGGGCAGCCTGCCGCGGCGGTGCCGCGGCAGCCCTTCAGGTAGTCGCCCAGCGCCAGCTGAAAGCCCTGCGCCTGGCCGAGGGCGCCCTGTTCGGGGTCCTGGGTGGGGTCCACGACCCCGTCGAAGAGCGCCCGGCCCACCTTCTTGGGGTACAGATGGGCGTAGACGCCGCCCAGTTCGGTGCCGTAGGAGACGCCGAAGTAGTACAGCTTGCGGTCGCCGAGGACGCGGCGCATCAGCTCCATGTCGCGGGCGGCGTTGGTGGTGCCGACGTACGGGAGCACCGTGCCGGACCGCTTCTCGCACCCGGCGGCATAGCCCTTGACCCGGTGCAGCAGGGAGGTCACCTCGGCGGAGTCGTCCGGGGTGGCGTCGGCCGCGTAGAAGGCATCGAGCTGCCGGTTGCCGAGACAGTGCACCCCCTTGCTGCGGCCGACCCCGCGCGGATCGAAGCTGACCAGGTCGTAGCGGGTGCGCAGCTTTTTGTAGGAGCCCGCGAGAGCGGGGAGCGTGGTGACGCCGGAGCCGCCGGGGCCGCCGAAGTTGAAGATCAGGGAGCCGATCCGCTTCCCCGGGCCTGTGGCCTTGGCGCGGATCATCGCGATGCCGATGGTGGCGCCGTGCGGCTTCGCGTAGTCGAGCGGCACGTGCAGGGTCGCGCACTCCCACTCCCGGCCCGGAGCCTTGGTGGTCGCCCCGTCCTCGCTGTCGGAGGGGACGGGGCAGGCGGCCCAGCGGAGCTTCTGGCCCGTGGTGGTGTCCGGCCGGCCGGAGTCGCCGCCGCATCCGGCGGTGGCGGCGAGCAGCAGGGCGGCGGCGGACAGCGCACCGGTGCGCAGGGGTCGGGACACGGCGGCTCTCCCGGGGTGGCGGCGTACCGCCATCCTGCGGGCCGCGGCGGGGTCGCGCGCGCACAGCGCGGGCGTACGGGTGAGGGCGGGCGGGTGAGGGCGGACCGCCCGCCCGGAGGCGTTGTGGGTGCCGTACGACGACGAGCCCTACAGGGACTCTCGGCGGGTGAGGTGGGTGAACGCCAGCCAGCCGGGCAGCACCGGCAGCCAGAAGACCATCAGCCGGAAGAGCAGCACGGCGGGCGCGGCCGTCTCGTACGGCAGCCCGGCGAAGGTGAGTCCGGCGATCAGGGCTGCCTCGACGGCGCCGACGCCGCCCGGGGTGGGCGCGGCCGATCCCAGGGCGTTGCCCGCGAGGAAGACGACCGCGATGCTCGCGTAGCTCAGGTCGCCGCCGAACGCGCGGATCGACGCGTCGAGGCACATCACGTTGGCCGCGGTCAGCAGCAGCATGCCGCCGATTCCGGCGAGCAGCTTCTTGGGCCGCTGCAGCACGTCCAGCATGCGCGGCACGACTCCGGCGAACAGCGACCGCACCCGGGTGGAGACGAACTTGCGCAGCGCGGGCACCGCGGTGACCACGAGGGTCAGTACGGCGCCCGTCAGCAGCCCGGCGATCACGGTCCGGGACGGCGAGAGGGTCGGGGTGCGCTCGGTGCCGGTGATGTAGCCGAAGGTGGCCAGCAGCAAGACGTGGCTGGCCAGGCCGAACAGCTGCGAGGCGCCGACGCTCGCCACCGCGAGCCCGGGCCGCACCCCGGCGCGCTGGAGGAAGCGGGCGTTGAGGGCGACGCCGCCGACCGCCGGGGGCGCCACCAGCTTCACGAACGAGGAGGCGACCTGCGCCAGCACCGTACGCCCGAAGGGCACCTTCTCGGGGACGAAGCCGAGCAGGCTCAGGGCGGCGGCGACATAGGTGAGCGCGGAGAAGGCGAGCGCGAAGAACACCCAGATCCAGTTGGCCTCGCCGACCAGGGCGCCCAGCTTGAGGTGGGTGAACTGGGACAGCAGGAAGTACGCGGCGAAGGCGCCCGCGCAGAAGGTGACCAGGGTGCGCGGCTTGATGCGCTCCAGCCGCACCGGCTCGACCGGCGCCTGCGGCCGCACCAGCAGCACCTGGCGGCGGATCTGGGCGAGCAGATCCAGCTCGCGGGCCTCCTCCAGGGCCTCGTCGATCGCCTGCTTCTCGGCCTGCTTCTCGGCCTTGGCCGTCTTGCGGTCGCTGACGGCGGGCTCGGCCCTGCGGCCGCCGTCGGCCTCGCCCGGTGCGGCCTCTTCGGCCTCCCGGGCCCTGGCCTCCTTGGCGGCGCGGGACGCCTCCAGCACCGCTTCCCGCTGCCGCTGGGCGCGCTCCCGGGCCTGCTGCCGCAGCGTCGCCCGGGTGGCCCGGCCCAGGGCGAGGGGCTGCAGCAGGGGGAGGCTGTCGGCGACCGCGTCCGGGCCGATGACGTCGACCGCGGCGGCCACGGAGCGCTCGGCACCCACCCGCAGCCCCAGGGTGGCCAGCAACTGCGCGATGTCCATCCGCAGCACCACATCGCCCGCCGCGATCTCGCCGCCGCGCAGATCCGTCAGGATGACCGCGCCGGAGCGGTCGACCATCAGGGCGTCGCTGTCCAGCCGCCGGTGGGCGATGCGCCGCGACTGGAGCGCCTGCACCTGGTGCCAGGCCCCGGCCAGCAGCTCGTCGGTGATCTCCTCGTCCGGCAGGGCGTGCAGCGGACGGCCGCCGATGTGCTCGTAGACCAGCATCACGGCGTCCGGGCCCAGCTCGGAGGTGGCGATCAGCTTGGGCGCGTTGGCGCCGGCCGCGATCGCCGCGTACGCGAGCAGCGCCTCCTGCTCCAGCGCCTGGCGCAGCGACTGGAGGCTGCGCGGAGGGGTGATCGTGCGCAGCGTCAGCCGCTGCCAGACGCTGTAGAAGAAGCCCTGGGCCTGCTGTTCGCGGTCGACCACGGTGACGTCCAGCGGCGGGCCGTCCTCCAGGGTGACCAGATAGCGGCGGCCCCGGTCGCTGTGGTTGCCGTGCTCGTCCACCGGCTCCTCGGCGCGCGCCGCGCTGACCGGGTTGAAGCCGACCCGGCGCAGCCCGGCCAGCAGATGCTGTCCGGTGGGGCGCACATTGGGGGAGCCGACGGCGTAGAGCGTGCCGTAGGCGACGGTCCAGCCGATGAGCACCGTGATGGCGATCGCGAACGGTGTGGTGTAGCCGCCCACCAGCACCGCGAACGCGTCGAGCAGCAGCACGCCCCACATGGCCACCCGCCAGCGCGGGCGGCGCGCCATCCCGACGGCCGTCATATAGGCGATGACCGGGGCGAGATAGCCGTGCACCGGATCGCTCAGGGCGCCGCCGGGCGCGGGCTGGGTGAGGGCCTCGCGGATCGAGTCGGGCGCGGCCCTGGCGACCCACAGATCGGTGGCCAGGGAGATGCCGTGGGCGAGCACCGCGGCCAGGACGCCGTCCGCGATCCGCAGCCCGTCCCGTTTGATCAGCCGCTCGATGGCGAACGCCACCGGCAGGACGAGCACGGCGATGCTGGCCGTCAGCCCCGCGAAGTCGATCATCAGCGGGGGCGCCTGGTTGGCGCCGTGGCCGATGTCCTTCTCCAGCCCCGCGGTGGTGCCGTGCGCGAAGGCCGCGACGGCCAGGACGATGGCGATGCCCAGCGCGCCGAGCAGCAGCCGCATCAGGTCGGAGGGACGGTGCACCCGGGCGGGCAGCAGCGGTTCGTCGCCCGAGACCCGGTCGTTGTGCCCCTGCGGGCCGTCGGTGCCGTCGGTGCCGTCCGAACCGTGAGAACGCGGCAGCGCCTCAGGGGTGCGTGCCTCCTCTTCAGGAGGCTGCGCACCCTGCTGCTTCGCCGTCTCTTCTTGATCTCGTATCACCAGTCACCGCCCGGAAGATGGTGGCATGCCCGGGCTGCGGAGGAGGGCATCAGGGTGCATTTCGGGGATGTGAGCCTCGGATCGTACGCCCTGTGGTGAATTCCCGCACAATGCGTGATCGAACCCCGCTGCCGTCCGCAGAACCTTCGACGGTACCGCGCGCGGCTGTGTCGGTGTCGGTGTCGGTGGGGTGCGGCAGGATGGGCGGGATGAGAGGGGAGAGCGAGGAGCCGCGGGCCGACGACGAGCTGCCCGCGTACGCGGAGCGGGTGCTGGACGTGGCCGACCTGATCCCGCCGGGCCGGGTGATGACCTATGGGGACATCGCCGAGTGGCTGGAGGAGGGCGGCCCGCGCCAGGTGGGGCGGGTGATGGCCCTCTACGGGGGCGCCGTGCCGTGGTGGCGCGTGGTGCGCGCGGACGGCGCGTTGCTGCCCGGCAGTGAGCTGCGGGCGCTGGACCACTACCGCGAGGAGGGCACTCCGCTGCGCGAGGCGCCGCGCTCCGCCGAGGGACACGTGCCGAGGATCGACATGCGCCGGGCCCGCTGGGACGGCACGGAGAGGACTGAGGGCGCCGCGGGATAGGGGTTGTCCACAGCCATTCGGGTGACGCACCGCGGCACATGAGATGCTGTCCCGCCCCCAGCCCACCCACCAGGACCGGCGATCCATGTGAGCACCTCCTCCTCGTCCCTGCCGCGACAGCGGCAGGGACGGCAGCCGTATCTACGGCTGCCGTCCGCGGGCACGTACCGCCTGGTCCGCCGTCGGCCGGATCCGGTGGCCTCTCCTGTCCTGGACGCACGTCAGCGCTCCGTGGTTGAGCACGAGGGCGGTCCGCTGCTGGTGCTCGCCGGACCGGGCACGGGGAAGACCACGACGCTGGTGGAGGCCGTCGCCCGGCGGGTGCGCGACGGCGCGGACCCCGAGCGGCTCCTGGTGCTCACCTTCAGCCGCAAGGCGGCTGTCGAGCTGCGCGACCGGATGACGGCGCGGCTGGGCGGCGCGACCGGGCCGCGGGCCACCACCTTCCACTCCTTCTGTTACGCGCTGGTCCGCGCCCATCAGGACGTCGACCTGTTCGCCGATCCGCTGCGGCTGCTGTCCGGCCCCGAACAGGACGTCGTCGTACGGGAGCTGCTGGCCGGACAGGCCGAACTGGAGCGCGCGGGGCGCGCGTCGGCCCGCTGGCCCGACGAGCTGCGCGCCTGCCTGACCACCCGCGGTTTCGCCGACGAGGTGCGCGCGGTGCTCGCGCGCAGCCGGGAGCTGGGCCTCGGCCCGCGGTCCCTGGGGGAGTTCGCGGCGCGCACCGGGCGCCCGGACTGGGGCGCGGCGGCGGCCTTCCTCGCCGAGTATCTGGACGTCCTGGACGCCCAGGGGGTGCTGGACTACGCGGAGCTGGTGCACCGCGCGGTGCTGCTCGCCGAGCGGCCGGAGGTATCGGCGGAGCTGGCCGCCCGCTATGACGCGGTGTTCGTGGACGAATACCAGGACACGGACGTGGCCCAGACCCGGCTGCTGCGGGCACTTGCGGGATCCGGAGGGGCCGCGCGGAGCGCGTCCGGCCGGGGTGGTGGTCGGGCGACGGGCGGGCGTTCCCTGGTGGCCTTCGGCGACCCCGATCAGTCCATCTACGCCTTCCGGGGTGCCGACGTGAACGGCATCCTCGGCTTCCGGGACGACTTTCCGCGCGCGGACGGCCGCCCGGCGCCCGTGGAGGTCCTCACCACCTCGCGCCGCTCGGGCGCCCGGCTGCTCGCCGCGACCCGGCTCGTCGCCGGCCGCATGCCGCTCACCCGCCTCCCGGCGCACGCCGTGCGCGCCCACCGGGAGCTGACGGCGGCGCGCGACGGCGGCCGCGTCGAGGTGTTCACGTACCCGACCGCGGGAGCCGAACTCGACAACGTCGCCGACATCCTGCGCCGCGCCCATCTGGAGGACGGGGTGCCGTGGAGCGAGATGGCCGTCCTGGTGCGCGCCGGGGGGCGCTCGCTCCCGGGCCTGCGCCGGGCGCTCACCTCCGCCGGGGTGCCCATCGAGGTGGACGGCGACGACATCCCGCTGCGCCACGAACCCGCCGTGGCCCCCCTGCTGACGGCGCTGCGGGCCGCCGCCACCGCCGCGCTGCCCGACTCCGGCGGGCTGTCCGCCGCCCTCGACGTCGAGACCGCCCTCACCCTGCTCACCTCGCCGCTGGGCGGCATGGACGCCGCCGATCTGCGCAAGCTCGGCCGTGCCCTGCGCGAGGAGGAGCGGGCCGCGGGCCACGCCGTGCCGCGCCCCTCCGACGTCCTGCTCGCCGAGGCGCTGGCCGCGCCCGAGCGGCTGGCAGTCCACGACCCGGCGTACGCGCGCGGCGCCCAGCGGCTCGGCCTGCTGCTGCGCAAGGCGCTGGAGGCGCTGGCCGGCGGCGGCACCGCCGAACAGGCGCTGTGGGAGCTGTGGGACGGCACCCCCTGGCCCGGGCGGCTGGAGGGCGCCGCCCAGCGCGGCGGGGCCGCCGGGCGCAACGCCGACCGCGACCTGGACGCGGCGTGCGCGCTGTTCGAGACCGCCGCGCGCGCGGAGGAGCGCACCGGCGGCCGCGGCGCGCTCAACTTCCTCGACCAGCTCGACGCCCAGGACATCGCCGCCGACACCCTCTCCCGCCGCATCGCCCGCCCCGACGCCGTGCGGCTGATGACCGCTCACCGCTCCAAGGGGCTGGAATGGCGCCTGGTGGTGGTCGCGGGTGTACAGGAGGGGCTGTGGCCGGATCTGCGGCGCCGCGGCTCGCTCCTGGAGGCCGACCGGATCGGCCGGGACGGGCTCGCCGAGCCGCTGACGCCGGGCGCACTGCTGGCCGAGGAGCGGCGGCTGTTCTACGTGGCGACGACCCGCGCCAGGGACCGGCTGGTCGTCACCGCCGTCAAGGCCGCCTCCGACGACGGCGACCAGCCCTCGCGGTTCCTGACCGAGCTGGGCGTCGCGCCTGTTGACGTCGCCCAGCGGCCGCGCCGCCCGCTGTCGGTCGCCGCGCTCGTCGCCGAGCTGCGCGCCACCACCGTCGACCCGGACGCCTCGGATGCCCTGCGGGAGGCCGCCGCACAGCGGCTCGCCCGGCTCGCGGCGCTGCGCGACGAGGATGGCCGGCCGCTCGTCCCCGCCGCCCACCCCTCCGGCTGGTGGGGCCTGTACGAGCCCACGCACAGCGAGGTGCCGCTGCGCGACCGCGACCGGCCGGTGGCGCTGTCCGGCAGCGCGCTCGACCAGCTCGTCAACACCTGCTCGCTCCAGTGGTTCCTGGGGCGCGAGGTCAAGGCGGACGCCCCGTCGACCGCCGCCCAGGGCTTCGGCAACGTCGTCCACGTCCTCGCCGACGAGGTGGCCTCCGGCCGCACCCCGGCCGATCTCGCCGTCCTCATGGAGCGGCTGGACTCCGTATGGGACGCGCTCGCCTTCGACGCCCCCTGGAAGTCGCGGCAGGAGAAGGAGCAGGCCCGGGCGGCCCTGGAGCGCTTCCTGCGCTGGCACGTGATGGAGCGCGGCGGCCGCACGGTGGTCGCCTCCGAGCACGGCTTCGACGTCACCCTCGAAGCCGACGCCTACCAGGTGCGCATCCGCGGCAGCATGGACCGCGTCGAGGCGGACGCCGAGGGGCGTGCGTACGTCGTGGACTTCAAGACCGGCAAGCAGCCGGTGACCCGCGGCGAGGTCGAACGCCACCCCCAGCTGGCGGTCTATCAGCTCGCGGTGCGCGAGGGCGCCGTCGACGGCCTCTTCGGCGACGACCGCCCCGAGCCCGGCGGCGCCGAGCTGGTCCAGCTGCGGCAGGGCGCCCCCAAGAAGGAGGGGGGCGATGCCGCGCCCAAGGTCCAGGCGCAGGCCCCGCCCGTGGGGCCCGACGGGGAGTGGGTCGGCGAACTGCTCGCCACCGCGGCCGGACGCGTCCTCGACGAGCGCTTCGCGCCGAGCACCGGCGCGCACTGCGAGCGCTGCGCGTTCCGCGCCTCGTGCAGCGCCCGCGCGGAGGGCCGCCACGTGGTGGAGTGACGCAGGGTGGGGGATTTGTGGCGTCATGTCCCTTCCGGTCGGCGGGAGATGTGCCGACTTATCCCCTTGGCGGGGGCTTGTCGGCCGGTTGTCGGTGGCGGACGATAGCCTCAGTGGAGTGTCAGCCCGCATCGCCGATCCCGAGGAGCTCAAGGAGCTGCTCGGGATTCCGTTCACCCCGGAGCAGACGGCGTGCATCACCGCGCCGCCCGCCCCGCAGGTGATCGTCGCCGGAGCGGGCTCCGGCAAGACCACGGTGATGGCCGCGCGCGTCGTGTGGCTGGTGGGCACCGGCCAGGTCGCACCTGACCAGGTGCTGGGCCTCACGTTCACCAACAAGGCGGCGGGCGAACTGGCCGAGCGGGTACGGAAGGCGCTCGTCAAGGCGGGCGTTGTGGACCCCGACCCGGATCCGGCCGCCGCCGAGGAAGCCGCGGGCGAGCCCAGCATCTCCACGTACCACGCCTTCGCCGGACAGCTCCTCAAGGACCACGGTCTGCGCATCGGCCTGGAGCCCAGCGCCCGGCTGCTCGCCGATGCCACCCGCTTCCAGCTCGCCGCGCGCGTGCTGCGCACCGCCCCCGGCCCCTACCCGGCGCTCACCCGCCCCTTCGCCGACCTGGTGACGGATCTGCTCGCGCTCGACGCCGAGCTGGCCGAGCACCTGGTCCCGGCGAAGCAGCTCCTCGCGTACGACACCGAGCTGCTGGACACCCTCGACGGGGTGAAGCTCACCAACGAGGCGCTGCGCAAGGTGCCCGAGGCCGCCCGCGCCCGCCGCGAACTCCTCGGCCTGGTCGAGGAGTACCGCGCCGAGAAGAGCCGCCGCGACCTGCTCGACTTCGGCGACCAGATCGCGCTCTCCGCCACCCTGGCCCGCTCCGGCCCGGAGGTCGGCCGGATCCTGCGCGAGCAGTTCGCGGTCGTCCTGCTGGACGAATACCAGGACACCTCCGTCGCCCAGCGGCTGCTGCTGTCCGGTCTGTTCGGCGGCGGCACCGGACACCCCGTCACCGCCGTCGGCGACCCGTGCCAGGCCATCTACGGCTGGCGCGGCGCCTCGGTCGCCAACCTCGACGACTTCCCCGCGCACTTCCCGCACCAGGACGGCAGCCCCGCCCGCCGCCACGCGCTCAGCGAGAACCGGCGCAGCGGCGGCCGTCTGCTGGACCTCGCCAACGGGCTCGCCGCCCCGCTGCGCGCGATGCACCAGGGCGTCGAGGCGCTGCGCCCCGCGCCCGGCGCCGAGCGGGACGGCCTGGTGCGCTGCGCGCTGCTGCCCACCCACGCCGAGGAGCTGGCCTGGCTTGCCGACTCGATCGCCCATCTGGTGCGCACCGGGACCCCGCCCGGCGAGATCGCGGTCCTGTGCCGTACGGCCGGTGACTTCGCCGAGATCCAGGGCGCGCTGGTGGAGCGTGACGTTCCGGTGGAGGTCGTGGGCCTGTCGGGGCTGCTGCACCTGCCCGAGATCGCCGACCTGGTGGCGGTCTGCGAGGTGCTCCAGGACCCGGGGGCCAACGCCGCGCTGGTCCGGCTGCTCACCGGCCCGCGCTGGCGCATCGGCCCCCGCGACCTGGCGCTCCTCGGTCGCCGTGCCCGCGCGCTCGTCTCCCACGGCCGTCCCGGCGACCCGGAGGACGATCCGGACCGGCGGCTCGCCGAGGCCGTCGAGGGCGTCGACCCGTCCGAGATCATTTCGCTCGCCGACGCCCTCGACACCTTCCTCGACTCCGGCGGCGGCCCGGACGACGGGCTGCCGTTCTCGGCCGACGCCCGGGTGCGTTTCGCCCGCCTCGCCGCCGAACTGCGCGAGCTGCGGCGCTCGCTGGCCGACCCGCTCATGGACGTCCTGCACCGGGTGCTGGCCACCACCGGCCTGGAGGTCGAGCTGTCCGCCTCGCCCCACGCCCTGGCCGCCCGCCGCCGCGAGACGCTGGGCAACTTCCTGGACGTCGCAGCGTCCTTCGCCGCCCAGGCCGGGTCCGCCGTGGACGGCGAGGCCACCCTCCAGTCGTTCCTGGGCTTCCTGCGGACCGCCGCACAGTACGAGAAGGGGCTCGACAACGCCCTCCCCGGCGGGGAGAACACGGTCAAGGTGCTCACCGCGCACAAGTCCAAGGGGCTGGAGTGGGACGTGGTGGCGGTGCCCGGACTGGTCGCGGGGCGGTTCCCGAGCGAGCAGAGCCGCGAGTCGTGGACGGCGAACGCCAGGGTCCTGCCGCACGCCCTGCGCGGCGACGCCGCCACCCTCCCGGAGGTCACCGCCTGGGACGCCAAGGGGCTCACCGCCTTCAAGGACGCCATGAAGGAGCACCAGCGGACGGAGGAACTCCGCCTCGGCTACGTCACCTTCACCCGGCCCCGCTCGCTGCTGCTCGGCTCCGGGCACTGGTGGGGCCCGTCCCAGAAACGCCGCCGCGGCCCGTCCTCCTTCCTGGAGGCGCTGCGCGCGCACTGCGAGACCGGTTACGGCGAGGTCGAGGCGTGGGCGGACGAGCCGGAGGAGGACGCGGAGAACCCGGCCCTGCGCGAGACCGCCGCCGACCGCGCCTGGCCGCTCCCGCTCGACCCGGCCGCCCTGTCCCGCCGCCGCCGCGCCGCGGACGCGGTCCTGGCCCATCTGGCCCGCCTGGAGGCGCGGGACGACGCGCATGCGCCGGGAGCGGGGCACGGCCCCGACGCGGACCAGGCGCCGGGCCCGCGCGGAGCGGCGGGCGGGCCTGCCCCCGGCCCGGGTGCCGCGTACCCCGCACGGTCGGCGGCCCCGGGCCTCGCCCCGGACCCGGCGGACCCCCTGTCCGCCCCGTACGACGACGCGCCATCGCCCGAACCGCCGTTCGCGCACGACGGTGAACCCCGCTCGGCCGGGCCGGACCTGTTCCCCGAGCCGCCGGAGGACGCGTACTCGTACGAGGACGAGGAGGCGTACCCGTACGACGTGCCGCCCGACGCCCCGGACCCGTACGACGGCTCGTACTACGACGACCCGCACCCGTACGAGGCTGACGCCACGGACCCGTACGTGACGGGCGACCCGTACGGCGACGAGCCCGCGTACCCCGATGACCCGCAGCCCTCGCCGGACGGCGACCTGGCGCCCGAGGAGGCGCGGCTGGCCGACTCCTGGGACCGCGATCTCGACGCGCTCGCCGGGGAGCTGCGGCGCGCCCGCTCGACCGTGCACGAGGTGCCCGTGCCGCACACCCTGACCGCCTCCCAGCTGATGCGGCTCGCCGCGGACCCTGACGGCTTCGCGCGGGAGCTGGCCCGCCCCATGCCGCGCCCGCCGCGGCCCGCCGCGCGCCGCGGCACCCGTTTCCACGCCTGGGTCGAGTCGCGCTTCGAGGCGCTGCCGCTGCCGTTCCTCGGCCCGGACGAGCTGCCGGGCGGCGCGGACGACGAGCCGGAGATCGCGGACGAGCGCGAGCTGGCGGCGCTCAAGGAGGCGTTCGCGCGCACGCCGTACGCCCGGCGCACCCCGCACCGCGTCGAGGTGCCGTTCCAGCTGACCCTGGCGGGCCGGACGGTGCGGGGCAGGATCGACGCCGTGTACCGGGAGCCCGCGGCGGGCGCCGGGGACGGCCACGGCTTCGAGATCATCGACTGGAAGACCGGCCGCTCCCAGGACGCCGACCCGCTCCAGCTGGCCATCTACCGCCTGGCCTGGGCCGAACAGCACGGCCTGCCGCTGTCGGCGGTCTCGGCGGCGTTCCTCTACGTACGCAGCGGGGAGATCGTGCGCCCCGTGGACCTGCCCGGCCGGGCGGAGCTGGAGCGCATCCTGACCGGCGAACCGGAGGCGGACGAGGTGGACGAGACGGGCGAGACGAACGAGACGGACGAGCCAGTCGGCGAGGCCGACGATGTCCGTAAGGCTGTCCGTAAGGCTTTCACCGACGTCGAACCATGACCGAGCGCGACCGCGAATGGGCGGCCCGGAGACCCCGGGTCCCGCGTCGGCGCGCGCCGGATAGGCTCACATCCATGAGCACCACCCCGGACACGGACAACGCTGTCCGCGCCTTCGTCGACGACCACCGCGCCGCCTTCCTGGACGACCTCGGCGCGTGGCTGCGCATACCCTCCGTATCCGCCGACCCCGCGCGCGCCGGTGACGTCCGCCGCAGCGCCCAGTGGCTCGCCTCGCACCTCACCGCGACCGGCTTCCCGGAGGTCGAGATCTGGGAGACGCCCGGCGCCCCGGCGGTGTTCGCCACCTGGCCGTCCGGCGACCCGGACGCCCCCACCGTGCTCGTCTACGGGCACCACGACGTCCAGCCCGCCGCCCGCGAGGACGGCTGGCACACCGATCCGTTCGACCCGGTCGTCCAGGACGGCAGGCTGTACGCGCGCGGCGCCGCCGACGACAAGGGGCAGGTCCTCTTCCACACCCTGGGCGTGCGCGCCCATCTGGCCGCGACCGGCCGTACCGCGCCCGCCGTCAACCTCAAGCTGCTGATCGAGGGCGAGGAGGAGTCGGGCTCCCCGCACTTCCCCGAGCTGATCCGGGCGCACGCCGACCGGCTCGCATGCGACACCGTGATCGTCTCCGACACCGGAATGTGGTCCGAGGACACCCCGACCGTGTGCACCGGCATGCGGGGTCTCACCGACTGCCAGATCGACCTGTACGGGCCGGACCAGGACATCCACTCCGGCTCCTTCGGCGGCGCCGTGCCCAACCCGGCCACCGAGGCCGCCCGGCTGGCCGCCGCACTGCACCACGACGACCGCACGGTGGCCGTCCCGGGCTTCTACGACGGTGTGCTGGAGCTGACCGACCGCGAGCGCGAGCTGTTCGCCGAGCTGCCCTTCGACGAGACGGGCTGGCTGCGCACCGCGCATTCGCACGGCCTGCTCGGCGAGGCCGGGTACACCACCCTGGAGCGGATCTGGGCCCGCCCGACCGCGGAGGTCAACGGCATCGCCGGGGGCTACCAGGGGCCGGGCGGGAAGACGATCGTGCCCTCCGCCGCCCAGCTCAAGCTGTCCTTCCGGCTGGTGGCCGGTCAGGACACGGAGCGGGTCCAGCAGTCCGTGCGGGAGTGGGTCGCGGCGTCCCTCCCGGCCGGGATCCGGCACGAGATCACCTTCTGGGGCGCGACCCGCCCCTGTCTGACCCCCTTGGACCACCCCGCCCTCCAGTCCCTGGTACGGGCCATGGGGCGGGCGTTCGACCAGAAGATCCGCTTCACCCGCGAGGGCGGATCGGGACCGGCGGCCGACCTGCGGGACGTCCTGGGCGCTCCGGTGCTCTTCCTGGGCATCTCGGTACCGTCCGACGGATGGCACGCACCCAACGAGAAGGTCGAACTGGACCTCCTCGTGAAGGGCGCAGAGACGGCCGCCCACCTCTGGGCCGATCTCGCGGAGAATGGACCCGTATAGCTCGCGTATGTACGTAAATCACCCGCCTCTCAGGGGGAGTTGGAAGCAGCCGTGACCACCTGGACCGAGCGCGCCGCCACCCGGCCGATCACGCTCAGCGCCCCGAGCGGCATCGACCGCGCGGCGCACCACCGACTGGACGAGGCGTGGCTGGCCGCGGCGTGGAGCCACCCGACGACGCGGGTCTTCGTGGTCTCAGGAGGCCAGGCCCTGGTCGACGACACCCCGGACGGCCGTACCGAGCTGGTCATGACCCCGGCCTTCGAGGCCCCGCCCACCGAGACGCACCGCTACTTCCTGGGCACCGACGAGGACGGGGTGCGCTACTTCGCGCTGCAGAAGGACACCCTGCCCGGCCGCATGGACCAGTCGGCGCGCCCCGCGGGGCTGCGCGAGGCCGGCTCGCTGCTGTCCGAGCGCGACGCGGGGCTGCTGGTGCACGCGGTGGCGCTGGAGAACTGGCAGCGGCTGCACCGCTTCTGCTCCCGGTGCGGCGAGCGCACGGTGATCGCGGCGGCGGGCCACATCCGCCGCTGCCCGGCCTGCGGCGCCGAGCACTACCCGCGCACCGACCCGGCCGTGATCATGCTGGTGACGGACGATCTGGACCGGGCGCTGCTGGGCCGGCAGGTGCACTGGCCGGAGGGGCGCTTCTCGACGCTCGCGGGCTTCGTGGAGCCGGGGGAGTCGATCGAGCAGGCGGTGGTCCGCGAGGTGGCGGAGGAGGCGGGCGTCCCGGTCGGCGAGGTCGAGTACGTCGCCAGCCAGCCGTGGCCCTTCCCGTCCAGCCTGATGCTGGGCTTCATGGCCCAGGCCACGTCCTCGCGGATCCAGGTGGACGGGGAGGAGATCCACGAGGCGCGCTGGTTCTCCCGGGACGATCTGCGCACCGCGATCGAGTCCGGCGAGGTGCTGCCCCCGTCCGGGATCTCGATCGCGGCGCGGCTGATCGAGCTGTGGTACGGCGAGCCGCTGCCGCGCGGCTGACCGCCGTACCAGACCTGACTCAGACCCCGACCTTGGCCTTCACCTGGGCGAGGGAGGGGTTGGTCAGGGTGGAACCATCGGGGAAGAGCACGGTGGGCACGGTCTGGTTGCCGCCGTTCGCCTTCTCGACGAAGGCCGCGGACTCCGGGTCCAGCTCGATGTTGATCTCGGTGTACGCGATCCCCTCGCGGTCCATCTGGCCCTTGAGCCGGCGGCAGTAGCCGCACCAGGTGGTGCTGTACATCGTCACGGTGCCGGACATCGGTCTTCGCGCTCCTCGGGGTCGTGGGTGGTCGGCAAAGGGTGAACGTTCATCTTCCGTCGCTCATTCCCGTCGCATTCCTGGCGTTCATATGACCGCATGGTCACGGCTGTGGACAACCTGCGCGGTGGTCCCGGGGGACCTGGCAGCATGGCGGGGTGACACCAGCAACGCACTCCACTCTCTTCCCGCAGGTCTCCACGCCGGGCGGCTACGGGGCCACGCCGCGTGACGCCGACGCGGTGCTGGAGGGGCTCGACCCCGAGCAGCGCGAGGTGGCGACGGCCCTGCACGGGGCGGTGTGTGTGCTGGCCGGGGCGGGCACCGGCAAGACCCGGGCGATCACCCACCGGATCGCCTACGGGGTGCGCGCGGGCATCCTCCAGCCCGCCAGCGTGCTGGCCGTCACCTTCACCAACCGCGCGGCGGGCGAGATGCGCGGCCGGCTGCGGCAGCTCGGCGCGGGCGGGGTGCAGGCGCGCACGTTCCACTCGGCCGCCCTGCGGCAGCTCCAGTACTTCTGGCCCAAGGCGGTCGGCGGGGAGGTGCCGCGGCTGGCCGAGCGCAAGGTGCAGCTGGTCGCCGAGGCCGCCGCGCGCTGCCGCGTCCGGCTGGACCGCAATGAGCTGCGGGATGTGACCGGCGAGATCGAATGGTCGAAGGTCACCCAGACCGTGCCCGAGGACTATCCGGCGGCGGCCGCCAAGTCCGGCCGCGAGGCCCCCCGCGACCCGGCCGAGATCGGCCGGATCTACGCCGGGTACGAGCAGTTGAAGCGCGAGCGCGGCGTGATCGACTTCGAGGATGTGCTGCTGCTGACGGTCGGTGTGCTGGAGGAGCGGCCGGACATCGCGGATCAGGTGCGCCGCCAGTACCAGCACTTCGTGGTCGACGAGTACCAGGACGTCAGCCCGCTCCAGCAGCGGCTGCTGGAGCTGTGGCTCGGCGAGCGGCAGAGCCTGTGCGTGGTCGGCGACGCCAGCCAGACCATCTACTCCTTCACCGGTGCCACCCCCGACCATCTGCTGGACTTCCGCACCCGGCACCCCGGCGCCACGGTGGTCAAGCTCATCCGTGACTACCGCTCCACCCCCCAGGTCGTGCACCTGGCCAACGGGCTGCTGTCCCAGGCCCGCGGCCGGGCAGCGGAGCACCGGCTGGAGCTGGTCTCGCAGCGCGACCCGGGCCCCGAGCCGGTCTACACGGCCTACGCCGACGAGCCCGCCGAGGCCGAGGCCACCGCCCGTCGCATCCGCGAGCTGATCACCCCGGTCGGGCAGGGCGGCGCCGGCGTCACGCCGAGCCAGGTCGCGGTCCTCTACCGGGTCAACGCCCAGTCCGAGCTGTACGAGCAGGCGCTGGCCGACGCCCAGGTGCCCTATCAGCTGCGCGGCGCCGAGCGGTTCTTCGAGCGGCCCGAGGTCCGCGAGGCGGGGATGCTGCTGCGGGGCGCGGCCCGCGCCGGAAGCGCCGACCCGGTGCTGTCGGACGAGGACCTGCCGTCCCAGGTGCGGGCCGTGCTCGGCACCCGCGGCTGGACACCCGAGCCCCCCGCGGGATCCGGAGCGGTCCGCGACCGCTGGGAGTCGCTGGCCGCGCTGGTGCGGCTCGCCGAGGACTTCGCCCGGGGCAGGCCCGGGGCCACCCTCTCCGATCTGGTGGCGGAGCTGGACGAGCGGGCGGCCGCCCAGCACGCCCCGACCGTGGAGGGTGTGACGCTCGCCTCACTCCACGCCGCCAAGGGCCTGGAGTGGGACGCGGTCTTCCTGGTGGGGCTGACCGAGGGCATGATGCCGATCACCTACGCCAAGACCGATGAGCAGATCGAGGAGGAGCGCCGGCTGCTCTATGTGGGGGTCACCCGGGCCCGCCGCCATCTGAGCCTGTCGTGGGCGCTCTCGCGGGCGCCCGGCGGCCGCCCCTCCCGCAGGCCCACCCGCTTTCTGAACGGGCTGCGGCCCGGCTCCTCGGCGCCCGCCGCCCGGATGCCCGGCGGGGGCGGCGGCATCGAGCGCGGCGCCGGCCCGGGCGCCCCGGTGCGCAAGCGGCGTACCCCGGTGCACTGCCGGGTGTGCGGCAGGACGCTGACCGACGCGGGCGAGATGAAGCTGATGCGCTGCGAGGACTGCCCCTCCGAGCTGGACGAGGCGCTGTACGAGCGGCTGCATGACTGGCGGGCCGAGCAGGCCGGGCTGCTGGGCCAGCCGGCCTTTTGCGTCTTCACCGACAAGACCCTGCTGGCCATTGCCGAGGCCGTGCCGGGAACCGAATCGGAGCTGTCGGGCATCTCTGGTGTCGGAAGACGGAAACTCGGCAGGTTCGGCGCCGACGTTCTCGCGCTCTGCGCGGGCCGGGAACTGCCCTCGGCTCACGAGAGTGACGGGGGCGACGAGGGCGGCGGAACCCAACCGGGTGACCCTGCGGAAAACTCGACGGAAAAATAGTTTGCGCGCGCGGACGGCATACCCATAGCCTTCCGAGCACGGAGACAACGGCCCTTCCGGGAACCGAGGAATCCGTGTTGTACTACGTAAGTCCGGACCGGTTCGCACTGGTCCCCTGAGACGCCGAGAGGAGGCGGAGACCAATGATCAGCTTCATCGAGACCATCAAATTGACCGATCGATCGGTCGCCGTCACCTGCCCGCTCGGCTCCCCGCTTCCCGGCACCGGTATGCCCGGCGCCAATGAAGCGCGTCTCAGCGAGCGCAGCGAGCGACCGATCCAGGCACCTGCGGTAGCGGCAGCGGCACGGGCATTTGCCTATGCGCTGGCGGCCAATGGTGCCGGATCCCGGACGACGCAGCAGCACCACGAGAAGTGGGCCTTCCGCAGGCTCGAACCCTGGAGTTATCCAGCCTGATTCAGGATCAGGTCGGCACCTTCCAGGGCCGCGGAACCCACACCGGGATCCGCGGTCCTTTTGATTTGCCAGCGCCCGGCCACGAGCCGGACCGAACAGACGAGGAACACGCCACCGTGCAACTCAACGCACACGCCCCGTCCGCAGAGACCGACCTGAATCGACCGCCTGACTCCTCGGAGGACTCCTTGACCCCCCTCACCGCCCTCACCGAGCTCGATGACGCCATCGAGAACCTGGGCGTAGCCGTCCCGTGCCGCTCCTACGACCCGGAGGTCTTCTTCGCCGAGTCTCCGGCCGACGTCGAGTACGCCAAGTCGCTGTGCCAGACCTGTCCGCTGCGCGAGGCCTGTCTCGCCGGGGCCAAAGACCGCCGCGAGCCCTGGGGCGTCTGGGGCGGCGAGCTGTTCGTCCAGGGGGTCGTCGTGGCCCGCAAGCGGCCGCGTGGCCGCCCGCGCAAGAACCCGGTCGCGGCATGAGCACCCCCGGCACCATCGATCGCCCGGCGACGCACGAACCCATGAAGCAGGTCCCGACGATGACCCCACCGGTCTCCGACACCCCCACACGCCATCACTCCGGCGCGCCCGAGTCGCGCCAGAACAGGACCCGAGAAATGCAACTCATCCCAGAAGCCCTGGCGCGTGCGCATATGCGCCTGCAGCGCGGCGCGGGGCGGGCGTCCCTGCGCGCCCGCCGGGCGCTGGCCACGGCGGTCATGTCCTGACGCGGCCACGCGCAGACACCGAGGGATACCGAGGGCCGGTCCGATGCGGACCGGCCCTCGGCCGTTCCCGCGATCAGGCCGAGGTCTCCGCGTCCTCGGCCTCCTGGACGTCGTCGGCCGCGCCGTCCGCGCCGTCCGCACCGGCCTCGGCAGCCTCGTCCACCTCCTCCGCCTCGTCGGCGAAGCCGGGGACCCAGGCCTCCAGCTCATCGCGCAGCCGCACCGTCGCGCCCAGCTGGCACAGCACCCCGATCGTGCTCAGGGTCACCCGGTGGATCAGCAGATAAGCGGGCGGCAGATTGAGCTGATTGCCCAGCTCGTAGACGGGCGAACCGCGGTCGGCCATCCGCGCCGCCTGGCCGCGTATCCACTGCCTCTCGAAGTGGAACGCCTCGACCTGGGCCGGTTCGAGCATCGGCAGCAGGAACTCCAGCAGCGCGTCAGGATCCAGCTCGATCGTCGGCTTGACGAACCCCTCACCCCGCATCAGGTCGTAGACCCCCGCGGCGTCCCCTTCCAGCGCCATCCGCAGCGCGATGCCGACGGGCTCGGGAAGCCCTCCGGGGAGCCGGTCCACCGAGCCGAAGTCCAGGACGCCCAGCTTCCACTGCTCCGGCGGCCCGTCCGGGGCATCTCCCTTGATCAGCCGGAAGTTCCCGGGGTGCGGATCGGCGTGCAGCAGGCCGGTGCGGGGCGCCCCCGAGAACAGAAAGCGGGCCAGCAGCTGACCGGCCCGGTCACGCTCCTCGGGCCCGCCCTCGGCGATCACCTCGGAGAGCGGTATGCCCTCCAGCCATTCCGTGATCAGCACCTGATCGCTCTGGTGCACCACCTCGGGCACCACGATCTCGGTGTCCTCGGCGTACTCCACCGCATGGGCGCGCTGGGACTCGGCCTCCAGCTCATAGTCCAGCTCCTCGGCCACCCGGTCGCGCAGCTCCGCGATCAGCGGCTTGATGTCCATGCCGGGCACCAGCGGCCCGAGCACCCGGGCGAACCGGCTCAGTTGGCCGAGGTCGGACAGCAGCGCCTCGCCCGCCCCCGGGTACTGCACCTTGACCGCGACCTGGCGCCCGTCGTGCCAGACGGCCCGGTGCACCTGCCCGATCGAGGCGGCCGCCGCCGGCTTGTCCTCGAACTCCAGGAACAGCTCCTCCCACTCCGGGCCGAGCCGCTCCTCCAGCGCCGCGTGGACCGTACCGGTGGGCATGGGCGGGGCGGCCTCCTGGAGCTTGGTGAGGGCCGCCCGGTAGGGCTTCGCGATCTCCTCGGGCAGCGCCGATTCGAAGACCGACATCGCCTGCCCGAGCTTCATCGCCCCGCCCTTGAGCTCGCCGAGGACCTTGAACATCTGCTCGGCGGTGCGCTGCTGCATCTCGCGCGCGACGATCTCCGCCGGCCGCCCTCCTATCCGCTTCCCCAGCCCCCAGGTGGCGCGCCCCGCGAATCCCAAGGGCAGCGCCGCCAGTTTGGCGGTGCGGGTGATCGCCTTGCGCGGCAGATCGGACATGCGCCCTCCAACTACAGCTGAGCCATCCCGGGAGGCACCTCCCGGACCCCCGTCGCCCACTCCGCGGACGTCGGTCACCCGCACATTGTGGCGTGCGGTCTCTCCGCGGCCGAGGCGTATACCGCATCATCCCGCCCGGCCGATCCGCACTCGCATCCGGGATGCGCCTCGACGCTCTCGGCCTGCCAGGAGAGGCCGGGCAGCGCCAGCTCCCAGCGGGCCGCTGCGCCTGCGGGGAGCCCTCCGTCGAGGAAGGCCAGCGCCCGG
Source organism: Streptomyces sp. NPDC021212 (assembly GCF_044332925.1). Taxonomy (NCBI): domain Bacteria; kingdom Bacillati; phylum Actinomycetota; class Actinomycetes; order Kitasatosporales; family Streptomycetaceae; genus Streptomyces; species Streptomyces sp. NPDC021212. The sequence goes on from NZ_JBIRPZ010000003.1 coordinate 354,237, forward strand.
GAGGCGGTGAGCCCGGCCACCACCGTGGCCAGCGCCGTGTCACAGGCGGGTGCGGATCCGCGGCGGCCGGACCGCCACTGGGCCAGCATTCGCGGCCACGTCGGCTCCCGCTCCGCCCGGGCCGCGGCGGCGCAGCCCGCACAGGGGGTGACACCCGGCAGGACGAGGGGACCCACCACCCCGGTGCCCTCGATCACCCCCGCATAGAGATGGGGTGTGCCGGAGGCGAGCAGTGGCTCGGCCGCCGCCGGATCCGGTGCGTAGGCCGCGAGGCCGTCGCGCGGGGCGATCACCACCAGGGCCAGCCCGGGCTCCCCGCCGGGCGGCTCCCCGGCCCGTGGGCGTGGCCGCGGGCCCGGCGCCGCCCGGCGCACCAGCCGGCGCGCTGCCACCTCCCGCCGCTCTCCGATCTGCTCCGCCGACAGCCCGCCGGGCGCCACGTCCCAGGGCTCGACACAGCCCCCGTCCACCACATCGACCTGCCCGACCCCCGAGGAGGACAGCACTGCGGCGACCGCCGCCCCGACCCGCCCCGCACCGCGCACCTGCACCCGCATCGCCCGCCGCGCGGCGAGCAGCCGCGCCGCCGCTCCCGGCTCCGGATGCAGCACCGACAGCGCCGCCGCGTCCGGCCGCAGCCGGTCCAGAGCCGGGCCGGGGCCGCTCGCCGCGGGCGCGAGCGGGCCGCCGGGCCTCGTGTCGTCCAGCAGCCCGGCCGCCGTCAGCCGGTCCAGCAGCCCATCGGCCCGCTCCTCCGGCAGCCCGAGGGCCCGGGCCTCCTGCCGCAGCAGGGGCAGCCCACGGGTGCCGTCGAGCAACTCCAGAAAGCTGCCCGTCGCCGTATCCAGCGGGCCCACCACCACCGCATGCGCCCGGGCCACCCCGAACTGCACCGTGTCCCGGCTCCGCCAGCCGCGCCGCAGCGCGGGCTTGAGCATCGGATGCATCGCCGTCCCCCCTTCGCCGAACATCGCCGAACTTCGCCGATCTTTTCGCCGAACGGTTCTCAGCATGCGCCCCGCCGCCCACCCGCCGCCGAAAGTTATCCACAGGCTGTGTTGATAGTCGTACAAGCGGTGCGCGCCGAGGGGTGGTTCGCTCCGCGACCGCGGGTGAGGGCGGGACTTCCCCGGCTGCCAGCGGGTAACGTCGGGGCGTGCCCGCCGATCCTTCCCCGCGCACCGCCCCGAGTCCGCCGAGCCCGTCGAGTCCGCCAAGCCCGCAGAACCGGGGCTCGGGCACGAGCGCGGTCGAGGTCCGCCGGAGTTCACGTCGGCGCAGGACCGTCTCCGCCTACCGCGAGGGCGACCGCACCATCGTCCTCATCCCCGCCCGGATGTCCGAAGCGGAGGAGCAGCGCTGGGTCGGGGTGATGCTGGACAAGCTCGCGGCGCAGGAGAGCAAGCGCATGCTGGGCGACACGGAGCTGGCGGCGCGCGCGGAGTGGCTGTCCGGGCAGTATCTGGGCGGCCGGGCCCGGCCCGCCTCGGTCCGCTGGGTCACCAATCAGAACACCCGCTGGGGCTCGTGCACCCCGGCCGAGGGCAGCATCCGGCTCTCGCACCGGCTCAAGGGCATGCCGGAGTACGTGGTGGACTACGTCCTCGTCCATGAGCTGGCCCATCTGCTGGTGCCCGGTCACGGCCGCCGCTTCTGGGAGCTTCTGGAGTCCTATCCCCGCACCGAGCGGGCCCGGGGCTATCTGGAGGGTGTGGTGGCCGCCGGGCGGCTGCCGCATCTGCCGGGCGGCGAAACGGAACCGGGTGCCGAAGCGGAACCGGGCTGAGGAACCGCACCGCGCTCCCCGGCGTCGTTCACAGTCGGCGGCAGCGGCTAGCCTGGCGCGCAATGCACTCACCGGTTTCGGGATGGGGGACGGTCGTTACGTATGGCCAGGGAATTCCAGCGCGGCCACAAGGCCAGGATCAGCGATCTGACCGCCGGGAGGGATCTGTACGTCGGCGTGCAGATCGCCGGACCGGGGCTCACCTTCGACATCAGCTGCTTCGGTCTCGACGCGGACGAACGGCTCTCGGACGACCGCTACTTCATCTTCTTCAATCAGCCCAAATCACCTGAAGAAGCGATACAGCAGCTCGGTGCGCAGGCTGGTGACACCGAGTCGTTCCGGGTCACGCTCGACAGCATTCCGCCGACCATCCAGAAGCTCTCCTTCACCGCGACCCTCGACGGCGCCGGCCAGATGTCCCAGATCGGCCCCGGCTACCTCCGGATCGTCGCGGGCGGCGAGGAGGTGGCCCGGTACGCCTTCAGCGGTTCGGAGTTCAGCACCGAGCGCGCGGTGATGCTGGGCGACTTCTACCTCAAGGACGTCTGGCGCTTCGCCGCCGTCGGACAGGGCTTCGACGGCGGACTCGAGGCGCTGCTCAGGAACTTCGGTGGCGAGGTCGCCGAGGAGGAGCCCGCGCCCGCACCGGCGCCCGCGCAGGGCGGTGCGCCCGGTTTCGGTCCGCCCGGCCAGGCGGCCCCCGCCCCGGGCTTCGCGGCCCCCGCGGACCAGGCCCCCGCAGCCCCGCCCGCACCGCAGCCGCAGCAACCCGCCCCCGCCCCCAGCTTCGGCGCGCCCCAGGGCACTCCGCCCCAGGGCACCCCTCAGCAGCCCCCGGCCCCACAGCCCGCGCCGGGGTCACCGCAGGTGCACGCGGCGCCGACGCTCGCCGCGCCGATCGTGCCGCCGGGCCAGGTACCGCCGCCCGGCCCGCCCGGTCCCGTGCCGCCCCCCGGCCAGGCGCCGCCTCCTCCCGGCCCGCCCGGGCAGTACCCCGGTCGGCAGCCGCAGTTCGGCCAGACGCCGGGTCAGGCGCCGCCCGCCCCGTACGGCCAGCAGCCGCCCGGTCAGCCGTACCCCGGCCAGCCCGCCCCGTACGGCCAGACCCCGGGTGCGGCCGTGCCCCAGGGCGGGGCCCCCGGTGTGCAGGCCGCGCTCGCCGAGTACCGCGAGGCGGCGACCGGCCAGCGCTGGACGCCGCAGAACCCGCGCATGATGCGGGTCGATCTCGGCGTCGACGGACAGCCGGTCCTCGCCCGCCAGGGCAGCATGGTGCTGTACCAGGGGAAGGTCGACTTCAGCTACAAGGGCGCGGGGATGCGCGGCCGGATCGTCGGCAACGCGACCGGCCAGGAGATGCAGCTGATGCGCTGCAGCGGCCAGGGCCAGGTCTTCCTCGCGGAGAACGCCGCCGAGCTGCACCCGATCGAACTGCAGGGCGACGCGATCTGCGTCTCCGCCGAGAATGTGCTCGCCTTCGACGAGTCGCTCCAGCACGAGGTGCGCCGGATCGAGGGTCACGGCATCCCCGGCGGCGCGCTGTTCACCATGCAGTTCCAGGGCACCGGCACCGTCATCGTGAAGACCCAGGGCACCCCGGTGGTGCTCCCCGTCACCCCGACGACCTTCGCCGACAGCAACGCCATCGTGGCCTGGTCCGCCGGTGCGCAGGTGATCATCTCCAGCCAGGTGCGGCTGCGCCGCAGCGCCTATCCCGGCCACAGCGGGGAGACCGTGAACCTCCAGTTCCGCGGTGCGCCCGGCAACTTCATCGTCGTCCAGCCCTACGAGGTCTGAGGGAGCCCGTCATGGACCAGCAAATGATCTCGGGCTTCGCAGCCACCCCGGTCGCGGCCCGCATGGAGAACCACGGCAGCAGCATGCTCAAGGTCGCCATGCAGAGCGGCCAGGACCTCTTCGCCCGCACCGGTTCGATGGTGGCGTACGAGGGCTTCGTGCAGTACGAGCCGAACCCGCCCGCGGTGCGCCAGATGGCCTCCCAGTGGCTGACCGGCGAGGGCGCGCCGCTCATGCGGTGCAGCGGCGACGGGCTGCTCTATCTCGCCGACTACGGGGCGAACGTCGTCTGCATCAACCTCAACGGCGACGCGCTCTCCGTCAACGGCACCAATCTGCTCGCCTTCGACGCCCACCTCCAGTGGGGTGTCGAACGGGTCAAGGGCATCGCCAAGTTCGCCGGGCAGGGCCTGTTCAACGTGGGCGTCTCCGGCACCGGATGGGTCGCGCTGACCTCCCGCGGCACCCCGATCGTCGTCGACTGTGGCCGTGGGGAGGACGAGACCTATGTGGACCCGGACGCGCTCGTCGCCTGGTCCAGCGGTCTCAAGGTGAAGGGCAAGCGCAGCTTCAAGGCGTCGTCCCTGATCGGCCGGGGCAGCGGCGAGGCGTACCAGCTCGGCTTCTCCGGGCAGGGCTTCGTCGTCGTACAGCCCAGCGAGGACAGCACCGACCGGCTCCGGGCCCGGGGCTGAGGGGGAGAAGGACACATGCAGAGCCCGCTTTTCGGCCACACCGAGGTTCAGACCGAGGACCGTTACTCGCTGCAGAACCGCAAGATGCTGCGGGTCGCGCTCACCGGCCACGAGGACGTGCTCGCCCGCAAGGGCAGCATGGTCGCCTATCAGGGGCTGATCGAGTTCGACGGTGAGTACCAGACCTCCGGGCAGCGGCGCGCCCGCGCCCGCACCGGCGAGGGCCTGGATCTGATGCGCTGCTCGGGGCAGGGCACGGTCTACCTCGCCAACCTCGCCCAGCACGTCCATGTGGTGGACGTGGACCACGACGGCCTCACGGTCGACAGCGCGTACGTGCTGGCGATCGACTCCACGCTGCACTGGGAGTCGATCGCGGTGGACAGCCAGTTCGGCATCTCCGGCTCCGGCAAGTACAACCTCAACATCTCCGGCCGGGGCAAGGTCGCGCTCATGACCTCGGGCAAGCCGCTGATGCTCCAGGTGACCCCGGACAAGTACGTCAACGCCGATGCGGACGCGATCGTCGCGTGGTCCAGCTCGCTGCGCGTCCAGATGCAGGCGCAGACGCATTCCTCGGGGGTGTGGCGCCGGCGCGGCAGCACCGGCGAGGGCTGGGAGCTGAGCTTCCTCGGCCAGGGTTACGCCCTCGTCCAGCCCAGCGAGTTGCTGCCGCCGCAGAACGCGGTGATCGGCGGCGGCGCGGCGGCCCAGTTCGGCATGGGCCAGCAGGGGGCCCGCGGGCAGAACCAGGGCAACATCTTCAGCAACTGACCGCCGCCGGGCGGTGCCCGGTCCGTGCCCGCGCGCTGCTCAGACCAGCGCGCGGGTACGGGCCACCAGGTGGCGCACCGACGCGTCGGCCACGTCCGCCACCTCGTCGTAACCGAACCAGCGCAGGTCCAGCGATTCGTCGCTGATCGCCGCCACCGCGTCCGGCGGGGCCACCGCCGCGTACTGCACGTCCAGATGCCAGGCGCAGGGCGTGTGGTGCCGGTCGAGCCGCACCGGCCCGCCCGGCAGCAGGGTCAACCCCGCGATACCCGACTCCTCGGTGGCCTCCCGCAGCGCCGCGTCCGCCAGCGTGGCGTCCCCGGGCTCGCAGTGGCCGCCCATCTGGAGCCACATCCGCAGCTTGCGGTGGAGCGTGAGCAGGACGCGCTCCCGCGGCGGGTCGACCACCAGCGCGCTCGCCGTGAGATGCCCGTCGCCGCACGCCTTCCACATGCCGTCGGGATACGCGGCCAGATGATCGCCGTACGCCTGCCGCAGCCGCTCCTGGTCGGCGTCGGGCGCGGGCCACTGCTCGAGGACCCGCGCCGCGTCCTTGTGGAGGCTCACTTCTCGCCGTCGCCCCGCTCGTCCTTACGGTCCTCCGGCTTATGGCCCTCCGTACGGTCATCGGAGCCCTCCGCAGAACCCTCGGCGGAGCCCTCCGCGCGGTCCTCGCCGCCCGCCGCCTCGCCGAGCATCTGGTCCAGCTCGGAGAAGTCCAGCTGCTCGCGGTGGACGAAGCCGTCCGGGTCGTCGAGGTCCTCGGCCGTCGGCAGCATGTCCGGGTGCTCCCACAGCCCGTCCCGGCCGTCCACGCCGCGCGCGTCGGTGAGCGACGCCCACAGCCGCGAGGCGTCCCGCAGCCGGCGCGGCCGCAGCTCCAGGCCGATCAGCGTGGCGAAGGTCTGCTCGGCGGGCCCGCCGCTCGCCCGGCGGCGCCGCAGCGTCTCGCGCAGGGCGTCCGCGGACGGCAGATGGGGCTTGGCGGCGGCGTGCACCACCGCGTCCACCCAGCCCTCGACCAGCGCGAGGGCGGTCTCCAGCCGGGCCAGCGCGGCCTTCTGCTCCGGGGTGTCCTCCGGCTGGAACATGCCCTGCTGGAGCGCTTCCTGCAGCTGCTCGGGGTGGGTCGGGTCGAGCTGGCCGACCGCGTCCTCCAGCTTCGCCGTGTCCACCTTGATGCCGCGGGCGTACCCCTCGACGGCACCGAACAGATGCGAGCGCAGCCACGGCACGTGCGAGAACAGCCGCTGGTGGGCCGCCTCCCGCAGCGCCAGATACAGCCGCACCTCGTCTTGGGGGACGCCGAGGCCGGAGCCGAGCGCCGCGATGTTGACCGGCAGCAGCGCCGCCTTGCCCGTCGGGGCCAGCGGGAGCCCGATGTCGGTCGAACCGACCACCTCACCGGCCAGCACGCCCAGCGCCTGCCCGATCTGGGTGCCGAACATCGCGCCACCCATCGAACGCATCATCCCGAGCAGCGGGCCGGCCATGGCCTGCATCTCCTCGGGCAGCACGTCGCCCATGGCGGAGCCGACGCGCTCGGCGACCGGGTCGACCAGGTCCTTCCACACCGGCAGCGTCGCCTCGACCCACTCGGCGCGGCTCCACGCGACGGCGGTCCCCGAGCCCGAGGGCAGCGACGTGACCCCGTCCAGCCACAGGTCCGCCAGCCGCACGGCCTCCTGGACCGCGGCGCGGTCGGCGGGGCCGACGCTCTCGTCCTTGGTGCCGTCGGCGGTGCCGCGCGCGACGGTCTGCCGCGCGATGTCCTTGGCCATGTCCCAGTTCACCGGGCCGCCCTCGTACGAGAGCATCTGCCCGAGCTGCTGGAAGGCGGCGCCCAGGTCGTTCGGGTTGAGGGAACCGAACATCGCGGCGAACGGATTCTCCGCGCCGCCTGCTCCGGCCGGGGCGCCCGACCCGCCACCGAACCCGAAGGGATTCGCGGGGCCCTGCTCGTCGCCCTGGCCGCCCTTCTTCTTGCCGTCGTCGCCGTCCTCCGGCTCCTCCGGCGGAAGGCCGAATCCGAATGGGGTGTCACTCACGGGGTTCCTCGGCTCGTTGGGCCACCGGCCACTAACCGGCGGCGGATGCCCGACATCACCACCCAGCCTAGACACCTCGCCGGTTTACGGGCTCAGTGCTTCGCTGATCGCCGCGCTGCGGCAGGATGGGCGTTACCTGGTACGTACGTGTGCACGCGCTGCGTACTGAAGACAACCGCTGGAGACGCCCGGTGAGTTCCCCAGACCGAGAAGTTCGCGCTGCGCGAAACGCCAAGGCCCGTACCGCACGACGACCTGTCGTGGCGGTCACCGGTGCCGCCTCGGGCCCCGGCGCCCTGCTCACGCAGCGGCTCGCGGAGTCCGAAGAGATCAAGCAGGTGCTGGCCCTCGACGAGCGGCGCGGCGAGGTGACCGAGGCGCAGTGGCATGTGCTGGACGTGCGCGATCCGGCCATCGCCGAGAAGCTGCGCGGGGCCGACGTCGTCGTGCATCTCGCCGTCGACCTGGACTTGGGCACCGACCCCGCCGCGCGCACCGCCTACAACGTGCGCGGCACCCAGACCGTGCTGACCGCGGCCGCGGCCGCCGGGGTCCACCGGGTGGTGCTGTGCACCTCCGCGATGGTCTACGGCGCGCTCGCCGACAACGATGTTCCGCTCGCCGAGGACGCGGAGCTGCGGGCCACCGCCGAGGCCACCGGAGTCGGTGACCTGCTCGAGATCGAGCGGCTGGGGGAGCGCGCGCCCCGGGCGCACCCGGGGCTGAACGTGACCGTCGTACGCCCCGCCATCCTGGTCGGCGGCACGGACACCGCGCTCACCCGCTACTTCGAGTCGCCCCGGCTGCTGGTGGTCGCGGGATCCCGTCCCACCTGGCAGTTCTGCCATATGGAAGACCTGGTCAGCGCGCTGGAGTACGCCGCGCTGGAGAAGGTCGAGGGGGAGCTGGCGGTCGGCTGCGACGGCTGGCTGGAGCAGGACGAGGTCGAGGAGCTGTCCGGGATCCGGCGCATGGAGCTGCCGTCGGCGGTCGCCCTCGGCGCCGCCTCCCGGCTGCACCGGCTGGGCCTGACCCCGTCCCCGGCCGGGGACCTCGCGTACACGATGCACCCCTGGGCGGTCAGTGGCAGCAGGCTGCACGCGGCGGGCTGGCGGCCCCGGTGGACCAATGAGGAGGTGCTGGCCGAGCTGCTGGAGGAGGTCTCCGGGCGGCATACGGTCGCCGGGCGGCGGCTGGGCCGCAAGGACGCCACCACGCTGGGCGCCGCGGGTGCGACGGTCGCCCTGGTGGGCACCGCCGCGATCGTGCGCCGCGCCCGCAAGGCGCGCCGCCGCTAGGTCCACGCGATCCGGCAGCCCATCTCGACAGGTCCGCCACGACGGGACGGCATACGGCACGATGGACGACATGGCACAGACGTACGATCATCCCGGCGAGGGCGCGGCAGCCGACCCCATCCGCCTGCTCGCGGTGCGCGAGACCCCGCTGTCGGTGGACGAGGTGTTCGGGGCGGTCGGCGACCCCGCGGCGGGCGGTACGGCGCTCTTCGTGGGCACCGTGCGCAATCACGACGGGGGCGCGGATGTGGGCGCCCTCGGTTACTCCGCGCATCCGAGCGCCGAGGCCGAGCTGCGGCGGGTGGCCGAGAAGGTCGCGGCCGACTTCCCGGTGCGGGCGCTGGCCGCCGTCCACCGGGTCGGCGATCTGGAGATCGGCGATCTGGCCGTTGTCGTGGCGGTTTCGTGTCCGCACCGCGCGGAGGCGTTCGCCGCCTGCCGCCGCCTGATCGACGACCTCAAGAGCGAGGTCCCGATCTGGAAGCACCAGACGTTCGCGGACGGGACCGAAGAATGGGTCGGCGCGTAGCGGGCACGCGAAACTGACAGCGCCTGGTGGGGCGGGATAACAGTTACGCCATGGAGTCCACTCGGAATGGTGTACTCCACTTGCGTAACCCCCACCCTGCCGTGAGCGTTGACCTCGCGGAGGATTAATCTGCTCATCTGTCAGTCGCGGTGCTTAAAAGGGGTCGGGAGGCCGCTATGGGAGCGCTTCTCTGGTTGCTCATTCCCGTTCTCGCGGCGATAGCCGCCACGCTCTATGCCGGTTGGGCCGCGCGCAACAACCGCAAGAGCGTGGGGGACGTCGAGGAACTGGCCGGATATACACGGTTCCGAGAGGCAATGGAGCGCGCGCGTGCGGATACGGACGCGGCGGCCTGAGTCCCGGCCCCTCGTACGGACGGCCCCGGGAGTGGACTGCCGTACGCGTCCCGTACTGTCGTTCCATGCCACGCCGCACCGCGACGATGCTCGCCTCCCTACTGATGCTGATCGCGCTGCTGTGCGCCGGTGTGCTGATCCCGGTGCCGTACGCGGAGATGTCACCGGGGCCGACGTACAACACGCTGGGCGAACACAACGGCGAATGCGTGCTGCAGATCTCCGGCCACAAGGGCTGTGAGACCACCGGGGGGCACCTCAACATGACGACGGTCCGGGTCACCGGATCCGAGTACCGGATGAATCTCGTGGAGGCCGTCTACGGCTGGCTCTCCCACGACAATGTGGTGGTGCCGCACGCCACCCTCTATCCGGACGACAAAACCCCGGACCAGGTGAACCAGCAGAACGCGGAGGAATTCAGCCAGTCCCAGGAGAGCGCCAAGGTCGCGGCGCTCAGGGCGCTGCACCGGAAGGTCACCTCCCAGGTGATCGTGGGCGCCGTCGTCAAGGGCAGCCCGTCCCAGGGCAAGCTGCACGCGGGCGACGTGATCAAGTCGGTCGACGGCACCGCGGTGCGCGAGCCCGGCAACGTCGCCAAGCTGGTCACCAAGCACAAGCCGGGCGAGAAGGTGACCTTCTCGATCATCCCGGCCAAGGTGGCCGCGGCGGCCGAGAAGAGCGGCAAGCGGCCGACCGGCGAGAAGCAGATCGCGATCACCACCAAGAAGGCCGGCGGCCGGGCCATCGTCGGCATCCAGGCCGGGATCGACTACGCCTTCCCGTTCAAGATCGACATCAAGCTGGCCGACGTGGGCGGGCCGAGCGCCGGTCTGATGTTCGCCCTCGGCATCGTGGACCGGGTGTCGAAGGAGGGCGACCTGACCGGCGGGAAGTTCATCGCGGGCACCGGCACCATCGACGACAAGGGCGTCGTGGGCCCGATCGGCGGGATCGAGATGAAGACGATCGGCGCCCGCGAGGCCGGCGCCCGCTTCTTCCTCACCCCGAAGGAGAACTGCGCGGCGGCGGCCAAGGACGTGCCGGACGGCCTGCGGCTGGTGAAGGTGCACACCATCGACGACGCGCTGAAGGCCCTCAAGAAGATCCGCTCGGGAGACACCGCCGGCCTGCCCCGGTGCGCCGCGGGCTGAGCGGTCCGTACGACCACACGAGGCGGCCGCCGGACTCCTGGTCCGGCGGCCGCCTCGCGTCGTACCGCTCCAGCCCTGCGGGGACGTCAGTCGGTGGCGAAGGTGGCTGCCAGCGCGTCGGCGAGCCCCGGCACCAGGCCGGAGCCGGTCAGTACCTCGGCCGGGGAGTCCTTCTCGCGCAGCCGCACCGCCGACTCGCGCTCCCCGTCCCGCAGCACGGCGACCGTCATCCGGACCTCCTGGCGTTCCGGGTGCTCCGCGACCCAGGACGCCAGCTGGGCGTCGTCCAGGTCCTTCGGGACGGAGGACTCGGCGGACGGCGGCAGCATCAGCCGCTCCACGGTCATGGCGCAGCCGATCACGGCGTCGGGCCAGGCGATGGTGGCAAGGAATTCGTCGAGCGGGGCCTGCGAGGGCAGCTCGTCCTGTTCGATGGGGGTGAGGGCCGCCGCGGGCTCGTCACCCTCCTCGTCGAGCCCGAGCTGACCGGCCAGCTCGGGCTCCTGGGAGCGCAGCTGGGCGGTGTCGACGAGGGCGAAGAGCCGGGCGGGCTGGTCCCAGCCGAGCCCGGAGGCGTACTCGTCGATTTCCAGGACGGCGCGGGTGAGGGGATTCGCGGCAAGGGGGCCGGTACCGGGGGTTGCGTTGGACATGGTTCATATCGTGCCCTGATCGGACCCGGAATCGGGAACTGAGTAAAGCCTGAGTAAGTTGCATCAGGTGGGCCCTACTGTCCGGGCCCGTCAGAGCCCGTACAGACAACACAGACAACAGCGAACTTCGAGGTGCGCACCTTGGCTTTCCAGATGCCGGACCGCGGCGGAGGCCCGACGGGACCGCGGATCAGAGTGGGCCGACCGTCCCGGCGAGTCCGGACCCTGTTCATGACCCTGGGTGTGCTGGCCGTGCTGGCCATGCTCTTCGTCATGTTCGCGGGGTTTTGGACGGATTGGCTCTGGTATCGCTCGCTTCATTACTCCTCGGTCTTCAGCACCACCCTCCGGACAAAGATCGGGCTGTTCTTCGTCTTCGGCCTGTTGATGTCGACGGCCGTCGGGGTCAACGTCTGGCTCGCGCACCGGCTGCGGCCGCCGCTGAGTGCGATGTCGATGGAGCAGCAGAACCTCGACCGGTACCGGATGGGCATCGCCCCGTTCAAGAAGTGGGTGCTGCTCGCGGTCACCGCGCTGGTCGGGCTGATCGCCGGGGCCTCCGCGGCCGGCCAGTGGCGGCTGTGGCTGCTGTGGGTCAACAGCGTGCCCTTCGGCCAGAAGGACGCGGAGTTCCACAAGGACGTGTCCTTCTTCGCCTTCGACCTGCCCTGGTACCGCTTCCTGCTGAGCTTCGGCTTCGCGGCCACGGTGCTCTCCCTGATCGCCGCGGCCCTGGTGCACTACCTCTACGGGGGCCTGCGCGTCACCAGCCCGGGGGCCAGGGCGACCGGCGCGGCCACCGGCCATCTGTCGGTGCTGGTGGGCGTCTTCGTGGCGCTCAAGGCGGTGGCGTACTGGCTGGACCGGTACGGCCTGGCGGTGAAGTCCAGCGACTTCAAGGCGACGGGCAACTGGACGGGTCTGCGCTACGTCGACGCCAACGCCTATCTGCCCGCCAAGACGATCCTCTTCTGCATCGCGGTCATCTGCGCGCTGCTGTTCTTCGCGACGCTGTGGCGGCGCACCTGGCAGCTTCCGGTGATCGGCTTCGGGCTGATGGTGCTGTCGGCGATCCTGATCGGCGGGCTCTACCCGGCCATCGTGCAGAAGTTCCAGGTCGAGCCGAACGAGCAGGCCAAGGAGTCGCCGTACATCAAGAAGAACATCGAGGCCACGCGCAAGGCGTACGGCATCGATGAGTCCAAGGTGGCGGACTACAGCGGCAAGACCGACGACAAGGCCAGCACCCAGCTGCGCCAGACCGCCGACTCGACGGCCAGCTACCGGCTGATCGACCCGAGTGTCGTCTCGCCGACCTTCCAGCAGCTCCAGCAGAAGCGGAAGTACTACCAGTTCCCGTCGACGCTGGACGTCGACCGCTACAAGGACGCCAACGGCAAGGATCAGGACACCGTCGTCGGTGTGCGCGAGCTGAACCTCGCCGGTGTGCCGAAGCGGAACTGGATCAACGACCACTTCACCTACACCCACGGCTACGGCATGATCGCGGCCAAGGGCACCAGCCCGGACCCCGAGGCGGACCAGCAGGGCGCCCCGGACTTCACCGAGGCGGGTCTGCCCACCAGCGGGAAGCCCGGGCTGCGCACCTACCGCCAGCAGGTCTACTACGGCGAGAAGACCAATCAGTACTCGATAGTGGGCGGCCCGCAGAAGGAGCTGGACTACGAGGACAACGGCGAGAAGACCACCAGCTACAAGGGCAAGAGCGGGGTCAGCCTCTCCAACCCGGTCAACCGCGCCGCCTACGCGGTGGCGTTCGGCGAGCCGCAGATCCTCTACTCCGGTGCCATTGGCGAGGGTTCGCGGATCCTCTACAACCGCACGCCCAAGGAGCGCGTCGAGAAGGTCGCCCCGTGGCTGACCATCGACGGGGACGCCTACCCGGCGGTGGTCGACGGGCGTATCAAGTGGGTCGTTGACGCGTACACCACCACCAACGGCTACCCGTACGCGTCGCGGACCACCCTGGGCGACAGCACGGCCGACTCGCTGAGCGGTCAGGACCGCTCGGTGGTCGCCCAGCAGAACAAGGTCAACTACATCCGGAACTCGGTGAAGGCGACCGTCGACGCCTACGACGGCTCCGTCGATCTCTACGAGTGGGACACCAAGGACCCGGTGCTGAAGACCTGGGAGAAGGCGTTCCCGGGGACGGTCAAGCCGAAGAGCGCGATCAGCGGCCAGCTCAAGGAGCATCTGCGGTATCCGCAGGACCTGTTCAAGGTCCAGCGCGAGCTGCTGACCCGCTACCACGTCACCGACCCGCAGCAGTTCTACAGCGGCAGTGACGCCTGGCAGGTGCCGGACGACCCGACCCGCAAGGACGGCAGCGCGGTCCCGCCGTACTACCTGAGCATGAAGATGCCGGATCAGCGGAGGCAGGCGTTCTCGCTGACGACGACCTTCACCCCCAACGGGCGGCCCACGCTCGGGGCGTTCATGTCCGTCGACGCCGATGCCCAGTCCAAGGACTACGGCACGATAAGAATGCTGAAGGTCACCAATGACGTGCCCGGTCCACAGCAGGTGCAGAGCAAGCTGAACGGCACCCCCGAAGTGGCCGAGTTCGTACGGAACCTCCGGGGCACCGACTCGGACATCGAGTACGGCAACCTGCTGACGGTGCCGTTCAACGGGGGCTTCCTCTATATCGAGCCGGTGTACGCGCGTGGCGGCAACTCCAACTACCCGCTGCTGAAGAAGGTCGGCGTCTCCTACAACGGCAACGAGCCCGCCTTCAAGAACACCCTGCCCGAGGCGCTGGACGCGGTCTTCGGCGAGGAGTCGCCCGACGGGCAGCAGCCGCCGGACGACGGCACCGGGAAGCCGAGCGCCGACCCCACGGTGCGGGCCGCGCTGGAGGACGCCCAGACGGCCTGGGAGGACAGCCAGAAGGCGCTCGAGAAGAGCCCGCAGGACTGGGACGCGTACGGCAAGGCCCAGGAGAACCTCAAGGAGGCGCTGGACAAGGCGGCCAAGGCGGAGCAGAAGGCCGCCGAGAAGCAGGGGGCGAAGCAGAACCAGCCGCAGAGCCAGAGCGGCGACAACAAGGGCGGCTGACCCCCGCGACCAGGGGAAACGACCGAGAAGGAGGTGCCCCGTGCCGTGGTACGGTAGTGACACGACGACGCGGGGTGGAGCAGCTCGGTAGCTCGCTGGGCTCATAACCCAGAGGTCGCAGGTTCAAATCCTGTCCCCGCTACTGACAGACGAGGCCCGGATCCGCAAGGATCCGGGCCTCTTTGTGTGTCTACTCAACGATTCGAGATACAAGCGTTTGGGTTGTCTCTCTGTGGGCAAGTCGACAAAACGCTGAAGTGACCTCGCTGGCTGCGGTATACCAGGTGTACGCCGGACGCGGGTGATGACACGATGGAATTTATGGGGGACAGGGTCAGTCTGTTGGAGACAGGGCGTTTTGCGCACACGCATGACGATGCCGAGGAAGAGACACGGCACCGCCGTGCGGCCGAGTCCGGCGATACGGCGTCCATGAGCGCCCTCGGCGCGCTGCTGCTGCGCCGCGGCGACCTCGACGGCGCCGAGCCGTATCTGCGCGGCGCCACGGCCGCGGGCGACCGCGCCGCCGCCAACAACCTCGGCGTCCTCCTCCACCAGCGCGGGTACGCCGACGAGGCGGCCGGCTGGTGGCGCATCGCAGCCGTCGCCGGGTCCGCCGCTGCCGCGCACGCCCTCGGCCGCCACCACCGCGAGCGCGGCGACGAACCCGCCGCCGAGTACTGGCTGCGCCAGTCCGCCGAATCCGGCCACACCCTGGGCGCGTACGCCCTCGCCGACCTGCTCGACCACCGCAGCGACATCGGCGCCGAGCGGTGGTTCCGCACGGCGGCCGAGCGCGGCCACCGCGAGGCCGCGTACCGCCTCGCCCGGCTGCTGGACCACAGCGAGGAGGAGCGCGGCCGGCCCGCCGCCGACGCGGAGCCGGAGGAGGCCGAGCAGTGGTACCGGCAGGCCGCCGCGCGTGGCCACCGGCGCGCCGCGCTCTGCCTCGGCACGCTGCTGGAGAAGCGCGGCGAGACCCAGGAGGCGGGCCGCTGGTACCTGACGTCCGCCAAGGACGGCGAGCCGCGCGCCGCCTGCGCCCTCGCCTTCCTGCTGCGCGACGCGGGCGACACCGACAGCGCCGCCGTCTGGTGGCACCGCGCCGCCCAGGACGGCGACGGCAACGCGGCCAATGCCCTGGGCGCGCTGCACGCCGACCGCGGCGAGACCCAGACCGCCGAGCGCTGGTACCGGGCCGCCCTGGACGCCGGGGACATCAACGGCGCGTACAACCTCGGCCTGCTCTGCGCCGAGCAGGGCCGGACCGCCCAGGCCGAGCAGTGGTACCGCCGCGCCGCCTACGCCGGGCACCGCGAGGCCGCCAACGCGGTCGCCGTGCTGCTGCTCCAGCGCGGCGACGCGGCGGGCGCCGAGCCGTGGTTCTCCAAGGCCGCCGAGGCGGGCAGCGTGGACGCCGCGTTCAACCTCGGCATCCTGTACGCGGGCCGGGACGAGGAGCGGGCCGCCCGGCAGTGGTACGAGCGGGCCGCGGCCGCCGGGCACACCGAGGCCGCCCTCCAGGTCGGCATCGCCCTGCTGCGGGAGGGCGACCACCAGGCGGCCGAGCGCCATCTGCGCTGCGCCGCGGGCGGCGGCAGCGCCGAGGCCGCCTTCCGGCTGGCGGCGCTGCTGGACCGCTCGTCGGTGGGCGGCGACCCCGCGGCGACCGGCGCCGGCTTCAGCTCGGGGACGCAGTTCCCGGTCGCGCCGGACGACGGCACCGTGCCCGAGTACGAGGAGTGGTACGAGCGGGCCGCCCACCAGGGCCACCGGCGCGCCCAGGTGCGCGTCGGCATGCTCGCGGCCGCCCGGGGCGAGGTGGTCGAGGCCGCCCGCTGGTACCGGATGGCCGCCGAGGCGGGCAGCAGCAACGGCGCGTTCAACCTGGGGCTGCTGCTGGCCCGCGAGGGCAGCGAGCCGGAGGCCGCCCTGTGGTGGACGCGCGCGGCCGGGGCCGGGCACGGCCGCGCCGCGCTGCGCCTGGCGCTGCTCGCGGCCCGTCGCGGCGCGCTGACCGAGGGGCAGCGGTGGTGCGCCCGGGCGGTCGAGCTGGGCCCGGCGGAGGTCGCCGAGCGGGCGGCCCGGCTGCGGGACGCGCTGCAGCAGGAGCTGACCGCGTAGAGCCCGCGGCGGAGCCTTCGCGGTGACGCCCGGGTAACCGGTTTGCTCCTGGCGTTGGCCTCGGGTTAAAGTTGCTTCACACCGACGCGGGGTGGAGCAGCTCGGTAGCTCGCTGGGCTCATAACCCAGAGGTCGCAGGTTCAAATCCTGTCCCCGCTACGAGAACGAAGGGCCCGGATCCCAGGATCCGGGCCCTTCGTCATGTGTGCGATACCCCTTCGGCGGCCGGCCGGCCGCCGGACCGCGGGGTGCGGTCAGGCCGCGCAGTCGGGGCAGATCCCGCGGTAGGTCACCTCGGCCGCGGAGACCGCGAAGCCGAAGCGTTCCTGTGCGGGCAGGTCGGCCAGCGGGTCGCCGACGGGGTGGACGTCGCGGATCGTGCCGCAGCGCGCGCACACCAGGTGCTGGTGCGCGTGGTGCGCGTTCGGGTCGTAACGCTTCGCCCGGCCGTCCGTGCTGACCTCGATCACCTCGCCGAGCGAGACCAGCTCGCCGAGGGTGTTGTAGACCGTCGCACGGGAGATCTCGGGCAGGCGGTCGGCCGCCAGCGCGTGTACCTCGTCGGCGGTGTAGTGCACGTGGTCCCCGTCGAGGACCTCGGCGACGACGCGCCGCTGCGCGGTCAGCCGCCAGCCGCGCCCCCGGAGTCGTTTCAGCAGGTCACTCATGCCATTCACCTATCAGTCAGATAAGGACAAGGGTAGCAGTGGCCGGATCCATGACCGGATCGGGTATCGGTCTCAAGGTCTTCTTGACTTAGACAATGTCCAATGTAGGATCGAGTCAGATCGAATGAGGTCGAGTTCGACCCGGCCCGGGGACGGGACGCGAGCACGCAGGAGGCGCACGGTGACGGTGCAGGACAACATCACGGGTCCGCTGACCACGGAGTCCGGGGCTCCGGTGGCGGACAACCAGAACAGCCAGACGGCGGGCGCGGCCGGTCCGGTCCTGATCCAGGACCAGCACCTGATCGAGAAGCTCGCCCACTTCAACCGCGAGCGGATCCCGGAGCGGGTCGTCCACGCGCGCGGCGCCGGTGCGTACGGCACCTTCACGCTGACCCGCGACGTCTCCCGGTGGACCCGCGCGGCGTTCCTCTCCGAGGTCGGCAAGCAGACCGAGACGTTCCTCCGCTTCTCGACCGTCGCGGGCAACCTCGGCTCGGCGGACGCGGTGCGCGACCCGCGCGGCTTCGCGCTGAAGTTCTACACCGAGGACGGCAACTACGACCTGGTGGGGAACAACACCCCGGTGTTCTTCATCAAGGACGCCATCAAGTTCCCCGACTTCATCCACACCCAGAAACGCGACCCGTACACGGGCTCGCAGGAGGCGGACGGCGTCTGGGACTTCTGGGGCCTGTCGCCCGAGTCCACCCACCAGGTGACCTGGCTGTTCGGCGACCGCGGCATTCCCGCCTCGTACCGCCACATGAACGGGTACGGTTCGCACACCTACCAGTGGAACAACGCCGCGGGCGAGGTCTTCTGGGTCAAGTACCACTTCAAGACCGACCAGGGCATCAAGAACCTGACCTCGGAAGAGGCCGCGGAGCTCGCGGGCCGGGACGCGGACAGCCACCAGCGCGACCTGCGCGAGTCCATCGAGCGCGGCGACTTCCCGACCTGGACCGTCCAGGTGCAGATCATGCCGGCGGAGGACGCGGCGCACTACCGCTTCAACCCGTTCGACCTGACCAAGGTCTGGCCGCACGAGGACTACCCGCCGATCGAGATCGGCACGCTGGAGCTGAACCGCAACCCGCGGAACATCTTCGCCGAGGTCGAGCAGTCGATCTTCTCGCCCGCCCATCTGGTGCCCGGCATCGGCCCGTCCCCGGACAAGATGCTGCAGGGCCGTCTCTTCGCGTACGGCGACGCCCATCGCTACCGCGTCGGCATCAACGCCGACCAGCTGCCGGTGAACCGCCCGCACGCCACCGAGGCGCGCACCCACGGCCGCGACGGCGCGCTGTACGACGGCCGTCACGCGGGCGCGAAGAACTACGAGCCGAACAGCTTCGGCGGACCGGCGCAGACCGGCCGGCCGCTGTGGCAGCCGTCCGCGGTCAGCGGCGTGACCGGTGACCACGAGGCGCCCTCGCACGCCGAGGACGACGACTTCGGCCAGGCGGGCACCCTCTACCGGCTGATGTCGGACGAGGAGAAGGGGCGCCTGATCGCGAACCTCGCGGGCTTCATCGCGCAGGTCTCCCGCGACGACATCGCGCAGCGGGCGATCGAGAACTTCCGCAAGGCGGACGCGGACTACGGCAAGCGGCTGGAGGCCGCGGTCCAGGCCCTGCGCGGCTAGGGCGCTTGCCGTACACACCGGAGAGGCCGGACGCCATGGGGCTCCGGCCTCTCCGTGTCAGGCCAGCGCGGGCTGCCGGGCCGGGGTCCAGCAGCGGATGATGTCGCGCACCGACACCACCCCGACCGGTTCGCCCGCCTCCAGCACGATGAGGTGGCGGAAGCCGCCCTGGCTCATCGTGCGGGCCGCCTCCTCCAGCGTCCACCCGGGGGTGGCGAAGACGGCGTCGGCGGTGGTGTGGGCGTGCGCGGTCTCGTGGTCCGGGTCCTGGTCCGCGCCGAGGGAGTTGAGGATGTCCCGCTCGGTGAGGATGCCGAGGCCGCTGGTGTCGGGGTCGAGCACGACGGCCGACCCGACCCGACGGGCCGACATCAGCCTCGCGGCCTGACGGAGCGTATGTGCTGGTCCGATGGTGAGGACCACCGAGCTCATGGCGTCACGGACGTACACGGGCATGGATGGAGCCACCTCCTTGAGGGAATCCGCCGTGCGCCGGCGCGCATTCGAGAACGGATTCACAAGTTCACAAGGCTTTGGATTCTCATGTTCACATGCTCCGGTGGACACAACAAGGGCGCGCGGAAGCCGATCTACCGCTCAGCGCGCCCGTACGCTCCGCTTGACAGCCCTGCGGCCGGCCCTACGGCCGCAGGTAATCCAGCAGTTCCTCGTGCAGCAGCCCATTGGACGCCGCCGCGTCACCGCTGTTCGGGCCCGGTACGCCGTCGAGTCCGGTGAAGCGGCCGCCCGCCTCCTGGACGATCACCGCGTTCGCCGCCATGTCCCACAGGGAGAGTTCCGGTTCGGCGCACAGGTCCACCGATCCCTCGGCGACCATCATGTACGGCCAGAAGTCGCCGTAGCCACGGGTGCGCCAGCAGGCGCGGGTCAGATCGAGGAAGCCGTTCAGTCTGCCGCGCTCCTCCCAGCCGCTGATCGAGGAGTACGCGAACGACGCGTCGCCCAGCTCGGCCACCTTCGAGACGCGCAGCCGGCTCGCCGACGACAGGCTCCGGCCGGTGTACGCCCCGAGCCCCTCGGCGGCCCACCAGCGACGGCCCAGCGCCGGTGCGGAGACCACGCCGACCACCGGCCGGTCGCCGCCCGCGCCGCGCTCCATGAGCGCGATCAGGGTGGCCCAGACCGGAACCCCGCGCACATAGTTCTTGGTGCCGTCGATCGGATCGATCACCCAGCGGCGCGGGCCGGTGCCCTCGTTGCCGAATTCCTCGCCGAGCACCGCGTCCCGCGGGCGGGCGCGCTGGAGCTGGGAGCGGATCAGCTCCTCCGCCGCCTTGTCGGCTTCGCTCACCGGCGTCATGTCGGGTTTTGTCTCGACCTTGAGGTCGAGCGCCTTGAAGCGCTCCATGGTCGCGGCATCGGCGGCGTCGGCCAGAACGTGGGCGAAACGCAGGTCATCGTGGTAGTCGGCCATGGCCGAACAGTATCGATCCGGAACCGGGCGATCCACAGGAGGCTCTTGACAGCATCTGGCGGGCCGTCAATTCTCAGTGCCCCGAGCCGGAGAGCTGGAGGCCCACCACGCCGATGATCACCAGCGTGATGGAGACGATCTTCAGGACGGAGACCAGGTCGTCGAGGAAGACCATGCCGTAGATCGCCGTCCCGGCCGCGCCGATGCCCGTCCACACCGCGTACGCGGGCCCCACGTCGAGCTTCTTCAGGGACAGCGTCAGCAGCCCGAAGCTGCCGAGCGCGAACGCGCAGAACGCGACCGTCGGCCAGAGCCTGGTGAAACCGTGCGAGAGCTTGAGGCAGACGGCGAAGCCCGTTTCCAGCAGCCCGGCGACCACGACCAGCAGCCACGCCATCGCATCTCCTTCACGGGTCGCCGGATGCGATTATCCCTTTACCTCGCAAACTGGGCGGCAAACCCGGATCAGTCGCCCTCCCGCCGCTCGCGGGTGGCGAGCAGCCGCCGCAGGGAGTACAGCCGGGCCGGGTCGGCGTGGCCGTCGGCCACCCACTGGTCCAGGGCGCAGTCCGGCTCGTCGTGGCTGCAGGCGCGCGGGCATTCGTCGGTGCCCGGCTCCAGGTCGGGGAAGGCGTGGATGACCCGGGTGGGGTCCACATGGTGCAGTCCGAAGGACCGCACGCCCGGGGTGTCGATCACCCATCCCTTGTCGTCCGGAAGGGGCAGCGCGAGCGCCGAGGTGGTGGTGTGGCGGCCGCGGCCGGTGACCGCGTTCACCCGTCCGGTGGCCCGCTTGCGCTCCGGCACCAGGGCGTTGACCAGGGTGGTCTTGCCGACGCCTGAGTGGCCGACGAAGACCGTGATCCGGTCCGCGAGCCGCTCCCGCACCCGGTCCGCGGCCTGTCCGCCGGCCAGTTCGTCGCGGTTGGTGACGACATAGGGCACGCCGAGCGTCCGGTAGATCTCCAGGAGGTCGTCGGCGGGCGCCAGGTCGGACTTGGTGAGGACGAGCAGCGGTTCGAGTCCGGCGTCGAAGGCGGCCACCAGACAGCGGTCGATCAGCCGCGGACGCGGCTCGGGGTCGGCGAGGGCGGTGACGATGGCCAGCTGCTCGGCGTTGGCGACGACCACCCGCTCGAACGGGTCGTCGTCATCGGCGGTCCGGCGCAGTACGGAGGACCGCTCCTCGACGCGCACCACGCGCGCGAGGGTGTCCTTGGCGCCGGACAGGTCGCCGACGACCGCGACCCGGTCGCCGACCACGACGCCCTTGCGGCCGAGTTCGCGGGCCTTCATGGCGATGATGGTGCGGCTCTCGATGAGGACATGGAGCCGACCGCGGTCGACCGTCAGGACCATGCCCTCGGAGGCGTCCTCGTGTTTGGGGCGGATATGGGTGCGCGGACGATTGCCCTTGCGGTTCGGGCGGACCCGTACGTCGTCCTCGTCGGTGTGCTTGCCGTAGCGGCGCATGGCGGAACGCCCTCAGACTCCCCGCGCCGCGCTTGTCGTCGCGTCGAGCATCCCGGTCCACAGACCGGGGAAGTCGGGCAGGGTCTTGGCCGTGGTCGCCACGTTCTCGATCTGGACGCCCTCGACGGTCAGGCCCAGGACGGCGGCGGCTGTGGCCAGCCGGTGGTCCTCGTAGGTGTGGAAGATCCCGCCGTGCAGCGGGCGCGGATGGATCCGCAGCCCGTCCTCGGTCTCCGCGACCTCGCCGCCGAGTTCGTTGATCTCCTTGGCGAGAGCGGCCAGCCGGTCGGTCTCGTGGAGGCGCAGATGGGCGATGCCGCGCAGGACGGACTCGGAGTCGGCCAGCGCCGCGACCGCCGCGATCACCGGGGTCA
The DNA here is from genome assembly GCF_044332925.1 of Streptomyces sp. NPDC021212. NCBI lineage: Bacteria > Bacillati > Actinomycetota > Actinomycetes > Kitasatosporales > Streptomycetaceae > Streptomyces > Streptomyces sp. NPDC021212. Next base: position 376,133 of record NZ_JBIRPZ010000003.1, read on the forward strand.
GCTCGCCGACCTCGTGCAGATCGGCGTCGATGCCGGTGATCCGGCCGGTGCCGGTGAAGGTCAGCCCCGCGTCGGTCAGCTCGCAGGAACCGCCCATGTCGGTGAAGATGCGGCGCAGCGCGTCACCGGGCTGGGTGGTGTGCTCCGGCCAGTCCGGGATGGTCACCCGGCCGCCGGTGACCAGGGCGGCGGCCAGGAACGGCGCAGCGTTGGACAGATCGGGCTCGACGATCAGGTCCCGGCCGAGCAGCGCGCTCGGCGCGACCCGCCACACACCCTGCTCGCCGCCGGCCTCCGGGGTGTCGACGCGCGCGCCCGCCGCGCGCAGCATGTCGACGGTCATCCGGATGTGCGGCAGGGAGGGCAGCGCGGCGCCGATGTGGCGCACCTCGACCCCCTGGTTGAAGCGCGGCGCGGAGAGCAGCAGCGCGCTGACGAACTGGGAGGACGCCGAGGCGTCGATCCGGACCGGGCCGCCGTCCAGCGCCCCGCCGCCGTGCACGGTCATCGGCAGCGCGCCGCGGCCGTCGTCGTCGATGCGGGCGCCGAGCGCGCGCAGCGCGTCGATCACGCCGTGCAGCGGGCGCTCGTGGGAGCGCGGGTCGCCGTCGAAGCGGACCGGGCCGTCGGCGAGGGAGGCGACCGGCGGCAGGAAGCGCATCACGGTGCCCGCGTTGCCGACGTCGATGGTGGCCGGGCCGTGCAGTCCCGCGGGGATGACCCGCCAGGCCTCGCCGCCGCCGGAGGAGCCGCCCGCGCCGAAGGCGCTGTCGGAGACCGTCTCCTCGATGCCGACGCCCATCGCGCGCAGCGCGTCGGCCATCAGCAGGGTGTCGCGGGAGCGCAGCGGCCGGCGCAGCCAGCCGGGCTCGGCGGCGAGCGCGGCCAGGATCAGACCGCGGTTGGTGACGGACTTCGATCCGGGCACGGTGACGGTCGCGTCGACCGCCCCGTCGGCGGTCGGGGCGGGCCAGAGGGCGGTGTCATCGCCCGGGGAAGTCTCAATGCCGGTCATGGCTCTCACTTTAGTGGCTCACCGAGAGTGCGAATCTCGATCAAAAGTGGCGAAACCCAGTCGAAACACGGTGCTGGTACAGGGGTACGGGTCACAGCCGCAGCAGCCATCGGCCGCCGCCGATCAGCGAGCACAGCGTGACGACGTGGAAGAGCAGCAGCCACACCACGGCCGGGACGTTGGTGAGCCGGGCCAGCTGATCGGGGTCGGAGTCGTACGCGCCGCCGCGCCGTCGCTTGCCCTGGAGCTCGAACGGCGGACGGACGCCGCCGATCAGCAGGAACCACACCACGCCGTACGCGAACGCGGCCTGTACGTCCGGCTCGGTCAGCCAGGAGACGAGGAAGAAGGCGGCTCCGGCGGTGACGACCGTGAGCACGCCGTACGCGTTGCGGATCATCACCAGCATCGCGGCGAGCAGCGCCGTCGTGCCCCACAGCAGCGCGGTGATGTGGTTCGCGGCCAGCAGCCAGGCGCCGAGCAGCCCGATCAGGGAGGGCGCGGTGTAGCCGGCGGCCGCCGTGAGGACCATGCCGATGCCGGTGGGCTTGCCGCGTGAGACGGTCAGCCCCGAGGTGTCCGAGTGCAGCCGGATGCCGTCCAGGCGCCGCCCGCTCAGCAGCGCGATCAGCCCGTGGCCGCCCTCGTGGGCGATCGTGATCGCGTTGCGGGATATCCGCCAGGAGGTGCGGAAGACGACGACGGCGAGGGCTATCAGCCCGGTGGAGGCGACCAGCCACAGCGTGGGGTCGGGCTGGGCGCCGACGACGCGGTCCCACAGATCGGTGGCGTTCGTTGCGTCCATGGTGCGGGCGGCTCCTCGCGTCGGGTTGCGTCGTGGCAGTGTGGCACCTATGTGCGGTCGATACGCAGCGAGCCGGAGACCCGAGGATCTCGTCGGGACCTTCGGGGTGGAGAAGTGGGAGCCGGAGGAGGCCCTGGCGCCCGACTGGAACGTCGCGCCCACCAAGGACGTGTACGCGGTGCTGGAACGCCCGCTCAAGGGCCCGGAGGCCGAGGCCGTCGGACCACGGCCGGTGCGCCAGCTGCGGGCGCTGAAGTGGGGCCTCGTCCCGTCCTGGGCGAAGTCTCCCGAGGGCGGCGCGAAGATGATCAACGCCCGGGCCGAGACCGTGCACGAGAAGCCCTCGTACCGGCGCCCCTTCGCCGCGCGCCGCTGCATCCTGCCCGCCGACGGCTACTACGAGTGGGTCACCGGGTCGGGGGAGCGGCAGCTGGAAGAGAAGGGGAAGCGCAAACGGCCGCGCAAGCAGCCGTACTTCGTGACCCCGGTGGACGGCTCGGTCATGGCGATGGCCGGGCTGTACGAGTTCTGGCGGGACCGCACGCTGCCGGACGAGCATCCACGCGCCTGGTGGGTGACCTGCACCGTGATCACCACCGAGGCGGAGCGGGAGCCATTCGCCGAGGCAGACGTCGGCGCCGGAGCCGAGGGCGAGGGGCCGCATTCGCTGGCCGACATCCATCCGCGGATGCCGCTCGTCCTCACCGAGGACCGCTGGGACGCCTGGCTGGATCCGGCCCGTACCGACCCCGACGATCTGCGCCCGCTGCTGGCGCCGCCGCCCGCGGGGCTGCTGCGCGCGTACCCCGTCGCGACCGGGGTGAGCGATGTCCGTAACAACGGCCCGGAGCTGCTTCACGAGCTGGAGGCCCCGGAAGAGGGCACCCTGTTCTGATGACCCGGACCACCGCGCCCAGCGCAGAGACCGTGCCGACCCCGGTCGGCGACGCCCGTATCACCTGGCACCAAGCCTCCGGCGCGTACGCCGTGCTGGCCGTCTCCCACGGCGCGGGCGGCGGCATCGAGGCGCGCGACCTGCGGGCGCTGGCCGCCGCGCTGCCGCCGCGGGGGGTGAGCGTCGCGCTCGTCGAACAGCCGTGGCGGGTGGCGGGCAAGAAGGTCGCGCCCGCCCCCAAGACCCTCGACACCGGCTGGCGCGCGCTGTGGCCCGCGCTGGAGCGGCCCGGCCTGCCGGTCGTCGCGGGCGGCCGCAGCGCGGGGGCTCGGGTGGCCTGCCGTACGGGGGCGGAGCTGGGCGCCCGCGCCGTGCTGGCGCTGTCCTTCCCGCTGCACCCGCCGGGCAAGCCGGAGAAGTCCCGCGCCGGGGAGCTGCTGTCCACGGGCCTGCCGACGCTGGTCGTCCAGGGCGGCCGGGACGCCTTCGGCCGCCCCGGGGAGTTCCCGGCGCTGCCGTCGGGCACCGAACTGGTCGAGGTACCGCACGGTGACCACGGCTTCGCCGTGCCGAAGTCGGCGGACATCACCGAGCCGGAAGCCCTCGCCGTGATCACCGAGGCCGTCGCCGGCTGGCTGCCCCGCGCCGTGGGCTGAGCGTGTGGGGCGTGTGGGGCGTGTGGGGCGGGTAGGGCGTGTGGGGGGCGTCACGGGAATGCGGGGCGGGGGGCCGGTGTTGTACGCGTCGTAGGTACCGACCGCGTAAGAGGCACCAGCACGAGGAGAGGGAGTTCCCCGCATGGGTTCGCTTGCTTGCCCGGCCCGCCCGCACGCCGCTGACCTGGACTGGCGTCAGCTGGAGGCGGAGCAGACCGCGAAAATGGAGGCGGCGGGCGGACCGGATCGTCGTCTATTCTCCGATTCGGGTGGGTCCGCATCGGGCACCGCCACGAAAACGGAGGAGGTGGGTCAGGTCACTGGGACCGACGCAGAGACCGACGGCGTCATCGAGGAAGAGTCGGCCGAGCAGCGGCAGGAGACGTCCGCGGAGCGCAACGCGCGCTTCGAGCGGGACGCCCTGACGTTCCTCGACCAGATGTACTCTGCCGCGCTGCGCATGACCCGTAATCCGGCCGACGCAGAGGACCTCGTGCAGGAGACGTACGCGAAGGCGTACGGGTCCTTCCACCAATTCCGCGAGGGCACCAACCTCAAGGCGTGGCTGTACCGCATCCTCACCAATACGTTCATCAACTCGTACCGCAAGAAGCAGCGCGAACCCCAGCGCAGCGCGGCCGAGGAGATCGAGGACTGGCAGCTCGCGCGCGCCGAGTCGCACATGTCGACCGGTCTGCGGTCCGCCGAGTCCCAGGCCCTGGATCACCTCCCGGATTCGGACGTCAAGGAGGCCCTCCAGGCCATTCCCGAGGAATTCCGGATCGCGGTCTACCTCGCGGATGTCGAGGGGTTTGCGTACAAGGAGATCGCCGACATCATGGGGACACCCATCGGTACGGTGATGTCCCGTCTGCACCGTGGGCGCCGTCAGCTGCGCGACATGCTGGAGGACTACGCCCGTGGGCGCGGGCTCGTCCCGGCGGGCGCGTCCCGTGCTGCGGCGGACGAGTCGCACGATCGGAAAGGCGCGGACTCATGAGCTGCGGAGAGCCGCACGAGACGGATTGCTCCGAGGTCCTCGACCACCTCTACGAGTTCCTCGATCGCGAGATGCCCGACGGGGACTGTGCCAAGTTCGAGGTGCACTTCGACGAGTGCTCCCCCTGCCTGGAGAAGTACGGCCTGGAGCAGGCCGTGAAGAAGCTGGTCAAGCGGTGCTGCGGGCATGACGACGTGCCCACCGACCTCCGCTCGAAGGTCATGGGCCGCATCGAGCTGATCCGGTCCGGGCAGGCGGTGCCCGAGCGTGAACTCACCGCGGAGGCGACGGACACCGCCGAGGCGTCCAGGCCCACCACCGCCCAGGAGTGACCCCGGCCCGCGGACCGCGGGCGGCGTGACCCAACCGGTCGGTACATCACCCGATCATCACCCGAAGGGGTGCAATCGGGCGGTCCAGCTGGTCCCGTCCGCCGCATGCGGCCCTATTCTCCCCAATCTGACCCGCCCCTGATCGGGGCGGCGACCCGGATGCGGATGGGGAGGAGGGCGTTCGTTGCGGGCACTTCCTCTCGGGGCGCGCGCCTATGTGCTGAGCGCCGTGCTCATCGCGGTGCTGTGCGCCGCCCCGGTACTGCGGCCCCAGGCGGCCGTCCCGTGGGCCACGGTGATCCTGCTCGCCGCGGTGTACGCGGTGGGGTCCCGCACCGTGCGGGCCCCGTCCCCCGAATGGTGCAGCCCCGTCCTTCTGGCCGGGGCTTTTCTGCTGCCGCCCGCCGCCGCGGCGCTCGTCGCGGTGCCCGGGGCGCTGCTGGGGCGGGTCGAGCGGCAGCCCGCGCCGGTACGGCGCGCCTGGCGCGCCGCGCAGCTCTCACTGGCCGTCTGGGCCGCCGCGTACGCCTTCCGGGCCCTCGGTGGCTCGTACGCCCTGCGCGCCGCCGAGAACCCCGGTGTGCCCGGTTTTCCGACGGCCCTGGCCGCCGCGCCGATGGCCGCGCTCGTGCTGGGGCTGGTCACCGCCGCCCTGGAGGGCGGGGTGCTGGTCCTCGCCGAGCGCCGCTCGGCGCGTGCCGCCTGGCGCGGACGGCCCCTGAGCGCGCTGGCTCCGCAGCTGGTCCACGGCCCCGCCGGGCTCGCCATGGCGGTGCTGTGGCGCAGCCCGTACGGACCGGCGGCGGCTCTGCTGGTGCTGCTGCCGATGTACGTCTGCGCCTGCGTCTTCGCGCTCTGTCACCGCGAGCGCGCCGCCCACCAGGCCACCATCCGCGCCCTCGTCCAGGCGGTCGACATCAAGGACCGCTACACCCGGGGCCACAGCGAGCGGGTCGGCCGCGCCTCCGTGATGATCGCCCGCGAGCTGGGCATGGGCGGCGACCGGCTGGAGGCCCTGCGCATCGCGGGCATCCTGCACGACGTGGGCAAGCTCGGCGTCCCCACCCGGCTGCTGCGCAAGAACGGCCCGCTGACCCCCGAGGAGCGCCGCGTCATCGAGCTGCACCCCGAATACGGCCACGAGATGGTGCGCGGCATCCGCTTCCTGGGCGAGGCGCGGACGGCCATCCTGCATCACCACGAGCGGCTGGACGGCAGCGGCTATCCGTACGGGCTGGCCGGGGCGCAGATCCCGGAGTTCGCGCGGGTGGTCGCGGTCGCGGACGCCTTCGACGCGATGACCTCGACGCGTACGTACAGCAGGGCCCGCCCGGTGGAGACGGCGGTCGCGGAGCTGCAGCGGTGCGCGGGCACGCAGTTCGACCCGCGCATGGTGCGGGCCCTGGCTCGCGCGCTGGACCGGCACGGCTGGCACGCCGCGGTCACCGCGGACGCCCGTACCGAGGCCCGCGCGGAGGCGGTGACGGGCGCCGGGGGAGCAGCCGGCGACCGCGGAAACGTCCCGTCGCTCCCGTCCGCCCCGCTCGTACGCGCCGCGACGGCCCCGGGCCCGCCCGACACCGCCGCGCCGCATCCGGACTCCCCACCCCCCGGCGGCGCCTCATGACCCCCGCCACCCGTCCCGAAGCGCCCGGCCCGGATGGCCCGGAAGGCCGGGACCGGGACCTCCGGCCCGCGCGCGCTCACGGCGGTGACGACCCGGCCGTGCCCGGGACCGGGCGGACGCGGGCCGGGGGAGAGCCGACGGCGGCCGGCGGCCCCGACGCCGCACGGGGGCGTGAGGCCGGTGGCCCGGCGGCGCGGGCGGCTGAGGGGCCGGGCCAGGGCACCTCGGCGCGCCCGCCCGGCCCGGACCGGGACCGGAGCGCGGCCGCGGCCCTCCGTGGAGCGGATGCGCGGCCCGGCGCCCTGCCTGGCCCCGGCCGGTCGGGGAGCCAGGCAGAGCGAGAAGCCGGTGGCACGCTCCGGCCTCCCGGGCCTCCCGGCCCGGAACGCGGGAGCGGCCCGTGTCCGCCTGGCGGCGTCGGCCGCTCTGCCGGGCACGAGCCCGGCGGGCTCCCGCCCTCCGGCCGGGGCCCGAGCGCGGCGACGCGGGCGGCTGCACGGTTGGGACCGGGCCCGTACGCGACCCCGTCCGAACCCGGCTCGGACCGGGACGGGAACGCGGCGGCGTGGGCCGCGGCGAGGGCGGGCGCGGGCCCGGATGGGCCCCGCCGTGCCCACCCGGGCGGGGACGGGGGTGCGTCCGGCCGCGTCGACAGCCTGTCCGGGGGACCGTCCGACAGGTCGCACGGCGGGCTCCGGCGGCTCGCCGGGGCGCACGCGCGGGCGGTTCGGCGGGCGCGCCGGAGCCGGGGCGGGGGCGCGAGCCCGGCGCGGCGGCAGGGCGGAAGGGGCACCCTCGGGGCGGTGTACGGCGCCGCCGGGGCGCTCGCCGTGGTGGCGCTCGCCTGGACGGAGTGGCACGGGATACGCGAGCCGGGGGCGGCGCTCGCCTTCGGGCTGCTCATCGCCCTCGGGGAAGCCATCCGGTGCTGCGACGCGTCGGCCGCGCTCCCGCGCGCGAGCGGGGCGCACGAGCAGCGCGGCGAGCCGACGCCCCTCGCCGCCGCGGGCGCCCTCGGATACGCCCTGCTGGGGCAGCTGGGCGGGGAGCCCACCGGCCATGGGGTGCTCCAGGTCGTCACCGTCGTCGTGGCTGCCTCCCTGACCGGTCTGGTGCCGCGCATGGCGCTCGGGCGCCCGGCCGACCCGGGCCACACCGCCCGCCGCGTGCTGAGCGTGGGGTTCGCGGCCACCTGCTTCCAACCGTTGCACCACACCGGCCGGTTGGCCGCCTGGCCGGGGCACGGCCCCGCGCTCGTCGGCTACTTGCTGGGCGTGCTGGCCCTGACCGCGCTGTGCGACGCGGTGCTCGCGGCCGCCCTGGCCCGCGCCCGCACCGGCTGGCCGTACGGGCCGCTGCTCCGCGACGAGCTGCGGGCGCTGACCGGAATAGGGTCGGCGATCTGCGCGACCGGGGTGGTGATGGCGCTCACGGTGGCCGTCGCCGGGCTGTGGGCGCTGCCGGTGCTGGCGCTGCCGCCGCTGCTGATCCAGTACTCGTTCCGCCGCTACGCCGCGATCCGGGCCACCTGCCGGCAGACCATCGCCTCCCTGGCCCGCTCGACCGAGATCGCCGGGTACACCCCCGCCGGCCACGCCCGTAAGGTCGCCGGGCTCAGCCGGGCGGTCGGCCGTGAGCTGGGGCTTTCCGAGCCCGCCCTGACTGTGCTGGAATACGCGGCGCTGATGCACGACATCGGTCAGCTGTCCCTGGTGGACCCGGTGCCGGCCGGGGCGACCGAGCCGCTGTCCCGCGCCGAGCAGCGCCGGATCGCGCGGCTGGGCGGTGCCGTGGTACGGCAGACGGGGGTGCCGGCGGAGGTCGCGGTGATCGTCGAACGGCAGGCGGACCCGTACCGCGAACAGCCCCTGTCCGCGCGTATCGTGCGCGCGGTGAACGCGTACACCGAGGCGGCGGGCGGTCCGGCGGCCGCGGACCAGGGGGGAGCGGCCCCGCTGCGCGCCCTGGAGCGGCTGCGGCTGGGCACCGCGCGGGATTTCGATCCGGCGGTGGTCGAGGCGCTGGCGACGGTGCTGTCCCGCCCGGCGTACGACCGCCCCCGGTGAGGAACCCGGTCAGGAAGCCGGTGACGAAGGCGGTGACGAAGGCGGTGACGAAGGTGGAACTCGCGGGTAATGAGCGGGTCTCCCAAGAGGCATGGTTGGATGCGAGAGAGGGGTGTCGGGCCGATGGCCGGTGGCAAGGAGGTGTGGTGGGCATCGTCTCCCGGCCGAAGGGTGAGGGGCTGGGCTGAGATGTCCGCGGATGTGTGGCAGGTTGTCTCCCAGGGAGGGCGACGCCGTCCGCGTAAGGCTCTGGTACGGGACTACTTCGATACCGGCAGGCGGGAATCGTGAAGATCTTCGGCAAGGTACGGCACCGGCCGTCCGCCTCATGGCGGCAGGCCACGGACCGTGCGTTCACGCTCATCGGCGACGGCCGGTACGAGGACGCGGGCGCGCTGCTGACCCGCGCCGCCGACCTGGAGCCGTGGCTGTCGGAGTCCTGGTTCAACCTCGCGCTGCTGCACAAGTTCCGGCACGACTGGGAGCAGGCCCGGGCCGCCGGGCTGCGCGCCGTCGCCCTGCTGGACCGCGAGACGGGCGCTCCCGACTGGTGGAACGTGGGCATCGCCGCGACCGCCCTCCAGGACTGGCCGCTGGCCCGCCGCGCCTGGCAGGCGTACGGGCTGAAGGTGCCGGGGGAGGCGTCCGCTTCCGGTGAGCCGCTCGGCATGGAGCTGGGCAGCGCCGCGGTGCGGCTGTCGCCGGAGGGCGAGGCCGAGGTGGTCTGGGGCCGCCGGCTGGACCCGGCCCGGATCGAGGTGCTGTCGATCCCGCTGCCGTCCTCCGGGCGGCGCTGGGGCGAGGTGGTGCTGCACGACGGCGTGCCCCACGGTGAGCGGGTGACCTCCGCGGGCCCGTCCTACCCCGTCTTCGACGAGATCGAGCTGTGGGCGCCGTCCCCGGTGCCGACCTGGGTGGTGCTGCTGGAGGCGGCCACCGAGGCCGACCGGGACGCCCTGGAGCGGCTGGCGGCCGACGCGGGCTTCGCCGCCGAGGACTGGTCGTCGTCGGTGCGGCTGCTGTGCCGCTCCTGTTCGGAGAGCCGGATGCCGAGCGACGAGGGCGAGGGCGAGCACCTGGACCCGCACGACCACAGCGAGCCGGGCCACCCCGGACCGCTGGGGCACCGCACGGCGGGCTCGGGCTCGCTGTGGGTCGCCGAGCGCGAATGCGGGATCGCCGCCCCCAGCGGGCTGGTGCGGGGGCTGCTGGACGGCTGGGTCGCCGACAGCCCGGACACCCGGGAGTGGCGAGACCTTGAAGAGGTCTGCTGAGGTCTGCTGAATACCCGGAAAGGGCCACAGATCCCCCTGCCGTCCGGGCGGGCCGTACCCTGTAGGGCGACGCATCAGGGTTTGAAGGAAGGCGTACGGCGGACGATGTCGCAGCAAGGGACCACGAAGCAGCAGGTGGACGACGAGTTCGTCGTGGACACGGAGGACTGCGAGGAGCGCGAGCGGGCGTACCGCGAGCGCGGCACCGCCCGCCCGATCACCGTCGTCGGCAACCCGGTGCTCCACAAGGAGTGCCGGGACGTCACCGAGTTCGACGACGAGCTGGCGGCGCTGATCGACGACATGTTCGCCAGCCAGCGGGCGGCGGAGGGCGTGGGCCTGGCCGCCAACCAGATCGGTGTCGACCGCAAGGTCTTCGTCTACGACTGCATGGACGACGAGGGCGTACGCCACGTCGGCGTGGTCTGCAACCCGGTGCTGGAGGAGCTGCCCGCCGACCGCCGCGTGCTGGACGACTCCAACGAGGGCTGCCTGTCGGTCCCCACCGCCTACTGCGAGCTGGCCCGCCCGGACTACGCGGTGGTGCGCGGTCAGGACGCAGAGGGCAACCCGATCGCCGTGCGCGGCACCGGCTACTTCGCCCGCTGCCTCCAGCACGAGACGGACCACCTCTACGGCTACCTCTACATCGACCGCCTCTCCAAGCGCGACCGCAAGGACGTCCTCCGGCAGATGGCCGAGGGCACCGCGCGCTACGAGACGGTGCCGAACGACTGAGTGTGCCGTCATGCCAGAGGGCCGGACCCCGAGGGGTCCGGCCCTCTGGCACAGGTGAGGCTCAGAAGTCGTCGTCGAAGGAGACCGAGCCCTCGACCGCGACCTGGTAGGCCGAGGCGCGGCGTTCGAAGAAGTTGGTCAGCTCCTGGACGTCCTGAAGCTCCATGAAGGAGAACGGGTTCTCCGAGCCGAAGACCGCGGGGAAGCCGAGGCGCGCCAGGCGCTGGTCGGCCACGCATTCCAGGTAGGCGCGCATGGACTCGGTGTTCATGCCCGGCAGGCCGTCGCCGCACAGGTCGTGGGCGAACTGCAGCTCCGCCTCGACGGCCTCCTTCAGCATGTCGGTGACCTGCTGCTCCAGCTCGTCGTCGAAGAGGTCGGGCTCCTCCTCGCGGACGGTGTCCACGACCGAGAAGGCGAACTCCATGTGCATGGACTCGTCGCGGAACACCCAGTTGGTGCCGGTCGCCAGGCCGTGCAGCAGGCCGCGGGAGCGGAACCAGTAGACGTAGGCGAAGGCGCCGTAGAAGAAGAGGCCCTCGATGCACGCCGCGAAGCAGATCAGGTTGAGCAGGAAGCGGCGGCGATCGGCCTTGGACTCCAGGCGGTCGATCTTCTCCACCGAGTCCATCCAGCGGAAGCAGAACTCCGCCTTCTCCCGGATGGAGGGGATGTTCTCGACCGCCGCGAAGGCCGCCGCCCGGTCGTCCGGGTCGGGGAGGTAGGTGTCCAGCAGGGTCAGATAGAACTGGACGTGCACGGCCTCCTCGAAGAGCTGCCGCGAGAGGTACAGCCGCGCCTCGGGGGAGTTGATGTGCTTGTAGAGCGTCAGCACCAGGTTGTTGGAGACGATCGAGTCGCCGGTGGCGAAGAACGCGACCAAGCGGCCGATGAGGTGCTGCTCACCGGGGGAGAGCTTGGCGAGGTCGGCGACGTCCGAGTGGAGGTCGACCTCCTCCACGGTCCAGGTGTTCTTGATCGCGTCCCGGTAGCGGTCGTAGAACTGCGGGTACCGCATCGGCCGCAGGGTCAGCTCGAACCCGGGGTCGAGCAGGTTCTTGGTGTGGCCCGGCGCGGTGTTCACGGTGGTCATCTCGGATGCGGTGGGCATTACTGGCAGGCCTCGCAGGACTCGGGGTTTTCCAGGGAGCAGGCGACCGCGTCGTCCTCGGCGGGCGTCGCCGGCGCGGGGACGGTGGCCGTGGCGGCGCCCCCGCGGGCGCTCTGGGCGATCCGGGTCGCCGGGCGGGAGCGCAGGTAGTAGGTGGTCTTGATGCCGCGCTTCCAGGCGTACGCGTACATCGAGCTGAGCTTGCCGATGGTCGGCGCCGCCATGAAGAGGTTCAGCGACTGGCTCTGGTCGAGGTACGGGGTACGGGCCGCCGCCATGTCGATCAGGGCGCGCTGCGGGACCTCCCACGCGGTGCGGTACAGGTCCCGTACGTCGCTCGGCACCCAGGAGAGGTCCTGGACCGAGCCGTTGGCCTCGCGCAGCGCGTCACGGGTCTGGGCGTCCCATACGCCGAGCTTCTTCAGGTCGTTCACCAGGTAGGAGTTGACCTGGAGGAACTCACCGCTGAGCGTTTCGCGCTTGAAGAGGTTGGAGACCTGCGGCTCGATGCACTCGTACACGCCCGCGATGGAGGCGATGGTGGCGGTCGGCGCGATCGCCAGCAGCAGCGAGTTCCGCATGCCGGTCGTGGCCATCCGCCGGCGCAGCGCCTCCCAGCGCTCGGGCCAGGTGGCCCGCGCGTCGGCGTAGTGGTCCGGGTGGAGCACACCGCGCGCGGTGCGGGTCTCGGCCCAGGCCGGGTGCGGGCCGTGGCGCTCGGCGAGGTCGCAGGACGCCTCGTACGCGGCGAGCATGATGCGCTCGGAGATCCGGGTGGAGAGCGCCTGTGCCTCGGGCGAGTCGAACGGGAGCCGCAGCCGGAAGAAGACGTCCTGGAGGCCCATCAGGCCCAGACCGACCGGCCGCCAGCGGGAGTTGGAGGCCCCGGCCTCGTCGGTGGGGTAGAAGTTGATGTCCACCACGCGGTCGAGGAAGGTCACGGCGGTGCGGACGGTGCGGTCCAGCCGCTCCCAGTCCATCTCACCGTTCTCCCCGAGGTGGGCGGCGAGGTTGACCGAGCCGAGGTTGCAGACGGCGGTCTCGCCGTCGTCGGTGACCTCCAGGATCTCGGTGCACAGGTTGGAGGAGTGGACGACCCGGCCCGGCTCGGCGGTCTGGTTGGCGGTGCGGTTGGCGGCGTCCTTGAACGTCATCCAGCCGTTGCCGGTCTGCGCGAGGGTGCGCATCATCCGGGCGTACAGCTGGCGCGCCGGGACCTGCTTGAGCGCCCGCCCCTCGGCCTCGAAGCGGCGGTACGCGGCGTCGAACTCCTCGCCCCACAGGTCCACCAGCTCGGGCGCGTCCACCGGCGAGAACAGCGACCAGTCGGCGTCCGCCTCGACGCGGCGCATGAACTCGTCCGGGATCCAGTGCGCGATGTTGAGGTTGTGGGTGCGGCGGGCCTCTTCGCCCGTGTTGTCCCGCAGCTCCAGGAACTCCTCGATGTCCGCGTGCCACGTCTCCAGGTAGACGCAGGCCGCGCCCTTGCGCCGGCCGCCCTGGTTGACGGCCGCCACCGAGGCGTCGAGCGTGCGCAGGAACGGCACGATGCCGTTGGAGTGCCCGTTGGTGCCGCGGATGAGCGAACCGCGGGCGCGGATGCGGGAGTACGACAGACCGATGCCGCCCGCGTGCTTCGACAGCCGCGCCACCTGGTGGTAGCGGTTGTAGATCGAGTCCAGCTCGTCCAGCGGCGAGTCCAGCAGATAGCAGGACGACATCTGCGGGTGGCGGGTGCCGGAGTTGAACAGCGTGGGGGAGCTGGGCAGGTACGACAGCGTGCTCGTCATCCGGTACAGCTCGGCGACGTCGCCCAGCGCCCGCTCCGACAGGTCCTCGGCGAGCCCGCAGGCCACGCGCAGCAGGAAGTGCTGCGGGGTCTCGATCACCTGACGGGTGATCGGGTGGCGCAGCAGATAGCGGCTGTGCAGGGTGCGCAGCCCGAAGTAACCGAAGCGGTCGTCGGCCCCGTCGGCCAGCGCCTGGTCGACCAGCGCGTCCAGCCGGGCGGCGTGGGTCGTCACGAACTCGGCGGTGGAGTCGGCGATCAGGCCCTCGCCGTGGCCCACGGCGACGGAGGCGGTGAAGGAGTCCGCGCCCTGCCCGGCCGCCTCTTCGGCGATCGCGCGGGTCAGCAGCCGCGCGGCGAGCCTGGAGTACTCCGGCTCCTCGCCGATGAGTCCGGCCGCCGCCTCGGTCGCCAGGGAGCGCAACTCCGTTTCGTCCGAACCGGGATGGCGGCCGCGCAGGGCGGCGGCCGCGACCTTGCCGGGGTCGGTGGCGGGCAGATCGGCGGTGAGCGCGGTCAGGGTCCGCAGCAGGGCGGTCCCGGGGGCGTCGGCCGCTGCCGGAGTGTCGGCTGCCTCTGAGACCGGGTCGGCGGGCGCGATGGTCACTGAAGTGTTCTCCCTCGCTCGGCTGGGGGCCTGCGAGGGCGGTGCGCGATGGCCGCTTACGGGCATGCCGATTGCGCTTCACGGCACACCACGCAGCGTCCATCGACCCACCCCGCGAGGCCCGGACGTATGCAGACGGCCGTCGGCAGGTCATCGGACTCACGGATACGCGAAAGCGCACACGTACACCGTTGCGGGACAGTTCCGGATTCGCACCGGATTCCCCTGCGGCGACAGCGAGCACGAGCATACATCTTGTGTCGCGCTGCGTACGCGCCCCCAGATGTTGTGTCGTCAGCTGGGGGGATTCGTATGTATGTGCTAGTTGCGCCGGGTCTCGGCAGCGCCGGAATCCATGCGGCCGACCCCGGAAAACTAGCTTCCCGGACCGCTCGTCCGCCATTCGTCCAGGGCACGGGCGAGGCGGTCGCGGTAGCCGGCGTAGCCGTCCTCGTACGCGCCGCGAAGCTCGCTCCGCGGCTCGACGGTACGGGACGCGGCGCGCCAGTGGGACGCGTCCACGGGGTCGCCGAGCGACCGCCAGGCGACCGCCACCGCGCCCCGCGCGCCGACCTCCGGCTCGTCCGGAACGGCCACCGGGCGGCCCATGACGTTCGCGAAAATCTCCGTCCACGCGGCGGAACGCACGCCTCCGCCGCACAGCGCGAGCCGCCCCGAGAGCCCGGCCGCCTCCAGGCAGTGGCGGGCCGCGTAGGCGATGGCCTCGCACACGGCCCGTACGGTGTCGGCGCGGGTGGTGGCGAGCGTGAGACCGTCCAACCGCCCCTGAGCGGCGGGCTCCACGAACGGCGCGCGTTCCCCGGCGCCGGACAGGAAGGGCAGCGCCGTCACGCCGTTCGCGCCCGGCGGGCTCCCGTCGAGCAGGGTGTCCAGGGCGGCGGTGGTCGCCCCTGTGAGATCGAGCACCCACTCCAGGGCGGCGGTGCCGACCATCGCGGGCATCGCGCGCAGCCAGCGGTCCGGGTCGGGGGTGCACAGCCACATCCCGGCCGGATCGGCCGAGGGGTCCACCGTCGCGCGGTCGGTGAGCACCTGGCAGGCCAGCGTGGTGCCGACGATGAGCAGCCCGTCGCCCACGTCCCGCACCCCGCTGCCGATGGCGCACGCCGGAAGGTCGTACGGGCCGGAGACGACGGGCAGTCCGGGCGGCAGCCCGGTCAGCCGGGCCCCCTCGTCGTCCAGCGCGAGGACGGTGCCGGGCGGCGCGGGCGGGGGCAGCAGCCGGGCGTGGCCGGCCAGTCCGCACGGCTCCAGGGCGCCGGTCACATAGGTGCGGGTGGTGACGTCCAGGAACGGCAGGGAGGCGTCGGAGGCGTCCACGGCGATGACACCGGTCAGCCGCTGGGCCACCGCGTCCACGCAGTAGCCCGCGACCGCCGCCCGCTCCAGGGTCTCCGGCTCGTGCTCGGCCAGCCATCGCAGCAGCGGGGCATGGCAGCCCGGGAACAGCCCGGAGCCGGTGAGGGCGTAGAGGGCGGCGAGCGTGCCGTCGGCGCGCCAGCGGGCGATGGTGTCGCCTGCCCGGCCGTCCAGCCAGGAGATCGGCGGGCGCACCGCCCGGCCCGCCTCGTCCCGCAGCCACAGCCCGTCGCCCTGGCCGGTGAGCGCGAGCGCGACGGGCGGGCCGGGGAGCGCCGCGGCCACCTCGCGCACCACCTCGGCGACCGTGCGCAGTACCTCCTCCAGGTCCTGTTCGACCCGGCCGCCGGGGAGGCGGTCCAACGTGCTGGGGCGGGCCGCGGAGGCGAGCGCGACCCCGTCGCGGCCGAAGGCCACGGCCTTGGTGACGGAGGTGCCGACGTCCACTCCGATGATCACGCGCATGCCCTGCCGCCCTTCGGAACCGGTGCCCCATCACACGAGGGATGCTAGATTTAACATTCACGACGTGATCAGGCAATGGCCCGGACGTCAGCGTCCAGGCGATGGTTGACGCAGGGGAGAACCCGGATGACCGCCCGACTGCTGCTCGTACGCCACGGAGAGACCGTGTGGCACGCGGAGAACCGGTACGCCGGGATCTCGGACATCGCGCTGACCGAGCGCGGTCACCGGCAGGCGCGGGCCCTCGCCCACTGGGTGCGGGGGCGCCGGATCGACGCGATGGCCTGCTCCCCGCTGAGCCGCGCGCGGCACACCGCCGAACCGGCCGCCATCGCGCTGTCCCTGGTCCCCGAAGTCGTCGAGGACCTGCGCGAGATGGACTTCGGCTGGGGCGAGGGCCGCACCCTCGCCGAGATGGAGGCGGAGGACCCGGCGGCCGTCCGGGCGTTCCGCGCCGACCCCGAGGCGGGCGCCTTCCCCGGGTCGGAGCGCCCCGGTGAGGCCGCGGCCCGGGCGGTCGCCGCCCTGCGCCGGCTGGCCGCCGCGCATCCGGACCGCACGGTGCTGGTCGTGGCGCACAACACCCTGCTGCGGACCGCGCTGTGCACCCTGCTCGGCATCCCCGTCGGCCGCTACCGCACGGTCTTCCCCCGGCTGGACAACGGGGCGGTGACCGAGATCGGGATCGACGGCGACCGCACGGCGCTGCGCTCCCTGAACGTGCCCACCGATGGAGCTTCAGGAGGTCCCCGCCCATGACCACGGTCCGCTCCCAGGACACCCGCAGACAGACCATCACCGAATACGTCCTCGCGCACTCCACCGCCACCGCGGCGGAGCTGGCCGACCTCACCGGGGTCAGCCTGATGACCGTGCACCGGGACCTGGACGAGCTGGCCCGGCTCGGCGTGCTGCGCAAGTTCCGGGGCGGGGTCTCGGCCCTGCCCACGTCGGTCTTCGAGTCCAGTCTGGCCTACCGGATGGGCGCCCACCGGGCCGAGAAGGAGGCGGTGGCCGCCACCGCGGCGGAGCTGGTCGAGCCCGGGATGTCGGTGATGCTGGACGACTCCACGACCGTCCTCGCGCTCGCCCCGCTGCTGGTGGAGTCCGCCCCGCTGACGGTGGTGACCAACGCCCGGCGGGTGATCGAGGTCTTCGCCGGGGTGCCCCGGATCCGGCTCATCGGGCTCGGCGGGGAGTACTCGCACACCCATGACTCCTTCCTCGGCGTGCCGTGCGCGGACGCGATCGCGGCGCTGGCGGTGGACCTCGCGCTGGTCAGCACCTCGGCCATGGACGCGGCGACCACGTACCACCAGGAGCAGGACGTGGTGCTGGTCAAGCGCGCCATGCTCGCCGCCGCCGCCCGCACGGCGCTGCTGATGGACGCGTCCAAGACCCGGCGCACGGCGCTGCACCGGCTGCGCCCGCTGGCCGACTTCGACCATCTGGTGGTGGACGGCGCGGCGGACGCCCGGCTGGTCGGGGAGTGGCGGGAGCGTACGGACGTGAGGATCGCGCCCACCTCTTTTTAACGTCGCCAGTGTTAACTTAACTCCACGCGTGAGGGACGGGATACGTGATGTCCGACCGGGCCGAGGCCGTCACCGAGGTCGTCGCGGGGATCGACATCGCCACGGCGGCGGTGCGGGTGGTGTGCGCCGACGCACACGGGCGCGTACGGGCGCGGGGCGGCGCGGAACTCCCGCCCCCGCGCCGGGGCGTGGGCGGCCGCAGCGAACAGGACGCCACGGCCTGGTGGCCCGCCGTCGCGGCGGCCCTGCGCCAGGCCACCGGGGCGCTTCCGGCGGGCGGCCGGGAGGTCGTGGCGGTGGCCGTCGCCGCCACCTCCGGCACGATCGTCCTCGCGGACGGCCGGGGCGAACCCCTCGGCCCCGCCCTGATGTACGACGACCGCCGCGCCGCCGGGCTCAACGCCCGCGCCCAGGAGGCGGGCGCCCCGCGCTGGCGGGCCCTCGGCCTGTCGGTCGGCCCGACCGCCGCCCTCGGCCGCATCGCCTGGCTGGCGGGCGTGGAGGGGCCGGGCGCCGCGCCCGGCGGCGCGGCGGGCCATCTCCTCCACACCCCCGACCTCGTCGGGTGGCGGCTCACCGGCGGGCCCGTCGCGACCGACTGGTCGCACGCGCTCAAGAGCGGCTACGACGCGCGCGCCGGGGAGTGGCCGGGCGAGGTGTTCGACGCGCTCGGCGTACCGGCCCGGTGGCTGCCGTCCGTCCGGGCACCGGCCACCCCGGTCGGCACGGTGTGCGCGGAAGCCGCGGCGGAGACCGGGCTGCCGGCCGGTTGCGTGGTCCGCCTCGGCATGACCGACGGCTGCGCCGGACAACTCGCCACCGGGGCCGTGCGGCCGACGCAGTTCGTGGGGATCCTCGGCACCACGTACGTCCTCAAGGGCGTCACCCGCGACCTGATCGCCGACCCCTCCGGCGCGCTCTACAGCCACCGCCACCCCGACGGCTGGTGGCTGCCGGGCGGCGCCTCCAACACCGGCGGCGAGGCCCTCGCGCACGCTCCGTCCGGCGATCTGCCCGCACTGGACCGCGCCGCCGCGGACCGCGGTCCGGCTTCGGTGGTCGCGTATCCGCTGCGCCGTGAGGGCGAGCGCTTCCCGTTCGTCAGCGGCGCGGCCCGGGGCTTCGTCCTCGGCACTCCGGCCGACGACGCCGACCGGCACCGCGCCACGCTGGAGGGCGTGGCCTTCCTGGAACGCCTCGCCCTGGAGCGGATCGCGGAGTTGGGCGTGGCGGTCGAGGGCCCGCTGTGGGCCGCGGGCGGCGGCAGCCGCAGCCCGCTGTGGACCCGGATCCGCGCCACCGTCCTCGGCCGCCCCCTGCGCGTCGCCGACCACGCCGAAACGGCCTTCGGCGCCGCCCTGCTGGCCGCCTCCGGGACCCTCCACCCGGACCTCACCGCGAGCGCCGCCGCGATGGTCCGCCCCGGCCGGGACGTCGAACCGGACGCGCGCGAGCACGCCGCCCTCGACGCCTCGTACGCCACGTTCACCGCCGCTCTGCGCGCCCGCGGCTGGCTGCTGCCGTGAGCGACGGGCGGCGGGCACCTACACCTTCACGGTGAACGCCCACAGCGCCACGTCCGGCACCGGCTCCCAGTCCCGCTCGGGCGCGCGCCGGAACCCCAGCCGCTCGTACAGCCGGTGGGCGGTGGTCATCCTGGGGTGGGTGGACAGGACCATGCCCGCGAGCCCCAGCTCCCGCGTACGGTCCATACAGGCCCGCACCAGCGCCTCCGCCGCCCCGCGACGCCGCGCCTCGGGCCGCACCGCGAGCATCCGGAACTCGCTCTCGTCCGGCCGGGCCAGCTCCGCGTACGTCCCCCCGTGCACGGCGAACGCCAGCGCGCCCAGCACCGCATCGCTCTCCGCGTCCGCCGCGACCAGCACCTCCGACCCGGCGGCCCGCTTCCGCGCGTCGCGCAGCTCCTCGATGTACGGGTCCTCGGCCCCGAAGTCCAGCAGCCCGTCGCCGAGGTACACGGCCGCGGTGAACTCCCCGATCTCGTCCAGTTCCTCGTCCCGCGCGCGTCTGATCGTGACATCCATACCCGCAGTCTGCCGCAGGGCACCGACAGCCGGACCGTCACGGGGTGACGGCGGTGATCACTCCCGTGGAACCGGCGCGCTTGTTGGCCGCCTCGGCCTCCTGGAAGGTCACATAGCGCCGGACCGTGCCGGCGGCAGCGTCAATTGGTACACGACGGTTCTTTGCGGTGTTCCGCCACCACAGTTGCAGCCCATGGGTGCTTTTCCCTTCAGTCGAAGCGAGTGGAGTCAGTCGAGCCACCGCGACGCCACACCGGCGAGATAGGAAAGCGTCAGGGCGGTGGCCGGGATGTGGAACCACGCGGTGGTGTGCAGCGTTTCGGCGTACACGGCGGACGCCCCGCCCACCCATGTGCTGGTGCACCAGCCGCAGTTGACCAGATAGGTGACCGGAGAGTCGTCGCCGAACCGGTCGGCGATCCACATCCGGAACCCCGCCGCCAGGGTGTCCTTGGTGAGGAAGCGGGTGATGCGGCAGGTGGTGCCGAGGGCGAGGAGGAACGCTGCCAGG
Source organism: Streptomyces sp. NPDC021212 (assembly GCF_044332925.1). NCBI lineage: Bacteria > Bacillati > Actinomycetota > Actinomycetes > Kitasatosporales > Streptomycetaceae > Streptomyces > Streptomyces sp. NPDC021212. The sequence continues at coordinate 395,984 of NZ_JBIRPZ010000003.1, forward strand.
CTCATGGGGTCGTTCCCTACCGGTTCGGTCAAGCCAGTGACGGGGGGACGGACTCCGGCCGAGGATGGGCGACCTCAACTGCCGATACCACTCATTACAAGCGCGAGGGGCGGCAGCGAGCCATACGCCGAACGAGTGATGACCGCCGCTGGGTCTTGAGTGAAGCGGGGGTGCGTGGATAACTGGAAACGTGGTCGCCGGGCCCGTTCCTACCTCGTCGGCCATTTTCAGGAGCCGGGCATTCGCCCCGTTTCTCCGTCACTTTCCGCGCGCCACTTCCGCGCCCTGATCGGCCGCGCCCCATTTCTCTCTTCCGGTGTCGGCCCGCATCGGCGGCGGCCGACGGGTGCGCGTCCCTCACCCCTCTCCGGGAGGACCGACCATGACCTCGACCGATCTCGCGCCCGCCGCCGCATCCACCGAGGGCAACTGGCCCTGGTGGCCACCGGCACCGTGGGGACCGCCGCTGCTGCTGTCCGTCGTGCCCAACTCGGGCCCCACCGGCGGTGGCAACCTCGTCCAGCTGACCGGGGTGAACCTGCACAACGTCATCAGCGTGACCTTCGGCGGCATCCCCGCCACCATCGTCAATCAGAACGGCAACGACACCGTCCTGGTGATCGCTCCGCCGCACGCGGCCGGGCCCGTACAGGTCCTCGTCACCACCACCTCCGGCACCAGCAACAGCCAGCCGTACACCTACGTGGCGCCGCCCCCGCCCACCGCCACCTCCATCACCCCGGCCGTGGGCCCGACCACCGGCGGCACGGTGTTCGTCATCAACGGCACCAACCTGAACACCGTCACCAGCGTCACCTTCGCCAACGTCCCCGCGACTATCCTGGCCGTGAACCCCGCCGGTACCCAACTGGTCGGCATCACCCCGCCGGGCTCGGCCGGTACCGCCGCCGTGGTCGTCACCGGCCCCGGTGGCTCCGTCACCATCCCGGGCGGCTTCACCTACTTCCCCGCCCCGCCCCCGCCGGTGGCCACCAGCATCGCGCCCACCACGGGGACATCGGCCGGCGGCACGCCGTTCACCATCACCGGCACCAACCTCGGCGGTGTGCTGGCCGTGCTGTTCAACGGCGTTCCCGCCACCGGCGTGGCCGCCACCGCCACCACGGTCACCGGCGTCACTCCGCCCGGAGTGGTCGGCCCCGCGACCGTCACCCTGGTGACGGCCACCGGAACCGCCACCGTCCCCGGCGGCTTCATCTACACCTGACCCGTACGGCACCGGCAGCCGGGCATCCCGGCTGCCGGTGCCCACGCGTCCTAGGCGACGCCGTGGTGGCCGTCGCCCGGGCGGTGGTGGTCGAAGGCCAGCACCTGGCCCGGGGTCACCAGGAACGGCCGCATCATCGCCATGTCCTCGTGCTCCAGGATGTGGCAGTGGTACATGAAGCGGCCGGTCGCGCCGGTGAAGCGGCCGATGACGTTGACCATCTGGCCGCCCGGCACCTGGATGGTGTCCTTCCAGCCCCGCTCGCTCGGCAGCACTTCCAGCTCCCCGGAGTAGGCGACCGGCGCGTCCTTGCCGGTACCGCCCACCGCCGGGTCGAAGCCGCCGGCCGCGTACGCCTGACGGCTCATGGCCTGGAAGCTGATCAGGTGGATGTGCATCGGGTGGGTCGGACCGCCCAGGTTGAGGAAGCTCCACTGCTCCCAGGAGTCCAGCTCGACGCTGATGCCCATGGCGTCGTCGAAGGTGCGGGAGATCCGCTGGTACGTGGTCGTCTCACCCATCTCGTTGCGGACCTGGATGACCCCGTCACCCGGGATCGTCACATCGGCCTCGGCGACCTGCCGCAGCTCCCAGATCTCCGGGTGGCCGTTGCCGCCGACCGTGCCGGGCGGGGTGAGGGCGATGATCCGGTGCCCGTGGGCCGGGGCGTTGGCGTGGGTGATCCGTTGGAACGAGGAGAGCACCTTCGGCAGGACGAAGCGGTCGCGGACCGGTTCGCCGTCCACCCGGAACTGCATCACCTGCGGGTACGGTACGCCGCCCGCCTCATCGGCCTCGCCCGGGTTCTTCCCGTCCGGGGTGTTGACCAGGCGCAGGGTGCGGCCGCGCAGCCGGGAAAAGTCGATCAGCAGGTCGAGCCGCTCGGACGGCGCGATGGACACCGGCGCGTCGAGGTCCACCGGGCGGTCCAGCAGCCCGCCGTCCGTCCCGATTTGCTTGACCGCCCCGGTCACCTGCTGACCAGTCTCCTCGTCGATCAGCGCCAGCCGGTAGAAGCGCGCGTTGGACGCGTTGACCACCCGGAACCGGTACCAGCGCGCCTCCACGTCGAAGTGCGGCCAGATGACCCCGTTGACCAGCGTGTACGGCCCGTTGAACGGGATCGTGACATTGCGCCCCTCGGCGTCCTTGCCGACGGACTGCACCTTGTGCAGCAGCCGCCCGGTCAACCGCCCGTCGGGGTCCTTGTCGAGGTTGCGGTCCATCAGGACCAGCGGCACCTCGTACTCGTCGCGCGGCAGCCGCAGCGCTTCCTCCTCCTCGTCGCGGATGAGGTACATGCCCGCCAGGCCGGTGAACACGTTCCACCGGGTGATGTGCATGGCGTGGTCGTGGTACCAGAGCGCCGTCGCGCGGCAGTCGTTCGGGTACTCGGAGAGCTGCGCGTCACCGGGCGATACCGCGTTCTGCGCCCACCCGTCGTTAGCGGCGCCGGTCGGGGCGCCGTGCAGATGCGTCACCGACCACGGCGGCAGCTCCGCGACGCCCTTGACCTCCTCGGCGCCCGCCTCGTCATGCCCCGGGACGTTGCTCGCGGGCGGGCCGGCGATCGGAACCTCGTACGCGGTCACCGGGTACGCGCCGGACAGCCGGTTCGTCCAGGCCACCCGCAGCCGCTGCTTGCGGCGCACCTCGATGGTGGGCCCGGGGAAGTTCCCCTGGTAGGCCCACACCCGGCTCGGCGGCAGCTGCGAGTGCAGCCGCACCCAGGTGGCGCGCAGATCGACCGTGACCCCCTCCAGCGCCTCCGCCTTGTCCGGGCGCAGCCGCGGCGGTATGCGCAGGGCGTCCATGAAGGGCACGAGCCCGGCCGCGGGCGGCGCGGCCGGAACGGACCGCCCCTCCGGACCGTCCTGCCCCTGCGGACCGGTCTCCTCGAACTCCTCGAAATCGTTGTGGACAAGCGTGTCGGACATCGCCGAACCCCCGTTGTGTTTCCCCCGTGCCGCCACGGTGTGTGGCGGCACACTTCTCACCCATTCGGACGAGCGCAGGCGCGCGACAGTTGCCGCAATCCTGGCGGAATGCGCCATTCTGTGCCGGATTGGCTCGAACAAGTCGGTGGAATCGGTGCGTCCGGGAAAAAAGGGGGGAAGTTCGACCGTCTCCGGGGGTGAAACTCATGACGAGGCGACGGCGTTCGCAGGTGTCCACCTAGTACGTGCCGCCGCTACGGGGGTCACGGTGACGCGCTCTCCGCGGGCGCAGGAGCAGGGTGAGCGCCCCGTAGCGGATGCGGAGGGTGGCGTTGCCGACGAAGAGGATCTCGGCGGAGCCGTCACGGGCCGACCACCGTCTTCCGCTCCTCCGGGCGGCCGGGGGCGGACAGCGCTGCGGCCGCGGCGTCGTGCAGTGACTCCAGTGCCGTGCGCTGCCGCCGCGCCCGGTCCAGCAGCTCGGTGAGCCGATCGGGCTCCAGCCGTGTGTCATGGTCGGCCGCGACCAGCAGCGTGTGCCACAGCAACGCCTTGCCCTCGACCCCGATCCGCAGCCCCTCCAGCTCGATGAGCGTGCTGAGTCCCGAACGGCGCACCACCCGGCCGTTGGGCTTCAGCCGCCCGGCCTTCTCGCCCAGCCAGCCGCCACAGAGCTTGTAGCGGCGTACGGGCACCTCCAGTGCGGCCATGATGGCGCGGAGCGCCTCCCGGTCCTCCATGATCTGTACGGCGAGGTTCTCCAGGTCGGCGCCGACGGCCGACCGCCGGTACTCGCGGGCCATCCGGCGGGCCAGCTCCACCCCGCCCGTCGCCCCCGCCAGGTGGTCGTTGAGGTAGATGCCGAGCATGCGGGGGCCTGTCCTGGGCTCGCTCATGATCACCCTCCCGGATCGGGCGAGGTCGTACCGTCCAGCGCGCCCCTGAGGAGTGCCCACCCCCCGCCACCTCAACCAGCCTTTCCCCGGGGGCGGCGGCGGTCCGGTAGGTTGGAACGCGGTGCCCCGCGCGCCCCGGACGAGCGCGTCGTACCCGGTCAGGACAAGACGACGTAGTCAGCTGTCCGTTGCTACGCGAGGTTCCTGTCATGGCGTGGATTCTTCTGATGCTGTCCGGTCTGCTGGAGACGGTCTGGGCGGCGGCCCTCTCGGCGTCGCACGGCTTCAGCCGGCTCCGCCCCGCCCTGCTGTTCGTCGCAGCCGCCGCGCTGAGCATGGCTGGGCTGTCGTACGCGATGCGGTCCATTCCCATCGGCACCGGCTACGCGGTGTGGGTCGCGATCGGGGCGGTGGGGACCGCGGCCTACGGCATGGTCGCGCTCGGCGACCCGGTGAGCGCGGGGCGCATCGTCTGCCTGGGCCTGATCGTCAGCGGAGTGGTCGGGCTGAAGCTCCTGCACTGAGCAACACGAACGGGCCGCCGCCTCCCGCGAGGGAGACGGCGGCCCGCTGACGGAAGAGGCCGGGTTCAGTGTCCGCCCGGCGCGCCCGCCGTGGCGGGCGGCAGGTCGGCCTGGACGCCGGGGTCGCCCGCGTCCGCCGTGTAGTCGGCCGGGGACGTCTCGTCCACGCCGTCGGGGGCCTTCAGCGCCCGCAGGACGAAGGTGAGCACCACGGTGACCGCGATGTTGAGGACGAAGGCGGTGAAACCGATGTAGCCGATCTCGCCGATGCCCGGAATCTCGTCCGAGCTGCCGCCGAAGTGCTTCTGGGTGGGGCTGGCCACGCCGTACGCCGCGACCGTGCCGTAGATCATGCCGACCGCCCAGCCGCCGAGCAGCGCCCACCGGTGGAACCAGCGGGTGAACAGGCCGCCCACCATGGCCGGGAAGGTCTGGAGGATCCAGATGCCGCCCAGCAGCTGGAAGTTGATGGCGACGGTCTTGTCCATGGTCAGGACGAAGGCCAGCGCGCCGACCTTCACCAGCAGCGAGACCAGCTTGGAGACCTTGGTCTCCTGCGCCGGGGTGGCGTCCGGCCGCAGGAAGTCCTTGTAGATGTTGCGGGTGAACAGGTTCGCCGCGGCAATGGACATGATGGCCGCCGGGACGAGGGCGCCGATGCCGATGGCGGCGAAGGCGACACCCGTGAACCAGTCCGGGAACATGTTCTCGAAGAGCTGGGGGATCGCCAGCTGCCCGTTGTCCACCTTCACGCCCGCCGCGATCGCCATGAAGCCCAGCAGTGCCAGCAGGCCGAGCATCAGCGAATACAGCGGCAGGATGGTGGCGTTGCGGCGGATCACCTCGCGGCTGCGGCTGGAGAGCGTGGCGGTGATCGAGTGCGGATACATGAAGAGTGCCAGCGCCGAGCCGAGGGCGAGCGTGGCGTAGCCCCACTGCTGTTTGTCGCCGCTGGCCAGCGCGCCCTTGGGCGCGCCGGTCGGGCCCGGCTGCGACAGCGCGTGGCCCGCCTTGGCGAAGATGTCGTCGAAGCCGCCCAGCTTCATCGGGATGTAGATGATCGCCACCGCGATGACGATGTAGATCAGCGTGTCCTTGACGAAGGCGATGAGCGCCGGGGCGCGCAGCCCGGACGAGTAGGTGTACGCGGCGAGCACACCGAAGGCGATCAGCAGCGGCAGGTCCTTGACGAACCAGTTGGTGTCCTCGCCGCCGCCCACGCCCATCACGTCCAGCACCGCCTGGATGCCGACGAGCTGGAGGGCGATGTACGGCATGGTGGCGAGGATGCCGGTGATCGCGACGGCCAGCGAGAGCCCCTTGGAGCCGAAGCGGCCGCGGACGAAGTCCGAGGTGGTGACGTATCCGTGCTTGTGGGACACCGACCACAGCCGGGGCAGGAAGGTGAAGATCAGCGGATACACGAGGATGGTGTACGGCACCGCGAAGAACCCGGCCGCGCCCGTCGCGTAGATGGCGGCCGGGACGGCGACGAAGGTGTACGCGGTGTAGAGGTCGCCGCCGAGCAGGAACCAGGTGATCCAGGTGCCGAAGCTGCGGCCGCCGAGACCCCATTCGTCGAGGTTGTCGGCGTTCTCCGCGGCCCGCCAGCGGGCGGCGAGGAAGCCCATCACCGTGACGGCGAGGAAGAAGAAGATGAAGACGGCGAGCGCTACGCCGTTCACGCCGTCCTTCATGCGGAATCGCCTCCCCTGCGCGCCCGCTGCTCACGGCGGACCAGGATGTACGCGAGCGTCGTCAGCGCGGCCGAGATCGGCACCCAGAGCATCTGGTACCAGTAGAAGAACGGGATGCCGATGAGAGTCGGCTCGGTCTTCGCGTACGAGCCGACCCACAGCATCGCCACGAAGGGCGCGATGAGACAGAGCGCGGCGACGACGCGCGAGGGCGTGACGACCGGTCTCCTGTCTGCGGACGTGTCTGACATGGCGGCGGGCTCCCGTCCCCTCGGGTGATGACCTGCGACGTACATGGTCGACGCCGATCATCCCTGCGGTGCATCAGCGCTGATCATTTGTGCAATGCGCAGGAAATCTAAGCCCGGGGACCGGCAGCCGTCACTACCCGTCCGCATATCGGTATGAGAAAGAAGTGGAACCGGGCGCCTCAAGTCACCCGTTCGGGCGCTGGAGTCGGGCCACGAACTTGTAGCGGTCGCCGCGGTAGACCGAGCGCACCCACTCCACCGGCTCGCCCGCCGCGTCCAGCGAGTGGCGCGAGAGCATCAGCATCGGCAGGCCGACGTCGGTGCCCAGCAGCCCGGCCTCGCGCGGGGTGGCGAGCGAGGTCTCGATGGTCTCCTCGGCCTCGGCCAGGTGCACGTCGTACACCTCGGCGAGGGCGGTGTAGAGCGAGGTGTACTTGACCAGGCTGCGGCGCAGCGCGGGGAAGCGCTTGGCCGACAGATGGGTGGTCTCGATCGCCATCGGCTCACCGCTGGCCAGCCGCAGCCGCTCGATGCGCAGCACCCGGCCGCCGGTCGCGATGTCCAGCAGTGCGGAGAGCCGGTCGTCGGCGGTGACGTAGCCGATGTCCAGCAGCTGGGAGGTGGGTTCGAGGCCCTGGGCGCGCATGTCCTCGGTGTACGAGGTGAGTTGCAGGGCCTGGGAGACCTTGGGCTTGGCGACGAAGGTGCCCTTGCCCTGGATCCGCTCCAGCCGCCCCTCGACGACCAGCTCCTGGAGCGCCTGCCGCACGGTGGTGCGGGAGGTGTCGAACTCGGCGGCCAGCGTGCGCTCCGGGGGGACCGGGGTGCCGGGCGGCAGGGTTTCGGTCATCTCCAGCAGGTGGCGCTTGAGGCGGTAGTACTTCGGGACGCGTGCGGTGCGCGTCCCGCCGGAGCTGCTGCCGTTCTCGGCGGTGGCCGTCGTGACCGTCGCCGCCATTGCCCCCTCGGTCTCCATCGCGCCCTCTCCGACGTCTGGTGTGCTGCCGTCGCCGGCCTCTGATGATTTCGGCGGCTCACATCGTGGCACGCCCTGGACTCGCGGTGGCTGCCCTGCCCGGATGTCGAGAGATGTCGGTCCGGTAACGGAGCCGGAAGCGGCATTGTCCACTCTTGACACCCCTATAGGTCGAGAGTCACGCTCTGCATGAAGTGGTCTAAACCATTAAACCTCTCATTCGGCGATGTGGGGAGTAGGCGGCCGTGAAGAGTGAGCGCATGGCGGCGACGGATGTCGCGGCGATGCCGGTGTCGGTCGGCTCGCTCCGGGCGCGGTGAAGGGAAGATCCACGTCCATGACGACCCTCGCACGCGCCTCGGCCACCCTCACCCGGGACGCCCTCACCGTCCTCCAGCCCGGTTTCACCGGCACCTCCGCCCCCGACTGGCTGCTGCGCCGGCTCGGCGAGGGGCTCGCCTCCGTCGGGCTGTTCGGCCGCAACGTCGCCTCGCCGGAACAGCTCGCCGCGCTCACCGCCCAGCTGCGCGCCGAACGCGACGACGTGCTGGTGGCGATTGACGAGGAGGGCGGCGACGTCACCCGGATGGAGGTACGCGGCGGCTCCTCCTTCCCCGGCAATCTCGCCCTCGGCGCGGTCGACGACACCGGGCTGACCCACGCCGTCGCCCGCGAACTCGGCCGCCGCCTCGCCGCCTGCGGCGCCAACCTCAACTGGGCGCCGTCCGCCGACGTCAACTCCAATCCGGACAATCCGGTCATCGGCGTCCGCTCCTTCGGCGCCTCGCCCCGGCTCGTCGCCCGGCACACCGCCGCCTGGATCGAGGGGCTGCAGGGCGCCGGGGTCGCCGCCTGCGCCAAGCACTTCCCCGGGCACGGCGACACCGCCGTCGACTCCCACCACGCCCTGCCGCGCATCGACGCCGACCCCGCCACCCTGGCCGACCGGGAACTGGTGCCCTTCCGGGCGGCCGTCGCCGCCGGCACCAAGGCCGTGATGAGCGCGCACATCCTGCTGCCCGCGCTCGACCCGGCCCTGCCCGTCACCCTCAGCCCCGCCGCCCTGCACGGGCTGCTGCGCGGCCCGGTCGCCGACGGCGGGCTCGGCTTCGACGGCCTGATCGTCACCGACGGCATCGAGATGCGGGCCGTCGCCGACGCGTACGGCATCGAGCGGGGCAGCGTGCTGGCGATCGCCGCCGGGGCCGACGCGATCTGCGTCGGCGGCGGCCTCGCCGACGAGGACACCGTGCTGCGGCTGCGGGACGCGCTGGTCACGGCCGTGACGGACGGACGGCTCCCCGAGGCACGGCTGGCCGAGGCCGCGGCGCGGGTCCGGGCCCTGGGGGAGTGGGCGAAGACCGCCGGAGGGCCGGACGCGGCGCGGCGCATCGTGCCCGCCCCGGAGGTGGGGCTCGCCGCCGCCCGCCGCGCCCTGCGGATCACCCCGGCGGAGGGCGCCCCCGCGTACCGGCCGCCGGCCGGTCCCGTCTTCGTCGCCGCCCTCACCCCGGTGGCCGGCATCGCCGTCGGCGACGAGACCCCCTGGGGCGTCGCCGCCGAGCTGACCCGGCTGCTCCCCGGCACCACGACCGCCGCCTACGGCTCCGAGGACACGGCCCGGGGCGCGTCCGCCGTGGTCGCACAGGTGCTCGACGCGGCGGCGGACCGTAGGATCGTCGCTGTGGTACGTGACGTCCACCGCCACGGCTGGATGGCGGGCGTCCTGGACGCCCTGCTCGCCGCCCGGCCGGACACGGTCGTCGTGGAGATGGGGGTGCCCCAGGCACCGCCCGCGGGAGCCCCGCACATCGCGACCCACGGCGCCGCCCGGGTCTGCGGGCGGGCGGCCGCGGAAGTCATCACCGGCGTCGTCACCAGCGATATCAACGGCGATATCACCGGCAACGAGGCCGGTCATTGATACCTCACGCACAACCGGCACAGCCCACTGGAGGCACCCAGTATGTCCGCCACGACGACGGCCCCGCGCAGCGATCAGCCGGGCCGGATCATGTCCGGCGAGATGAACGAGCAGCCCGCGGTGCTGCGCCGCATTCTCGACCAGGGCGCTCCGAAGATCCGCGAGACCGCCGAGCGGATCGCCGCGCGCGCCCCGCGCTTCGTCCTGCTCACCGCCCGCGGCACCTCCGACAACGCGGCGCTGTACGCCAAGTACCTGCTCGAAGTGCTGCTCGGCAAGCCGTGCGGTCTGACGTCCATGTCCACCACCACCGCGTACGGCGCGCGGCAGGACCTCACCGACGTCCTGGTGATCACCGTCAGCCAGTCCGGCGGCTCCCCGGACCTGGTCGCCTCCACCGAGGCCGCCCGGGCGGCCGGGGCGATCACCCTCGCGGTGACCAACAACGCGGATTCCCCGCTCGCCGGGGCTGCCGAATTCCACATCGACGTGCTGGCCGGGCCCGAGAAGGCGCTGCCCGCCACCAAGACCTACACCGCCGAACTCCTCGCCCTCTACCTCTTCGCCGAAGGGCTGCGCGGCGGCGACGGCGCGGCCGCCAAGGTGCTGCCCGACCTCGCCCAGCAGATCCTGGACCGCCAGGGCGAGGTGAAGCAGCTCGCGAGCCGCTACCGGTTCGCCGAGCGGATGGTCCTCACCTCCCGGGGCTACGGCTACCCCACCGCCAAGGAAGCGGCCCTGAAGCTGATGGAGACCAGCTACATCCCGGCCCTCTCCTACTCCGGCGCCGATCTGCTGCACGGCCCGCTCGCCATGGTCGACAACATCTCGCCGGTGATCGCGATCGTCACCGAGGGCAAGGGAGGCCAGGCGCTGCAGCCGGTCCTGGAGCGGCTGCGCGGCCGCGGCGCGGATCTCGTGGTGATCGGCAGCCAGGCCGAGGTGGACCGGGCGTCCGCCGGATTCGCCCTGCCCACCGAGGGGGTCGCCGAGGAGGTCCAGCCGATTCTGGAGATCCTGCCGCTGCAGATGCTGGCGTACGAGGTCACCATCGCCCGGGGGCAGGACCCGGACGCGCCGCGCGCGCTGGCCAAGGTCACCGAGACCCGCTGAGATCTCGGGGGAAGGGCTGAGGACCCGCGGAAACACCCGCGGGCCGCGGCGCCGGGGCGGGACCCTCAACCCACCCGGCACCGCAGCCCGGAGCTCGTCGGCCGAGCAGCCGACCTCAAGAGGCGTACGGAGCGGTCAGGGCAGAGCGCGCCGTGTGCCTCCGATCCACCCTCCTGTGCGGGGAGGGCGGAAGATCGCATCGCTGGCCATTCTGGACTAGACCAGTGCCGTCTGTCCATGCTTCTGTGCGAATAGGGTCGTCGTTCGTCCGGGTAGGCTCGCCATGTGCCCTCCATGAACGATCTCGTACATCAGCACACCGCACTCGACGAATCCGATCTCGAGTGGCTCCACCTGCTGGTATCGGAGTGGCAGCTGCTCTCCGACCTCTCCTTCGCCGATCTCGTCCTGTGGGTGCCCACCAGCGACGGCACCCGCTATGTCTCGGTCGCGCAGATGCGGCCCAACACCGGGCCCACCTCCTATCAGGACGACATGGTCGGCCATCTCGTTCCCCGTGGCCGCCGTCCCATGCTCGACGCGGCGCATGACGAGGGCCGCATCGTCCGCGAGGGCGATCCCGAGTGGCGCGAGGAGGTCCCGGTCCGGGTGGAGTCCATCCCGGTCCGCCGGGAGAGCCGGGTCCTGGGCGTCATCGCCCGCAACACCAATCTGCTGACCGTACGGACCCCCAGCCGGCTGGAGCTGACCTATCTCCAGAGCGCGTCCGACCTGGCCCAGATGATCGCCGCCGGAGCGTTTCCCTTCCCCGGCCAGCAGGTCGACATGGACGCCTCGCCGCGCGTCGGCGACGGGCTGATCAGGCTCGACGCGGAGGGTGTGGTCCAGTACGCCAGCCCCAACGCCCTCTCCGCCTACCACCGGCTCGGGCTCGCCGCCGACCTCGTCGGCCACCACCTGGGCGAGACCACCGCCGAACTGGCCCCGGCGCGCGGACCGGTGGACGAGGCGCTGGTCAAACTCGCCAGCGGCTGGGCGCCCCGCGAGTTCGAGGTCGAGAGCGGCGAGAACGGCGTCATCCAGCTCCGGGCCATCCCGCTCAAGCCCAAGGGGGTGCACATCGGCTCGCTCGTCCTGCTGCGGGACGTCACCGAACTGCGCCGCCGCGAGCGGGAGCTGATCACCAAGGACGCCACCATCCGGGAGATCCACCACCGGGTGAAGAACAACCTGCAGACGGTGGCCGCGCTGCTGCGGCTACAGGCCCGCCGGATGGACTCCGCCCAGGGGCGGGAGGCGCTCAACGAGGCGGTGCGCCGGGTCGGTTCGATCGCGATCGTCCACGAGACCCTGTCCCAGACGCTCGATGAGCGGGTCGAGTTCGACGACATAGCCGACCGGGTGCTGGCGATGGTGGCCGAGATATCGCCCGGCAAGGTCACCGGCCGCCGCACCGGACGGTTCGGAATCCTCGACGCCGAGGTGGCCACCCCGCTGTCCATGGTCCTCACCGAGGTACTGCAGAACGCGCTGGAGCACGGCTTCGGGCCGGGGGAGCAGGGCACGGTCGAGGTCTCCGCGGTGCGCGGCGGCACCGGCGAGGAGGGCCGGCTGATGGTGACCGTCCAGGACGACGGGCGCGGGCTGCCCGAGGGGTTCGACCCCCAGCGCGCCGGAAACCTCGGCCTCCAGATCGTCCGCACCCTGGTGGAGGGCGAACTGGGCGGCACCTTCGACATGGTGCCCGCTCCGGAGCGCGGCACGCGTGTGGTCCTCGACATATCGGTGGGTGCCGAGAAGACCTGAGTATCTTCACGGACCCTTCACCGGGGGTGAGTGAGGGCGGGCAACGCACTGAGCCCCGGACCGGGTTGGTCCGGGGCTCAAAAGCTCACGTTGCTGTGCGCATCGGGGCTACTGCGCGCTGCGGCTCGGGGGCCATGGGGCGTATCAGGGTCAGGCGCTGGCGTTCCGCGCCCGGTTCCGAGCGGCACGGCGCTTCATGGCGCGGCGCTCGTCCTCGCTGAGTCCACCCCAGACGCCGGAGTCCTGGCCGGACTCAAGCGCCCACTGCAGGCACTGCTCCATCACGGGGCAGCGGCGGCAGACGGCCTTGGCTTCCTCGATCTGCAGCAGCGCGGGACCGGTGTTGCCGATGGGGAAGAACAGCTCGGGGTCTTCCTCGCGGCAAACGGCGTTGTGACGCCAGTCCATGGCTGCTCCATCTCCTCGTATTACGGGCTTGTTGCTTGTGAATGTGAACGCTTTCACGAATCCCTCGACAAGGACAGGGTCGCTGCCAGTCCGGAAACTGGTGCGGTGCCTTGGGTTTGAGGAGGGGGTTCGGGCTCTCATGGGGGCCTTCCGTCAGGCCGTCCCGATCGCCAAGAAGAGATTCGCAAACCTCGGCGGCGGATACAACCCCTTCCGGAAAGTTTTTTTTGATTCCTTGGTGTCGGCTGTATCACAGCCGTACTTCCGGGGGGTGGATCCCAGCCTAAACGTTCGAGTGGAAGGACTTTATGGGGTCTGACTCACACAATCACACGCAGTGCACGGCGTACGCCTGTGAACGTCACGCTCGTACGCAGTCCCAGATGGTCTCCGTCCATCTGGAACGGCAGTGGCGCCTGGGATTGCAAGGTGAAGTGCGTCAGATCGTGGAGCCCCACCACATGCTTGCCGTGGGGTCCCCGCTCGGGCGTCGACATCAGCAGCTGGGTCGCGTAGCGGGTCATCGCCGGCGCCGACAGCTTGGCGAGTCCCAGCACGTCAAGGGCGGTGTCGAAGGACGCGCGCGGCGCCGCGTAGACCGGGCGGTTGCCCAGGAAGGTCCACGGGGAGGTGTTGCAGACTATGGACAGCGCCAGTTCCTTGATCGGGTCCTGGTCGGGCCGCCCGAGGGTGATGGTGCCCTGCCGCCGGTTCGGCTCCCCGAAGAACTGGCGCATCACCTGCCGTATGTAGAGAGCGTGGGTCGAACGCTTGCCGCGTTCGCGCTGCTGCTCGACCCGGCCGATCACGCTCGCGTCGAAGCCGAAGCCCGCGCAGAAGGTGAACCACCGGGCGGGCACCGACTCGTCCGCGGTGCCGGGAGTGCCGGCCGCGAGACCGAGGCCCACGGTGCGCTCGGTGCCGTCCCGCAGGGCGTCCAGCAGGGCGCCGGTCGCCTCGACGGGGTGGTTGGGCAGGCCGAGGGCGCGGGCGAACACATTGGTGGAGCCGCCGGGGACCACCGCGAGGCGGGGCAACTCGCCCGGCGCGGGGCCGTTGTGCAGCAGCCCGTTGACGACCTCGTTGACGGTGCCGTCGCCGCCCAGCGCCACGACCAGCTCATGGGTGCCGCCGTCCACCGCGCGACGGGCCAGATCGCGTGCATGCCCCCGGTACTCCGTGGTCGCCACGTCGAGCTTCAGATCGCTGGCGAGCGCGTGGATCAGAACGTCACGGGTGCGGGCACTGGTGGTGGTTGCTGCCGGATTGACCACGAGGAGTGCGCGCATGGGCGCCAGCCTACCGACCCGCCGGCCCACTCCCCGACCCCCGGGCCCGCCCACCGGCACCGGGCGGCGGCTACGCTGCTGGCGTGAGCAGGAAGAAGCCCGCCCCCGCCAAGACGGCCAGGACCGCCACTTCGGCGGCGAAGGCTGCCAAGCCCGCCGCGAAGGCCGCCGCCGACGACCAGGCCGCCGACGCGGCGCCCGCGGGGCCCCGTCCGGCCCGGCTGACCGTGGCCGCGGCGCTCGCCGCCGTCGAGGGGCTGGTGCTCGTGGGGTTCGGCGTCTACGTCCTCATCATGGGCCTCGCCGGGAACCCGGAGAGCCCGGAGCAGGCGGAGACGCTGGGCATCACCGTGCTCGCCCTGGCCCTGCTGCCGCTGCTGGCGGCCCGCGGGCTGTGGCTGCGGCGCCGGTGGAGCCGCGGCCCCGCGATGATCACCCAGCTGATGGCGCTGCCGGTGGCCTGGACGCTGGTGCAGAACGGCGGCGGGCTGATCGCCGCCGGCGCGCTGACCGCCGTGGCGGCCCTCACCGTGCTGGCCCTGCTGATCAACCCGACCGCGACCGAGGCGCTGGGCATCGGCCCGCGCGACGCCTAGAAGAGTCGTGCCCGGGGCTCACCCCGGGCACCGCTCGCTACTCCTCGACCAGCAGCCGGTCCCGCAGCTGGGCGAGGGTGCGCGCCAGCAGCCGTGAGACGTGCATCTGGGAGATGCCGACCTCCTGCGCGATCTGCGACTGCGTCATGTTCCCGAAGAAGCGCAGCAGCAGGATCTTCTTCTCGCGCGGCGGCAGATCCTCCAGCAGTGGCTTGAGGGATTCGCGGTACTCGACGCCCTCCAGCGCCTCGTCCTCCGCGCCGAGGGTGTCCGCCACCGCCGGGGACTCGTCGTCCGTGTCCGGTACGTCCAGCGACAGCGTGCTGTACGCGTTGGCGGACTCCAGGCCCTCCAGTACCTCCTCCTCGGAGATGGCCAGATGCTCGGCCAGCTCATGGACGGTCGGCGCGCGTCCGTGCCGCTGGGACAGCTCGGCGGTGGCCGTGGTCAGCGAGAGCCGCAGCTCCTGGAGTCGGCGCGGCACCCGCACCGCCCAGCCCTTGTCACGGAAGTGCCGCTTGATCTCGCCGACGACCGTGGGGGTCGCGTAGGTCGAGAACTCCACACCGCGGTCCGGGTCGAACCGGTCCACGGACTTGATCAGTCCGATGGTGGCCACCTGGGTCAGGTCGTCCAGCGGCTCGCCGCGGTTGCGGAAGCGCCGGGCCAGGTGCTCGACCAGGGGCAGGTGCATGCGCACGAGGTTGTTGCGCAGCTCGGCCCGCTCCGCGGAGCCGTCGGGGAGTCCCCGCAGCTCGACGAACATCGCCCGCGCGCCGCTCCGGTCGTGCGGATCGTGCTGCTGATGCACCTGCTCCTGCTCGTGCTGATCCATGTGGTCCGCCCGCTCTGGTCGGTCTCCTGCCGCCTCCGAGTCCGCGGGGTGCGGTCGGGCCGGCGGGTGCGGGATGGCCGGGGTGTGTACTCCCCGCGATGATGCAGTGCTCACGGAGCCCCCTTTGTCCGTCACGGCTGTCCGGGGCCGGCGCCGCGCTCCTTGTACAGGCTGATGCTGACCGTGCGGTCCTCGGCGACGGTGGAATCCACCTTGCCCGCCAGTGCGGAGAGCACCGTCCAGGCGAAGGTGTCGCGCTCGGGGGCGCGGCCGTCGGTGGTCGGAGCCGACACGGTCACCTGCAATGCGTCGTCGATCAGTCGGAAGACGCAGCTCAGCACACTGCCGGGGACGGCTTGCTGCAGCAGGATCGCGCAGGCCTCGTCGACCGCGATGCGCAGATCCTCGATTTCGTCGAGGGTGAAGTCCAAGCGGGCTGCCAGGCCGGCGGTCGCCGTACGCAGCACCGACAGATAGGCCCCCGCAGCGGGCAGCCGGACTTCCACGAAGTCCTGGGTCCCGGGCTCGCCTGCGATCTGGGACACCCTCACCTCCAAGGTGACACAAGCTGTTTGAGCTGAGCTGATTGGAGCGTCGGCCATATGCCCTTATGGTGGAGGGATAACGGACCGGCGCGATGTGTGGTTCGGCTGCGACGCTATCGCGATCTGCCACTCGGTGTCGCCCGGACGAAGCACGGCCCCCGTCACGGGTGAACCCCCGAGATGAACATTCCCGATATCACTCATAGTAAGCATATGAGTACGCAGCGTGGCTAGGGGTCTGCGGTCTCAATTCGAAAGAGATGTCGCCTCACTCAACGAACCGCTGGTCGAAGCTATGCCCGGCGCCTGGGCGGCCAGCGCCCGCAGCGGCTCTCCCGACAGCCTTCGCACGGTCCATTCGTCCATCGGCTCCGCGCCGATGGACGCGTAGAAGCCGATCGCGGGTTCGTTCCAGTCCAGCACCGACCATTCGAAGCGGGCATAACCCCGCTCCACGCAGATCCGTGCCAGCTCGGCCAGCAGCGCCTTGCCGTGGCCGCCGCCGCGGGCCCGCGGCGTGACGTACAGATCCTCCAGATACACCCCGTGGGTGCCCGTCCAGGTGGAGAAGTTACGGAACCACAGGGCGAACCCGACCGGCCCGGCCGCTGCGCCGCCGATCTCCTCGGCGATCAGCGCGAACACCGCCGGATGCTCCCCGAACAGCGCCGTGTGCAGCTGCTCCTCGGTGGCCCTGGCCTCCTGCGGTGCCCGCTCGTACTCGGCCAGCTCGCGGATCATCGCGAGGATGGCCGGGACGTCGGACGGCTGTGCTGATCGGATCATGTGGTGAAGGCTAGCTCGCCGCACCGACAACACGGCAGCGGATTCCTCCGCGCGGCAGGTCCCGCGGCCCGCGCCCGCCCGTTCCGGGGCGCCGGGGGCGGCTAGACAATCAGCTGGTCCACGTAGCACCAGCGCCAGTCCTCGCCCGGTTCGAAGCTGCGCATCACCGGATGCCCGGTCTTCTCGAAGTGCCCGGTGGAGTGTCGATAGGTCGATGAATCGCAGCACCCGACATAGCCGCACTCCAGACAGATCCGCAGTTGCACCGGATGGCTGCCGAGCGTCAGGCACTCCGGACAGGTGGTGGCCTGCGGCTCCGGTTCGGGGCGCGGCAGGGCCGGAATATGCGGGCACTCCCTCATGATTGCCAGACTAAACCGGGCGAGCCGACGAATGGGGACGGGCCGGGGCATGGACGTAACTCCGCTGTTGATGCTGGTGGCGGGCAGCGCGGCGATCGCGGGCGCGGCCCGGCGGACCCCGGTGCCCGCGCCACTGCTGCTGGTCGCGGTCGGGCTGGTGGTCTCGTATCTGCCGGGGGTGCCGGACTACACCCTGGAGCCGGAGATCGTGCTCCCCCTGGTGCTGCCGCCGCTGCTGCACTCCGCCGCGCTCGACAGCTCCTACCTGGACCTGCGCGCCAATCTGCGGCCGGTGGCGCTGCTGTCGTTCGGCTACGTCCTGTTCGCCACCCTCGCCGTCGGCTGGATCGCCTACCTGCTGGTGCCCGGTCTGCCACTGACCGCCGCCCTGGTGCTGGGCGCCGTCATCGCCCCGCCCGACGCGGTGGCCGCCACCGCCATCGCCCGCCGGGTCGGCCTGCCCTCCCGCCTGACGACGATCCTCCAGGGCGAGTCCCTGGCCAACGACGCGACCGCGATCACCGCCTATCGGGTGGCGCTCGCCGCGGCGGTGGGGGAAGGCGCCACCTGGACGCATGCCGCCGGGGAGTTCCTGCTCGCGGCGGTGGGCGGCGTCGGCGTCGGCCTGGCCCTCATGGTGCCGCTGCACTGGCTGCGCACCCGGCTGCGCGATCCGCTGTTGCAGAACACCCTCTCGCTGCTGATCCCCTTCACCGCCTACGCGGCCGCCGAACAGGTCCACGCGTCGGGCGTGCTGGCGGTCGTGGTGGTCGCGCTCTACCTCGGACACCACTCCTGGCAGGTCGACTTCGCGACCCGGCTCCAGGAGGCGGCCGTCTGGAAGATGATCGCCTTCATCCTGGAGTCGGCCGTGTTCGCGCTGATCGGGCTGCAACTGCGGTTCGTGGTGGGCGGCCTGGGGGAGTACGGGGCGGTCGAGGCGGCCTGGTACGCGGCCGCCGTCTTCCTGGCCGTGGTGGCCGTACGGTTCGTCTGGGTCTTCCCGGCGACCTTCCTGCCGCGCAAGCTCTCCCGCAGGATCCGGGAGCGGGAGCCCGGCGTCGACTGGCGGGCGCCCATCATCGTCGGCTGGGCCGGGATGCGCGGCGTGGTGTCGCTGGCCATCGCCTTCTCGATCCCGGAGACCGTGCACGGCGGAGGCGGCTTCCCGGCCCGCACCCTGATCCTCTTCCTGGCCTTCACCACCGTCATCGGGACCCTGGTCCTCCAGGGCCTCACCCTGCCCGCCCTGATCCGGTCGCTGGGCATGCCGGGGCGCGACGTCCGGGCCGAGACGCTCGCCGAGGCGCAGGCGCAGGCACAGGCGTCGCGGGCCGCCGAGGACCGGCTGGCCGAACTCCTCGCCGACGAGCGCAACGCGCTGCCGCCGCCGCTGGCCGACCGGCTGCGCCTGGTGCTGGAGCGGCGCCGCAACGCGGTGTGGGAACGGCTCGGCACGGTCAACGAGGTGACGGGGGAGTCGGCGGACGACACCTACCGCAGGCTGGCGCGCGAGGTGATCGGCAGCGAGCGCGAGGTGTTCGTGAAGCTGCGGGACGCGCGGCGGATCGACGACGAGATGCTCCGTACGCTGCTGCGCCGACTGGACCTGGAGGAGGCGGCGGCCTACCGCGAGGGGACCGCGGAGGGCGGGACCTGACCGTCTCCGGGCCGGGCCCCGCCCACCGCGGATGGCTCCTACTTCAGCAGCTCACGGATGCGCGCGCGCATCGAGGCCATCGTGAACCCCCGGGGATCGATCTTGCCCGGCTGCCATTCGAGGTGGCCGATCACCGACCGCTCGGTCCAGCCGTGACGGCGGCAGACGGCCGCCGCCGCCCTGGCGATCGCGTCCAGTTGGGCCTCGGGCCACGGGTCCTGCCCGTCGCCGAGGTTTTCGCATTCGAAGCCGTAGAACGCGCGATTGCCGTCCGTGTTGGCCTCGTTGTCGGGCGGGAGCGCCTTTTCGGCGATCACGGCGCGCAGGACCTCGTCGTCGCCGAGCCCCGCGTGGTTGGCGCGGCCGTAGCCGACGAGATGCACCCCGCCGTCCTTGGCGATCACGCCGTGGCACAGCGGGCCGGGCAGCTCCTCGTAGCCGTCGCGGCAGATCTCGACGGTGAGGTCGGTGCCGGAGGTGACGGTGTGGTGGATCATCACACCGTGCACTCCGCCCCATGGCCCCTTGTGGTTGCGGTTGTGGTTCCGCCAGTCGCCGACCTGCGTCACGCGCAGGCCCTCGTTCTTCAACGCCGCCAGGAAGTCCCCCGCGGACATGGGTGCTGCCATGACCGCCTCCGTTCTGATCGTGCGGCGGGCGGCCGGTCGCGGCCCGCTCGTATCACCGTATGCTTACCCAAAAACACAGTGGGTCATTGAGTCCTGGTTGAGGGGCGGTTGAGAGCGGCCGTTATGGTGCGTCTGATCCGCTCGACGACGCGCAGGAGAACCACCGCACCATGCACTACCAGGACGTACTCGACGAGGTCGCGGCCCATGTGGCGCCCCATATCGGCCGGGGCCGGGTGGCCCAGTACATCCCCGCGCTCGCGGCGGTCGACCCGGACCGCTTCGGCATCGCCCTCGCGGACGTCGACGGCAATGTCACCGGCGTCGGCGACTGGGAGCGCCCCTTCTCCGTGCAGTCGATCTCCAAGGCGTTCGGCCTCGCGCTCGTCCTCGCGCAGGACGGGGAGAAGCTGTGGCGGCGGGTCGGCCGGGAGCCCTCGGGCAACCCCTTCAACTCCCTGGTGCAGCTGGAGCACGAGAACGGCATCCCGCGCAATCCGTTCATCAACGCCGGCGCGCTGGTCGTCACCGACCGGCTGCACAGCCTCACCGGCGACGCCAGCACCACGATGCTGGACTTCCTGCGCGCCGAGAGCGGCAACCCCGAGCTGGCCTTCGACCCGGTCGTCGCCGAGTCCGAGTCCGGCCATGGCGACCGCAACGCCGCCCTCGCGCACTTCATGGCGAGCTACGGCAACCTCGACAACCCCGTACCGACCGTCCTCGAACACTACTTCTGGCAGTGCTCGATCGAGATGAGCTGCCGCGACCTGGCGCTCGCGGGCGGCTTCCTGGCCCGCCACGGACTGCGCGCGGACGGCTCCCGGCTGTTGTCGCGGCGCGAGGCGAAGCGGGTCAACGCGGTCATGCTCACCTGCGGGACGTACGACGCGGCGGGCGACTTCGCGTACCGCGTCGGGCTGCCCGGCAAGAGCGGCGTGGGCGGCGGGATCGTCGCCGTGATCCCGGGGCGGTGCACGCTGTGCGTCTGGAGCCCCGGCCTGGACGCCCGCGGCAACTCGGTGGCCGGGGTGGCGGCGCTGGACCACTTCACGACGGTGACCGGGTGGTCGGTGTTCTAGGACGCCGCCAGGGTGGCGCCGGGCCGGTGGCGGCGGGAGCATGGTGGTGTAGCAGGAGGTGTGGCGGCATGCAGCACGAGATGCGCGCGGAGTACGAGGAAGGCAGCTCCGGGCGGGTGGCGGGCGCGCCGGTCAAGATCTGGCACATGGTCCGGGGCAACGGCACGACCGCGATGTGCGGCCGCGAGCTGGCCCCGGACGCCGAGACGCAGGCGGCGGATCTGTGGGCCACGGACGACTCCGGGCCGTTCTGCCACTCCTGCGGGGCGATGTATCTGCGCGAGGTCCCTTGAGCGACGGCCGGAGCGACTACCGGGAGCGGCCGTCGCGGCTCGGCGGCGGCGCGGTGGTGTGGTCCCGCACCGTGGGGGCCGGGCCGCGGCGGGTGCTGCCCGACGGCTGTACGGACCTGATCTGGGCCGACGGCAGGCTGCTGGTCGCCGGGCCCGACACCCACGCCCATCTGGCCGCTGGGCCCGCCGGGACGAGCGCCGTGGGGCTGCGCTTCGCCCCGGGTACGGGGCCCGCGGTGCTGGGCGTACCGGCCTGTGAACTGCGTGATCAGCGGGTGCCGTTGGCCGCGCTCTGGCCGGCGGCCGAGGTGCGACGGCTGGCGGAGCGAGCCGCGGAGGCGCGGGTGGGGCAGGCGCTGGAGGCCGTGGCGCTGGCCCGGCTGCGGGACGCGGAGCCCGCCGATCCGGTGGTGGGCGCGGTCGTGGCGGGGCTCGCGGGCGGGCGGAGCGTGGCGGAGGTGGCCCGGGTGGCGGGCCTGGGCGCCCGGCAGTTGCGCCGCCGGTCGCTGGCGGCCTTCGGATACGGGCCCAAGACGCTGGGGCGGGTGCTGCGGCTGAACCGGGCGCTGGAGCTGGCGCGCGGCGGGGTGCCGTTCGCCGAGGTGGCGGCGGTGGCCGGGTACGCGGACCAGGCGCATCTGGCGCGGGAGGTACGGGGGCTGGCGGGCGTACCGCTGGGCGGACTGCTGGGGTGGGTCCTGTCCGGCGGCACGCCCCGGCGGTGCCGTCAGCCGGTCAGCGGGGCGAACAGGCCGACGTTGTTGCCGTCCGGGTCCAGGACGGTCGCGTAGCGCTGCCCCCAGAAGGCGTCCCAGGGCTCCTTGAAGCCCCGTACGCCCGCCTCCGTGAGCTTCTCGTACAGCGCGTCCACCTCCGCCGGGTTGTCGCACAGGAAGGCCGGCACCAGCCGTCCCGGCTCGCCGGCCGGCGGGGTTTCGGCCGCGTCCCACATCAGGCGCAGCCCGCCCGGCAGGGCGGCCTCGGCGTGCGGCTGGGTGTCGGCCTCGGCGGGGATGTCCAGGCCGAGGATGCGGTAGAAGGCGAGGGAGGCGGCCATGTCCGCGACGGCGAGGCCGATCGCGTCGAATCGTGGTGTCATGCGGGGAGCGTAGGCAGCCCGCGACCCGCCGGTCTTGAATGAATCGGACACCGCCGGTATGCCCCGCGGACCCGCCCTACGGGCAGCTGATGACCTGGCCGCCGTAACTCAGGTTGCCGCCGAAGCCGAACAGCAGCACCGGGCTGCCGGAGGGTATCTCGCCGCGTTCGACCAGCTTGGACAGGGCGAGGGGGATGCTGGCCGCCGAGGTGTTCCCGGAGTCCACGACGTCGCGCGCGATCACCGCGTTGACCGCGCCGAGCTTGCGGGCGACCGGTTCGATGATCCGCAGGTTGGCCTGGTGGAGCACCACCCCGGCCAGGTCCGCCGGTTCGACCCCGGCCCGGGCGCACACCTGGCGGGCTATGGGCGGCAGTTGCGTGGTGGCCCAGCGGTACACGGACTGGCCCTCCTGCGCGAAGCGCGGCGGGGTGCCCTCGATACGGACGGCGTTGCCCATCTCGGGCACCGAACCCCACACCACCGGCCCGATGCCCGGCTCCTCGGCCGCCGTCACCACGGCCGCGCCCGCGCCGTCGCCCAGCAGGACGCAGGAGGAGCGGTCGGTCCAGTCGGCGGCCTCGGTGAACTTGTCCGCGCCGATGACCAGCGCCGCGGTGGCCGATCCGGCCCGTATCGCGTGGTCGGCGGTGGCCAGGGCGTGGGTGAACCCGGCGCACACCACGTTGATGTCCATGGCGGCGGGGCAGGCCAGGCCCAGCTTGGCGGCGACGCGGGCGGCCATGTTGGGGCTGCGGTCGATGGCGGTGGACGTGGCGACCAGCACCATGTCGATGTCGGTGGGGGCGAGGCCGCTGTGGGCGAGGGCCTTGGCGGCGGCCGCCGCGGCCATGTCGTCCACCGTCTCGTCGGGGCGTGCCACATGGCGGGTGCGGATCCCGACCCGGGACTGGATCCACTCGTCGCTGGTGTCGACCATGGCGGCGAGGTCGTCGTTGGTGAGCACCTTCGCGGGCTGGTAGTGGCCGAGCGCCCGTACGCGTGAACCGGTCATCGGTCCAGTCTTGGGGGAAACGGGCTCGTCCGGGGCGCGGGCACCTGCCAAGGTTCTGCGCCGAGATCTGGAGCTTTCGGCCTTCCCAGGTGCCGGTGGCGGCCTTCCGGCGGGGGCCGCCACGCGCTTGGCCGTCTTGTACGCGCCGACCTCGGGGAAGAGGTCGGGGAGGCCGCGCACGTACAGCCCGGCCACCGGGTAGCCCACCGTCTCCAGGTCTCACGTTCGACGGTGGACATGAGAAGACGGCTGCGTTTACTGATGAGTAATGATTGGCACGGGGTGGTGCCTCCCGTGCCGCGAATAGGCCAACGACACGTGCTGTGCCGTTCTTTGACTGGTCAGCTGATAGATGGGTATGTCATGTACTGAAGGGCCGACCTGGACCCCGGCGGTGCACGCACCCCGCCCGGACGTGGTGTCACCCCAGAGCTCCGGTGTCGCGCGCCTCCATTCTGCCGAGGAGGCTTGCATGTTCGATGATCGGCCCGCCTTCGGCGTCCGTGTGCGTGTGCTGGGCGGTGTCACGGTCGCTGAGATCGCGGGAGAGCTGGACATCTTCGCCGCGGGACGGATCTCCGCACGGCTCGATTCCCTGGCCCGTACGGGATGTCCGGATCTGGTGCTGGATCTGCGGGCGGTCACCTTCCTGGACTGCGCCGGAGTGTCCTTACTGTGCCGACTGCGCAACCGCGTGCTGGAACGGGAGGGCCGGCTGCGGCTGGTCATCGTCGATCCGCGGTTCCTGCGACTGCTGCGGATGGTCCGGCTGGAGGACGCCTTCGAGGTGCTGGAGGATCTGACACCGGCGGTCGCGGGCGCGGGGAACGCGGCGGCGGGTGGGGGCGGCGACCTCCTCGCCTGAGAAACGCCTCGTCATCCCCCTGATCGAACTGATCAGACGTCAATAGGAAGAAAAGAACTTCACTCGAACGAGGGTTTTTCCTGTGAGGAATGGCGCGTCCCTCTCTCTGTAACCGACGGTCACCCCCTTACGCTCGCCTGCACGTCACCCAGGGCCCGGCGGATCTGCACTCGATGCTCCACTCTGCCCGCTTCCGGGAGTCCGAGGACGGTGAAAGGGGGCAGTGTGCCGTTCCGAGGGGAATTCGTGATGTCGCAGCAAGGCGCTCCCCGTGGCGCACCGATGCCGCAGGGGGTGTCACACGCGACGCCGGACGCCGCGCCGGGTTCCGACGCGGGCGCCGGTGACTTATGCCGCCTGCCGGACCACCCGGACCCGGCGCCGTACGCCCGTACGTCCCGGGTCGGCGGCTGCACGGTCGTGGCGCTGCACGGCGAGATCGACATCGCCGGGCTGGCGGGCGTCGGCCCGGCGCTGGACGCCGCCACGGGGGCCCTGGCGCCCGAGGTCGTGGTCGATCTGACCCCGACGACGTTCTTCGACTGCTCCGGTCTGGGGCTGCTGTGCCGCGCCCAGCGGCGGGTCGCCGAGCGCGGCGGCCGGCTGCGGCTGGTGTGCGACGACCCGCTGATCCTGCGCACCCTGCGGGTGGGCGGGCTGCTCGACGAGCTGGACCCGGTGGCCACGCTGGAGGACGCGGTCGGCGAGGAGTGACGCGGCGGGGGAGGAGTGCGCCGGGCGAGGAGTGACACCTTCAGACGCGCGGCGGCGCCACCCCGTGGCCCTTGTGCGACCGCCCGCGGCCCCAGCCGTGGCGGCGGGGGTGGTGGCGGGCCGGGACATCGCTGTGGCGATCGGGCGCGATCTTGTTGCCGGTCTGGGCGTTGACCCGGTGGATCAGCAGCACGCCCACGGCGATCATCGCCAGGATCACGGCCACGGTGATGACGGTCTCCATGGTGTTCACTCCCCTGGGGCCGGGCCCCGGCCTGGAGGGAATTCCGGCCGAAATGCGCGAAACCTCGGTGAATACACCGTACCTCCGCCCGTAAGCGGGGGCGCCCCGCGTGCGGCGGTCGATCGGCGGGGAGGACGCCGGGGGCGCGTCCGGGAAACACCGGCCGCCCGCACCGGCGTCGGGGGGCGCGAGTGCGGGCGGCGTGCCCTGATCAGTGGCTCAGGGGCTCATGGGTGGCTTCATTGCCGGCTCGGGTGCTCAGTGGGCCTTGGTGAGCTCCTTCTTCCGCAGGGCGGCCAGGCCGTTGACCCACAGCTGGTTCACGCGGTTGATCTCGGCCTGGTTGGGCTGCGAGTTCTTGCAGGACGTCCCCGGGCCGCCCCCGGACATCAGCTCGCTGCACGGGCCCGAGTAGTGGTCCGGCAGACCGAGCACATGGCCGGTCTCGTGTGCGACGATCCGCGTCTGGTCGTACTGCCGGCTCTGTGCGTAGTCGATGAAGACGTAGCCGCGGCCGTGTCCGTCGGTGCTCGCGTACGAACCCTGCGAGCTGTTGCCCTCGCGGTAGGTGAAGTCCGGGCTGCTGCCCTCCCGCAGTTTCACATTGGTCACCGCCGCGTTCCATATCTGGGTGCTTCTCGCTATCACCGACGTGTAGGTCGGCGCCGAACTCGCGCTGTAGGTGACGGTGACCGCGGCGGTCGCGCTGGGCGCCTTCGCCCGCTTGGCCAGCGCCGACTTCATCACGGCCTTGATGAAGGCGTCGGTGTCGGCCTTGTCCTCGGCGCCGGGGACGTACCCGGCGGACGCGGTCGTGGCGGACCGGTGGTGTTCGGGCGTGGCCGCCGACGCGGGCACGGCGGCGAGGCTCGCCGCCAGACCGAGGCCGAGGGTCGCGGACAGCGCCAACTTGGGAAGTGTCACGTGGGGGGCTCCTCATCGTCCTCGGGCCCCGGCCGCCGTGTGGGGTGCGGCGGTGGGAGCCCTGGGATGCACTCTTGGTGCCGCAGAGTCTTGAGGAGATCCGGCGTGGCGCGGAGATGCCAACCGGCGATAGGCCCAGGGCATATCCCACCACCGACCCGGCCGATCCCCCGTGAGCGCCGCCGACTTGCCCTAGGACAAGCCGACTCGCGCCGCAGAAAGGGGAATTGGCGCGGTTTCAGTGTCTGGTGTGACGCGCGAGAGCGCCGTTATGCTCCCGCCGTGGAGCTCGAGGTGAGGCACCTTCGTGCGCTGTGCGCCATCGCCGACACCGGCAGCCTACGGAAGGCGGCGCGGCAGCTGGGCATGACCCAGCCCTCTTTGACGACACAGCTCCGGCGCATCGAGAACACCATCGGTGGCCGGTTGTTCTCGCGGGAGGTCACCGGCAGCCGGCCCACCCCGCTCGGACGGTCCCTGCTGAACCGGGCCAGGCCCATCGTGGCCGAGATGAACGCCCTGGTCAGCGAGGTCCGGTGGGAGGTGGGGCAGGCCGCGGGCGAAGCCTTGCGCATCGGCAGCACCGGCAGCAGGGCCGTGGTCGGATGGCTGCGCAGGCTCCGCGCCCGCTTCCCCGAAGCCGACACCACCATCCACATCGACGTGTCCGCGAACGCCCTGCTGGAGATGGTCGCCGCGCAAGCGCTCGACGCCGCGTTCGTCCACGAGGTCGAGGGCGCCCCGCTGCGGGTCCCCGAGGGCGTGCGGCGCCGGGTGCTGCTGGCCCGCGAGCCGCAGTTCGTGGCCCTCGCCGAGACGCATCCGGCCGCCGCCGCACCGGTCGTACGGCTCACGGACCTCGCCGACGACCAGTGGATGGTCGACCCCGCCGGCGACGGCGAAGGGCCCGGGCTGCGCCGCGTCCTCACCGCCGCCGGGCTGAACCCGCGGGTGGTGTACGGGGACTATCTGACCGCGGCCGACCTGGTCGCCTCCGGGGAGGTGGTCGCCCCGTGCCAGCCCACGGCCCGGTCGCGTGCGGGCATGACGGTGCGGCCGCTGCACGGGGATCCGCTGGCGGTCGGGCTGTATCTGGCCTCGCGCGTGCCGGACGCGGGAGCCCCGGCCGTCTCCGCCGACATCGACGCGCTCTTCGCCGAACTGGAGACCGCGTACCTGGAGATCGCCTGGGCGAGCGACGCCTACCGCCAGTGGCTGCTGCGCAACGACAGCCCGCTGGTACGGATCCGCGACGCCGGTACGCCGGTCCCGCTGGCCGACATCGGCCTCGCGGGTCCGTCGGACGGCGCGTGAGGCTTCGCTGCCTCAGTCGTCGATCGCCTGGTAGGCCAGCGTCCAGAAGTCGAGGTACACCGGGGAGATCGCCGGGAACTGCGCGCGCTGGGTCAGCAGGACCGCCACCATCTCCTCCGCGGGATCCGAGGCCCACGAGGTGCCGAGCCCGCCGTCCCAGCCGAAGCGCCCCGGCACCGCCGCGACGCCGTCCCGCCCGGTGACCACCGAAACCCCGAACCCCCAGCCCAGGTTGTCCCACGCCCCGGGGAACAGGCCGGACACCGCCTTCTGCGCGGGCGTCAGCTGATCGGTCGTCATCAGCTCCACGGACGGCCGGGACAGGATGCGCTCGCCACCGCCGTACCGCCCCCGGTCCAGCATCATCCGGCCGAACGCCAGGAAGTCGTCCACCGTGGAGACCAGGCCCCCGCCACCGTCGGGGAAGGCGGGAGGGGCCGCCCACCGGCTGTCCTCGGCGCCGTCGTACAGCTCGAGCTTTCGGGCCTCGGGACCGGCGAGGTACGAGGTGGCCAGCCGGCCGAGCTTCTCCCGCGGCACGTGGAAGCCGGTGTCCGCCATGCCCAGCGGTTCGAAGATCCGCTCCCGCAGGAAGTCCTCCAGCGGGCGGCCGGTGGCCCGTGCGATGAGCACACCCAGCACCTGGGAGCCGGTGTGATACATCCACTTCTCGCCCGGCTGGTGCATCAACGGCAGCGTGCCCAGCCGCCGCATCCACTCATCGGGGTCCGGCGCCGCGGTGGGGTCCGGCATCCCCACCCCGACCCCCAGCTCCTGGACGGCACGCGCCACCGGATACGTGCCCTCCGCCGGGCCCATCAGCATGCCCAGGCCCAGCCGGAAGGTCAGCAGATCGCGCACGGTGATCGGGCGGATCGCCGGAACGGTGTCCTCCAGCGGTGCGTCGATCCGGCTGAGCACCCGGCGGTCGGCCAGTTCGGGCAGCAGCCGGTCCACCGGGTCGTCCAGCCGCAGCACACACTCCTCGACGAGGATCATCGCCGCGACCGCGATGACCGGCTTCGTCATCGAGGCGATCCGGAAGATGGTGTCCCGGCGCAGGGGATCCCCGGTGCCGACCGCCTTCGTACCGATCACATCGACATGCGTCTCACCGCGCCTGCTGAGCGCCGTGACGATCCCGGGCGCCTCGCCCTCGTCGACATGGCGGGCCATGACGTCGTGCATCCGGCCCAGCCGCGCGGTCGAGAATCCTCCGGCGCTCATGTGCGGTCCCCATTCGTCCGTGAGAGTGCCCAGTCAGGGCTCGGGTAAGGGGGACCGCGCGGCGAGCCGGAACTCATCGGTGTGCGGGGGATCAGCCGATGTCGGGCGGCGCGCCCGGCAGCCGCTGCTCCGCCCAGATCGTCTTCCCCTCCGCGGTCTGCCGGCTGCCCCAGCGCCGGCTGAGCTGGGCGACCAGCAGCAGCCCGCGGCCGCCCTCGTCGAAGGTGCGGGCGCGGCGCAGATGCGGGGCGGTGTTGCTGGCGTCGGACACCTCGCAGATCAGCGAGTGGTCGTGGATCAGGCGCAGCTGGATGGGCGGGATCGCGTGCCGGATGGCGTTGGTGACCAGCTCGCTGACGACCAGTTCGGTGGTGGACACGGCCTCGTCAAGACCCCAGTCGGTGAGCCGCTCGGTGACGTCCCGGCGGGACCGGGCGACACAGGCCGGGTCGGCGGGCACGTCCCACGTGGCCACGTGCGCCGTGTCCAGGGCGCGGGTCCGGGCCAGGAGCAGGGCGACGTCGTCGAGCACTCCGTGCTCGGGCAGCAGCGTACGCAGAACGGAGTCGCAGGTGCCTTCCAGCGACGGGGCGGGGTGGGCCAGCGCGTCGGCCAGCAGCACACGCCCCTCGTCCACGTCCCGGTCCCAGCCGCCCAGCAGGCCGTTGGTGTAGAGGGCGAGCACGGTGTTCTCGGGCAGTTCGAGGTCCATCACCTCGAACGGCAGCCCGCCCACCCCGAGCGGCGGACCCACCGGCAGGGGCACGAACTCCACCGGGCCGCCGGGGGTGACCACGGCCGGTGCGGGATGCCCGGCCGCGGCCATGGAGCAGTGGTGCGACACCGGGTCGTAGACCGCGTACAGGCAGGTGGCGCCGACGTCCCCGGCGGTCTCCTCGTCCCCGGCCTCCGCGGACAGGTGGATCACGAGGTCGTCGAGGTGGGTGAGGAGTTCGTCCGGCGGCAGATCCACATCGGCGAGGGTCCGCACCGCGGTGCGCAGCCGCCCCATGGTGGCCGACGCCTGGATGCCGTGGCCGACCACATCGCCCACCACCAGGGCGACCCGCGCCCCGGACAGCGGGATCACGTCGAACCAGTCCCCGCCCGCCGCCGTGTGCGGCCCGGCGGGCAGATAGCGGGAGGCCACCTCGACCGCCGACGGCCGGGGCACCGCCTGCGGCAGCAGACTGCGCTGGAGGGTCAGCGCGGTGTCGCGTTCCCGGGTGAAGCGGCGCGCGTTGTCCACACAGACCGCCGCCCGCGTGGTGATCTCCTCGGCCAGCAGCACATCGTCCTGGGTGAACCCTCCGGGGCGGTGGTGGCGGGTGAACACGGCCACCCCGAGGGTGGTCCCCCTGGCCCGGATCGGCACGGACATCACCGAGTGGATGCCGAACTCCCGGATCTTGGCGGCGCGGACCGGCTTGAGGGCGCCCCATTCCCTGATGACGGGATCGTCGGCGGTGTAGATGATGGGCCGCCCCGCCACCAGGCACTCGCCCATCGGGGACACCTCCGGGTAGGTGTTCACCTTCCCCAGCTCGACCGCGGCCTCCGGAACCCCCGCGTAGATCGACTGTTGGGCGACGCGGCACAGCACGATCGGGCCGGTGAGCGGACCGGGCGGCAATTCCTCGTCCTGGTCGAGCCGGTCCAGCAGATCGACGCTCACGAAGTCGGCCAGCCTCGGTACACACACCTCGGCCAGCTCCTGCGCGGTGCGCTCGATGTCGAGGGTGCTGCCGATCCGTACGCTTGCCTCGCTCAGCAGCAGCAGCCGCTGCCGGGCCCGGTACTGCTCGGTGATGTCGTGCGCCGCCAGGCATACGCCGTGCACCTGGCCGTCCTTCGTCTTCAGCGGCGCGAAGTGGGCCGACCAGGCGTGCTCCCGCTCCTCGCCGCCGGTGCGCGGATACGTCTCCATATGGCGCCGTTCGCCGGTGCG
Organism: Streptomyces sp. NPDC021212; assembly: GCF_044332925.1. NCBI lineage: Bacteria > Bacillati > Actinomycetota > Actinomycetes > Kitasatosporales > Streptomycetaceae > Streptomyces > Streptomyces sp. NPDC021212. The sequence goes on from NZ_JBIRPZ010000003.1 coordinate 426,132, forward strand.
CAGCACATGCCGCATCAGCGCCTCGAGACCCTCGCTGCGCAGCGTCCCGGCGATGTCCGCGAGCCGCAGCCCGTGGAGGTCCCTCTCGGGCAGGCCGATGACGCGCGCCATCTCGGTGTTCACCTTGCGCAGCCGCAGATCGGTGTCGTAGACCGCCATGGGGCACGGGGACTGGGCGTACGCCCAGGTCAGGAGCGTCGTGTCGGAGGGCGCCGGGGCGTCGTCGGCGGGCAGTGGGGCGACCAGCAGCCAGCCGTCCCCGGTGCGGTGGGCCAGCAGCGTCACCTCGACCCGCCGCCCGTCGCGGTGGCGCAGCGCCAGCCTGCCGTGCCAGGGCGCCCGTACCGCCCGGGCCCGCTCCGCCACGCCCTCGGCCGGTTCGGCGAGCAGCGCCGCGGCGGGCCGTCCCACCACCTCCGACGGCGGATATCCGAGCAGCCGCCGGGCACCGTCGTTCCAGCCGGTCACCGTGGCGTCACCGCTGACGGTGACCCGCGCCGCGCCCGCTTCGTCCACGTGTTCCAGTATGGGCGTTATATGCAAAGAAGACCGCACCCGGCCGCGGTGGAGGGCCGGGTGCGGCGGAGGGACCTGTGGGCCCCGGGGGCCGGGTCAGGCCTTCTTGGTCTCCCAGAAGATCTTGTCGATCTGGGCGATGTAGTCCAGGGCCTTCTGGCCCGTGGCCGGGTCGGTGGAGCCCTTGGCGGTGCTGAGCGCCTTCAGGGTCTCGTTGACCAGCTGGTGCAGCTCCGGGTACTTCTCGAAGTGCGGGGGCTTGAAGTAGTCGCTCCACAGCACCGAGACGTGGTGCTTCGCCAGCTCCGCGCGCTCCTCCTTGATGACGGTGGCGCGGGCACGGAAGTGCGGGTCCTCGTTGGCCTGGAACTTCTCCTGGACGGCCTTGACGGACTCGGCCTCGATGCGGGCCTGGGCCGGGTCGTACACGCCGCACGGCAGGTCGCAGTGCGCGCTGACCTGAACCTTGGGGGCGAACAGGCGGGAGAGCATAGAGCTGTCCTTCCATTCGTGATCGTCTTCTCAGGTGCGAGATTACTCCGTGCGGGAAGGCTTTTCTCGGGCGGGCCGGGGGGCTTAGGTCAAAAGTCCGGTGACACTCCGGGATGTCTGGCGGTGTGACCTGGGATGGTGGGGCGGATGGCGGAGTACGAACCGGAGGTGCCGTGATGCAGGAGCAGCTGCACGATCGCGGGCAGGAGAGGGACCGCGAGCAGCACGGCCTGCTGCGGATGGGGCTGGCCGAGGTGTACAACCCGTCGATGCGGCCGTCGCTCCACCCGGGCGACCAGTTGGTCGTGCGGTACGGGGTGCCCGTGCGGCCGGGGGACGTGGTGGTGCTCCGGCACCCCTTCCGGCAGGACCTGCTCATCGTCAAGCGCGCGGTGGAGCGGCGCGAGGGCGGCTGGTGGGTGATGGGGGACAACCCGGACGTGGAGAACGACAGCCGGGAGTTCGGTGTCGTACCGGACGAGCTGGTGGTGGCCCGGGCGTGGTTGCGGGTGCGGCCGCTGCCGGGGCGGACCGGGGCCCGGGGTCAGCGGTCGATGGCGGGGCTGCTGTCCTGGGCGGTGTCGGCGGTGCGGCCCGTGCGGTCGCGCTCGCGGGCCAGGGCCGTCGCGGGCGTCGCGGGCGGGGAGTCGGCCGGGCGGCCCGCGTCGAGGCGCTTACGGGCGCGATAGGCGGCGACGTTGGCACGAGTGGCGCAGCGGTCCGAGCAGTAGCGTCGGGATCGATTTGTCGACGTATCGAGATAGGCGTTGCGACAGGGCGGGGCCTCGCAGATGCCGAGCCGGTCCGCGCCCAGTTCGGTGAGGTGGAACGCGAGCCCCATGGCGGCGGTCGCGGCGAACCCGGCGCCGGCGTTGGCGGCGTAGTCGGCGATGTGCATGTGCCAGTGGGGGCGGCCGTCCTCGTCCCGCAGCCTGTGTCCGGAGATCTGCGGGCTCACCGGGAACTCGATGAGCAGCGCGTTGAGCAGATCCACCGCCAACACCTCGTCCCCGTCCGCCGCCGCCTCGAAGACCGCGCGCAGCCGGGCCCGGACCGACCGCAGCCGGGTGACGTCGGCGTCGGTCGCGCGCCGGGTCGACTGCCCGCTCTCGCCGACGAGGGTGCGTACGGCGTCGACCGAGGTGAGCGCGTCGGTGCCGCGTGCGGGCTCCTCGCTGTTGACCAGACGCACGGCGAGATCTGAGTAATAAGCCAGTTCCACTTGTGGTCCTTACCGGGGCGGTCTAGGGTCGGTTCGGTCAGGTCAGGTAATGGGCGCTCTAGGTGCAAGGGTATTACGGACTACGACGTGGAGGAGCACGATGACGGACACCCTCGCCGCGACGGACTGGCAGGCGTGGCAACGGAGCTGGGACCGGCAGCAGGAGTGGTACCTCCCCGATCGTGAGGAGCGGTTCCGGGCGATGCTCGACACGGTCGAGGCGCTGGTCGGCCCGGAGCCGAGAATCCTCGACCTCGCGTGCGGCACGGGCAGTATCTCGGATCGGGCCCTGCGCCGCTTCCCCCGCGCCACCAGCACCGGCGTCGATCTGGACCCCGCGCTGCTGGCCATCGCGCGCGGGCACTTCGCGGGGGACGGCCGCGTCACCTTCGTCAGCGTGGACCTGCGCGACCCGGCGTGGACGGGCCGGCTGCCGCACCCGACGTACGACGCGGTGCTCACCGCCACCGCACTCCACTGGCTGCGCTCCGATGAACTCCGGACGCTGTACGGCCAGGTGGCGGGCGTGGTGCGGGAGGGCGGGGTGTTCCTGAACGCCGACCACATGCCGGACCCGGACACGCCCCGGCTCAACGACGCCGACCGCACGTACCGCAAGGAGCGGCAGGCCCGGGCCAAGGCCGAGGGCGCCCAGGACTGGGTGGACTGGTGGGGCGCCGCCGCGGCGGACCCGGTGCTGGCGGAGCCCGTCGCCGAGCGGTTCACGATCTTCGGCAACCCGGCGGACGGCGACCATGCGGACGGCGAGGTGCAGTCCGCCGGCTGGCACGCGGACGCGCTGCGCGAGGCGGGGTTCGCCGAGTCGCGGCCCGTGTGGTGCTCGGTCTCGGACGCCATGGTGCTCGGGCTCAAGTGACAGCGCTCGTGTGACAGCGCGAGGGCGGTACGGGGCTTCAAGCTCCGTACCGCCCTCGTTTCGTTTTCCTTACAGCACCTTCGACAGGAACGACTTCGTCCGCTCGTGCTGCGGATTCGTCAGCACCTCGCGCGGAAGTCCGGACTCCACGACCACTCCGTCGTCCATGAAGACGACCGAGTCCCCGACCTCCCGGGCGAAGCCCATCTCATGCGTGACGACGATCATCGTCATGCCGTCCTCCGCGAGCCCGCGCATCACATCGAGGACGTCCCCGACCAGCTCCGGGTCGAGCGCCGAGGTCGGCTCGTCGAAGAGCATCAGCTTCGGCTCCATGGCCAGGGCCCGCGCGATCGCGACCCGCTGCTGCTGCCCGCCGGAGAGCTGCGAGGGGTAGTTGCCCGCCTTGTCGGCGAGGCCGACCCGGTCGAGCAGCTTCAGCGCGCGTTCCCGGGCGACCGCCTTGGTCTCCCGCTTGACCTGCACCGGCGCCTCGATCACGTTCTCCAGCGCGGTCATGTGCGGGAAGAGGTTGAAGCGCTGGAAGACCATGCCGATGTCGCGGCGCTTCGCGGCGACCTCGCGGTCCTTCAGCTCGTAGAGCCTGTCGCCCTTCTGCCGGTAGCCGACCAGGTCGCCGTCCACGTACAGCCGCCCGGAGTTGATCTTCTCCAGGTGGTTGATGCAGCGCAGGAAGGTGGACTTCCCGGAGCCGGACGGGCCGATCAGACAGAACACCTCACGCGGGGCGACCTCCAGGTCGATGCCCTTGAGGACCTGTACGGCGCCGAAGGACTTGTGGACGCCCTCGGCCTTCACCATGGCGTTCATGCGCTCACGCCTCCCTGGCGGTTGGAGCCGGACAGCAGGTTGACCCGGATGCGCTGCAGCGGCGTCGCGGGCAGGTTCCGTGAGGTGCCCCGCGCGTAGTAGCGCTCCAGGTAGTACTGGCCCACGCTGAGCACCGAGGTGAGGATCAGGTACCAGGCGGCGGCGAGGAAGAGCATCTCCGCCGTGGCACCGGAGTTCTGGCCGACCTCCGAGGTGGCCTGGAGCAGGTCCCAGTACTGGACCGCGATCACCAGCGAGGTGGTCTTGAGCATGTTGATGAACTCGTTGCCGGTCGGCGGCACGATCACCCGCATGGCCTGCGGCAGCACGACCCGGCGCAGGGTCTTGGCGTGGCTCATGCCCAGCGCCTGGGCGGCCTCGGTCTGGCCCTCGTCGACGGACTGGAGGCCCGCCCGGCAGATCTCCGCCATGTACGCGGCCTCGTTCAGCCCGAGGCCCAGCAGGGCGGCCAGGAACGGGGTCATGAAGTCCGACCACTCGTCCTTGTAGATCGGCATGATGTTGATGTAGTGGAAGACCAGCCCCAGGTTGAACCACACCAGCAGCTGCACATAGACCGGGGTGCCGCGGAAGAACCAGATGTAGCCCCAGGCGATGGAGGACGTCACCGGGTTCTTCGAGAGCCGCATCACGGCCAGGACGATGCCGAGTGCCACGCCGAGCACCATCGACAGGATGGTGATCCAGATGGTGTTGCGGACGCCCTTGAGGACTTCGCCGTCGAAGAAGTAGTCCGGGATGGCGGCCCAGTTCACATCGCCTTCGGCGAAGGCGTAGACGAGTGTCACCAGCAGGGCGATGGCGACGACCGCGGAGACCCAGCGGCCGTAGTGCCGCACCGGGATGGCCTTGATGTTCTCCGGTGCGGGAGACGGGGTGCCGACGGGCCCCGTCTTGTCGATCTTCGTTGTCACGGGTGAGTGCCTTTCAGCGCGAGCGCGCGGGCTTCGGGGTTCGCCGGGTCACTTGCCGCCGTTGACGATGGCCTTGGTGACCGCGCCGTCCTTGACGCCCCACTTCGCGACGATCTTGTCGTATTCGCCGTTCGCGATGAGGAGGGCGAGCGCCTGCTGCAGGGCGTCGCGCAGCTCGGTGTTCTCCTTGGAGAGGGCGATGCCGTACGGGGCGGCGTCCACCTGCTCGCCGACCAGCTGGAAGTCCTTGCCGCCGCCGGAGGTCTTCACCGCGTAGGCGGCGACGGGGAAGTCGCTGGACCCCGCCGCGGCGCCCCCGCCGCGCAGCCGGGTCTGGGCCTCGGTGTCATTGCCGAACGCCTCGACCGCGATCTTCTGCTTGCCCCCCTTCTCGCACTTCTTCGACTCCGCCTTGGCCAGGTCGTGCGAGACGGTGCCGCGCTGCACGACGACCTTCTTGCCGCAGAGGTCGTCCCAGGTCTTGATGCCCTGGTCGGCGCCCTTCTTGGTGTAGATCGAGACACCGGCGGTCAGGTAGTCGACGAAATCGACGCCCTCGCCGGCCTTCTTGCCGGTGTCGGGGTCGACGCCGTCCTGGCGGCCCTTGTTGTCGGTCATGGCCGACATGGCGATGTCGTAACGCTTCGAGCGCAGACCGGACAGCAGGGTGTCGAACGTGGCGTTGTTGAACTGGAAGTCGACTCCCAGGACCTTGCCGAGCGCGTTGGCCAGGTCCGGGTCGAGCCCCATGACCTTGCCGTTCTTCTTGAACTCGACCGGCGGGTAGTTGATGTCGGAGCCGACCTTGACCACACCCGCGTCCTGGATCTTCTTCGGCAGCTTGCTGAAGAGCGGGCCCTTCTCGGCGGCGTTGCCGGAGCCTCCCGAGTTCGCCTTGTCGGTCTGGTCGCCACAGCCCGTCAGCAGCAGGGCGCCCACGACCGCGACGGCGCCGACAGCGGCCGTCCGGGACTTCGTGGTGACCCGACGGCGCGTGAAGCTGGCGGTCATGCTGGTTCCTCCGGCAGGGTGAAGGGGTGTCCGAGAATCGGGAACACATGTATGGGCGCCGCGATCTCGTGTGATTGGGGCATCTTGCCATCCGGACGGGCACGCTCGGGCTGCGTTCCGTGTCAAAATCGGATAACGGGCGATCCCCGTGGTGCACAGGAAACGGACACCGGGCTGGACAGCCCAGGTGCGGGGAGCGGTACGAAATTGTGATCATGCGGCGAATGACGCGTGACAGCAGCATGCATATTCGAGGCTGCTTCGACCGCTTTCGAGTGTTATGAGAAGTTTCCGAACACCACCGCAACGGAACCCGTTCGTTCTGGGCGCAGGCTTCCGGTAGAACAGACGGCTACACCCCTCATCCGGGGCTCACGACGCGAGTGCGACGCGTCCGGCGTCCGTATCTGACTCCGCGTGGCGGGTATCTGTCGCGCGGTACCGGACGCGGTGCCCGCCCGCTCCCAACCTGGGGCGGTTACCCTCGACAGAAAACAGACAAAGGGGTCTAAAAGTGGCAGCGGAGATGGTGAATCCTCGCAGCGACAACGCAAGCGACAGCGGTGAAGGAGCCGACGGAGTGACCGACGGAGAGCCCTTCGATCCCGCTTTCGCGCTGCACCGCGGCGGCAAGATGGCCGTCCAGGCGACCGTGCCCGTGCGCGACCGGGACGACCTGTCCCTCGCCTACACGCCGGGCGTCGCGAAGGTCTGCAGCGCGATCGCCGAGCAGCCCGCACTCGTCCATGACTACACCTGGAAGTCCCAGGTCGTGGCCGTGGTGACGGACGGCAGCGCGGTGCTCGGGCTCGGCGACATCGGCCCGGAGGCGTCCCTGCCGGTGATGGAGGGCAAGGCGATCCTCTTCAAGCAGTTCGGCGGTGTGGACGCGGTGCCCATCGCGCTCGACTGCCGGGACGTGGACGAGATCGTCGAGACCGTGGTCCGGCTCGCGCCCTCGTTCGGCGGCGTCAATCTGGAGGACATCTCCGCGCCCCGCTGCTTCGAGATCGAGCGCAAGCTCCAGGAGCGCGTCGACATCCCGATCTTCCATGACGACCAGCACGGTACGGCGGTCGTCACGCTGGCCGCGCTGCGCAACGCGGCCAAGCTGACCGACCGGGCCCTCGGCCAGCTGCGCGCCGTCATCTCCGGCGCGGGCGCCGCCGGTGTGGCCATCGCCCGGATCCTCACCGAGGCGGGCATCGGAGACGTCGCGGTCTGCGACCGCAAGGGCGTCGTCTCCCCGGACCGCGACGACCTCACCGAGGTCAAGCGCGAGCTGGCCGGCTTCACCAACAAGGCCGGGCTCACCGGTTCGCTGGAGACCGCGCTGGACGGCGCCGACGTCTTCATCGGCGTCAGCGGCGGCACGGTGGCGGAGGAGGCGGTGGCGAAGATGGCGCCCGGCGCCTTCATCTTCGCGATGGCCAACCCCAACCCGGAGATCCACCCCGAGGTCGCGCACCAGCACGCGGCCGTGGTCGCCACCGGGCGCAGCGACTTCCCGAACCAGATCAACAACGTGCTCGCGTTCCCCGGCATCTTCGCCGGCGCCCTCCAGGTCCGGGCCTCCCGGATCACCGAGGGCATGAAGCTCGCCGCCGCCGAGGCGCTGGCCTCCGTCGTGGCCGACGAGCTGAGCGCGGACAAGGTCATCCCGTCGCCGTTCGACGAGCGGGTCGCCCCGGCGGTGACCGCGGCCGTGGCCGCCGCCGCCCGCGCGGAGGGCGTGGCGCGCCGCTGAGCCTTCGCTGATCGGCGTACGGGGCCGGGCCGTCCATGGGGCGGCCCGGCCCCGCGTGTGTGCGCCTGCGGGCCGTTTTCTCGGGCGGGGCGGTGTGACTCACATCGCGGCGTGGTTCCGTCGCCCTGCGCCGCGGCCTAGGGTCGGGATCATGTTCGCTGCCTACGCCGCACGTATCGACCGCGACCAGCCGCTCAACGGCCTCGAGCTGGGCGAGCGCCCCGAGCCGGAGGCACGCCCCGGCTGGACGACCGTCAGCGTCAAGGCCGCCTCGCTCAACCACCACGACCTGTGGTCGCTGCGCGGGGTCGGACTCGGCGAGGAGTCGCTGCCGATGATCCTCGGCTGTGACGCCGCCGGGGTCGACGAGGACGGCAACGAGGTCGTCCTCCACTCGGTCATCGGCCAGAGCGGTCACGGCGTCGGACCGCGTGAGCCCCGCACCATCCTCACCGAGCGCTACCAGGGCACCTTCGCGGAGAAGGTCACCGTCCCCACCTGGAATCTGCTGCCCAAGCCCAAGGAGCTGTCCTTCGAGGAGGCCGCGTGCCTCCCGACGGCCTGGCTGACCGCCTACCGCATGCTGTTCACCAACGCGGGCGTACGGCCCGGCGACAGCGTGCTGGTGCAGGGCGCGGGCGGTGGCGTGGCCACCGCCGCGATCGTGCTGGGCGCCGCCGCCGGGCTGCGGATGCTCGCCACCAGCCGGGACGAGGCCAAGCGCAAGCGGGCGGTCGAACTCGGTGCCGAGGGGGCGTACGAGCCGGGGGAGCGGCTGCCGCGGCGGGTGGACGCGGTGATCGAGACGGTCGGCGCCGCGACCTGGTCGCACTCGGTGAAGTCCCTCAAGCCGGGCGGCACGCTGGTCATCTCGGGTGCCACGAGCGGCCCCAACCCGCAGGCCACCGAGCTGAACCGGATCTTCTTCCTGGAGCTGAAGGTCGTCGGGTCGACGATGGGCGGCAAGGACGAGCTGGAGGACCTGCTGAGCTTCTGCGCCGCGCGGGGAGTGCGGCCGGTGGTCGACTCGGTGCTGCCGCTGGACCGGGCGCGCGAGGGGTTCGAGAAGATGGCGGGCGGCGATCTGTTCGGCAAGGTCGTGCTGACGGTCTGACGGCCTGACGGTTTCACGGTCCGGCGGTCTGCGCCTGACGGGCCGGCGGGCTGATCGGCTGTCATATTTGGCGGGTATTGCACCCTTGTTCGATCCTTCGCGGTCGAGAGTGATGGATTGCCATCACTCTCGGTGAAGGGTCTGGCGCCCTCCGGAGTCGGCGCGGATAATCGTGCCGGGGGGATGCATCATGACTGCTTCAGTACCGCCGTTGCCGAAAATCGAGTTGCTGATCGACGCGCTCGAACAGCTCGTCACCCTGCCGCAGGGTCGCCGCGGTCCGGCGCCGTAGATCCTGCTCACCCAGCTGACCGAGGGGCCCGAGGCCGGGCGGATCGCGGACGGCCTGTGCGCGCGCTTCAGCGCGGGCGGCCGCGCCCGCGTTCCGTTCGCCCAGGTGGCGGGCGAGGCCGAGGCCCCGCGCCGGGAGCAGGTGGGGGCGACGTTCCAGAAGATCGAGGAGGAGCTGCTGCGCAACCGGCCCGGTGGCTTCGGCAGACTCCGGCTGCCGCAGTTCCGGCTGATGTGCGACATCGTCGAGGCCGACCTCGCCGGATGCCCGGCCGGCGCACAGGCCACGGAGTTGCGCAACAAGAGCTACGAGGCGCACTGCGCCCGCTCGGTCTTCCTGCGCGCCCTGCAGGCCGTGAGCGGTGGGGAGGAGTCGCCGCCGGGCGTCCCGGGCGCCGTTTGGTACTGGCTGCGGCGACCGCTGTTCGGCCTGCTGCCGCGCTGGTGGTACGGGTGGCGCCACCGCCGCCGGATGACCCGCAAGGGCAGCTGGTACCGCGCCTGGGCCGAACTGCCCGAGGGCGGGACCGACTTCTTCGCCAACGCCTGCCGGCTGACCGTGGGCGCGCCCGGCGCCGCGCGGCGCAAGCCGATCGTGGATGTGCTGCTGCGGGCGCTGCTCGCCGACCTCGAGCGTGCCTTCCGCCACCCCCGGCTCTCGCCGTGGGGGCGGCGCCGCCGCCATCGCGTCGTGCTCGTCTTCCCGCAGCCCCCGGTCGGCGACGACGACACCGGTTGGCTGCTGGAGCAGTTCCCCCGGGCGGTCGAGCAGACGGGGTGCACCGGGGTGATGCTGGTGGCCGCGGTGCGCCCGGGCCGGGAGCGCACGGAGAGCTTCGCCGAGGCCGCCATCACGCTGAAGTCCTGGATCGGGACCACCGGCGCGGCCGGCGCCCGGGTGGTCCGGGTGGGCGTCGAACCGCATGCGGACGATGAGGACGCGGCCCGCTGGCTCAGCCGCTATCCGGAGATCGCCGTCGGCCGGGGCCGTTCCGACGTGGCGCCGCGAGTGGAGGCCGCCGTCGCGGCGGTGGCGGGCGTCACCGCGCTGGGACTGCTCGGCGGCTACGTCGTGACGGTGGTGACGGCGAGCAGCGACACCTCCTGCCTCGGTGGCAGCGCCTCGTCGTCCGGCGCCTCGCCCGGGGCCGGTGACGACGGCGGCGGGCGGAGCCGCCCGCCGGACCGGAGTCCGCGGGCCGTCTACGGCGATGTGGTGAAGGCCATCACCCAGCAGAACAAGGAGGCCGACAAGGCGGCCCGGTCCGGTGCCGTGGTCCGGACGGTCGGCTATCTGGGTGTGCCGGTGACCGCCGACAACTGGGGCGAGGCCAAGTACAGCGGCGCCATCCCCGAGGTGCGCGGCATCGCCCTGGCGCAGGAGGAGATCAACGAACAGGCGGACCAGCAGAAGAACAGCAAGGTCTGGCTGAGGGTTCGCCTGATGGACGCGGGCGAAGGCTTCACACGGGCGCCCGCGGCGGCCAGGGCACTCGCGAAGGAGGTCAGGGCCGCCGGGCGCGCCGGGGGCGGCGAGGAGTTCCTGGGCGTGGTCGGCCTCGGCCAGAGCCGCCCGGGCACGCTCAGCGCCCGGGACATCCTCGCGGGGGCCGGGCTGCCCATGATCGGCACCGCCGCGACCGCCGAAGAGATGCAGCGCTCGCCGATGTACCGCCAGGTCGCCCCCGACAACCACCGGGAGGCGCGCGTCGCGGCGAACTTCGCGCGGCACGCCAATATCGTGCAGACCGCGCCCGGGACCTGCGCCCCCGCCAGGAAGGCGGTGGTGATCGGGGATCCGACCGACATCTACAGCGCGAATCTGAGCGACCGGTTCGCGGAGGCATTCGGAGACGTCCACCGCATCTGGTATCCGGTCCAGCGCCCCTCCGCCGCGCCACCCCCGAAACGCAAAGGCCAGGGGGACGAATGGGTCTCCCATACCTCCCAGATGGCCGACAGCATATGCCGGAGGCTCAAGGAGGAACCGCGCACGGTGGTGTATTGGGCGGCCCGCGCCCATGAATTCGAGAATTTCCTCGACGACTTCGACAGCCGTACGGGCTGCAACGGCCAATCGACCGTGCTCGGCGGCAACGACCTCGACAATGCGGTGGTCGAGCAGCAGCGCCCCAGCGAGAAGCACCTCAAGCTCCGGCTGTACTACGCGGCGCAGGCCCTGGTGAAGGACAGCCCGCCCAATGTGAAGGGCGACGAGTTCCGCCGGAGGTATGCCGCCGCCTATGGGAGTGACCTGTGGAGCAACGATGCCCGGGTGCCGCTCGCCTCGGACGCGCTCGATGTGCTGTCCGAGGGGATCAACGCGGCGTACCAGAGCGCGGGCACGGCGCCCTTCGGGCGGGGCGGGGTGCAGTCGGCGCTGGAACAAGGGGTGGGCGGAGCGGAGGGGCTGCGCGGGGCCACCGGTTCGCTGATCTTCGGCGAGGGCGCCAAGGTGCCCGTCAACAAGCGGCTGCTCATCCTGCACGACACCAGGGATGCGCCGCCGGAGATCGCGCTGGAGTGCGGAATACGCGACAGCGGCGACGAGGCGAAGACCTGGGGGCCCAGGAGCGCGTTCGACTGTCCGCGCGACCAGGATGACGACGGGGGAGACGACGAAGGGGGTGACGGCTGATCAGCGGTCCGCCTGCTCCTCGGCGAACGCCCAGCCCGACCAGCGGGTGACCTCGATCGCGATCACCGGTCCGCGCGGCGGTCGGTCGGCGTACTGCGGGTACTTGTCGACCAGCCGTCGCACCGGGTCCGCCCGTTCGGCCGCCGCCTCGGCCGGGACGATCCGCGCCCGGCCGTCGGCCCGCACCCACCACAGCTGGCGCCAGTCCTCGTCGTAGTGGTCGACCAGGAGGGAGACCGCCGGGTTGGTGTGGATGTTGCGCAGCCGCTTCAGGTCCTGGTGGCGCTTGGGCTTGTGGTCCACGGCGGTGACCACGGTGTCCATACCGTCCGCGCCGTCCGCGCCGTCCGCGCCGTCCGGGGTGGTGAGCGCGAAGGTGGCGGGCACGAGATGCGGCCGGCCGGCCTCGTCGGTGGTGGCCAGCCGCAGCACCCGGGCGCGGGCGAAGCGCCGCCGCGCCTCGGGGGTCTCCAGTCGCATACCGGCGAGGCTACTGCGGCGCTTCGGCCCCTGCCCCGACGAAGCGCCGTCGCACGCGCCCGCTACTCCTTGGCCGGGCCGCGCAGCAGGCTGGTGATCCGGGCCGCCGTCGCCGCCAGTCGGCGGTGGGCGTCCGCCAGTTGGGCGTCGGTCACCCCGTGGTCCCGGGCGGTGTCGCGGATGTCGTCGCGGAAGCGGTCGAGCAGCCGGTCCAGATCGCGGGTGGGGTTGCCCGACGGGGTGAATTCCCCGGCCCATGCGGGCTCGGCCGGCGCGCCACCGCCGCCGTCACCGCTGTCACCGTCGGTGCCGTCGTCGTTCGGCTGGGCGGCGCCGGGCGCCGGTTCCGGTACGTCTGTGCGCGGAGGGGCGGTCTTCGTACCGTCGTCCGGGTCCGTCCACCCGGACGGGGACGTGTCCTGCCGGGAGATCCGGCCCATGCTGCGCGACACCTCGGACAGCCCCTCCCGCACCGCCCGCTGCCAGTCGCCGGCCCGGATGTGCTCCTGGGTCTGCTCCTGCACGCGCCGGGCGACCCGCTGGACCTCCTCGATCGCGAACTCCTGGGCGTCCTTGGCCTGCTTGCGGGCGCGCTGGGCGTCCTGCCGGGCGCGGCGGCTCTCCTCCTTCGCGCGGCGGGCCTGCTCCTTCCACTCGTCCTTCGCGCGCCGCAGCTCCTCCTTCGCCTGCCGCCAGCCCTCGTTGTTGTCCCACGGGCCCTCCCAGGGGGCGTTCTTGCCCTCGCCGGTGCCGGAGGTGCGGGCCTGCTGGGCGGCCTCCCGCATCTCCCGCCGCAGGTCGTCGGCGGAGCCGCGCACGTCCTCGCGGATCTCGGCGGCGAGTTCGGCCATCGACTCGCGGATCTCCAGCTCCAGGTCGGCCAGCTCCCCACTGCGGTCGGCGAGTTCGGCGCGTCCGGCGTCGGTGATGGAGTAGACCTTGCGGCCGCCCTCGGTGGCGTGGGTGACCAGGCCCTCGGCCTCCAGCTTGGCCAGGCGCGGGTAGACGGTGCCGGCGGAGGGCGCGTACAGCCCCTGGAAGCGCTCCTCCAGCAACCGGATGACCTCGTAGCCGTGGCGTGGGGCCTCGTCGAGCAGCTTGAGCAGGTACAGGCGGAGTCGGCCGTGGGCGAATACGGGGGGCATCAGAGGACCTTTCCCTGGGAGCCGCCGGTGCCGCCGGCCGGGCTGTCTGCCGTGGTGTCGGTTTCGGTGCCGGTGCCGCCGCCGGGCGGTCCGTCACCGAAGCCGTCGCCGTCCTCGTCGGCGGGCGGGCGGCGCAAGAGCGCTATCGCGCCGGAGACGGTGGTGGCCTTGAGGCTGCCCCGGCCCGAGCCCAGGTTCCCGGTGATCCGCTTGGCGCCCCACTGGCCGGTGACGCGCAGGTCCTCGAAGGCGTTGGAGACGGATCCGCTCGCGGTGTTGGCCTCGATCCTGGCGTCGGCGGGGTGCGGCAGCCGGATGGCGATCTCACCGGAGACGGTGGTGAGGCTGATGTCCGCGCGCTCCGCGGTGGGGGCGAGGTCGAGCACCATGTTGCCGCTGACGGAGTCGGCCTTGACGACCGGGCCCGAGCCCTCGATGACGGTGAGGTCGCCGGAGACGGAGTTGAAGCGCAGGTCGCCGGTGACGGCCTGGGCCGCGACCCGGCCGGAGACGGTGTCCGCACGCACCGGGCCGGTCAGCCCGACGAGGGTGGCGTCGCCCGACACACCGCGCAGTTCCGTCCGGCCGCCCAGCCCGGAGGCGACGGTGGAGGCGCTGACGACCCCGATCGAGGCGGCGGTGCCGGTGGGCACGGCGAGGGTGACATGGGCCGTGCGGTGGAAGCCCTTGCGGTCGAGCCATTTGAGCAGGCCCTTCCAGGGGAGGTCGTCGTACGCGACGCTCAGGGTGCCATCCTCCAGGGTCACCTTCAGCGGTGGGCCCTCGATCTCGGACAGCTCCAGCCGGGCCGGGCCGCCGTCGGTTCCGACCACGTTGACCGTGCCGTCCACGATGCGTACGTGGAGCGTGGAGACGGGCTCGTCGAAGGTGAGCTTCTGTGGTTCGCCGAACGACCACTCTGACCGGGCTGACATCCCTGGCCTCCCTGGCTGGATGCGGTCACGCAACATATCGCGTCTGACTACACACGCTATATCGTGGATGACGGGAGTCAAGCCCCTCGCCGGTCCGTGCGCGGGCCGGACCCGGGCCGCGCGGGGGCGGCCCGGGTCCGGAATGTCTTTACCGCGTGTATGTATCCGGAGCGCGGCGCGGCGATGGTTTCCCTGTGACATAAATCGCCTGCCGCCAGAGCCAATGCTGCTCCAGGGATTTCCACTAGAGAATCGCTAGAGCGCTGGTAGAGTGTCATGGAGTACGAATGTTCGAGGCTGTTACCTTCGTGCCTTCAAGAATCGGGAAGAAAGAGGGCAGTGAAGGTAATGGCGTCACAACCCTTGAAATACTCGGTACCAAACGATTCTCAAGACCTGAGCTCCGTTGCCCAGCTGCTCTTGCGGGCAGCGCACCAGCACCCCGATTCCGGGGTACGGTACGTGACCGCCGAGGCAGGGCGCGACGCAACACGCCAGCCCTATCCGGAACTTCTGAGTTCCGCGCTGCGACTCCTCGCGCCGCTGCGCGGGTACGGGCTGCGGCCGGGCGACAATGTGGCCCTGCTGCTGGACGGCCAGCGGGAATTCCTGACGGTCTTCTGGGCCTGCCTGCTGGGCGGGTATGTACCGTGCCCGATGGTGCCGGTCCCCGGTGACCCGGCCCGCTGGGCCGCCCAGCTTTCCCACGTCAACCAGCTGTTGGACCGCCCGCTGCTGGTCACCACCGAGGCGATGGCCGCCGAGCTGCCCGACGTGCCCGGGCTCGCCGTGGCCACGGCGGAGCGCCTGCGGGACGCGGGCGGCGCACCCGGCGCGGACGGCGGAGCGGCGTCCCCCGAGGTGCACATCGCCGCACCGGAGGACCTTGCCCTGCTGGTGCTGACCTCCGGCTCCACCGGGAATTCCAAAGCGGTCATGCTCACCCATGGAAACCTTCTCGCGTCCATGGCGGGAAAGGCCGAAAAGCAGCAGCTCACGGCGGCCGACACCACCTTCAACTGGATTTCCTACGACCATGTCGCCGCGCTACTGGAAGCGCATATGCTGCCGCTGTACGTCGGCGCCGAACAATTGCATACGGAGGCGCCGGTCGTCCTTGAGGAGCCGCTGAATTTCCTCCGTATCATCTCCCGCCACAAGGTCACGATGACCTTCACTCCGAATTTCCTCCTCGGCCCGCTGAATGCATCGGTGCGTGATCTTTCCGAGGAGATATCGGCCGGCGGCGAGGCGCTCGACCTCAGCTCCCTGCGGCATATCGTGAGCGGCGGCGAGGCCAACGTCGTCGCCACCGGCGAGGCGTTCCTCGCCCACTACGCCCCGTACGGTCTGCGGGCCTCCGCGCTCTGGCCCGCCTTCGGGATGACCGAGACCTGCGCCGGGTCCATCTACAACCGTGCCTTTCCCGTCACCGACGTGGGCCAGGAGTTCGCCAACCTCGGCACCCCCGTCGAGGGGCTGAGCATCCGGGTCGCCGACGACGACCACCGGCCGCTGCCCCCGGGCGAGGTCGGGGAACTCCAGCTCAGCGGGCCAATGATCACCGGCGGTTACTACCACGACGAGGCCGCCACCAAGGAGGCCTTCACCCCTGACGGCTGGTTCCGCAGCGGTGACCTCGGCCGCATCGACGACGGTCGGCTGACCCTCGTCGGACGCAGCAAGGACAGCATCATCGTCAACGGCGTCAACTACTTCAGCCATGAGCTGGAGGCCGCGCTGGAGCAGCTCGACGGGGTGGCGGGCGGCTATGTCGCGGCGTTCCCCACCCGGCGCCCGGGCAGCGACACCGAACAGCTGGTGATCGCCGTCCACCCCGAACTCGCGGACGACGACGAGCCCGGACTGCACCGTCTGATCACAGCGGTGCGCTCCACCGTGGTGATCCACTGGGGCTTCCGGCCGTCCCTCATCCTGCCGCTGCCCAAGGACGCCTTCCCCAAGACCAGCCTGGGCAAGACGCTGCGCCGGCGGATGCGGAACCGGCTGGAGGCCGGCGGCTTCGACGACGTCATCGAGCGGGTGGCGGAGCTGACCACCCGGCGGCTGGGCGGCCACACCCCGCCGGAGGGCGAGACGGAACGTATCCTCGCCGAGATCTACGCCGAGATGTTCGACACCGCCCCGGAGCGGATCAGCGCGACGGCGAGCTTCTTCGACCTCGGCGGCACCTCACTGGACATCCTGCGGCTGCGGCGCCAGGTCACCCGGCGGCTCGGAGTGGCGGACCTGCCGATCATCACCGTGCTCACCGCGCCCTCGGTGCGGCAGCTCGCCGCCCGGCTGACCGGGGGCGGCACGCCCGCCGCCGAGGCGTACGACCCGATCGTGCCGCTGCAGACGGGCGGCGCGAAGACCCCGCTGTTCTGTGTGCACCCGGGCGTCGGTGAGGTCCTGGTCTTCGTCAACCTCGCCAAGTACTTCGTCGGCGACCGGCCGTTCTACGCGCTGCGCGCCCGCGGGTTCAACGAGGGGGAGAAGCCCTTCGAGAGCTTCGAGGAGATGGTGGACTGCTACGTACGGGCCATCCGCGCCAAGCAGCCGCACGGCCCGTACGCGGTCGCCGGGTATTCGTACGGCGGCGCCGTGGCCTTCGAGATCGCCAAGGCGCTGGAGGCGGAGGGCGAGCGCGTCGACTTCGTCGGCAGCTTCAACCTGCCACCGCACATCAAGTACCGCATGGACGAACTCGACTTCATCGAGACCGCCGTCAATCTCGCCTTCTTCCTCGACCTGATCAACAAGAAGCAGTCCCTCGACCTCCCGGGCGAGCTGCGCGCCCTGCCCCGGCGCGAACAGCTCGCGCATCTGCTGCGGATCGCACCGCAGCGCCGGCTGGCCGAACTCGACCTGGACATGGAGAAGTTCACCGCCTGGGCGGAGCTGGCCCACGGGCTCACCAGCCTGGGCCGCACCTACCAGCCCGGCGGCACCACCCGCTCCATGACGGTCTTCTACGCCATCCCGCTGCGCGGCACCAAGGAGGATTGGCTGAACAACGAACTCCGCAGATGGGACGAGCACACCACGGAGCCGAACCGGTACATCGACGTACCAGGTGAGCACTACACCCTGATGGGCCCCCAGCACGTCGCGGCCTTCCAGGCCATCCTCCGCAAGGAGCTGGACCGCGCGCTGGGCGACGGATGACCCGCACGACCGAAGAACGCCGCACGGCAGAGGAGAAGAGCACGGTGCAAGGCAAGAAGATCCTGGTCACCGGCGGCACCGGGCAGGTCGCCCGGCCGGTGGCGGAAGCGCTGGCGGCGGACAACGAGGTGTGGTGCCTGGGCCGGTTCGGCACCCCCGGCGTCGAGGAGGAGCTGCGCGGCCGCGGCATCACCACCTTCCGCTGGGACATGAACGACCTGGGGGCCTCGGGATACGAGGGGCTGCCGGACGACTTCACCCATGTCCTCCACTCGGCGGTGCGGCGCGGCGAGGACGGCGACTTCAACGCCGCCGTCGAGGTCAACTCCCTCGCCTGCGGACGGCTGATGACCCACTGCCGCACCGCCGAATCGTTCCTGTTCGTCTCGACCGGCGCGCTCTACAAGCGGCAGACCCTCGACCATCCGTACGCCGAGGACGACCCCATCGACGGCGTGGCCGACTGGCTGCCCTGCTACCCCGTGGGCAAGATCGCCGCCGAGGGCGCGGCGCGGGCGTTCGCCGGGGTGCTGAACCTGCCGACCACCATCGCCCGGCTCAACATCGCGTACGGCCCGGGCGGTTACGGCGGGGTGCCGATGCTGTACTTCAAGCGGATGCTCGCGGGCGAGCCGATCCCGGTGCCCGTCGAGGGCCAGAACTGGTGCTCGCTGCTGTACACCGACGACCTGATCGCCCAGGTGCCCGCGCTGTGGGCGGCAGCGGCATCCCCCGCCACCCTGGTCAACTGGGGCGGCGACGAGCCGGTCGGGATAACCGACCTGGTGCGGTACCTGGAGGAGCTGAGCGGGGTGGCGGCGCGGCTCGTACCGAGTGAGGTGACGAGGGAGACGTACCAGTTCTCCCCCACGCGCCGCCGGGAGATCACCGGGCCCTGCCGGGTGCCGTGGCGCGAAGGCGTACGCCGCACGCTCCAGGCCATGTACCCCGAGCACATCAAGCCGCAGCACGCCCGCTGAGGACACCTGAGGAGACCTGAGGAGGGATGAAGACCGTGGCATCACGCAACATCGAGACCATCCGCGCCGCTTACGCGGGATTCCGGGACCGCGACATCGAGGGGATCCTGTCGGCCATGCACCCGGACGTCGAGTGGGTCCACCCGGAGGGGATGGCGAAGTACGGCCTCGGCGGCACCAAGCTGGGCCACACGGGCATCAAGGAGTTCCTGGCGCACGTCCCGAGCGTGCTGGGCGGGATGAGACTCGCGCCGGAGGAGTTCATCGAGCAGGGCGACCGGGTCGTGGTGTTCGGCACCCGTGAGGTGACGTCGCGCGGCGGCAGAACCGTGACCCTCGACTTCGTCCACTCGTGGACGATGCGGGACGGCAGGGCCACGCGGATGGAGGACATCTTCGACACCGTGGCGTTCCACGAACTGATCGAAAGCTGACCCCGAAGCCCCCCCGCCATCGGCGCGGACCCCAGGCCGCCCGCCCCCGCTCCCGCGAGGGTGGGCGGCCCGCCTGTGGGGGTCCTGGGACGGCCCGGGTCAGACGCCGGGTCAGACGGTCGTGACGACCTCGTCGTACGCCAGCCGCGGCAGCCGGCCCATCCAGGCGTCCGGGCCCGGCTTGCCGATGTTGACGACGCAGATCGCCTGGTGGCGGCCGTCGCTGAAGAACTCCTTCGACACGGCGGCGTGATCGAAGCCGATCATCGGTCCGGCGGCCAGTCCGGCGGCGCGCACGCCCATGATGAAGTAGCCCACCTGGATGGCGGTGTTGAACCGCGCGGAGTTCTCCCGCATGCCCGGATCCGCGAAGACGTCCCGCGCGTTCTCCATGAACGGAACGAGCCGGGGCAACTCGTCGTGGAAGTCCAGGTCCGCGGCGAGGACCGCCACCAGCGGCGCCTTCGCCGTCTTCTCCTGGTTACGCCCCGTCATGTGTGCCACCAGCCGGCCGCGGGCCTCCTCCGACCGCACCATGACGATGCGCAGCGGCTGCTGGTTCATCGAGGTGGGCGCGTACTTCACCAGCTCGTAGATGGCGCGGACCTGTTCCTCGGTCACCGGCTCGTCGGTGAAGGTGTTGGCCGTACGGGCCTCCAGGAACAGCTGGTTCTGCGCCTCCGGCGCGAGGGTGAGGTGCCGCAGGGCATCGCTGTTCTCCGGTGCGCTCATGGAGCTCTCTCCTCATGACTCGTACGCGGTCCGTGGACGCGTACGCGATGGTGAATTAAATGGACTGGACGGGCTAGTCCACCGTGGTGAGGGAAGGCTAGACTCACAGGTCCATCGAGGGCAAGGCCGGTTCGAAGCGAGGAGGTTGGACCGTTGCGGACGGACGACGGTCCGCGGCGCGCTGCCGCGGGACGGCCGGCGGGCCCGCAGCCCGCCAAGCGCCAGGCGATACTGGAGGCGGCCGTCGCCGTCTTCCTGCGCGAGGGCTACACCCGGGCGGGTGTCGACGTCATCGCGGACCGGGCCCGGGTCTCCAAGCAGACCGTCTACAACCACTTCGGCGACAAGGAACGGTTGTTCCTCGCCGCCGTCGACGGCGAACGGGAGCGGGTCGCCGCGGGCTTCGCCCCCGCGTCGCCCTTTGCGGAAGACGACGAGGCGGACGTCCGCACGGCCCTCACCGCCTTCGGCCACCGCGTCCTCGACGTACTCCTCGACGAGCGCGCCTCCGCGCTGCGCCGCCTGGTCATCGCCGAAGTCGCCCGTCACCCCGCGCTGCGCCCGGCCTGCGCCGAGGGCGAGCCCCAGCAACTGGTGAAATACCTGGCCGAAATGCTCGGCCGCCGCACCGACCGGGGCGAGCTGGACGTCCCCGCCCCCGCCTCCGCCGCCCAGCAGTTCGTGGCCCTCGTCGTCCAGCAGGGCCTGTACCAGTCGATGTACGGCACCCGCCCGATCGCCGCCGTCGATGCCACGGCCATCTGCGAGAAGGCCGCCGACCTGATTGTCCGCGCGTACCGCACATGACGTGCGAGGAGGTGGCACCCATGCGTGCGAACGTTCTCGGACCGCTGACCCTGAGCCACGGCGCTCTGTCCGGAGTCCCCAGCGCGATGAAGCCGCGCAAAGTCCTGTCCCTGCTGCTCCTCAGCGACGGCCGCATGGTGCCGGTGCAGGCGCTGATGACCGAGCTGTGGGGCGACCAGCCGCCGCGCACCGGGCTCACCACCCTGCAGACATACATCCTGCACCTGCGCAAACTGCTCGCCCAGGTGCTCGGCACGTCCTCCGCCGCGGTCACCCGTGACGTCCTCCAGACCAGGCCCGGCGGCTACGCGTTAGCGTTGCGCCCCGGTCAGCTCGACGCCCACGACTACCGCGCCCTCGTCGGCCGGGCCGAATGTGCCCTGGAGGTCGGCGACGAACGGGCCGCCGACGCCGCCTTCCGGCAGGCCCTCGCCCTCTGGCAGGGCCCCGCCCTGGTCGACGTCACCCCGCACGGCCGCCCGCTCCAGGCCGAGGTCGCCCGGCTGGAACAGTCCCGGCTCACCGTCACCGAGCGCGGCATCGAGACCCGGCTGCGGCTCGGCGCCCATCTGGAGGTGCTGAGCGACCTCGCCTCGCTCGTCGTCGAACACCGCTTCCACGAGGGGCTGCACAGCCAGTACATGCTGGCCCTCCACCGCTCCGGACAGCGCACCCGCGCCCTCGGGGTCTACCAGCGGCTGCGCATGACCATGGCCGAGGAACTGGGTCTCGAACCCTCCGCCAAGCTCCAGCGCCTCCAGCAGGCCGTCCTGGTCTCCGACCCCCGCCTCGACCACGAAGCGGGCGCCCCGGGCCGTGGCCCGGTGGTGGCGTAACGGCTACGCCGTTTCCTGCTCCCAGGGCAGCCGGATCAGGGCCAGCTCCGCGAGCCGTTCCAGATCGGCGCGGGAGGCGCCGTACGCGGCCTGGACGGCGATCCCCGCGGTGAGCGCGAGGACATAGCGCGCCGCGTCCCGCGGCTCGACGGCCCCGGGCAGATCGCCGGACCGCTGGGCGTCGGCGAAGCGCTCGGTCAGCATGACCTCCCCCGCCCGGCGGCGGGTGCGCACCTCCGCCTTCGCCTCGCACGCCGCGTCCCCGGTGGCCAGCGCGCCGTGGACCATCAGGCACCCGGCCGGGGTGTCGGCACCCGTCGTGGCCTCGACTGCGCCCTCCAGCCACCGCCGCACGACCTCCCGTACGCTCCCGGCCTCCAGGGCCTTCGGGCCGTACGCGAAGACGGTGCGGGTGTAGTGGTCGACGACCTGCCCGAACAGGCCCGCCTTCGAGCCGAACGCGCCGTAGATGCTGCCCGGCTTCAGCCCGGTGGCGGCGGACAGATCCGCCATCGTGGCGCCCTCGTATCCCTTGGCCCAGAAGACGCCGAGCGCCGCCGACAGGGCCTGCTCGACGTCGAATTCGCGGGGCCGTCCCTTCGCCATGCCGGTCCTCCTGGTTTTTTAGTGTGCGTTCAAGATAACAGTTGCGCGGTGGTGATCGGCGTGACATCTTGAGTGAGCATTCAAAAAATGAGGGAGAGCATCATGCTGAACGGCAAGGTCGCGCTGGTCACGGGCGGTTCGCGGGGAATCGGCGAGGGCATCGCGCGCCGTCTCGCCCGGGAGGGCGCCGCGGTCGCGGTCACCTACAACGCCTCCGCGGACCGCGCGGAAGCCCTGGTGAAGGAGATCGTCGCGGACGGAGGGCGGGCGCTGGCCGTCCGGGCCGACGCCGCGGACCGTGCGTCCCTCCGGGCGGCCGTCACGGAGGTAGCCGACCGGCTCGGACGGCTCGACATCCTGGTCAACAACGCGGGAGTCGGCGCGGTGCGGCCGATCGAGGAGCTGACCGACGCGGACTACGACCACGTCGCCGCCGTGAACCTGCGCGGCGTCTTCGCCGCCACCCAGGAGGCCCTGCGCCATATCGGCGACGGCGGCCGCATCATCACGATCGGCAGCATCAACGCCGACCGCGTCACCTACGCCGGCGCCAGCCTCTACGCGCTGACCAAGGCGGGCGTGGCCGGGTTCACCCGCGCCCTGGCCCGCGAGGTCGGCGGCCGCGGCATCACCGTCAACACCGTCCAGCCCGGCCCCGTCGACACCGACATGAACCCGTCCGACGGCCCGATGGCGGCATCCGTCCTCCCGCACCTCGCGGTGCACCGCTACGGCACGGCCGACGAAGTGGCGGGCCTCGTCGCCTACCTGGCGAGCCCCGACGCCGCGTACGTCACGGGCACCACCCTCGACGTGGACGGCGGCTACGCGGTCTGAGGCCGCCCGTACCCCTGGTCAGATGTCGTCGTCCTCGTCATCGAGCCGGGCCAGCCAGGTCGCCAGCCGTTCCACCGGAACCTCGAAGTCCGGGTTCAGGTCGACGAACGTCCGCAGCTGCTCGGCGAGCCACTCCAAGGTGACCTCCTCCTCGCCGCGTCGCCGTGCCAGCTCCTCGATGCCGCGGTCGGTGAAGTACAAGGGTCGCTCCGGGTATGGGTGAGGCGGATCTACCGCCCCAGGATATGCGCCCTGGCCCGGACGCTCAGCCGCAGTCGCCCAGCGCGTCGACCAGCCCCCGCGCCTGGGGCGCCCCGCGCCGGAGGAGCAGCGCGGCGGTGGTGCGCAACTCGTTCCAGGCGTGGGGCCGACCGACGGTCGAGGCGTCGGCGGTGCGGCCGAGCGCGGTGTGTACGGCCGCGTCGGCATGACCGGCCGCGGCGAGCGCGTGCGCGAGGCACGCACTGAACCAGGATCGATCGCGCCGGTACTGGGTGGGAAGCGCGTCAACGCCGGTGCGCAGCAGATCGACGGCGGTGTCCCAGCGGCGGAGGTGCATCTCGGCCATGCCGCGCTGAAGGGTGTACCAGTTCTCGCCGTAGAAATACCTCCACGGCGGCTCATCCTCTGGTTGCTCGGCGGCGCGGGCGATGAGGTGTTGTGCCTCGTCCAGCAGACGATGGGCCGCGTCGGCCTCGCCGCTCAGCGCGTACCCCCGGGCCTCCATCTGGGCCGCCATGTCGGCGTCGGCCGCCTCCATGGCCCAATCGTGGGATCTGCGTGATCTTCTCGTACGTCGTGATCGAACCCTCGACCCGGGCAATCATGGCGCTCCAGAAGCCTCCGTACGTCGGATCGTTCAAGAACGTGGGGAGGAAGCGCGGCGGGCGAGAGGTAGCTGGACATGTGATTCCCAAGATTCGGTGACGAGATGGGGATATCAGCAGTCTCAAGCCGGATTGTACCCATCATGGGGATACTCCTGATGGGGCATCGGGAGCTTCCCCGAAGCGCCATGCTGGTGATTCTGGCTATCGAAGGGATCAACTCCATGGGCGATCACGGAAAGCCGCCGGCGCCGAACCCGCCGCCTCAGCAGCCGTCGCCCCGCGACAGCGACAGCCAGCATCCGGATGTGTCGAAGCCCGGAGGCGGGACGCACCGGAAATGAGCCTCGATGACATGCGGGCCCAGGCCGCCGAGACCCTTGACGGCCTGGAGGGGTTCGCCGAGCCGTGGATGCGGGAGGTGTTTCTCAAAGTGCCGCGCCATGCCTTCGTCCCCGAAACGGTATGGGTCTGGCGAGACGACGCCTACCGCCCGCTGCGTGCCGCCGATGACCCCGGAGCGTGGGCTGCGCTGGTCCACGATCCGCTGGCGTCCGTCGTCACGCAGGTCGACGACGGGGCGGCCGAGGCCGAGGGCGCACTGCCGACCAGTTCCATCAGCGCTCCCGACGCCGTGTTCACCATGCTCGCCGCCGCGGATGTGCGGCCTGGCATGCGGGTGTTGGAGATCGGGACCGGCACCGGCTACAACGCCGCCCTGCTGTGCGAGCGCACCGGGGCGGCGCACGTGACGTCCTTAGAGGTGGACGCCGGGCTCGCCGAGGCGGCCACCTGGCGGCTGGCCGAGGCCGGGTATCACCCCCGCGTGGTGACCGCGGACGGGGAAGGCGGCTGGCCGCCCGGGGCCCCGTACGACCGGGTGCTGTGCACGGCCTCGCTCCAGCGTGTCCCCTTCGCCTGGGTGGAGCAGACCCGCCCCGGGGGGCTCATCGTCACGCCGTGGAAGACGACGCTCCAGCCGCATGGGATGGTGCGCCTGCGCGTCGCGGACGACGGCACCTCGGCGTGTGGCCACTTCGGTCGGCCGATGTCGTTCATGGATCTGCGCGGCCAGCGCCGGCCGGAGTCGCCGCTCGGTGCGGTGTACTCCGCCGCGTCCTGGGAGGAGAGCCGCGACAGCCGGACCGACCTCGATCTGTCCTTCCTGGACACGGACTTCCACGCCCGCTTCGCCCTGGGGCTCCGGCTTCCCGGCGTGCACTGGGCCGACGACGGATGGCTCGCCACCACCGACTCCTGGGCGTACGTCCGGGACGGGCACGTCCAGCAGTGGGGCCCGCGTGACCTGTTCGGCGAGCTGGAGAGGGCGTACGAGTGGTGGCGGGAGGCCGGTTCGCCGGAGCTGTACGACTTCGGCCTCACCGTCACCGCCGACCGCCAGACCCCCTGGCTCGGCAGCCCCGGCGCGGTCATTCCGTCGTTCGGCTGAGGAGCCAGGGGCGGCGGTTCGGCATCTTCGTCCTGCTTTCGTGAGACCGGCGAGGGGCGCCGGCGGTACCTTCACGATGTGCGGAGCGTGGTGCGTTGCGGCAGGCCGCACGCGTTGCAGGCGGCCGCAACGGGGGAGAGGCCATGACGTACGAGATGGTCGGCGGTGAGCTGGTGCCCGAGGAGCCGCGCATCGGGGATCTGAAGCCGATACCCGAGCATGTGAGGCCGGAGTGCCGGGAGCTGAGCCCTACGCTGGAAGGCCCGGCCCCGCGCGATGCGGGGGCCGGGCCTTCCGGAACGGAACGAACGGGGCCTCAGATGTCGAAGGCCTCGCTCACCAGCGCCTGCTGCTCCGTCTGGTGCCGCTTGTTCGACCCCACCGCGGGCGAGGACGAGTGCGGACGCGACACGCGGACCAGCCGCTCGGCCGCGGGGACGTCCTCGCCGACCGCCAGCTCGAGGTGGTCGATCAGGTTGAGGGCCATGAACGGCCAGCCGCCCTGGTTGGCCGGCTCCTCCTGCGCCCAGACGAACTTCTCCACGCCCGAGAACTTGGCGATCTCGGCCTGGACCTCGGCGCCCGGCAGCGGGTACAGCCGCTCCAGCCGGATGATGGCCGTGTCCGTCGCACCGCGCTTCTGACGCTCCGCGTCCAAGTCGTAGTAGACCTTGCCGGAGCAGAAGATCACCTTGCGGACGCCCGCCGGGTCCACCGACTCGTCGCCGATGACGGGGCGGAAGGCGCCGGTGGTGAACTCCTCGGTCTTCGAGGCCGCGGCCTTCAGGCGCAGCATCGACTTCGGGGTGAAGACGACCAGCGGCCGGTGGTGCGGGTTGTGGACCTGCCAGCGCAGCAGGTGGAAGTAGTTCGACGGCAGCGTCGGCATGGCGACCGTCATGTTGTTCTGCGCGCACAGCTGGAGGAAGCGCTCGATGCGGGCGGAGGAGTGGTCCGGGCCCTGGCCCTCGTAGCCGTGCGGCAGCAGCAGGGTGACGCCGGAGGTCTGGCCCCACTTCTGCTCGGCGGACGAGATGAACTCGTCGACGATGGTCTGCGCACCGTTGACGAAGTCACCGAACTGCGCCTCCCACAGGACCAGCGCCTCCGGGCGGGCCAGCGAGTAGCCGTACTCGAAGCCCATCGCCGCGTACTCGCTGAGCAGCGAGTCGTAGACGTTGTAGCGGGCCTGGTCGTCGGAGAGGTAGAGCAGCGGGGTGTAGTCGTCGCCGGTCTCGCGGTCGACGAGCACCGCGTGGCGCTGGCCGAAGGTGCCGCGGCGGGAGTCCTGGCCGGCGAGCCGGACCGGGGTGCCCTCCATGAGCAGCGAGCCGATGGCGAGGGTCTCGCCCATGCCCCAGTCGATCGTGTCGTCCTCGATCATCGCCGCGCGCCGCTGGAGCTGCGGGAGCAGCCGCGGGTGGACGGTGATCCGGTCGGGGGTGTTGACCTGGGACTCGGCGATCCGCTTGACGACCTCCTGGGAGACCGCCGTCTGCACCGTGACCGGGAACTCCGGCTGCGGCTCGGGGACCTCGGGCTGGGCCGGGGTCGAGATCGCGTCGCGGACCTCGGTGAAGACCTTCTCCAGCTGGCCCTGGAAGTCCTGGAGCGCCTGCTCGGCCTCTTCCAGGGTGATGTCGCCGCGCCCGATCAGCGACTCGGTGTAGAGCTTGCGCACCGAGCGCTTCTTGTCGATCAGGTCGTACATCAGCGGCTGGGTGAAACCGGGGTTGTCGGTCTCGTTGTGGCCGCGGCGGCGGTAGCAGATGAGGTCGATGACCACGTCCTTGTTGAACGCCTGGCGGAACTCGAAGGCCAGCCGGGCGACGCGGACGACGGCCTCGGGGTCGTCGCCGTTGACGTGGAAGATCGGCGCCTCGATCATGCGCGCCACGTCGGTGGCGTACATCGAGGAGCGGGACGCGGCCGGGGCGGCGGTGAAGCCGACCTGGTTGTTGATGACGATGTGCACGGTGCCGCCGGTGCGGTAGCCGCGCAGCTGCGACATGTTCAGCGTCTCGGCGACCACGCCCTGGCCGGCGAAGGCGGCGTCGCCGTGGAGCTGCACCGGCAGGACGGTGAAGTCCGTGCCCGCCTTGCCGATGATGTCCTGCTTGGCGCGCGCGACACCCTCGACGACCGGGTCCACCGCTTCCAGGTGGGAGGGGTTGGCGGTGAGCGAGACCTTGATCTGCTCACCGTCGAGGCCGGTGAAGACGCCCTCGGCGCCCAGGTGGTACTTGACGTCGCCGGAGCCGTGCATCGACTTCGGGTCGAGGTTGCCCTCGAACTCGCGGAAGATCTGCGCGTACGACTTGCCGACGATGTTGGCGAGGACGTTGAGCCGGCCGCGGTGGGCCATGCCGATGACGACCTCGTCCAGGCGCGACTCGGCGGCCGCGTCCAGCACGGCGTCCAGCAGCGGGATGCTGGACTCGCCGCCCTCCAGGGAGAACCGCTTCTGGCCGACGTACTTCGTCTGGAGGAAGGTCTCGAACGCCTCGGCCGCGTTGAGCCGGCGCAGGATGCGCAGCTGCTCCTCGCGCTCCGGCTTGTCGTGGCTGCGCTCGACGCGGTCCTGGATCCACTTGCGCTGCTTCGGGTCCTGGATGTGCATGAACTCGATGCCGGTGGTGCGGCAGTACGAGTCGCGCAGCACGCCCAGGATGTCGCGCAGCTTCATCATGGACTTGCCCGCGAAGCCGCCGACCGCGAACTCGCGCTCCAGGTCCCACAGGGTGAGCCCGTGCTCGATGATGTCGAGGTCGGGGTGCTTGCGCTGGCGGTACTCCAGCGGGTCGGTGTCGGCCATGACGTGGCCGCGGACCCGGTAGGCGTGGATCAGGTCGAAGACCCGGGCCGCCTTGGTGACGTCGTCGTCGTGGCTGACGTCGATGTCCTTGAGCCAGCGGACCGGCTCGTAGGGGATGCGCAGCGCCTTGAAGATCTCGTCGTAGAAGTCGTTCTCGCCGAGCAGCAGCTGGTTCATGACCCGCAGGAACTCGCCGGAGGCGGCGCCCTGGATCACCCGGTGGTCATAGGTGCTGGTCAGCGTCATGACCTTGGAGACGCCCAGCTTGTTCAGGGTGTCCTGGGAGGTGCCCTGGAACTCGGCCGGGTACTCCATCGCGCCGACGCCCACGATCAGGCCCTGGCCGGGCATCAGCCGCGGCACGGAGTGCACGGTGCCGATGCCGCCGGGGTTGGTGAGGGAGGCGGTGACGCCGGTGAAGTCCTCCATCGTCAGCTTGTTCGCGCGGGCGCGGCGGACGATGTCCTCGTAGGCCTGCCAGAACTCGAAGAAGTTCAGCGTCTCGGCCTTCTTGATCGCCGCGACGACGAGCTGGCGGTCGCCGTTGGGCTTGACCAGGTCGATGGCGAGGCCGAGGTTGACGTGCTCCGGCTTGACCAGGGTCGGCTTGCCGTCCTTCTCGGTGAACGAGTAGTTCATCGAGGGCATCGCCTTCAGCGCCTGCACCATGGCGTAGCCGATGAGGTGCGTGAAGGACACCTTGCCGCCGCGGGCGCGCTTGAGGTGGTTGTTGATCACGATGCGCTGGTCGAACAGCAGCTTCACCGGGACCGCGCGGACCGAGGTGGCCGTCGGCAGCTCCAGCGACGCGTTCATGTTCTTCGCGACGGCCGCGGAGGGGCCGCGCAGCGTGACCAGCTCGGGGCCGGCGGCCGGCTCGGCCTTCGCCGGCTTGGCGGCGGCCGTGGGCTCGGCGGGGGTCGGCTTGGCCGGCGCGGGCTTGGCCGGGGCCGGAGCCTGCGCCGCGGGAGCCGCAGGGGCCGCGGCGGGCTTCGCGGGCGCCGGTGCGGCGGCGGCCGGCTTGGCGTCCGCGGGCTTGGCGTCCGCCGGCTTGGCCGGGGCCGGGGCCTTCGCGGGCTGAGCGGCGGCGGGTGCCCCCGCGGCGGGAGCCGGGGCGGCGCCTCCGGTCGCTCCCTGCGGTGGCGCGGCCACCGCGGAGCCGGTGTCCTGGCCCGGCTTGTAGTCGGCGAAGAAGTCCCACCAGGCTCGGTCGACCGAGTTCGGATCCTGGAGGTACTGCTGGTAAATCTCGTCGACGAGCCACTCATTGGGTCCGAAGGCGGCGGCAGGGCTACTTCCCTGCCCGTCCTGCTCGTCGGTCGAGACGCTCGAGGTGTTGGGGGACTGTGGCGACACGGCGGTAACCGCCCTCTTCCGCTTCACAAGGTGGTGGACAGCGGGAATAAAGGCTACGCCTCTTGACCCCTTACGTGCAGGCCGCACTGGTCAACGTCGTCTATGTCACACTCATCGACGGGTTTCAGGGCATGACGTGGCGGGAAGCACACGTGGTTCCGCTGTGACCGTCCGGGATGTGGGAACGCAAAAGTGCACCCACACCGCTCAGATGTGCGCTTCCGTCACCGACTTTACGTCAATTTTGATCTCTGGACGTCCCCCGGAAGGGTGACTTTGATCCGGCAGCCCCGAGAGGATTCGGCCACCCCGATGCGTCCGCCGTGCAGATCGACGGCCCAGCGCGCGATGGCCAGGCCCAGGCCGGTGCCCCCGTCGCTGCCCTGACCGGGCCGCGGGCGGGCGCCGGGCGCCGGGCCTGCCGGGTTCGGGGAGAGGCTGCCCCGGTTGAAGCGCTCGAACACCCGGTGCCGCTCCGCCTCCGGGATGCCCGGGCCCTCGTCCTGCACCTCCAGCTCCAGGCTCCCCGGCCCCTCGCCGCGCCGCGCCCGCACACTGACCCGGCCGTGCGCCGGGCTGTGCTTCATCGCGTTGTCGATCAGGTTGGCCATGACCTGGTGCAGCCGCTCGGCGTCCGCGTACGCGGACAGCTCCGGCGGGGAGACGTCCAGGTCGAGATGGACGTCCTTACGGGTGTGCTTGCCCGAGCCCGCGTCCGCGCCCTTGGCCATGCTGGCCTCCTTGAGGATCCCGGCCAGATACGGCCAGACCTCGAAGGTGCGCGCGTGCAGCGGCACCACCCCGTTGTCCAGCCGCGACAGATCCAGCAGCTGCTCGACCAGCCGACCAAGACGCTCGGTCTGGCGCAGCGCGACCCGCATCGTCTCCGGATCCGCCTCCGAGACGCCGTCCACGACGTTCTCCAGCACCGCCCGCAGCGCCGCGATCGGCGTGCGCAGCTCGTGCGAGACGTTGGCGACCAGCTCCTTGCGGTGGGTGTCCACCGCCTCCAGATCGGCCGCCATCCGGTTGAACGAGCTGGCCAGGTCGCCGAACTCGTCCCGGCGCTGGGCGGCCCCCACCCGCTGGGTGTAGTCGCCGTGCGCCATCGCCTTGGTGACCAGGGTCATCTCGTCCAGCGGGGCGGTCAGCCCGTGCGCCACGAACTGGGTGATCAGCAGCGACGCGATGATCGAGAAGACCGTGATCACGCGCAGCTCGGTGTCCGAGTGCATCGCCGCGAACACCAGCAGGGTCGTGATGATGACCGACCCGATGACCAGCGCGCCCAGGGCCGCCTTGACCGAGCGGTACGGGTCGAACGGCCGCAGCGCCTCCCAGACCCGGGCCCACGTGGAGCGGATCCGCTCGCTCCGGGAGAGGCTCCGGACCCGCCGGAGGTGCCGGTCCAGATCCCAAGGGGTCCCGGGAGGCTTCCTCATGCCGCGGGCGTCTCCAGGGCGTAGCCGACGCCGTGCACCGTACGGATCCGTTCCGCGCCGATCTTCCGGCGCAGCGCCTTGATGTGGCTGTCCACGGTCCGGGTGCCGGAGGCGTCCGCCCAGTCCCACACCTCGGCCAGCAGCTGCTCCCGCGAGAGCACCGCGCGCGGGGTGTTCGCCAGGCAGACCAGCAGGTCGAACTCGGTCGGCGTCAGATGGACGTCCGAGCCGCGCACCCGCACCCGGCGCTGGGCGTGGTCGATCTCCAGCTCGCCCAGGCGCAGGATCCCGCTGCGCGGGGTGTTCGCGGCCAGCGCCGCCCGTTCGACCCGGCGCAGCAGCACATGCACCCGGGCCGCCACCTCGCGCATCGAGAACGGCTTGGTCATGTAGTCGTCGGCGCCGACGCCGAGCCCGACCAGCATGTCGGTCTCGTCGTCCCGCGCGGTCAGCATCAGGACCGGCACCGGCCGCCGCGCCTGCACCCGGCGGCAGACCTCCAGGCCGTCGAAACCCGGCAGCATCACGTCGAGGACCAGCAGATCCGGCTGCCACGCCTCGGCCGTGTCCACGGCCGCCGGGCCGTCCGAGGCCGTCTGCACCTGGAATCCTTCGGCGCGCAACCGGGCCGCGATGGCGTCCACTATGGTCGGGTCATCCTCGACGACGAGGATCCGGCGTTGCGCGCCCGGGGTGGTCGTGGCGCCCCCGTTGTGGCCGTTGTGCATCTGCTCCATACGCCCGCCCCTGCGTCGTTCCCATGAATCCGCGGCCGCCTACCGTCACACGTGTGGCGAAACCCACGCCTCGGTGCCTGGTCGTTTACCGGCCACTTTTCGTAGGCAAGCAAGCGTAAGGGCAGCCTACGCGGCTCGGCTACGCGCCTCGAATCCCGAGATGCACCACGTCGGGCACACCCCGGGCAACGGCGATCTCTTCCGTACGCACCGATGTGAACCCGGCATTCCGGAGAGCTCGCTCGAATGCGGGCGACGGCTGGGCCGACCACACGGCCAGCACTCCGCCGGGGGTGAGACGGCTCGCGCAGGCGGCGAGCCCGGCGGGGGAGTACAGCCCGTCGTTGTCCTCGGTGACGGTCCAGTCGGGGCCGTTGTCGATGTCCAGACACAGCGCGTCGTAGGGCTCCGCGCCCTCCGTACCGGCGCGGAGATGCGCGACCAGATCGGTGTGGACGATCTCCGTGCGCGGATCGGTCAGCGCCTCGCCGGACACCGCCGCCAGCGGTCCTTCGCGATGCCAGTCGATCACCGCCGCCTCCCGCTCGACCACCGCGATCCGCCCCCACCGGGGCTCGGACACCGCCTCGACCAGCGAAAATCCGACCCCGAGGCCGCCGATGAGCAGCGCGGGGGAGCGGCGTCCTGGCGGCAGCGCGTCGAGCGCCGCGCGGATCAGCAGGCGCTCGGAGCGGCCGTCGGAGGTGTCCATGAGGAAGCACCCGTTGGCAATGATCTCGAAGACGGTCCCTTCTCCGCGGCCGCCCTCACCGACCGCGCCCCCGCCGCTCGCGCCACCCCGGTTCCGGCGCCGCAGCACGACCTCGCCGTAGGGGCCCTGGCGGCGGTCGACCGTCACCGGCCGGTCATCGGCGATGTCGTACGGCGACTGCATGGGGGCGGGTCCTCCCGGGCTTCCTCGGTGAGCTGACGGCCTCATCCTCGCGCCGCGCCCCCCGCCGGTCCAACCGAAATATGTGGTGACCTTCACATCGCGCCACCGGTGAGATGACTCACGAGCCGATGATTGTTGAGGCGTCTGAGCGGAAACGCGCCGCACAGCGGCCGGGAACGGCCCGTGACCAGAGAGGGGCCCGCGGTGACGACATCGGTGGAACGGGCCGGAGCGCCCGCCGACGCGAAGCTTCCCCCACCCCACCCGGCCGCCCCGCCCAGCGGCCATCCCATTGCAACCCCGGTCGCCCCCGACGCCGGTACGCCCCGGATTCCGGCCTGCCGCCCCCATAACCCCGGGTGGTCCCGGCTCCGGGGCCTTCTGCCCACCCCCACCGGGACGCCGTTCGCGCTCTGCTACTCCCTGATCCTCCTCGGCACCGGCCTCTACGCCCACCTCGGCGACCCCCACACCGTCCACGCCCTGCTCACCGGCTCCAGCACCGACGTCTCCAACCTCTCCCAGCGGCCGCTGCTGACCCTGCTGGCCAGCGGGCTGTGGGTGGTGGGCGGCATCACCTCGCCGTATCTCGTCGTCTTCCTCCTCGTGCTCGGCGCGCTCGAACGACGCGTCGGCGGACTGCGCACCGCCGGGGTCTTCCTGCTCGGCCACGTCCTCGCGACGCTGCTCACCGAGATCCCGGTCGCCGCGTCCGTCGCCGTCGGCAACCTCCCCAACAGCTCCCTGCGCCGCCTCGACTACGGCGTCAGCTACGGCCTCCTCGCCTGCGCCGGCGCCCTCGCCGGGCTCCTGCCGCCCCGGCCCCGATGGGCCCTGACCGGCGGCATCGGCGCGGCGCTGGTCGCCGGAAGCCTGGTCCACTTCGACCCGCTCACCGACTGGGGCCACGCCCTCGCCCTGCTGATCGGCGTCGCCTGCTGGCCGTACGTCCGCGGGGTTGCTCAGCGGCGCGGTGCCGGGCCCTCCGGGCGGGCACCCCGTACCGAGTAGACGGCCGTGCCCAGGGCGAACGCCACGCCCGCCGCCCACCACGCCGCCCGCTCGGGGCCCGGCTGCACCGACCAGGCCCAGACCGCGCGCCGGCCACCCGGTTCGCCACCCGCGGTCAGATAGACCGCGCTGGTGTGCGCCAGCACCGGCAGCCAGCTCAGCCGGGCGCCGATCAGGGCGGCGGCGAGGGCCGCCACCCCCGTCGCGGCCATGGTGTTGCGGACCATCGCGGGCACCCCGAACTGCTCCGGATGGCCCCGCACCCCCGCCGCGAGCAGCGCCGCCGCCAGCGCCGTGAGCAGCAGCAGATGGCAGAGGCGACGGGCCCACCAGGGGCGTACGGCGGTGCGGTCCAGCTCCTCGGAGTGGGCGTACAGGCTCGCCCCGATCGCCGCCGAGGCGAAGAGCGGCGCGAGGACGACGACCGGCAGCCGCGCGCCCGCGCCGAACTCGGGCCGGGACATCAGCCAGTCGGCGCACCAGGCGGTCGCCGCGGCGGCCGCGACCAGGGAGGCGGCGGTCAGCGGCAGGGCCCGCGACCGTGCGTACAGCAGCGCGCTCATGGGGCCGTCACCCGCTGGAGGTGGCAGGAGTGGGCCGTGGCGAGGTAGCCGCCGAGCCAGCGGGTGCGTTCCCGTTCGGGCATGGTCCGCAGCCGGGTGAGGGTGCGGGTGTAGAGCGGTGGGGGCGGCGCGGCGAGTGGGTCGTCCCGCCCCGGAATCGGCGCCAGCCAGTCGATGACGGCCGAACTGATGTCGTCGGCCGGGGTGCGGGTGTCGGAAGTCGGGCAGAAGAAGGCGGGATCCGCCACGCCCGCAGCCGCGTTGAGCGCGAACAGCTCCGGCTGGGTGACCTGGTTGCGCCGGAAGTAGGTGTCCCAGCCGCTCACCGGTGCGTCGGTCCCGTGGGCCTCCGAGGACTCGCTCTCGACGACGCGGGCGGGGACGTTCGGTACGCCCCGCAGCTTCGAAAACAGCCCCGCCAGCGCCGCCGACGCACCGGGCAGCATCCGGGCGTGCACCCGCGACGCGCACACCTGGGGCGTTCCGTCGTCGCACACGAGCGCGGAGGCGGCCGGGTCGGGCCGCCACGGGCCCTCGTCACCCAGCTGCATCAGCAGCGCCGCCGCCGTGGCGGCCGCGGCGAGCGGCACGAGCGCGGTGACGCGGCGACGGGCGGCGTACGCCAGCAGGGCCGCCCCGGCCAGCCCGGCCGTCCACGCCATGGAGACCGGCGCGTACCACCACAGCGGGCGGCCCCAGGGGGAGGAGTAGTCGAGAGCGGGGGACAGCCAGGCGATGGCGGATTCGGAGTACCCGGGCAGACCCAGGGCGAGATACGTACCCACGGCCACCACGGGCGGGGCGAGCCGCCACGGGACGACGCGGCCCGCGAGGAAGCCGAGCACCCCGAGGGCCCCCAGCGCCGTCGCGTCGGCCGCGATCAGAGACACCCACGGACTGCCGTAACTCGCGTACCGCCACGTCGCGACCAGGCAGGCGGCGGCGGTGAGCAGATACCCGACGACCGGCCACAGGATGGTCGGCGCGGCGGCGAACACGGCCCTGCGCAGGGGCGTACGGGGCATGGTGGCGAGCAGATCCCGGGTGCCGCGCCGCCGCTCCCGCCCGCCCTGCCAGCATGCGGCGGCGGCCGTCAGCGGGCCGCCGACCAGCAGCCCGGCCGTCCGCAGGTGCTCGGCGGTGGAGACCCACTCGATGAGCCAGAGGTCCGCCTTGTCGGCCATGGCGAACAGCAGGGCCACCAGCACGGTGGCGCCCGCTACGGGCCCGAACCAGCGGGTGAGTTCGGCCCGCAGCGGACCACGGAAGGGGCGTGGCCGCCGCGCCGGGCCGTCCGCCCGAGCCTGTGGGTCCGCCGACCCCTGTACGGCGGACACCTCCTGTTGCTCCCGGACGGTCATCGGGACACCGCCGTCTCCGGGCCGGCCACCGTGCCGTCCCCGGCGCGGTGGCGCCGCAGGACCGTGGCGTAGCCGCGTTCGATGGAGTTGTCGCCGATGTCCGCCGCCTCCGCCGCCTCGCCCAACTCCGCCAGGGAGGACGGGGTGCCCCGGTAGGCCACCCGGCCGGACTCCATCAGCGTCACCTCCGTACACGCCGCGGCGACGTCCTCCACCAGATGTGTGGAGACGATCACCGTGGAGGTGGTGCCCAGCTCCCGCAACAGGGCCCGGAAGTCCACCCGCTGCTCGGGGTCGAGCCCGGCCGTGGGCTCGTCGAGCAGCAGCACGTCCGGTTCGTTGACGATGGCCTGGGCGATGCCGACGCGCCGCACCATGCCGCCGGACAGGCGGCGCACCTTGGTGTCGATGCGGTCGGCGAGCCCGACCCGGGCGACGGCCCGCTCGACCGCGGCCGCGGCGGCCGCGCCGGACATCTCCTTGAGCCAGGCCACGTACCCGACGAACTCGCGCACCGTGAAGCCCGGGTAGTGGCCGAACTCCTGTGGCAGATAGCCGAGCCGACGCCGCACGGCGGTGCGGCCCGCGTGCCCGGACACATCGTGGCCGAGCAGCTCCACCCGGCCCGCGGTGGGTGCGGCGACGGTCGCCAGGACGCGGATCAGGGAGGTCTTGCCCGCGCCGTTGGGTCCGAGCAGGCCGTGCACTCCGGTGCCGAAGCCGAGGTCGACGGCGTCGAGGGCGGTGGTCCGGCGGTGCCGGACCGTCAGCCCGCCGACCGACACGGTGGTCGTCATATGCGCTCCAGATGGTCGAAGGAGGTACGGCGCAGCACCAGCAGCCCGGCGCACCCGGCCGCGGCGGCGGCCCAGCCGCCCTGTGCGGCGGGGCCGGACAGGACGGTGGCCAGGGAGTCGGCCAGCGCGCCGGTGGTCAGGACGCCCGGCGGCCCGCCGGGCGCCGCGGCCGCCGGTGCGCCGACGGCGAGCAGCCAGCCGATGGAGACCGCGCCGGTGGCGGCGCGGCAGCCGACGTACGAGCCGAGGGCGAGCGCGGCGAGCGTCAGCGCGAGGCCCGGCAGCAGCCAGGCCGCGGCCCCCGGAGCCCCGGCGGTTGCGGGCAGCAGCAGCCCGGCGAGGGTGAGCAGCGGTACGGAGACGCTGAGCACCGCGGCCGTACGGGTCAGCAGCAGCCGCAGCCCGCCGGACGGTGTGGAGGCGGCGATTTCGTGCATCGGGTCGGCGTGCCGCCCGTACGACACGGCGACGCCGAGAGACGGCAGGACGGGAGCGAGCAGCAGCAGGAATGGCCGCACCCCGCCGATCCCGGCGGCCCGGGCGGCACACACCGCCCCGACGGCCACGACCAGCAGCGAGATCAGCCAGGGCCCCCACAGAGCGGGCCCCGCGGCCCAAGCGAGCCGCCCCCGGAGGCCGCCCCGGCGCCCCACGGCGTGCCGGGCCGCGACGGCCCCCCGTGCGCCGTCGCTGCGCCCTGCGGCCACGGGCGGTGTGCCGGGGCTGCTGGCTGCCGTCGGCGTGCCAGGACCGGCGGTCGGCCCAGCCGCCGCGGCCGCTGGGCCGGTGGGCCGGGTGCTGGGCGCCGCCGTGGCCGCCGGTGTTCCGTCGCTGCGTCCGGGACCGTTGCCATCCGCGGCGGCACCCCCGCGAGCCGGGCCGCCGGGGCCGTCGGACCCGGCCCACCGCGCCGACCGGCCGCGCCGGAGGGGCCGCGCGGGCGCCTGGCCGGGAGTTGCGGCGTCCGGCGCCGTCACGGTGGCCAGCAAGGACGCCCGTACCGTGGCCAGCGCGGGGGCCGCCGCGCCCGACCTGGCGGCGGCCGAGACGCGGGCGGCGCAGGGCGTACACGCCTCCAGGTGCTTCTCGACCGACCAGGCGTCGAGTCCCGGCAGCGAACCGTCGGCGTACGACGCCGCCTGGGCGGCGGTCACATGCCAGGCAAGGGTCATGGGGTGCCTCCCAGCGGGTGCGGCGCGGGCAGCGGGGACAGCTGGGCCAGCACCGAGCGCAGTTCGCGGCGGGCGCGCCGGGCCCGCGACTTGACGGTGCCCTCGGGGATGCCGAGGAGCTGCGCGGCCTCGCGCGTGGTGAGCCCGTCCACCACCGTGGCGCGCAGGACGGCGCGCAGTTCGGGGGAGAGCCGGTCCAGGGCGGCGCCGACGGTGCCGTACTCCAGCGCGTCGAGCACCCGGTCCTCCGCCGAGGGCGTGGTCGCACGTGCCGCGGCGGGGTCGTGGCGGGCGTGCGCGGACTGCGCCTCGGCGGTGCGGACGGCGGTGCGCCGGGCGTCGACGAGGCGGCGGGCCGCGATGGTCCACAGCCAGCCGCCCGCCTCGCCGCCGTCGTGCGAGGCGGCGGACCGCCAGACGGTGACGAAGGTGTCCTGGAGGACTTCCTGCACGGTCTCGGGGTCGGCGCAGCGCCGGGTGAGCCGGGCGTGCAGCCAGCCGCCGTGCCGGTCGTACAGCGTGGCGAGCGCGTCGGCGTCGCCCCGCGCGACCGCGCGCAGGAGTTCCGCGTCGCTCGGGTGGGCCCCCAGGGGGCGTAACGGTCTCACGCTCCCTCTATCGCTCGGGAGCCCTTCCGCGGTTCACGGCAGGCGGCCCCCGTGATCGCTCACAGCGAACACGCGGTCGGGAACACCTGGGGCCTCCTGTGCATTGAGTCTGCATAGCTCAACTTGCCTGCCGAAGGGGAGATCATGGCTTCGCTGTCCGCACCGCTCACCCTGCCCGTTCTGCCTCTCGATGACGAGGTCGTGCTGCCCGGCATGGTGGTGCCGCTGGACCTTTCCGATACCGATGTACGCGCCGCGGTGGAGGCCGCGCAGGCCGCCGCGCGGTCCGACGGCGGGAAACCACGGGTGCTGCTGGTGCCGCGTGTCGACGGGACGTACGCGGGCATCGGCACGCTCGGCACCGTCGAACAGGTGGGCCGGCTGTCCGGTGGTGATCCCGGGGCGCTCATTCGCGGGGTGCGGCGCGTGCGGGTCGGGGCCGGGACGACCGGGCCCGGGGCCGCGCTGTGGATCGAGGGCACCACGGTCGAGGAGATCGTTCCGGATCCGCTGCCCGGTGCCGTCACCGAGCTGATGAAGGAGTACAAGGCGCTGGCCACCAGCTGGCTGCGCAAGCGCGGCGCCTGGCAGGTCGTGGACCGGGTGCAGCAGATCGACGACGTCTCGCAGCTCGCGGACAACTCCGGATACTCGCCCTTCCTCAGCGTCGCCCAGCGCGTGGAGCTCCTGGAGACCGCCGACCCGGTGGCCCGGCTCAAGCTGGCCGTGACCTGGCTGAGCGACCACATGGCCGAGCAGGACGTGGCCGAGTCGATCGCCAAGGACGTCCAGGAGGGCGTCGACAAGCAGCAGCGCGAGTTCCTGCTGCGGCGGCAGATGGAGGCCGTGCGCAAGGAGCTGGCCGAGCTGAACGGCGATCCCGAGGACGAGTCGGACGACTACCGGGCCCGGGTCGAGGCCGCCGGGCTGCCCGAGAAGGTGCGCGAGGCGGCGCTGAAGGAGGTCGACAAGCTGGAGCGGTCCAGCGACCAGAGCCCCGAAGGCAGCTGGATCCGCACCTGGCTGGACACCGTCCTGGAGCTGCCGTGGAACGAGCGCACCGAGGACGCGTACGACATCCAGGGCGCCAAGGCGGTGCTCGACGCCGACCACGCGGGCCTGGAGGACGTGAAGGAGCGGATCACCGAGTACCTGGCGGTGCGCAAGCGCCGCTCCGACCGCGGCCTCGGAGTCGTGGGCGGCCGGCGCGGCGGGGCCGTGCTGGCGCTCGTCGGCCCGCCCGGCGTCGGGAAGACCAGCCTCGGCGAGAGCGTGGCCCGCGCGATGGGGCGGAAGTTCGTCCGGGTCGCGCTCGGCGGCGTCCGCGACGAGGCGGAGATCCGCGGCCACCGGCGTACGTACGTGGGCGCGCTGCCCGGCCGGGTCGTACGGGCCATCAAGGAGGCGGGCTCGATGAACCCGGTGGTCCTCCTGGACGAGGTCGACAAGGTCGGCTCCGACTTCCGCGGCGACCCGGCCGCGGCCCTGCTGGAGGTCCTGGACCCGGCGCAGAACCACACCTTCCGCGACCACTACCTGGAGGTCGAACTCGACCTGTCCGACGTGGTCTTCCTGGCCACGGCCAACGTCCTGGAGGCCATCCCGGAGGCGTTGCTGGACCGCATGGAGCTGGTGCGCCTGGACGGATACACCGAGGACGAGAAGGTCACCATCGCCCGTGACCACCTGCTGCCCCGGCAGCTGGAGCGCGCCGGTCTGGAGCCGGGCGAGGTCGAGGTGGCGGACGAGGCGCTGCGCAAGCTCGCGGGGGAGTACACCCGGGAGGCGGGCGTACGGACCCTGGAGCGTTCCATCGCGCGGCTGCTGCGCAAGGTGGCGGCCCAGCACGAGCTGGGCGAGCGTGAACTGCCCGTGCGCCTGGGGGTGGAGGAGCTGCGTCCGCTGATCGGGCGGCCGCACCACACCCCGGAGTCCGCGCAGGACCCGGCCGAGCGCCGCACCTCCGTGCCGGGCGTCGCGACCGGGCTCGCGGTGACGGGCGCGGGCGGCGACGTGCTGTACGTGGAGGCGTCGCTCGCGGACGCCGAGACGGGCGGCGCGGGGCTGACCCTGACCGGCCAGCTGGGTGACGTCATGAAGGAGTCCGCCCAGATCGCCCTGTCGTTCCTGCGCTCCCACGGCGCGGAGCTGGAGCTTCCGGTCGGTGACCTGAAGGAACGCGGCATCCACCTCCACGTCCCGGCGGGCGCGGTGCCCAAGGACGGTCCGAGCGCGGGCATCACCATGACCACCGCACTGGCCTCGCTGCTGTCGGGCCGCCAGGTGCGGCCGGACGTGGCGATGACGGGCGAGGTCTCGCTGACCGGGCGGGTGCTGCCGATCGGCGGCGTCAAGCAGAAGCTGCTGGCGGCGCACCGGGCCGGGGTGACCACCGTGATCATCCCCAAGCGGAACGAGCCGGATCTGGACGACGTGCCCGCCGAGGTCCTGGAGAAGCTCGACGTCCACCCGGTCTCGGACGTCCGCCAGGTCCTGGAGCTGGCCCTTCAGCCCGCCTCGGCGAACACCGAGGAGATTCCCGTGGCGGCGTGACGGACGCCATGGGGTAGGCAGACAGGTCTGTCTGGTAGCTTTGACGGCAACCAGACGGACCTGTCTGTTCGTATCGCGCTCCCGTGGAGGAAAGCCGTGCGCACTCTCGTCGTCCTCGCCCACCCCGACCTCGCCGCCTCGCGCGTCAACGCCGCCCTCGCCGAGACCGCCCGCCCGGTGGACGGCGTCACGCTGCACGACCTGTACGCCGCCTATCCGGACCTGCGGATCGACGTCGAGCGGGAGCAGCGGCTGCTGCTGGAGCACGACCGGATCGTGCTCCAGTTCCCCTTCTACTGGTACTCGGCGCCGCCGCTGCTGAAGAAGTGGCTGGACGAGGTGTTCCTGCGCGGCTTCGCGTACGGCTCGCAGGGCACCGCGCTGCGCGGCAAGGCGCTGCTCGTCGCGACCACGGCGGGCGCCACGGAGGAGATGTACCGCCCCGAGGGGGTCAAGCGCTTCCCGGTCGTCGACCTGCTCAAGCCCTTCGACGCCACCGCGAACATCACCGGCATGCACTACGAGGAGCCGTTCGTCGTCCACGGCACGCATGGGCTGGACGACGCGGCGCTCGCCGCGTACCAGGAGCGCTACCGCGCGCTGCTGGCGTCCGGGGCGCCGCGCGAGAAGGACCTCGCCGCCGCGTGACGTTCGACGGAAAGGGCCCGGCCGCACACTGCGGCCGGGCCCTTTCCGTACCCGAGGGCCGCACCCGAGGGCCTACACCCGCGCCGGGCACGCCTCCGCGATCAGCGCCCGCGCCGCCTCCCGCGCCGCTTCCGCGAACTCCGGCCGGGGCTCCAGCGCCGCCGCGGCCATCGCGCCGTCGACGAGGAGGGAGATCCCGAGGGCGAGCCGCGCGGGGTCGGCGGCACCGGCCGCCCGGGCCAGCTCGGTCAGCCAGGCCCGTACGGCCCGCTTGTGCTCGGCCGTCGCGGTGTGCGTGGCGCTGCCCGGTTCCGTCTCTCCCGCGGTCCTGATGAACGCGCAGCCGCGGAAGCCGTCCCGCAGGGTCGCCGCGCCCAGCGCGTCGAAGAGGCCGGTGAGCTGGTCGCGCGGATCGGGCCCGGCCGCCTCGGCGGCCTCGGTCAGCGCACCGCGCCAGTGGATGTCCGACTCCCGCAGATAGGCCAGGACGAGATCGTCCTTGCAGCGGAAGTGGGAGTACAGCGTCGCCTTGGCCACGCCCGACTCGGCGATGATCCGGTCCACTCCGACGCCGCGCACGCCGTGGGCGTTGAACAGCCCGGTCGCGGTGGACAGGATCCGCTCGCGGGCGGGGAGCCGGGCGCTGCTCATGGTGACGCTCCTCGGGTGGGGCAAGGGGTGGCCGGAGGATACGGCCGATGCCCTCCAGCGTACAGACAGACCTGTCCGTGCACTGGAGGGCGAGGAACGCCGGGGGCGGGTGGCGCGGCTCAGCCGTTGGCGAGCGCCTTCAGCCGGTCGATCGCGCCGTTGAACAGGTTGTGGTCGCCGACCGTCGGGCCGGAGGAGGTGTACTGCCAGATGGTGTGGAAGTCCCAGCCCGCCGGCAGCTCGCCGACGGAGGAGCCGTAGCGCGGGATCCACAGCGGGTTGATGCTGCCGAAGGCGCTGGAGTTGCCGGTGCAGCTCTTCCACCAGCTGGTGGAGGTATAGATCACCGGGTCGCGGCCGGTGCGCGACTTGTAGGTGCTGGTGAAGTCCTTGATCCAGCTGACCATCCCGCTGGCGCTCTTGCCGTAACAGGTGGCGCCGTAGGGGTTGTACTCCATGTCCAGGGCGCCCGGCAGCGTCTTGCCGTCCTTGCTCCAGCCGCCGCCGTGGTCGACGAAGTAGTTGGCCTGGGCCGCGCCGGAGGAGTTGTCCGGCAGCGCGAAGTGGTACGAGCCCCGGATCATGCCGACGTCGTACGAGCCGTCGTACTGCTGGGCGAAGTACGGATTGGTGTAGCTGGTGCCCTCGGTCGCCTTGACATAGGCGAACTTGACCCCGCTCGACCAGAGGGTCGACCAGGCGACGTTGCCCTGGTGGCTGCTGACGTCCACACCTTCGACGGTGGCGAGCACGTTGGACGGCTGTTCACCGGTCGTCGAGCCGCCCTCGTGCTTGAGGATCTGCGAACCCGCCCAGTCGTCCTCGGGGTGGGGGATGGTCTTCGTGGCGCCGTCCGCGGCCACGCCCGCGCCCGGGTCGTCGTCGGCGGACGCGGGGCCGGACAGGGCGAAGGACGCGGAGAGGAGAGCGGAGAGGAGGGCGGCGAGCAGGCCGATCAGCGCGCTGGGGGAGCGCCGGATCGAGCCGGGTCTGTGCACAGGCATGGCGTGCCTCCGAAGCCTCGGTGGGGGAACGGGAAGACAATGCGGTTGGGATGGCCATGTCATAAATGACGCTACGGGCGTAGATAGCAACGGGGAAGAGTCGGGGCGGGCTGCCGTTGGTCTAATCCTGCGAAATACTGATGGAGCTGCGGTAACAGCCGCGCGTGCAAGAAAGTTTCACGATGTGAAAACCCGGAGAGGGCTCTGACGTGCACAACAACGGGGCAACGCCCCCCGAGGAGGGCGAGGGTGGCATCGCGGGCGGAATTGGTGTGGACCATGCGTTCCTGGCGCTGGAGCGCGAATTGGCGGTCTTCCTGCGCCGCGCCCGCGCTTCCTCGGGCGAATTGGCCCGCGAGGTCCACCCCGACCTGGAGGCCGCCGCGTACGGGCTGCTGATGCGTCTGGAGGACGCGGGGGAGCAGCGTGCGACGGACCTCGCGGCCTACATCGGCGTGGGCAAGGCGACGATGAGCCGTCAGTTGCGCGCGCTGGAAGGGCTCGGGCTGGTGACCCGGGCGCCCGACCCGGCGGACGGCCGGGCCTTCCTGGTGCAGCTGACGGACGAGGGCCGGGCCCGCTTCCGGCGGGTCCGGGGCGCCCGGCGCGCGCGGTACGCCTGCCGGCTCGCCGCCTGGGAGCGCAGCGAGGTCGCCGAACTCGCGCGGCTGCTGCACCAGTTGAACAGCACGCAGGAAGCCGACGAGCCCGGGCAGGCGGCCCGCCCGGAGCGGGACCAGTAGGGCGCTCATGTACGTCAGGATCCGCGAGCCGCGCAGATCCGGCGACGTGGGTGTGGCGACTGCGGTACCCGATTACCGAAGACGGCGGCATCCGGCGCCCGCCGAGAGCCCGGCGAGGGCGGCTGCCACGAGCGCGGCCGCGCGGGCCGGCACGGACGGGCGTCACGGCCCGGCGTGGGCGGCCGCCAGGGGAGAGGCCGCTCAGGTCGCAAACAAGGGTCGTGAACCGGGGCCGCGGACAGGGGCCCGCGAGTGAGGCTGTCCGCAGTCCGACCGGTCGGCGGGCCGTCGCGCGAGCGCGGGCCGCTACGGCTCGACGAGGACGGCTGCCGCGTCGTCGTGGGCCTTGCCCCGCCGGAAGGCCGTCCGGTCGGGGTCGGCCAGCTCCGCCGCCCGCACCCGGTCGATCAGCGCCTGCGGTCCCTCCTTGCGCAGCAGCCCGAGGCAGGCGGCCCAGTCGCCCTCGCGGAACACCTCGACCCAGCGCGACGCCCCGTCGGTGAGGGCCGCGAGCGCCCGTACCTCCGTACGCGGCAGGCTGCCGGTGACCGCCTTGGCGGTGACCGCCGGGTCGGCCGCCGCGGTGAAGAAGCCGCCCTCGACGTTGCGCAGCGGGGCGACCCGCCGCCCCTCGGCGCGCAGCCGGTCGATGCGGTCGTCCAGCACCGCCGTCACCGCGCCCCCGGTCCGCTCGATGAGCAGGACGGAGTCGGACAGCACCAGATACTCGACCCGGTCCGCGTCCCAGCGCGCCACGACCACGGTCGCCTGGGGGGTGAGGGGGTGAGAAAGGTCACAAGTTGAACGATGTGCCTCGGCGGTGCGCGCGATCGCGTAGGCCAGGCAGTCGGCCGGGGACGTATCCGGCCGCGAACCGGCCAGTTCGAGCAGCGCGCCACCCAGCCGGGCGGTGTACCAGGGCACGCCGTGGGCGCATCCGGCGTCGCCGTCGGGCGGCGGCGTCACCCCGTCCAGCACCACGAGCGCGCCGCCGTGTCCCGACGCGGGCAGGGCCACGGACGCGTAGTCCTCGTTGGGGCGCCGCGGATCGCCGGGGGCGGTCGCGAGTTCGATGCGCATGCCGTCAGTCTGCCGGACGGCCACCGGCCGCTCCCGTCCTGGGGCGCGGCCGTGCGGAGCGGGCGCGGAAGGTGGGCAGGGGGATGGGCATCCTGCCAGGACGGGCAAGCCTTTTCCACCCCGGGGAAATCGGCCGCCGGGTATGGTCCGTGACGAAAGTTGGTGCTCAACTACGCAATGCGGTTCACTCGTTCGGGTGGGCCGATGGGGTGATGCGTACCCGCTCCGGAGCCGTCCCTGCAAGGGTCGGAATCCCCACCGGGGGTGGGGAAAGGCAATGTCGATCCGTCGTCACCTCTGGAACCACAGCGGTCTGGAACCACAGCGGTCGGGCGAGAAAAG
Organism: Streptomyces sp. NPDC021212; assembly: GCF_044332925.1. NCBI lineage: Bacteria > Bacillati > Actinomycetota > Actinomycetes > Kitasatosporales > Streptomycetaceae > Streptomyces > Streptomyces sp. NPDC021212. Next base: position 470,824 of record NZ_JBIRPZ010000003.1, read on the forward strand.
ATGGTGAGCACCGGTGCGGAAGAAGCGGCTTCGGGGCACCAAGCGCGAGCACATCAGTGAGCCCCGCGATCAGCACGAGCAGGCCCCGGCCCCACAGCCGCCGCGGGGGCGCACCGCGCGGGTGCGCAACCGGCTGACCGCGTCCGTCGCCCTCGTCTCCGTCGCCGTCCTCGCCGCCGGCGCCCCCGCCGTGCTCAGCGCCCTCGACGACGCCACCGAGGCGCAGAAGCTGGTCGACCTCGCCGAGGCCAACCGCGGCACGGTGGCCCTCGCGCACTCCCTCGCCGACGAACGCGACGCCATGACCGCGTTCGTCGCCGCGGGCCGCACCACCACGGCCGGGGGCGGTGTCTCCGAGGAGCAGCGCGCCCGCGTCGACCGGCAGGTCGCGGAGGTGCGCGGCCAGGTCCCGGTCGCCCTCGCCGCGTTATTGGGCACCCTTCCCGAGATCCGTCAGCAGGCACTGACCGGCAAGGGCTCCTCGCTCGATGTCTTCGACGCGTACACCGAGGCCGTCCAGGCGCTGAACCGGGTCGCCGACACCCTCGCCCGCAAGCTCCCGGCCGACGCCGACACCGGCCCGGCCCCCGCGCTCGCCCCGCTCGGCCGCGCAGTGGAGGAGGCGTCCGCCACCCGCGGGCTGCTGCTCGCCGCGTTCGCCGACCGCGACGGCCGGTCCCGGCTGGCCGCGGCCGCCCAGCGCACCCAGGTGCGCGAGCAGTCCGCGCTCGCCGACTTCCACCAGCTCGCTCCGGCCTCCGCGCGCGACGCCTACGACCGCACGGTCAACGGCACCGAGGTCACCACCGCCGAGCGCTACCTCGCCCGGCTCACCGATCAGCCCCGGCTCTCCGGCCAGGAGCTGTCCGTCGGCACGAGCCGCCTCGAAGCGGCCCTGACCGCCCGCATCGACCGGATGCGCGGGGCCGAGTCCGCGCTCGCCTCCGCCGAGATCACCCGCCTCGGGCAGCTGCGCGACGACGACGTCAGCGCCCTTGAGGTGAGCATCGCCCTGGCCGGTGCCTGTCTGCTGCTCGCCCTCGGCACCAGCATCCACAGCGCCCGCTCGATGACCCGTCCGCTGGCGGCGCTGCGGCTCGGCGCCCGCCGGGTCGCCGCCGACCCGGCCGCCGAGGAGCCGATCGCCTTCAAGGGCCGCAACGACGAGTTCGCCGACGCCGTACGGGCCGTCAACGCACTCCACCAGGCCGCGCTGCGCCAGAGCGAGAGCCTGACCCGGCTCGACGGTGAACGCGTTCGGCTGGCCGATGAGCGGCGGCAACTGGCCGACGAGGCGGCCGAGCTGCGCGCCGAACGGGACGCGGTCGCCACCCGGCTGGAGGGGCTGCGCGCCCGGGTCCACAGCAGCTTCGTCAACCTGGCGCTGCGCAGCCTCGGGCTGATCGAGCGCCAGCTGGCGATCATCGAGTCCATGGAGGAGCAGGAGCAGGACCCGGACCGGCTCGAAACGCTCTTCCAGCTCGACCACCTCGCCACCGGCATGCGTCGCTACGGCGAGAACCTGCTGATCGTCGCGGGCTCCGAGCACCAGGCGAACCATCCAGGGCCGGTGCCGCTGCTGGACGTGCTGCGCGCCTCGATCAGCGAGGTCGAGCGGTACGACCGGGTGCACATCCAGTCGCTGCCGCCGCACGCCCAGGTCGCCGGGTTCGCGGCCGACAGCATCAGCCATCTGATCGCCGAACTGCTGGAGAACGCCACGGCGTTCTCGCCGCCGGATGTCGCGGTACAGGTGTCCGGCTGGCTGCTGGAGAGCGGCGAGGTCATGCTCTCCGTCCAGGACGAGGGCATCGGCATGACGCCCGAGCGCCTCGCGGAGCTGAACGAACGGCTCGCCGACCCGGTCCCCGAGTACTGCCAGGGCCCGCAGCCGGACGATCCGCTGGGGCTCGGCCTGTACGTGGTGACCCGGCTCGCCGCACGGCACGGCGTACGGGTGTCGCTGCGCGAGCAGCAGCCGGGCGGGGTGGCCGCCGTCGTGGTGCTGCCCACCCGGATCCTCCCGACGGGCCCGCCCGGCGCCGGACTCCCGCCCGCCCCGCCGGCGGCCGCGGGCGGCACCGGCCTGGCTGCCTTCCCGGGCGCCGCGGCCGAGGCCAACGGCAACGCCCTCCCGTCCCACGACCGCCCGGGGGCCCGGGCCGCCGCCGGTGCCGCCGAGACGGAGGGCCGGGGCGGTCCGGATGCGCCGGGCGTGCCGGGCCGACGCCGTCCGGCGGCCGCCGCGGCGGACTTCGGCGATGCGGACCGTACGGAGCCCGGGCCCGGCGAGCCCTCCGCCGAGGGCGCGGACGCGCTCGATGACGTGGCGACCCGGCCCCTCGGCGGCAATCCGGGGCCGGGGGCTGCGGATTCCGGCGGTGCGGGGTGGGAGTCGGCCACGTCCAGGGCGGACGAGCCGGGCGACGCCGGGGTGCCCGGCGACGCGGCCGCGCCGCCGCTCGGCGGCGGTTACGGCGTACCGGGCCAGCGCCGTCCGGAGCCCATGGACGGCGGATTGGCCCCCGAGGCGTCGTCCGCCACGGACGCGGACGCGCCGCCGTGGGGCGCGACCGGGGGCGCGTGGGCGCCCACCGCGCCGGTGGCCGGAGCCGAGGAGCCGGACCCGGCACCCGACGCACCCGCCGCGCGGGACGCGGGCCCCGAGGCGGTGTCGTGGGCGGCCCCCGGCGAGGCGTGGGCGGGCGGCGCGGACGAGGATCCGTACGTCATCGAGCCGACCCCGCCGCGCGGGCATCCGGCCCCCGGCACGGGGGAGGAGCTGCCGGTCCTGCCGAAGCGCACCCCGAAGACTCCCCGGGCCGACGACGAGACCGACGAGCCCGCCCCGCCCGTCGCCGAGCGCACGATGGAACTGACCGTGCCCGGCGCCGAGCAGCCGTTCGACAGCCGCGCCGTCCGGCCCGCCGGGGCGGACGCCTGGGGCCCGGCGGGTCCCGCGGAGCAGCCGGAGCGGTCGGCGGAAGAGCCCGGCAACCCGTACGCGATCGGCCCGGACCAGCACTCCCACGCCCCGGAGCCGACCGGCGAAGTGCCCCGCACCGGCAGGGGACTTCCCAAGCGGACACCGCGGAACGTGGCCCGCCGCGACCCCGACCCGCAGGAGCGCACGGGGTCGGTGAACGCGGAGGAATTGCGGCGTAGGCTGGGCGGGTTTCAGCGCGGTGCGCGGGACGGCCACCGGGACGCGGAGGCCGAGATCGCCGCACGCGGCGCGGCCGGACAGCAGGGCACGGAACAGCAGGGCACGGCAGAACAGCAGGGCACGGCCGGGCCGTGGGGCACGGCGCAAACGGGGGCGCAGGACGGGGGCGGCACGGTTGAGGAGGCACGCGGGTGAATGCGCCCAGTAGTACCTACGGGTTGAGTTCCCAGGCCCGTAATCTGCACTGGCTGCTGTCGAGCCTGGTCGAGGAGGTGCCGGGCGTCCGCTCGGTGGCCGTCGTCTCGTCCGACGGGCTGATGCTGCTGTCCTCCGACGCGCGGCACACCGCCGCCCCCGCGGGCCCGACGGTCCAGGACGGCCCGAAGGGCTCCACCGCGGACCTCGCGACGATCGTGTCGGGGCTGGGCAGTCTGACGCTCGGCGCGGCGAAGCTGATGGACGGTGGCGGCGTCAAGCAGACGGTCGTGGCGATGGACGAGGGCAGTCTCTTCGTCATGTCGATCAGCGACGGTTCGCTGCTGGGCGTGCACGCCACCCCGGACTGCGACATGTCCGTCGTCGCGTACCACATGGCGCTGTTCGTGGGCCGGGCCGGCCATGTGCTCACCCCCGAGCTGCGTTCCGAACTACGGAGGTCGCTGGAGTCGGCGCAGTGACGGCAGGGTCCGGCCGGGCCGCTCGCAGGCCGGCCCGGGTGCGCCCGTATTCGCTCACCGGCGGCCGCACCCGCTCGGGGCACGTGCTGTTGGTGGAGACGTTCGTGGCATCGCTGGAGCCCGCTGACGGGCCGGTGGACGGGCCGCTGGATCCGTTACCGAACGCCGCCCCGGGGGCGCGGATGCCCCCGGAGATACGGGCCATCATCGAGCTGTGCCGCAGGATGCGCTCGGTCGCGGAGGTCTCCGCGATGCTCAAGATTCCGCTGGGCGTGGTGCGCGTCCTGCTCAGCGACCTCGCCGACCAGGGAAAGATCCGTGTGTACGGCACCGGGCGGGGCCCCGGACAGCCGGATCGCGCGTTGCTCGAAAGGGTGCTCGTTGGACTTCGCAGACTCTGAGACGATGACGGTGACGCCGCCGCATGTGTCGGAGATACCCGGCGCCGGTATACCCGGCGCCGAAGAACGGCTTCAAAGCTGGCAGACGGACCGCTCGCGGGCGCCGATCGCCACCAAGATAGTGATAGCGGGGGGCTTCGGCGTCGGGAAGACGACGTTCGTGGGATCGGTCTCGGAGATCACCCCGCTCCAGACCGAGGCCCTGATGACGCAGGCCGGCGAGGACGTGGACGACCTCGGCGCGACGCCCGAGAAGCTCACCACGACCGTCGCGATGGACTTCGGGCGGATCACGCTCGAATCCGATCTGGTGCTCTACCTCTTCGGCACCCCGGGCCAGCAGCGGTTCTGGTTCATGTGGGACGACCTGATGCGCGGGGCGATCGGGGCGGTCGTGATGGCCGACACCCGGCGGCTGGAGGACAGCTTCCCGGCGCTGGACTACTTCGAAAGTCTCGGCCTGCCGTATGTGGTGGCGGTCAACCACTTCGAGGGGACCCCGCTCTACGGCCCCGAGGACGTCCGGGACGCGCTCTCCGTCAAGCCCGAGGTGCCGGTGGTGACCATGGACGCGCGGCAGCGGGTCACCGTGGTGGACGCGCTGCTCGCCCTGGTGGGCCACGCCGTTGACGTTTCACCCGAGTGAACTAACCTCGGCTCCGCTCGGGGAATGGAATGCCCCGTTCCTCTTCCTGTCCTGAGCCTGAGAGAGAGCCACAGTCATGCGGAAAATACTCATCGTCGGAGCCGGACAGTCAGGTCTCCAACTCGCCCTCGGCCTCCAGGCCGAGGGGTACGAGGTCACCCTGATGGCCAACCGCACGGCTGACGAGATCCGCTCCGGACGCGTCATGTCCACGCAGTGCATGTTCCACACCGCGCTCCAGCACGAGCGCGACCTGAAGCTCAACTTCTGGGAGGAGCAGGCGCCGCGCATCGAGGGCCTGGGCGTGTCCGTCGCCGGACCCCCGACGCCCGAGGGCCCCCACGCCCGCGCCATCGACTGGGTCGGACGGCTCGACGGGTACGCCCAGTCCGTCGACCAGCGGCTCAAGATGGCGGGCTGGATGGAGCTGTTCGAACAGCGCGGCGGCCAACTGGTCATCCATGGGGTGGCCGTCTCCGACCTGGACTTCTTCACCCAGAACTACGATCTGGTGCTGGTGGCGGCGGGCAAGGGCGAACTGGTCTCGCTCTTCGGCCGCGACGCCGCCCGCTCCCCGTACGACACCCCGCAGCGCGCGCTGGCCGTCAGCTATGTGCACGGCCTCGGCCCGCGCCCCGAGCACCCCGACTTCGACGCGGTGCGCTGCAATCTGGTCCCCGGCGTCGGCGAGCTGTTCGTCATGCCGACCCTCACCGGCAGCGGGCGCGCCGACATCCTCTTCTGGGAGGGCGTCCCGGGCGGTCCGGCCGATGTCTTCCAGGGCGTCACCGACCCCTCCGAGCACCTGGCCACCACGCTGGAGCTGATGGAGCGGTTCACCCCCTGGGAGTACGCGCGGGCCACCAGGGTCGAGCTGACCGACGCGGGCGGCACGCTCGCCGGGCGGTACGCCCCGACCGTACGCAACCCGGTCGGCGAACTGCCCGGCGGCGGCCTGGTGCTCGGCGTCGCCGACGTCGTGGTCGCCAACGACCCGATCACCGGCCAGGGCTCCAACTCGGCCGCCAAGTGCGCCGCCTCCTACCTGGACAGCATCGTCGCCCACGGCGACCGGCCGTTCGACGCCGCGTGGATGCGGGACACCTTCGACCGCTACTGGGCGACCGCCCGGCACGTCACCAAGTGGACCAACGCGATGCTCGCCCCGCCGCCCGACCACATCGTGGAACTGCTCGGCGCGGCGGGCGGCCTGCCCCCGGTGGCCGACCGGATCGCCAATGGCTTCGACGACCCGTCCGACTTCGAGCACTTCTTCTACGAGCCGGAGAAGACGGCGGCCTACCTGGCCACCCTGGAGTCCTAGGGGGCCTAGCCCCGGGCCGGGCCCGGACGGACCACGCCCTGGATCGGATTGGACGCGAGCGGCGAGAGCCGGACCGTGGTGCCGGGCCGGGGCGCCTGCACCACCTGGCCGCCGCCCGCGTAGATCGCCACATGGCTCGCGCCCTTGTTGTAGATGACCAGGTCGCCGGGGCGGATCTGGCTGAGCGAGATCCTCGGCAGCCGGCGCCACTGTTCCTGGCTGGTGCGCGGAATGACCCGGCCGGCGTGCGCCCACGCCTGGGAGGTCAGCCCCGAGCAGTCGAAGGAGTTCGGCCCCTCGGCGCCCCATACGTACGGTTTGCCGATCTGGTTGAGCGCCCACCGCAGCGCCCGCTGCCCGGCCGACGCCGAGGCCATCGGCTGACGCCCGGGGGTCTTCGGCACCTGGGGGGTGGTGGCCGCGCCGCCGCCCCCGCCCCCGGCCGGGGAGCTGGGGGTCTGAGCGGAGCCCGAGCCCTGCCCGTTGCCCTGACCGCTGCCCTGCCCGTTGCCTTGGCCGCCGCCACTGCCGTTGCCTTGGCCGCCGCCACTGCCGGTGTCCTGGCCGCCGCCCGTGCCCGCGCCCTGGTCCTGGCCGGGGCCCGGGAGGGGCGGCGGGGCGGCGCTCTGGGCCCGGCGGGCACCACCCAGCGCCCCGGAGGCGATGAGCTTGCGCTGGCGCTTCTCGGTCTCCTCGCGCTCCTTCTCCGCCACCTGGGTGATCTGGCGGGCGGTCAGCGAGGCGAGCTTCTTCTCGATCTTCTTCAGCCGCTTCTTGACCTTGTCGCGCTGTTTCTTCTTCTTCGCGCTCAGCGACAGCTGCTTGTCCAGGGCGGACCGGGCCCGGGTGGCGAGGGCGTCGGCGTGCCGCTCGCCCTTGATCAGCCGCTCCACGACGGCGGCCTCCCGGACCGCCGCCCGGTCCAGCTCGCGCGCCTGGTCGGCGGCGTCCTCCGGATGCGGGGTGAGCAGCGTCAGCAGGAAGGTGTACGTGGAGAGCTGGGTGTGGCCCTGGTACTGCTGGCGGGCCAGCCGCCCCGCGTCGTCCCGGCTCGCGGCCAGGTGGGTGCGGCTGCGGGCGAGGTCGTAGGTCAGCTTCCGGGTCTTCGACCGCTGCTTGCGCAGCTTCTCCTCGGTCGCGTTGTACGCCTCGGTCGCCTCCTCCGCCTTCCGGTACAGCGTCTTGAGCTGGGTGAGCAGCCCGGCGACCGACCGGTCGGCGGGGCGGGTGGAGGGCTGGGCGGGGGCGGCCGTGGCCGCTGGGACGGGCGGGACGAGCGCGACGGTCGCGGTGATCGCCGCCGCGCAGACCGAGCCTACGATCCGTCCTGACACGGGCTCACACCTCCGGCTGCGGGAACTGGCTCCGACGACCACCTCAGCAGGTGCGCGGCGTGACAGTCGTATCTTCCGGAGAATGATGGGCGAGTCGGCCCAATACGGTCACCCGTGCGGAGGGCGGCCGCGGCCGCCGGAGCCGCCTTGGGGCCCGTTCAGCCGGGCGCGCTTCGGCCGGGCATGCTTCGGCCGGGCGCGCGTCGGCCGGGCAGAGTCAGCCCGGCGCGGTCAGCCCGGCACGTTCAGCCCGGCTTGGACCACGGCCACTTCGGTCCGCTGCCCGGCCGGCCCTCCGGGTCGTACTCGTACCGCCATCCCCGGATCAGCCCCAGCCGCCGGGACGTGCCCGCCGGGACGCGGCGGTAGATGTGCACGGTCGGCGGTCCGCCGGCCTCGTCCGGGACCGGGACCTCGTACGTCTTCGGCGGCTGCCCCGTGGCGCCGACCAGCACCGGCAGCACCCGGCCGTCCAGCGGCCCGCCGACGAACGGCGTCTCCTCGCTCCTCACCGGGCCACCCTCCGCCGCGTCCGGGGAATCACAGCAGGTGCCGCGCCGCGCCGAACACCGGCGCCACGCGCCGCGCCAGCGCGCCCACCGGGCCCTGCGCGGGCTCCGCGGCGAGCGCCGCCCGCATGACCCGGGCCGCCTGCGGATCGGTCGCCGCGGTGGCGGTCAGCAGCGCCACGAAGTGGTCCACCAGCCAGTCCCGCAGCTCCCGGGCCGACGGTTGCTTGTTCTCGTCCAGCCAGATCAGCGAGGCCGCCTCGACCGCCGTGATCCAGGTGCGCACCATCATCCGCAGCCGGGCACCGGGTTCCTCGGCGGGCCCATCGACCGCCAGATGCAGCAGGATCTGCTCGGCCGCGGCCCGCCGCACCTCGTCCACGATGGCGCTCGTCCGCGAGGTCTCGGCCACGCTGCCGCCGTGCAGCAGCGCGCTGAACCCCGCGTCGTGCTGGTCCACGAAGGTGAGGTAGCGGTCCAGCACGTTGCCCAGCCGGCTGCTGAGCGGGCCGGTCCGCGGCTCCTCGAAGCACCCCTCCAGCTCGTCGGCGGCGCTGCGCAGCGCCGCCTCGTACAACTGCTGCTTGCCGCCGGGGAAGTAGCGGTAGACGAGCGGACGGGAGGCGTCGGCGGCCGAGGCGACGTCGTCCAGCGACACGTCCTCGGGCGCGTGGTGGGCGAACAGGCCGAGCGCGGCGGTGATGAGTTCGGCGCGCCGCGCCTCGACGCTGAGCCTGCGGTACGCCCCGCGGCGCACGGTGGCCGGGGGCGCGGCGGTCGCCCGGTCCGCGTCCGCCGGGGCGGTGCCACTGGTCGTCGTCATGCCTGGCAGCGTAACGGTCCTCGGACGGATACCGAGGGTCGGCCCGTTGCCGAAGGCCGCTACAGCAGCCCGCTGCTCTGCCACAATGTGCGCCCCACACCGCGCAGGACCCCGACGTCGTCGAGGAATTCGGTCAGCTTCCGGGCGCCGCCGCGCATCACCTCGCGGCGGTGGCCGCTCGCCCGCACCTGGGCGACGGCCGCCCGCCGGTCGAGGCCGACGTCCGTATACACCCGGGGGTTGACGAAGGCGAGCGAGAAGAGCCGGGCGAACTCGCCCGAGCCGACGCGGGTCAGCTCCTTCTCCCAGCGCGACGCCCGCACCATCTGGCGGCGCAGCTCCTCGCGGGCGTACCGCACATGGCGTGCCTCCTCCACCACATGGATCCGGGTCACGCCGCGCACCAGTGGCTGGACGCGCTCATCGGGGAACGTCAGCCGCTGCATCCAGTCCAGCACCTCCTCGCCGAGCAGGGTGGCGGTGAACGAACCGGGCGTGGTGGAGCACGTCTTGAAGAACCGGCCCAGGTTCTGGTGGAGCCGGGACACCGGGTACGCGGGGGTGCCGCCCTTTTCGATCAGCCGCGCGAACATCTTGGAGTGGCGGCACTCGTCGGCGATTTCGGTGAGCGCGTAGCGGACGTGGGCGCTGGTCGGGGACTTGTCGTAGATGTGCCGGGTGAGCAGCTGGATCAGGATGATCTCGAACCAGATGCCGAGCGAGGCCAGCGCCGCCGCCTCGTGCCGTGACAGCAGCATCCGCTGCTCCTCGGACATCCGCCGCCACATCGGGGTGTCGTAGAGGGATACCAGCTCCGGCGGCCAGAACCACTTGTCCGGCTCGTGCGGCGCGTCCCAGTCCAGCTCGGTGTCGGGGTCGAACGAGTGCCGGGCGGAGGCCCGCAGCAGCCGCTCCGCCACCTTTTCCCGGTCCCTGAGGAGCCCGAGCGCGTCCCGGGGCGCGGCTGGTTCGGTCGCGGTCGTCATGGCTGGAGACACCTCGGAGGAGTGGTCGCGGCTGGACATCCCTTATGAGACTCTGTGTCAGCAAGCCCGTCAATCCCCCGGGCTCAGCGAGGCGAAGGAGACGATGTGTCGACGCAGGAGCTCTACGCCATGGACCCCGGCGACCCGAACTGGCAGGTGCCCGCCTCCGGCGCCGCCCGGTTCGCTTGGGAGTACGACGACCACCGAGCGCGGCTGCTCGCCCTGTACCAGAAGGGCAAGGACAAGCAGTGGGACGCGGTCAAGCGGATCGACTGGGACCTGGAGGTCGACCCGTACGACCCGCTCGGCACCCCCGACGAGGCCCTGGCCCTCTACGGCACGCCCCGCTGGGACCGGATGTCGGAGCGGGAGCGGGCCGAACTGCGCCGCCACGCCGCCTCCTGGCAGTTCAGCCAGTTCCTGCACGGCGAACAGGGCGCGATGGTGTGCGCCGCCCGCATCGTCGAATCGGCGCCCGACCTCGACGCCAAGTTCTACTCCGCCACCCAGACCATGGACGAGGCCCGCCACGCCGAGCTGTACGGCCGCTTCCTGCACGAGAAGGTCGGGATGGTCTACCCGATCAACGACAACCTCCAGGCGCTGCTCGGCGACACCCTCCGCGACTCCCGCTGGGACATGGCCTACCTGGGCATGCAGGTCCTCATCGAGGGCCTGGCCCTCGCCGCCTTCGGCCTCATCCGCGACACCACGGACAAGCCCCTGCCGCAGCAGCTCCTGGCGTACGTCATGCAGGACGAGGCCCGCCACGTGGCGTTCGGCCGGATGGCGCTGCGCGACTACTACAGCGACCTGACCGACGCGGAGCTGCGCGAGCGCGAGGAGTTCGTCATCGAGGGCTGCTACCTCATGCGCGACCGGCTGCGCGGCGTCGAGGTCCTGGAGAACCTGGGCATCCCGAAGGCCGAGGCGGAGGAGTACGCCGAGCGCTCCCCGTACCTCCACATGTTCCGCAAGCTGCTGTTCAGCCGCATCGTGCCGTGCGTGAAGGACATCGGCCTGTGGGGCGAACGCCTCCAGCGCGCCTACGTCGACATGGGCGTCCTGGAACTCGGCGACAGCAACCTGGACCTGCTGATGAACCAGGACGAGGAGATCGCCCAGCGCCTGGACGCCCAGCGCTTCGCCGCCGAGGAGGCCGCCCGGACCGGCGAGGTCGAGGAGGCCATCGCGCAGGGCGCGGCCGAGGACTGAGGCGGCTCAGGCGTCCACCGGATGGTCCGGCCGGGCCGGACGGATGGCCTCCGCGGCCGCCGACGCGAATCCGGCGATGCTGCGGGGGCAGCGCCAGCGGGATTCCACCTCGGCGGGGGAGAGTTCCCCGGAGTCGTCGACCCCGGCGGACCGCAAGGTGAGTTCGTCCCAGGACACGTCCTCGCTCGCCGGGTCCCCGATCAGCTCCAGGACCGTGGGGAAGCCCCCCAGCGGCCCGAAGCCGAGGCCCGCGTCGCTCGGGTGCCCCGGGTGGTCACAGGCCGCCCGGTGCCCGTCCGCCGCGACGGCACGCAGCGCGGCGGCGGTCCGGTCCGCCACCTCGGGCGCCGCGCGCCACTCCACGTGGCCGTACATCAGCACCAGACCGAGAGCCGGGAAGGCCACCTCGGCGGAGCCGGTGCCGTGCGCGGCCCGTGCCTCTTCGAGCCGGTCCACGCACGCGGTCACCACCGCGTCGATCTCGTCGTCATCGCCCAGGTAGTAGCCCTGGTATATGCACTCGTAGTCGTCGATCAAGTCGTGCAACTCATTCATGATCGCTGCGACGCGTTGCCGGTCCGGTGTGGTTCCCTCGGCCGAGAGCGAGAGCCGTCCCGACGGAGAGGATCCGCACCATGACCACCCGCCGCCACGCCGCCGCCTTTCGCCGCCTCCACGAGGGCCGCACCGGCTTCCTGATGCCGAACGCCTGGGACGCCGGGAGCGCGATCGTGCTGGCGGAGGCCGGGTTCGAGGCGCTCGCGACGACCAGCGCCGGGATCGCCTTCTCGCTGGGCAGGCCCGACCACACCATCCCGGAGGGCGGCAAGGCGGTCTCCCGGGCCGAGATGTTCGACCGCGTCCGCCAGATCACCGACGCCGTGGACCTGCCTGTCAACGGCGACCTGGAGGACGGGTACGGGGCGGAGCCCGAGGCGGTCGCCGAGACCGTCCGGCTGGCCGTCGGCGCGGGCCTCGCGGGCGGCAACATCGAGGACTTCACGGACGGGCGGCTGTACGACGAGGGGCTGGCCGTCGCCCGGATCGCCGCCGCCCGCGAGGCCGCGGACGCCGACGGCACCGGCTTCGTGCTCACCGCCCGCACCGACGGCCTGATGCTGCGCTCCCCGGTAGCGCTCGCCGACGCGATCCGGCGCGCCAACCGGTACCGGGAGGCGGGCGCGGACTGCCTCTACGTACCGGGCGTCAACGACCTCGCGAGCATCACCACCCTGGTGGCCGAGATCGACGGCCCGCTCAATGTGGTGATGGGCCTCGGCGCCACCAGCCTCACCGCCGACGCCCTCCGCTCCGCCGGTGTCGCCCGCCTCAGCCTCGGCGGCAGCATCGCACGCGCCGCGCTGGGCTTCGTACGGGACAGCGCCCGGGAACTGCTGGAGCGGGGGACGCTGACGTTCGCCGAGTCCCAGATCCCGCAGGGCGAGCTGAACGAGCTGTTCGCCCGCGACCGCCTCCGCTGATGCACTCCTGGCCGGTACCCCAACGCCCCGATCACCGGCCCGGCCTGGGCAAATCCCCCGCGCCCCGCGGCCGTGTGGCGGGACCGTGACCGCTCCAACACCGGCCCCTCACACGGGATTTGCTAGGTTCTTGATCACCGCCACCGGAACGGCCGAGGTCATGTGGGGATGGCCCGGGCCGGGGGCGGTCGTGTGAAAGAACGGCCAAAGGGTGCTCTCCACGGCGGTGGAGGGCACCCCTTTGCCTGTCCCTTTGTCCGTACCTTTGCCCGTGGAATCCGGAGGATGATGGTGGTGTGCGGATTCGAACGAGCACCATCGAGGAACTTCCCCATCTCCAGGACATAGAACGCGCCGCAGGCCGGTGCTTCCGGGACATCGGGATGCACGAGATCGCCGACGACGAGCCGCCGACCCTGGCGGAGCTGGGGCGCTACCAGCGCGCCGGGCGGGCCTGGGTCGCGGTGGACGACACGGACCGGGCCATGGCCTACGTGATCACCGACCCCGTCGACGGGAACACGCACATCGAGCAGATCTCGGTGCACCCGGACAGCGCCCGCCGCGGGGTGGGCCGGGCGCTGATCGAACACGTCGCCGCGCGGGCCGCCGCCGACCGCGTACCCGCGCTGACCCTGACCACCTTCGTGGACGTGGCGTGGAACGCCCCCTACTACGCGGCCCGTTGCGGCTTCCGGCCCCTGACGGAGGACGAGCTGACCCCCGGGCTGTGGCAGATCCGCCGCAGCGAGGCCGGGCACGGGCTGGACCGGTGGCCACGGGTGTGCATGCGCAGGGAGGTGGTCTCGAAGCACGTCACATGATGAGGCATTAATATGTGAGCTATGACCACTTCCGTGAAGCGGGCGTTCAAGTACCGCTTCTATCCAACGGACGCGCAGGCAGTGGAGCTGTCGCGGACGTTCGGGTGTGTACGGAAGGTCTACAACATGGCCTTGGCTGCCCGTACGTAGGCGTGGGCGCGTCAGGAGCGGGTCACCTACGGTCAGACGTCGGCGATGCTGACGGCGTGGAAGAAGACCGAGGAACTGGCCTACGTCAACGAGGTGTCGTCCGTTCCCCTCCAGCAAGCCTTACGGCACCTCCAGGCAGCGTTCACCAACTTCTTCGCGAAACGGTCCAGGTATCCGCGTTTCAAGTCGAAGAAGAAGACGTGCGGCAGCGCGGAGTACACGACGTCCGCCTTCCGGTTCCGGGATGGTCATCTCACCTTGGCCAAGATGGCTGAGCCGCTGGCCGTCGTGTGGTCGAGGCCTCTGCCCGAGGGAGCCAGGCCATCAACGGTGACGGTGTCGCAGGACAGCGCGGGCCGGTGGTTCGTCTCCCTGCTGTGCGAAGACCCGGTGGTGAGGCCGCTTGCCACTTTGGACACCGCAATCGGTGTGGATGCCGGCCTTGACCATCTGCTTACCCTGTCTACCGGAGAGAAGATCGCCAACCCTCGGCACGAGCGCCGTGACCGCTCCCGTCTGGCGAAGGCCCAGCGGAGCCTGGCGCGCAAAGCCGGGGGTGACGGGGCGAACCGGGTCAAAGGCGCGACGTAAGATCGCCCGGATCCATGCCCGGATCGCTGACCGCAGGCGTGATGTACTGCACAAGCTCACCACTCGACTCGTCCGCGAAAACCAAGTGGTCGTGATCGAGGATCTGGCTGTTCGGAACATGGTGAAGAACCGGGCACTCGCCCGCGCCATTTCCGACGCAGCGTGGAGCGAGTTCCGCAGGATGCTGGAGTACAAAGCCCAGTGGTACGGCCGTGAAGTGATCGCGGTGGACCGCTGGTTCCCCTCCTCCAAACTCTGTTCGGACTGTGGCACCCTTGCTGAAACGATGCCCTTGCACGTCCGTACCTGGATGTGCGCAGGCTGCGGCACGACCCATGACCGGGATGTGAACGCGGCGAAAAACCTTCTGGCCGCCGGGCTGGCGGTGTCTGTCTGTGGAGCCGGTGTAAGACCTCAACGGAGAATTCCGGGCGGGCGGTCGGCGATGAAGCAGAAACCTCTACAGCGCAAGCTGTAGGGCTTCCCCTTCCCTTCAGGAAGGGGAAGCAAGTCAATTGAGTCATGTTGAATTCCACGCCCACTACCACGGAACTCACCGCTCCGGCAGGCGCATCCGAGTCAGCCGCCCCCGCGCACTCGCCGCTCAGAGCCTGGCTCGCCGTCGTCGCCGTGGCGTTCGGCACCTTCTCCGTCGTCACCACCGAGATGCTCCCCGTCGGCCTGCTCACCTCGATCGGATCGGCGCTGCGGGTCTCGCCCGGTACGGCGGGACTGGCCATGACCGTGCCCGGCCTGGTCGCCGCGGTCGCGGCCCCCCTGCTGACCGTCACCGTCGGCCGCCTCGACCGGCGGCTGGTGCTGTGTGGCCTGATGGTGCTCCTCGCGGCGGCCAACCTGGCCTCGGCCCTCGCCCCCGGCTTCGGCGTGCTGCTGCTGGCCCGCGTGCTGGTCGGGGTGTGCATCGGCGGGGTGTGGACCCTGGCCGCGGGGCTCGCCGTACGGCTCGTACCGGAGAAGTCCGCAGGTCACGCGACCTCACTCATCTTCAGCGGAATCGCCGTCGCGTCCGTCCTGGGCGTACCGGTCGGGACGCTCATCGGCGACCTGGTCCTCTGGCGCGCCGCGTTCGCCGGGATGGGCGCGCTGGCGCTGGCGACCGCCGCGGCCCTCGCCGTCACCCTGCCGCCGCTGCCCGCGACCGAGACCATCCGGCTGCGCGAGGTGCCGGGGCTGTTCCGCAACGCCCGGCTGCGGGTCGCGCTGATCACCACGCTGCTGCTGGTCACCGGCCACTTCGGCGCGTACACCTACGTCCGCCCGGTGCTGGAGGACGTCTCGGGCGTACGGACGGGGCTGATCAGCACCCTGCTGCTGGCGTACGGCGTGGCGGGCATCGCCGGGAACTTCCTGGCGGGTGCCACCGCCCACCGCGACCCGCGCCGCACCCTCATGGTCATCTTCACCGCGCTCGCCACCGCCGTCCTGCTCGTACCCGTAGCGGGCGGCACCCTCGGCGGGGCGGTCACGCTGCTGGTGCTGTGGGGGCTGGCGTACGGCGGGGTGTCGGTGACCTCCCAGACCTGGGTGCTGCACGCGGCGCCGGAGGCACGGGAGGCGGCCTCGGCGCTGTTCGTCGGCGTCTTCAACATCGCGATTTCGCTGGGCGCGCTGCTCGGCGGCCGGGCGGCGGACGGCATCGCGCTCGTCGGCGTGATGTGGTTCGGCGGAGCGCTCGCGGTCCTGGCCCTGGCGCATGTGGCGATCTTCGGAAGGCGGTAGCCGCGTGCCGTGAGACCCTGAAACCAGGGGGCTCGTCTTCGGGAGTGATCCGATGGCAGTGAGCATGCACGTGGTCTGGAGCAAGACCGAGCCGGGGCGCGTCATCTACGAGACGCACTCGATCGAGACGATCACCGACGGCAAGGGTGTCCACGCGACGGTCGACAGCCACACGTACGAGATCTCCGTGCGCAGCCGCGCGGAGGCCGAGTCGATCGCGGACACGGAGGGATACGAGCTGTTCCGCAAGGGCGAGGCGTGGGAGAGCCTGCCCGAGGAGTGAGCGGGACCGGCACCGCCGGGGGCTTATGTGTGTTGTGCTCAGGGCCGCCCAGCACGAGGCTGGGCGGCCCTGGCTGTTCGCTCCGGCTCAGCCGTGGCTGAGCATGAAGTCCACGTCCCGGGCATCGCGCGCATCGCCGCCGACCGTGACGGGCCGGGTGGACGGTGCGTAACCGCTCGCCACCACCGTGTAGTGCTCACCGGTCAGGCCCTCGAAACCGAAGGCCCCGTCCTCGCCCGTGAGGGACTGCCCGACGACATCGCCGGAGGCGTCTAGCAGCGCCACGCGGGCGTCCTCCAGCGGCCGTCCGCCCTGGTCACGTACGGTGCCCCGCACGTGGGCCGCGGGCTGCAGCGATACGTCGACCCGCAACGGCTCACCGGCGGTCAGCTCGACCTGGGTGGCATGCGGACGGTGCCCGTCGGCGCTGAGCGTCAGCGTGTACGCGCCGGAGGCCAGTTCCGGAAGCGCGAACTCGCCCTTCTCGTCGGACGTCGCCGAGCCCGCCACCTCGCCGTCCGCGCCGGTCGCGGTGGCGGTGGCCCCGGCCAGCGGCCCGCCGCCCTCGGCCCGCACGGACCCGGTCAGCCCGCCGCCCCCGGCCAGCCGTAGATCGCAGACGACTGGAACGTCCGCCACCAGCAGCGTGGCGGCCTGCGGCCGATGGCCGGGGGCCGAGCCGATGAGGACGACGCTCCCGCTGCCGGGCGCGGCCACGGTGTAGCCGCCGTCGCGTCCGCTGACCGTACGGCCGAGCTGGCGGCCGCCGGTATCGATCAGGGTGACGGCGGCGTCGGCCAGCGGGGTGCCGTCGGAGGCGAGGACCCGGCCGTGGATGACGCTGCCGGCGAGGGCGGGAGCCACGTCCTCCTTCTCGGCGACGGGCTCGGTCTTCGGAGTGGTCGCAGGCGCAGACGAGGGCCTCCCCGAAACGGAACGCCGCTGAGCCGGCAGACAGAAGGCGATCAGCAGCCCGACGACCGAGGCCGCGCACGCCACCATGAACGACATCTGGAAGCCGTCCTTGCTCGGCAGCGTGACCCTGCCGAAGCCCGTCGTCTGGTGGGCGAGGATCACCCCCACCACCGCGCTGGAGGTGGACATGCCGATGGACCGCATCAGGGTGTTCAGACCGTTCGCCGCGCCCGTCTCACGGGCCGGTACGGCGCTGACGATCAGGGTCGGCATGGCCGAGTACGCGATGCCGATGCCGATGCCGAGCGCGGTGGACAGCACCACGATCTGCCAGATGTGGTCGATCATCACCAGGCCCGCGCCGTACGTCGCACCAATCACGATGATGCCGCTGATCAGCGAGGTCTTGGGGCCGCGGGAGGCGTTGATGCGCGCGGACAGCGGCGAGACCAGCATCATCGCCACGCCCATCGGCGCGAAGTACAGCCCCGCCATGACCATCGACTGGCCGAGCCCGTAGCCGGTGGCCTCCGGCAGCTGGAGCAGCTGCGGCAGGATCAGCGACATCGCGTAGAACGAGAAGCCGACCATGATCGAGGCGAGGTTGGTCAGCAGCACCTGGCGGCGGGCCGTGGTCCGCAGGTCGACCAGCGGTTCGGCGGTGCGCAGCTCGAAGAGGCCCCACAGGACCAGGATCACCGCGGCGGCGCCGAACAGCCCGAGCGTCGTGCCGCTCGCCCAGCCCCAGTCGCCGCCCTTGGTGATGGGCAGCAGCAGACAGACGAGCCCGGCCGTCAGCCCGACCGCGCCGACCAGGTCGAAGCGGCTGGGGGTGCGTACGGAGGACTCCGGTACGACCGCGAGCACCAGCGCCATCGCTATCGCGCCCAGCCCGGCGGCCCCGTAGAACAGCACGTGCCAGCTGGTGTGCTGCGCGACGAACGCGGCGGCCGGCAGCCCCAGCGCACCGCCGATGCCGAGCGAGGAACTCATCAGGGCCATCGCCGAGCCCAGCCGCTGCGGCGGCAGCTCGTCCCGCATGATGCTGATGCCGAGCGGAATGGCGCCCATCGCCCCGCCCTGGATGGCCCGGCCGACCACCATCACCACCAGCTCGGAGGTGGCGGCGCAGGTCAGCGAGCCGACGACGAGCAGCGTCAGCGCGACCATCAGCATCCGGCGCTTGCCGAACATGTCCCCGAGCCGCCCCATGACGGGAGTGGAGACGGCCCCGGCGAGCAGGGTCGCGGTGACCACCCAGGACGCGTTCGAGCTGGTGGTGTGCAGCAGCTGCGGCAACTCGCTCACGAGCGGGACGACCAGCGTCTGCATCACCGATACGGCGATGCCGCAGAACGCGAGCACCGCCACGAAACCGCCACCGACCTCGCGCTGCGGAAGCGACGGGCCGGGCGGCGCGTCGCTCAGGGTTTCCTCGACGCGGGGTGGGGCTGACTGGGCCATGCGGATGCGGCCTCCAAGCGGTACAACAGGGATGAGTGGGAGATGTGCATCCTACACATGCTGTGTATCGTGCACACTTCTGTTTCATGGAGCGGGGGCGACGAGGAGGAAGCGTGCTGGAGCGGCTGGAACTGCTGGAACGCGAGCTGATGCTGGTGGCCAGGTGCCACGTCCTGACGCCGCGGGACCGCAAGGCGCCCGCCGGTGACCCCTGCCCGACCGACCGCCTGGACCGCTCGGCCTACCTGGTCCTCTCCCGCCTGGACGCGGAGGGCGCGATGTCGATCGGCCAGCTCGCCGACGCGTTCCAGCTCGACGTCTCGACCGTCAACCGCCAGACCGGCGCCCTGCTGCGCGGCGGCCTGGTCGAGCGCATCCCCGACCCCGACGGCGGCCTCGCCCGCAAGCTCCAAGTCACCGCCCGGGGCACCGAAGCCCTCACCGCCGAACGCGACCGCCGCCGCAGCAGCCTGGCCCGCCTCCTAGAAGACTGGACACCAGACGATCTCTCCCGCTTCGGCGAGGTCCTGACCCGCTTCAACCGGGAGGTGGAAGCCCAGGACGGCCGCCCGTGGCCCCGCGAGGAATCCCCGGAATCAGCGCCCGAGGCCAAGCGTTGACGCAAACACGAACCCCTCCGCCGAACGAACCCAAGGAGGAACACCCCATGTCGACCCCCCACCCCCACACCGGCTCAGGCGAGGGCCACCGCGTGGAGGTAGTGCGCGGCACGCAGCACGTGAAGGTCACCATCGACGGCCAGGTAGTCGCCGAGACGGACCGCCCGCTGCTGCTGCACGAGACCGGCCTGCCCGTGCGCTACTACCTCCCGCCGGAGGACGTGGACCTGACCCTGTTCGAGCCGACCGACACCCGCACGACCTGCCCCTTCAAGGGTGAGGCGGCGTACTGGACGTACATCGGCAAGGACAGCGGCGCCGAACTGCACCCCGACGTCGTATGGGCGTACCCGCAGCCGATCGACGCCGTAGCCGAAATCAAGAACCACCTGGCCTTCTACGACAAGACAGCCAAGATCGAAGTCTCCTAAAACCCCCATCACCCCAACAGTGGCCTTCCCCTCCACCCCCCAGGGGGAACGGCTGACGCGTGCACCTCCACGCGTACTCCTGGCTGGGCGAGAAGGAGCTGTTCGACCGCGAAACCCTGCGCCGCCTCCCCGACCGCCCCCTGCCCCCGGTCACGGCGGAGGACGAGGAGCACTACCGCACCGCCCTCGACACCTTCCGCCGCTCCGAGCTGCCCCCCATGGAAACGGCGTACTGGCTCCTCAAAACCCCCAACCTCATCCGCGCCACCTTCCAAGAACCCAAGGACGCCGCCACCTGGCTGGGCCAACAGCTCACCGAACACGCCCCCGGCTTCCACTCCCGCCAGGAAGCCGACGCCGCCCGCCTGTCCCGCCTGGTAGCCACAGCCGCCGAACGCCTCACCCAAGGCGGTGACGTCTCCCTGGGCTTCTACGCAGGCCGCACGTCCTTCCTCTCCCTGGCGGTAGTGACCTGCTCCCCAAACCCCTCGGCCCCGGACCTCCTGTGCCCACGGCCTCCCGGCGAATAGATCCCCGCGCTTGAATCACACAGAACCGCCGTGTTTGGCCCGCTATGCCGTCCGCGTGCTTTTGAAACGTGACTCAAAGATGCTTGTATCGCATGTGCAAACAATGCACTGAAGTGGGAGTCATGGGGGCCGTGCATGGCGGAGGGCAAGCAGCCGTATCCGGTAGCGCAGTTGTTGGCGGCGGTTCGTGCGGAAATACAGGCTGAGCGGCGCGGTGATGGCCAGGACGGGCAGAAAGTAGCGCTCTCCGGCGGTCGGCTTGCCTCTTCTTCCGCGGGGCGGTTCGAATATATTTTCGTCTGCAAGAAGTGGAATCAGTCTCTCGAAGGCGTACCCGTGCTTGTGCGCGCCTCGCGCTCCCGTGGGCTTTGGGCGACGGCGGAAGCGTCCCGTATGCCCGACGGGAAGGTCAGGCTGATCGCCACTGAGGATCTGGGGAAATCCATTTCCCACGTCCAGATCCGGCAGGACGATACGGCCGGTCTGGTACTGATGGCCGAGCGACTGGAGTCGGTGGGACAGGGCGACAGCCCTGTCCGGGTCGAGAGCGCCGACTGGATCGTCGGACGCGGCGAACCCGTCGTCGCCAGGGACACCGATCCAGGGCGCTGGGTGTCCGACTGGCAGGGGCTGAGGCTGAATTCCCGGCAGCGGCTTGCCATCGAACAGGCCCTCGCCAGCCAGATCCTCTTCCTCTGGGGACCACCCGGTACGGGGAAGACGGATGTCGTCGGCCATATCGTCGAGGGCTGCTTCCGGCAAGGGCACAACGTCTTGTTCCTTGCGCCGACGAAGGTCGCCGTCGACCAGGCGCTGGAGCGGATGTGTGACCTCCTCAAGGCGGAAGAAGGCTTCGCGGAGGGACTTGTTCAACGCGCCGGGGATATCGAAGTGCCGTCCCTGCGCGACCGATACGGCGAATTCGTCGATCCCGACCGGATCAGCGCTCGGATCTCGGCCCAGCTCGACGAAAGCCTCACCCAGGCGACGGAGGCGTTGAAGAGCACCCGCGCAGCCATCGCGCTGCATGACGAGCTGGCGTCGTTGGAACAGGCGCTTGCCTCGGCGCGTGCGGCCCGTTCCGCGGCGACGACGGTGAAGGAGGGCGCTGAGGAGGCCGGGCGGCGCGCCGAAGGCGATGCCGCGGAGCTTCGCCTCAAGATCGGCCAGCTGGGCACCCCCAGCGGGTTCTTCGCGAAGCGGAAGGAAGCACAACTCGCCTCCTTGCGTGCTGACCTCGCAGCAGCCGAGAACACCTCCCAGGGCGCGCGGATGCAGATCGCGGACGCGGAGCGCGACGCGGCGCAGGCCGCCGCGGATATCGGCGAACTGACCGGGCGCACGGCCGGTGCACGCGCCAGACTGACGGGCGTGGCTGCACGTCCGCTGCTCGCGCGGCAAGCGGAAGCCCTGCAGAAGCAGGTTGACGACCTCGACCAGCAGCGCAGGAAGATTCATGACACGGTGCGGTCCCGGTGCCGTGTGATGGGCGCCACCGTCGCAAAAGCCGTCCAGTCACGGAAGTTGCTGGACCGTGTGGATGTCGTCGTCATGGACGAAGCGGGCATGGTCAACCTTCCGTCCGCTTGGCTCGCCGCCGGACTCGCCGGGAAACGCGTCGTCGTCGCCGGCGACTTTCGGCAATTGCCCGCCGTCACCAAGGGCGAGAACGACCAGAAGGCGACAGAGCAGGAGCGTGCGCACTCCCGGGAATGGGCATCCCGCGACCCCTTTCACGCGGCCGGCCTGGTGGGCGATTCCGGGTCGGTCCGTCAGGACTCCCGGCTCGTCGCTCTGGATACGCAGTACCGTATGCGCGAGCCGATCTGTGATGTCGTCAATGCCGTTGCCTACCCGGATGCCCCGCTTTCCACCGGGCGTGACAGCCGTAGCCGCATCCCGTTCAACGGACTGGTCGACGCGCCGGTCATTCTGATCGACACCTCCAAGCACCGCATTCCCGGGCCCGACCACAAGGCCAATACGGTGAACGAGGCCGTTGTCCATGAACTGGTCCGCGGGCTTCAGTACGAGGGCGTGCTTCCGGGCCGGAAGTGGGAGGACGTCCCGCCCGGAGAGCGCGCGACCGACCGGCTGGGGGTCATCACCCCTTACAAGGCACAAGTCAAGGCGCTGAAGAGCAGCCTCACCTACCGATTCGGTGAGGACTACGACGGTCTCGTCGATACCATTCACCGGTTTCAGGGAAGCCAGCGCCCGATCGTCGTCTTCGACACGGCTGTCGGGGCGGGCAAGAACCCTGGCTTCTTCTACCAGGGCACCGGCCTGTCCTCCAGTACATGCCGACTGCTCAACGTCGGGCTCAGCCGGGCCCAGGACCATCTGATCGTGGTGGCCGATGTCGACCATCTGCGACGGCACCTCGCCCCGCACAGCGAGGCCCGGTCCATGCTCGACCACCTGGAAGCCCACGCGCAGCTGATGTCCGCGGATCAGCTCGTGCCCACCCGGGACGCCGCCCAGCTCTCATCCCTCTCCGAGGAAGAGCTGGCGAGGCCCGCCTTCTTCCCGGCGGACGAGGTCTACGAGGCGGTCACATGGGACATCGAGCGGGCGACCACCAGCATCGAGCTGTACTGTCCGTTCCTCGACCCGCAACCGGTCCGCAAGTGGTCCGCCCTGCTGGGTCGGCGGGCCGCCGACGGCGTCAAGGTCATCGTCTACACCCGGGCCGCCGAGGAGCAGCGCGACGACGCCGGGGTCACGCGCCACCAGCAGAGGATCGACCAGCTTCGATCGGTCGGCTGTGAAGTGGACTTCCGGGAGCGTATGCACGAGAAGGTCCTCATCCTCGACGGCGCGGTGCTCTGGCATGGGTCGCTCAACCTCCTCGCCAACACAGGGCCGACCGACCTGATGATGCGGTTCACGGACCCCGCGGCGTGCGAGCGGGTCAGCCGTGTCATCGAACAGGCCCGTAAGGACCGCGCCGCCTGGAACCCGCGCACAGCACCAAGCGGCGGCAGCGGTCGCGGGCGCGGAACGGAGGAGTCTTCGAAACCGTCGCGCGATGGCGTCTCCCCGGGTGATGTCGTCGACGGACGGCTCTATCTCCAGGTTCCCTTTGAGGAGAAGGACGAGGCGAAGAAACTGCTCCGGGCGCGATGGGACGGTTGGAAGCGCCTCTGGTACGTCGACGCGGCACGCGTCAGCCGCCATCAGGCCAGTCGGTGGTTGCCCGGCGAGGGCTGAGGCGGCACGAGCCCCCGGTCAGCTCCGCTGGCCGGGTAGCTTGCCCGTCACGTCGGTGGTCTGCCCCGCCGGTGGGGCGTCCGCGTCGACCTCGGTGCCGAAGTCGGAGAACTCGATCAGCGTGCGGACCGTCATCTTCTCCGGGACGGCGGACTTGTCCGCCCGGTCTGTGGGCTTGATGTTCATGGTGACCTGCTGGCGGCGGATGCGGCCCTGGTCGTCCAGCCAGACGTCCATCGGGACGGTGGGACCGACCTGGCGCTTCAGCGCAGCGGAGTCGGAGAGCTTGTCGATGTCGACCGTGACCCGGTAGCGCGTGGTCTTCACCCCGTCGACCTTGGCCGTGCCGACCTTCTCCGTGTTCCGGTCGGTGATGCCCTTGCCGAACGACGCGGACTGCGCAGGGTCGTTTATCTGGTTGCTGCTGCCGCTGTTCTGCTCGGCGGCCGCCTTTTTCAGGTCGATCTTGATCCACGGCTTGTCGCCGGGAACCTGCGCCCGCTGCTTAGCGGGAAGCTTCTGGTAGACGACCTGGTCGACGACGCGCTGCTCGACCTTCTGCCCTCCGGCCTTGATGGCCATGGCGCTGTCGCCATCTTCAAGGTCGATGACGCCTTTCCCCTCCGCGACAGCCGACTTTCCCGCGGCCGACGTCTCTGTCCGGAGGGTCATTCGCGCCGTCTCCTCCTCGGCGGTCTTGGCGTACGCGGTACGGACCGCCGTCGTGCCTCCGGCGCCGCCACTCGCCGACGACGAGGACTTCCCGGCCTCGCTCTCTCCGTCACCGTTGCCCCCGCACGAGGTCAGCACACCGCACACGAGAAGTCCCACGGCACCGATCGCGCCCGCCCGTATCCCGCTGGCTAAGTGAGCCATCTCTCCAACTCCCTTCAACGGCTGGGGATACCGAGTGCCCCGGAAGCGCCGAACGAGACCCCCGCCAGACGCGAGACATCCGGCGGGGGAGACGGAGGTGACTCAGGAGAAGTTGACGTCGCTGCACAGGAAGTACGTCTGGTCCATGTGCGAGGCCTGCCAGATCGTGTAGACGACGTGGCGGCCGGTGTAGCCGGAGGTGCTGACGTCGATCGAGTAGTTCTGGCTGGGGCCGTACTTACCCGTCGTGGTGACCAGTTGCAGGTCGCTCCACTTCAGCGGCTGGGTGGTGGGGTCGTACCCCTGCCGGGTCACGTAGACCTTGAAGTAGTCCGCTCCGTGGCTGGCCTGGTCGTACAGCTTCACCGTGAAGTTCTTACCGATGTTCGTGGTCTTCCAGGCGCCCGGGGTGTCGAGGGAGTTGTAGCGTCCGCGCTCGGTGTGCCCGCCACTGCACAGCTGCCCGTCCGGCACAGTGGCCGGGAAGTTGCCGGCGGAGCCGTTGCGGTAGAGCCCGTTCCAGTTCCACATGGCGTTCGGGTTGTCCTGCCAGGCCTGCCAGCACATGGGGTCTTTCTGCGCCATCTCCGGGTTCTGGAAGTCGCTGGCCCAGCGCAGCCAGCAGCCGTAGTTGCGGGAGGCGGGGTCGATGACCGATCCGTGCGCGCTGGCGGTGCCCGACCAGGGGATCAGGCCGAGCAGTATCGCTGCCAGCAACCCGAGGGCACGAGAGGCCCAACGTAAAGAATTGCCGCGTTCATGACAAAACATTGCGCGCTCGTCCTCCATCGTTGTGGGGGAGTGGAAGAGATATGGGAGCGCTCCCAGTGTCGCAGTTTGCCCGACGGCAAGTCCTCGAAACCTCGAACTCCCCAGGGCTACATGCGGGATGCCCCGGGGTAGTCGGCGGGCATGGGCAAGATTCTGGTCGGCACCTGTTCATGGACGGATCGCGCACTGCTGTCCAGCGGCTGGTACCCGCCGGGGCAGCGCGACGCGGCGGGCAGACTCCGGCACTACGCCGCCCAGTTCCCAGTGGTGGAGGTCGACGCCACGTACTACTCCCTGCCCAGCACCCGCAACAGCGCCCTCTGGGCCGAACGCACCCCGGACGGATTCCGCTTCGACGTCAAGGCGTTCTCCCTGCTCACCGGCCACCCGACGTCCCCGAACGCCTTACCCCTCGACCTGCGCCCCGCCCTCGCCGGACGATCGGGCTACCGGGACGTGGATCCAGCACTCCTCGACGAGGTGTGGCAGCGCTTCACCGGAGCCCTCGAACCACTGAAGCAGGCCCGACGCCTCGGCACCCTGCTCTTCCAGTTCCCACCGTGGTTCGCCCCCGCTGACCCACGCTCGAAGACGTTCCTGGACAAATGCGCGCGCGGCACGGCCGGATGGCCCGTCGCCGTGGAGTTCCGTCACCCCGCCTGGTGGTCGAATGACGAGCGCGCTGCGACAGAGGCGACGCTCAAGGACTGGGGCATGTCCGCCGTAGCCGTGGACATGACGCAGACCCTGCCCACCTCCATACCCCCGGTCACCCCCGTCACCTCACCCCGCCTGGCGGTGGCCCGCTTCCACGGCCGCAACGACGCCTGGGGCACCGGCACCAAGGAGGAGCGGTTCCGCCACACCTACACGTCCGAGGAACTGGAGGAATGGGCCCCGCGCCTCCACGAGATGGCCGACCAGGCCGACGAGGTCCACGCCCTGTTCAACAACTGCTGCGCCGACGCGGCCGTCCGCGCCGCAGAGTCGATGAGGGACCTGCTCGGTGCCCGCACGGGGCCGGGGTGACCCGCGTACGCGCCCTCGGTGCCGCTAACGGTCGCGGTGCGGCGCCGACCTCTGGGATGCATCCCGGATCCGCCCGAGGTAAGCCAGCATCTACGTAAGATTCGACCTACGTAAGATCGCCCCTAGGTCCGTAGCCACCCTGTTTCACTGCAGGCCGGAGGCGTCGGCGCACTGCCCTTGGGAACTCCGTCCCCGCTATTGCGCACCTCAGATCTTGATGATGGTGATGCGTCCGTCGCACAGCGCCGCGAGGTCTTCGGGATCGGAGGTCAGCACCGTGGCGGGCCCGGGGGCTGCGAGGGCGGTGGCGCTGAGCATGGCGTCGATGGCGTACTTGTGTCCGTGCTGCCCTGTGTTGGCCAGGAGCTCGGCGGCGTGGCGGGCGACAACCTCGGTGACCGGCTCGACGACGATGCGCGAGAGAGTCCACTCCAAGGCTGGCCGGTTGATCCGAGGATGGACCACTTCCACGAGGGTGGCGGCGCTAGTGATCACCCGCATGTCGTCGGCGCGGGCCAGGGCGAGCCATCCGGTGACCGCGCGGTCTCGCAGTACGGCCTTGGCCAGTCCCTCGCTGTCGAGGACCAGGGTGCCGCCGGGCACGGCAGCGGAGCGAGTCACGCGGCGTTCGCTCCGTCGTGGGTCTGCTGACTGCGGGCCTGCTGGAGCTGGTCTCGGAGGGCCTGGACCTCCTCGTCCGCGATGGGCCCGTGCTCGGCCTCGGCGACCACGATGAGTTCGTTGAGGTTGTCGCGCTCGATCTGGCGGGCTACAGCCGCGGCGACGTAGGCGGACAGGCCGGACGGCCCACTGCGTGCGCGAGCGGCTTCCGCGATGTCCCGCGGCATCGTGATCGAGTACTTCTGCGTAGGCTCACTCATGCCCTTTATGCTACCGCCAACACTCTCTGTGGCATCTCAGGTGCGAGTCAGCCAACCGTCGACCGGAGCCGGACAAGGTCGGCCCCGACCGAGCACGGGACGGGCGCGGGTCACGACGCTTTCCGCGGCGCCCTCCGGCCCGCCCACGTGATCAGTGCCCGCAGTTCCTCCCTGCCCCGCTCGACCACCTCCACGAGTCGGGCCGGCTCCGCATCGGGCGGCAACGGGGCGTCGGCCACCAGGTCGAGCAGGCTCCACTCGGTGTCCAGCCATCGCCGCAGGGCATGCCAGTTGCGAGCGCGGTCTGCGTTCAGGGCAAGGTCCCAGGGATTGGCCGCGTACGGCGTGCGGTCGTCGCCGAAGGCTCGCAGCAGGCCCGAGCGACGCACCAGGCACGGGTAGCAAAGGCCGCAGTGGGCGAGTGGGGGCCCAGCGGGATGACGGTCGGGGGGAGTGCCGCAGCTCAAGGTTGCCTCCAGCACCCGCTGCGGCAGGCCCGCGTCCCGCGCTACCGCGCAGACGTCGCCTTTCGTGAGCATCGCGAACGGATTCTCGACGCGTATCGCGGATCCAGGCTCCGCGACCTGGGATATCACCCGGTTGAGGTGATGAAGCGTCCATGGGTGCACCGAGCGGGTCGAGCAGGCTCCGGCCCGGGCGGCGGACAACGGCGGATTGAGGGCGAGCTGACCGTTCTCCGGCAGGTGGACGACGGGGATGCGTTCCGCGGCGGCCGCGTGCACGGCAGACGCCGCGTACAGCAGGCCGCGTGAGCGGGTGGTGCGTTCCAGCTTGATGCCGCTGCCACGCGGTTTGCGCACCGTCTGGCTCTGGACGAGACGCCGTACCGGGCGTCGACGGAGGCCTCGTACGGCCTCGTACACCTGATCCTGCAGCGCTTCGAAGTTCCGTTCCTCGAAGGAGACAAGCAGCAAAGCGCGAGGAGAGGGCAGGGCAGCTTGCTGGGCTGCCCAACCGAGGGAGTCGAGACCGCCGGAGAACAGGGCGACGTCGTGCGCGTAGTCCTCGGCGGTGAAGGTGAAGGGTCCTTCCCGGACCGACGTCTCGTGCAAGGGCCGGAAGACGACCTCCCACAGGTCCCCCGTCACGGTCCCCAGGACGGCCATCAGGGCGTGCAAGGCACGGTCCCACCGCTCGGGGTGGGCGACCGGTACGGAGAGGGTGATGCGGCGGGTCCAGCGGTCGAATCCATCGACGCGGCGGGTGTACCGGTCCGCCGCGAAGACGGCGCGCGCCACCCGCTGGAGATCATCCGCCCAGTCCGGGGCCGGGGCGAACAACTGCCGTCGATCGGGTCCGCGTGATGGGCGTTCCCAGTACACGGCGTCCTGGAGGGGCTGCCAGTGCGGTGGCGGTGTCTCGACGTCCGGGTGGGAGAGCCAGAAGAGCCGTGTGTGCGGTTCGGTCATGCGGCAGGTTCCCCCTCGTACGGTGTGCCGTCCGTGTCCCCGCTCGGTCCCTCGGAGAGCAGTCCCAGCGCCCGGCCGGCCGCTCGCGGAACTAGTCCATGCGCGACGAGCCGCAGAGAACCGAGCGGATCCTCGGCAATTGACGCGACCTGATCCGCTTTCTCCTCCGACTCCCCCCGCTGTGCGGCTTCTTCGCAAGGGTTCGGCAGCAGACTCAGAACGTGCTCGGCTATCCAGTCGGCGATGTGGTCCTCGGGATCGAGCGCGGGCAACAGCGGGACCACGAGTTTGACCTTCTCGGCGACCGCGGCACGTAGGAACTCCGCCACGACATCGGCGAAGAACCCCCGGTAGAGAAGGCAAAACACCTCACCGGATAAGCCGCTGTCGCCGGGGTTACCAGCCTCTGGATGCTCCTCCAGGAGACGACGGGCGGATGCCGCGGCGGCCCGTCGTACGGCGGCGTCCGCCACGGTGCCGCCTTCGCCTCCCACGGTGGCGGTGAAGAGGGCGGCGAATTCATCCCCGTCCCGGCTCGGTGCCCAGTCGTCCACGGCGGTGATCAGCCGTTCCCCGGCAGCGCAGGCCGCCTCGTAAAGTCCGAAGGCCGTCGGCTCCTCACGAAGGGTGCGGTGGAGTACGGCTAAGTGCTCCGCGGCGATGTCGTCCAGCTTCGCCATGGCGTCAGCGCCCGGCCGCCAGGCGGAGACACGTCCGCTCGCGCGACTCCACTCACCCGCCATGCCCGTACGGCCGCCGGGCCCCGGCCATCGCGATGATGTACCCATGCCTCACCTGCCCCCTCCGACCAGCGGCACGGTCGCTCTACCAGGAGAGCAAGAAACCGATGTCATGGACAGGGCGCGCATTGGCCAGCCAGGAGCATAGGGGCGACCCTGGCGACCCCTCACCTTCGGCTGCGGCCATGGATACAGTGGGTAGCCAAACCGTGCTCGACCCTCTCCACCGGAGGCAGACATGGCCCGCGCCTGGGAGGCCGACCCGTCCGCGTTATTCGAGCGTCGGCTGGGGAAAACGGCCGCAGAGCTCGGAAACTCCGACGGCAATGACGAGTGCCCGGACATCTGGCAGCTCGACAACGGTGACGTGGCCGTGATCGGCAGGGATCTGACAGCCGTCTACGGCACCCGCCTGCCGCAAGGCGTGCACCTCGCCCCGGACGAACGGCTGGTCGTCATCCCAGGGAACATGCTCCGCGCGGCCAAGAAGGACATCCCCGATGCCTGATCTCCTCGCCCCCGCTCTCGACCCGGCGCAGGGCGACCGGCTCACCCGGCCCGCCTACAAGCAGGAGTTCCGCGAACGCGAGGACGCGATCCGCAACGGGAGTTCCTGGAAGCTGGAGCGCCGTCAGCATTTCGAGGAGCAGGGCAGCCCGAGCCGCGACGCCCTGCGCCGAGGTGACTGGGAGGAAGCGCTACGACTCCTCGCCGACCGGCACGACAACCTGGCCGCGGCTGCCCAGGAGGAGCAGCGCAGGGGGTACGCCTTTCACCGTGTACGGGTGGTCGAGACGCCACTCACACCGTACGTGCAGTGGGAACTCCACTCCCAGCGGCAGCGCGCCGAACACGGTCAGCGGATCCGGATCGTCTCCGCCGCACAGGTGGCCGCATCGGAAAACACCGGCCCGCTCCCGGAAGTGGTCGTCCTCGGCGGCCAAGCCCTCTTCCAAGTCCTCTACACCGACGAGGGAGTCGCGAACGGCGCGATCCGCTACACCGACCGTGACCTCGTCGAGCGCTGGGAGAACTACATCAAGGCGCTCTACACCGCGGGCGAAGACGTGATCCCCTACTTCGACCGCGAGGTGGCGCACCTCGATCCGCCGACACCGGGCACAGGAAGGGAGTAGGTCGATCGCAGCGCCAGGCGGACAGGACGACGAGCACTCCGGCAGCACCCACTCCGAGCTGTCGGGGTCCTCACGGGACGTCGTCCAGGCGAGGAGCGTCCACGGGGGCATCCACTTCCACGCGCAGCCCACAACGGACCCGGGCCGTGCCGAGAGCCCCGTCCCACGCCAGCTCCCGGCCGACGCAGGCGGATTCGTCAACCGCACCGACGAACTGGCCCAGCTGAACGCCATCCTCACAAGCGAGGACGGCGGTCCGCTCGTCGTCTCGGTATACGTGATCGCCGGTACCGCCGGTGCCGGAAAGACATCGCTGGCCCTGCGCTGGGCCCACCAGATCCGGGACCGTTTCCCGGACGGGCAGCTGTACGCCAATCTGCGCGGCTACGACCCCGGAGAGCCGGTCGCGGCACGCGAGGCCCTGCACCGCCTGCTGACCTCGCTCGGCGTCCGGACCGAAGCCGTACCGCAGGACCTCGACGCGGCGGCCGCGTTGTACCGCTCGTTGCTGGCCGACCGCCGCGTCCTGGTCGTCCTGGACAACGCGGCTACGGTCGGCCAGGTCAGGCCGTTGCTGCCCGGAAGCGCACACAGCCTGGTGCTGGTCACCAGCCGCAGTCGCCTGTCCGGCCTCGCCGTCCGCGACGGGGCTCGCCGACTCACCCTCGGCGTGCTGCCGGAGCCGGAGGCGGTTGCCCTGCTGCGCGCCGTCACCGCGGGATACCGACCGGCCGACGACGAACGGCAGCTCGCCGAACTGGCCCGGTTGTGCGCACGCCTTCCACTTGCCCTGCGCATAGCCGCAGAGCGCGCCGCCAGTCACCCCCACCTACGGCTGGACGACCTGATCGCCGATCTGCGCGACGAATCCGCCCTCTGGGACGCCCTGAGCACGGGCGACGACGAGGAAGCCGAAGCCATCCGCACCGTCTTCGCTTGGTCCTATCGCGCCCTGTCCGAACAAGCCGCCCGCCTGTTCCGCCTGCTCGGCCTCCACCCCGGACCCGAGTTTGGACTACGCGCCGCCGCGGCCCTGGCCGGGACGACCAGCACCAGCCGGTCCCGACAGCTGCTGGACTCGTTGGTCGGCGCTCACCTGCTGGAGCAGACCGCCCCGGACCGTTACCAGTTCCACGACCTGCTGCGCGCGTACGCCATCGACCAGGCCCAGCACGAGGAGCCGCCGGCCGAGCGGGAGGCAGCCCTGTGCCGCGTGCTGGAGTGGTACCTGCACACCGCCGATGCCGCGCAGAGCTGCATCAACCCCGCCGAGGACCGCGTGCCCCTCACGCCCGCTTCGGGCGACATCAGCCCGCTGACCTTCTCCGAGTACGACGCCGCCGTGGACTGGGCCGAGCGGGAGCACGACAACCTGCTCCAGGCCGTACGTACGGCGGCCGACGCCGGGCACGACCGCCTGGCGTGGCAGTTGGCCACGGTCCTGTGGAACGCCCAGTTCCCCTCCGCCTCGGGCACAGGCTGGCCGACCGTAGGCCGCATCGGGCTGGAGGCCGCCGAACGGCTGGGAGAACGCGCCGCACAAGGCGCACTCCACACCTACCTAGGCATGGCCTACACCCGCCTCAACCGCCTGGCCGAAAGCCTCGAATCCCACCAGCACGCGCTGGCGATCCGACGCGACCTGGGCGACCGCCTGGGCGAAGCACGCTCACTCAACCTGATCGGGCTGAACCACCTCCGCACGAGACGACTCGACCCCGCTGCTCACCACTTCGAGCAGGCCATCTCCGCCTTCCAGGAGCAGGACGCCACCCACTGGGCCGCCACTGCCCTGTCCAACCTCGCGACCACCCACTACCGCGCCGGACGCCTCCCGGAGGCGGCCACGGTCATCGACCAAGCCCTGACAGCGCACCGAGCGCTCGGCGATCAGCGCGGCGAGGGCAACATCCTGCGCGTGCTGAGCGACGTACAACGCGAGCAGGGCGACATTGATGCTTCCCTGATCTCGGCCCAGGCCGCCCTGGACATCGCCCTCAGCCTCCGCAACCTGCGCCTGGAGGGCTTCTGGCTGCTGACCCTCGGTGCCGCCCAACAGGCGGCGGGCCAGCACGCCGAGGCCCTGACCTCCTACCAGCGGTCCGCCACCCTGCACCGCCGCCTGGCCGACCGCAGCCGAGAGGCCCTGGCCTGGCAGGGCGTCGGCGAGGTCTACCACCGCCTCGGACGTCATGCCGAGGCAGCCGACTTCCACCGCCAGGCCGCCTCGGCACAACGCGACCTGGGCGACACGTGGCACCAGGCCCTGGCCCTAGACGGCCTGGCCTCGGCGGTACTCGACGAACGCCCGGAGGAAGCCCACCGACACTGGGCGCAGGCCCTGACGCTCCTCGCCGACTTCAGCGACCCACGAGCAGCAGCCGTGCGCGAGGCCATCGAGCGCAGGCTGACCGAGACAAGCTGAATCAGCACTCGGACTGCGAACCGGCGCTGAGCTGGATCTCGGCCCACACGGTCTTGCCGCACGGGTGCCGGGGATCGACGCCCCACCGCGTCGCCAGCGAATGGATGAGAAGCAGACCTCGCCCATGCTCGTCGTCGGCCCCCGGGGGCGTGACGGAGACCGGCCGGGGAAGCCGCTCGTCCCGGCAGTCCGCGACCTCGATACGCAAGGTCGCGGCCCCTGATGCAGGCCTCGTCAGGACGAGAGCCAGCAGAAAGTCCCGACCGGGCACAAGCCCGTGCTGCACAGCATTCGCGGCGAGCTCGGCAACGAGCAGCGCGGCGTTGTGCGTGGACTCGTCGTCGTGGCTCCAGCCCCAGTCGGAGAGTTGCTGCACGGCGAGACGACGGGCGAGTCGTGCACCCCGCCGCGTGGGGCTGAGGCGCTGACTGAAGCGGTCGGAGTCCTGTACGAGTTGGTGAGAGTGAATTTCGTGCGACATGTCACAGAGCGTGGCCGGAGGCTCCTACGCTGACCAGCAAGACGGCCAGTACACAGCGTGCTGGTACCGGCACGTTCGGCTGCTTGTCAGGGACGGCGGGCGTGACCGTGCAGGCGTACGACATGGGGTGGTGACTCGGGTGACGGATACGGCGATCGGCCCGGACGGTGAACGGCGGCCCGAACCGCAGGAAGACACGGAAAGCGCGTCGGATCTCAACCGGGCCGTGGGCAAGCAGATCAAGCTCCTCCGGGAACGCATGGGCTGGACTCAGAAGGAGCTCGGCAAGCGACTCGGCTACAGCGAAGACCAGATCGCGTCGATCGAGCGCGGCCGCCGAACGCCGCAGCCGGAGTTCCTTGACGCCGCGGACGAGCTTCTTGGCGCGGGGGGCTTGTTGAGCGTCATGAAGGAAGACATCGCCCAGGCGAAGGCGAAGGCACGAGTGCGCCACCCGGCGTGGTTCAGGGACTACGCACGCCTGGAAGCGCAGGCCATCGAGATCAACGATTACAGCAGCCACGACATCCCGGGCCTCTTCCAGACCGAACTCCGTGCGTGGGCCCTGTACGAGATGCGAAAGCCGTTGCTGGACCAAGAGACCATCGAGCAACGAGTGGCCTCTCGCCTCGATCGACAGAAGATCCTGACCCGCTGGCCCCCACCGATGGTGACTGCTGTCGTGGAGGAGGCCGTACTGCGGAGGCCGCTCGGCGGCTGGGAGGTACACAACGAGCAGCTGGACCAGTTGCTCCGGCTGGGCCGGCTGCGCAACGTCGAACTTCAGGTGATGCCGCTGGAGCGCACGGAGCACGCCGGGATGGGCGGGCCCTTCATCCTGCTGACCCCCAAGGGAAAACCGCAGGTCGGATACATGGAGGCTCAGAACCATGCGCGACTGGCGACGGATGCCGAAGAGGTCCGTATCCTGGCCGCACGCTACGGCACCATCAGGGCCCAGGCACTCACGCCAAGTGAGTCCCTGGAGCTGATCGAGAGGATGCAGACGCAACGATGAGCACTGAGGATTCCGCGCGACTCGCTTGGTTCAAGAGCAGCTACAGCGGCAACGAGGGCGGTGCGTGCGTGGAGGTGGCCACCACCCCCGACGCTGTGCACGTGCGGGACTCCAAGGAGCCAACGAGGTCACACCTCGTCTTCGCCCAGCAGAGCTGGGCGGCCTTTGTGGACTTCGCAGCCAGCCGCTGACGAGCGGGGCACCCCCTCGGGGCGCTGTCGACCGCGTGCCGACGGCGCCCTGAGGCGTGCGTGCTCTCATTACGGCAGGGTCTGCGAGACCTCACGGAAGTGGCGTGCCGCTTCCTCAAGGTGCTCGGCAACCTGAAGGGCGACGTCCTTCGGGTCACCCAGGTCGTCGATCTCGGGCGCGATATGGGCCATGAGGTGCAGGTTGGCCATCGGGCGGGCCAGCAGCTCCTCCACTGGGTAGCGGCGGAATCGTTTCGACACCGACTCGTCACGAGCCGCGAAACCGCCCTCGGGCAGGCAGACCGACAGGAATTCGTCGAAGTCGTCTTCGGCGACCGGGTTGCCAGTGTCTGTGTGGTGGATGCCGCTGCGGGCGTCGTATACCCACAAACTCTGCGTGGCTGGCTCACCACTCGGCTTCGGGGCGGACTTGGTGAAGAACAGGATGTTCGACTGCACGCCCTTGCGGTGGAACAGGCCGGAGGGCAGCCTCAGCAGCGTGTGCACGTCGCAGTTCTTCAGCAGGGCCTCACGAACGGTGGCTGCCGCACCGCCGCCGAAGAGGACACCATCAGGCACGAACACGGCTGCCCGGGCTCCCTGCGGCAGGGTGATGGCCAGATGCTGGAGGAAGTTGGTGGGGAAGTCTCCGTAGGCCCAGAAGTCATCGCGCATGTCGGCGTCCGGCTGCACGCCGCTGCTCTTGAATGGCGGGTTGCAGATCGCCACCGTCGGGGCGACCACCAGATCGGCGCGCATGACCGGCGTGCCCCTGCGCGTCAAGGTGTCAGCGAGCTGGACCGGCGCCGGGTCGGAGAACGGGCGGCCGGTGTGCAGCAGGATGTTCATTGTGGCGAGTCGGCACATCTGTGCGTCGAGATCTGCCCCCGCGAGAGCGCTCGGGGGCAGATGCCCGCCCTGCGACAACATGAGGTTGTATGCCGCGACAAGCGTCGAGCCGGTGCCGCAGGCGGGGTCGATGACTGTGTCACCGGAGTGCACGCCGAGCACCTTGGTGATGGCACTCAGGACGGGCTGAGGAGTGAGGGTCTGGCCGGTTTCGATCTTGAGGTCGATGTCGTCACGGCATTCCCGCAGCATCCGCGAGAACGCATCGCCCAACTCGGCCTGAGGAACGGACGACCAGTGGTACGGGGCGATCTCCTCGACGATCAGCTTCGTCAGCTCGGCCATGCGGTTGAGGCCCCAGGGCTGTGCGTCGCGGAAGACGGCGCTCGCGGTCTGCCGGTCGGGGCGCTCGGCGGGAGCCGGGTTACCCAGCTCGTCCATGAGGGCTTCGAGCTTTTCATGCAAGGCGTCACCGCTCAGCATGACCAGATTTGGCCAGGCATCGACGGGGGCAACGGGCTTCCTGGCGAACCGGCCGACACGCTGCGAACGCTCGTGGTCCAGCTTGAGGAACAGCAGATACCCGAAGTGCTCCGCGAACTGCAGACGGGTAATGGCGCGGGTACTGGTCTTCTCGTTGTAGAACTTCCGGAGCTGGTCGGCGATGTCCTTACCGGTCCAGCGCTCTTCGCGCCGCATGCCGTTGCCGTGCGCGAACCCGTTGGCCATGTGTCACCCAGTCCTCTGTCATTTCCGGGTAGGCCGCCCGCCTCCAAACAGGATTCGAGTGACCAACCGTCCCGTTCCCAAGCAGGTCCGGAACGCCCCTCAGGGCCTTACCGGGCCCGTCTGGGCGTCGGCTCGGGACAAGGGACGTCGGGCTACCGCTCCTGGTCTGTCTCTTCGGTACTGACGTTGCTCTCACTGTCGTTCGTGGCGAGGCCGGAACCGGTCGTCTGGATGCCCGCAGCCTTCTTCAGAGCCTGGGCGACGGCGGTGAACTCGGCCAGGGCGGTTTCCAGGCCGTCTACGATCTCCTGCGCGATCACGTCCGGAGGGGCGAGGGGCGCGGAAGAAGCGGAAGCAGACTGGAGAACCGTCAGATCGAGATTGACCTTGTCACGTGCGATCAACTCATCGTACGCGTACGGTCGGAAACGCTCACTGGGCTTGCGAGCCGAGTAGTCCGTGCCACCGGAATGGTAGGCCGCGACGAACTCGTCGAGGTGCCCACGCCGCAGTGCGCGCTGCTTGAGGGTGAAGCGCTGGTCGGTGCGGAAGTCGTAGACCCACAGCTGCTTGGTGGCGGGCTTCCCGCCTGGACGGGGGGCACACTTGTCGAAGAACAGGACATTCGCCTTGACGCCATTGGCGTAGAAGATGCCGGTGGGTAGACGCAGCAGAGTATGCACGTTGGTGAGGTCTAGCAGCCGGCGGCGGATCTCCGCGCCGGCACCTCCCTCGAAGAGGACGTTGTCCGGCAGGACCAGAGCGGCTCGGCCGTTCGTCTTCAGCAGGGTGTAGATGTGCTGGACGAAGTTGAGCTGCTTGTTCGTGGTCTGCGTCCAGAAGTCCTTGCGGGCGGTGTACGCCTCGCCGGTCACCGAGCCCACGCCGAAGGGCGGGTTGGCAAGCACGATGTCGTAGAACTTCTGCGGCGGCTTCGCCAAGGAGTCCTGGACCGTGATCAGAGGGCGGGCCTCGGAGGTGCCGATGCCATGCAGCAGCATGTTCATCAGCGCGAGCCGAGCGGTCTCGCGGACCAGTTCGTAGCCAGTGATCGCACCGGTCTGGAGTTTGCGTGCCTCGTCGCCGTAGAGCTTGTCTTCGTAACGCTCGACGATGTTCGCGTGCGCGGCGATGAGGAAGCCACCGGTGCCGCAGGCCGGGTCGGTGATCGTCTCGCCAAGGCGGGGCTGTACGCAGTCGACCATGGCATCGATGAGTGGCCGGGGTGTGAAGTACTGCCCCGCGCCGGTCTTGCGGTCTTCCGCGCCGCGCTGAAGAAGCCCCTCGTAGGCGTCGCCCTTGAGGTCCTGCTTCTCGTGCGTCCAGGTGTAAGGGTCGATCAGATCCTTGACGAGCCGGTCGAGGACAGCTGGCTCATGGATCTTGTTCTGGGCCTTGGTGAAAACCTCCCCGAGCATCGTGCCGCCCTTGCGGCCGAGCTCGCGAAGGATGTGCTCGTAGTGCTCCACCAGGTCCTCGGCAGAGCGGCTGGTGAGGCTGGGCCAGTCCAGCCCCTGAGGGATCAGAGGCTCTTCGGGTGCGTTCCGACGGAATCTGGCCGGGCGGTTCGCGCGCTCGTCGGCCATCTTCAGGAAAAGCAGGTATGTGAGCTGCTCGACGTAGTCGAGGGTGGACACGCCGGAGTGGCGCAGCAGCTCGCAGTACGACCAGAGACGGTTGACGAGAGTCGACGTCGACTCACCAGCGGATCGCCGCAGGTCGGGGGCGGCCGTGTTCATGGGCGCGGTGGTGGTGCTCACTGGGGAAGTTCTTCCTGACCGGGCGGGGCCGTCCGAGGCCTACGGGGGGCACGCTTGCGCGGCGCCTTCGTGTTGGACGCGCGCTCGGCGCGGATCCGGTTGAGGACAGTTGAGGCTGGCTCGTCGGTGGGATCCTGGGGGACGAGGGCGCCAGAGAAGGCGGAGTGAAGAAGGGCGGAGCGGAGCTCCTGGGCTTGTACACGAGCTGTGGCCAGCGCCGTTGCCATGGCTGTGGCTTGTGCTCTCCGTTGAGCCAGCTCTTCCAGAATTTTCGTCTGTAGCGCCGACGGCGGAAGGGGGACTCGGATTTTCTTTATGAGTGCCAGGCTGAGATTCGGCTGAACACCACCGGAGGCGAGAGCGCGATTCTCCTCGTACAACGACTCGAGGAGAGCTTTCAACCACTCTCGACGCGATTCATTTTCAGAATGTAGTTGAATTGCGGCGCAGGCCTGGTTTGTTGTGGCGTTAATGCGAAGCTCTGAGCACTTTCCTCGTGTCTTCCCTTCGCCGTACATCGCTACCAAAATCGTGCCCGGATCGTACTCCCTAACTGCTGTTTCCTTCACGGCGAGTTCAGTAATGAATTTATCTGCCTGATGGATGAAGGGAGAGTTTAGTAGTGAGCTAGTCACCCAGGGAACGGTTCCACCCTCGTAGTATGCCGAATTCCCTTTGAGGGGGGTAGCGCCAGAGGAGACGTTGGCGATTTCCCCGATTGTCGTGGAACCCCATGAAGAGACATCAGGGTGAGACTTGGTCGCCGTTGCCAGCAAGGTTGCTTCGAGGATTGAGATTTGCTGCTCAGCCTCGCCGAGTGCAGCCGCGCCCGCCTCGATGCGGGCGATCTGGTGGTCAAGCGCGGCGACAATGCGACGCTGTTCCGCGAGAGGCGGGACAGGGATCTCCAACGACTCCAAGTAGGGACGCGGTACCCGACGCTGACCGACAGCACCGGACATGTGGTGCTCGGCGGTGATTCGTACGTTGCGCTGCAACAGGTAGTGCGTCAAGTATTCGGGGAGCACCGCGCCGCGGCTACGAAGTACGTGGAACTCGGTGCTACCGAGAGCGCGTCCGCCGACCAGACCCCGTGCCTTCGTGATCTTTCCGTTCTCCATGCACGGCGTGATCTTCGCAAAGAGGACGTCATTCTCCTGGAAGCGCGTCAGGGACTTCTTCTTGAAGTCGCCGTAGCGCACTCGGAGCGAAGCGTCCATGCGCCCCGTTTCTGCTTCCACGGAGGCCATGGGCACTTGGGAGACGAAATCATCGTCTTCGGGCTCGTCGTCGAACCCGCGGGGATTCACGTCGCATAGGTTAGCGATCGTTTCCCGGGCCCACCCCGGCGGAAGTTCCCCCGATTCCGTATCCAAACTCAGCGTCACGCGCCCAGCTCCCTGTCCAGTTCGTCGAGGATCTCATCCGCCCTCGTCTCGCCGAATTGCGCGAGGAAGCCGTCGGTGCCGTTCATCTTCGTGAACGGGGGGTAGTCGAGGTCGGCGGTGTCGAAGCGTACACGCTCGATCGTGGCACCCGCGATGTGATCGAGCCACCAGCGCTCGGCCTTGGTGAAGGTCACACCGGCCTGTTCCTGACGGGCCAGCCATGCTGCGTACCGCTCCCGTACCGACTCTTCGTGCGGGCGGGGCGCAGGGACGCCGTGCTCCGCGCCGCCCGCCAGTTCGTATCGCAGCAGGGCGAGCAGGTCAGCGGCGGTGCGAGCGGCAGCGCGGTTCGCCACCACCGCCTCGCCCACCTGCTCGTACGACCGCCACAGCTTGTCCGAGGTCCATGCGCGGGGCGGGCGGGCCACCGCGCGCGCCAGGTCCTTGAGGCGCTTTAGTGCGTCGCGGGGCGGTACCGGTGAATCGGGTGAGAAGGCGATGGCGAGTGCCGCGATCTCGTCTCGGTGCTCCTCGATGTACGCCTTCCAGTCGCGCACGGTGCCGCGCGCCGCCGACTCGTCCTCAGGAACTGCGCCAGCCCGCACTAGATCGTCGCGACTGTTCTCGTCGTACAAGATGTCTTTCGCGCGCCGCATTTCCAGGAGTCGGCTGCGCAGGGTGGGGTTCGACGCCAAGGGCTTCAGCGCGCGTTCGATCATGTCCCTGACGGCCTGGTCAGGGTCGAGGCCGAGGCGTTCGGCGGCCTCGCGGGTCTTGACCTGCTCGTCGATTGCGACAGCGTCGACCATGCCGTGCACGATTTTCTTCAGGGGCACTCCGTTGCTCAGCCCCTCGATCTCCGCGTGCTCGTCGTCGGTCATCTGAAGGTCGAGCTTGGCGAGGCGGGAGGCGAGGGTGGAGACGTGTGCCTCCTCGGCCTCGCCGCGGGCAGTGAGCCTCAGCAGCTTCTCCAGGTTCAGGTCCTTCTCTGTGTGTCGCTCCATCGGCGCTGCGTCGACTTTCGGCTTCCGGGTCACGCCCACCGCGTCGACGATCACGAAACGAGTTTTCGGGCCGACGCCCGGTGTGACCCGCTCGAACTCGGTCAGGGACAGAGTCCGTGCTCCGCGGCCCTTCATCTGCTCGAAGTAGGCCCAGCTCTTGACGTCCCGCAGGAACAGCAGGCATTCCAGCGGCTTGACGTCGGTGCCAGTGGCGATCATGTCCACGGTTACGGCGATGCGCAGCTGCGGGAGGTTGCGGAAGTCGGAGAGACGCTCGTTCGGCCTCTTCGCCGCATGCGTGATCTTCGTGCAGAAGTCGTTGCCCTTACCGAAGACGTCACGGATGACCTCGACGATTTCCTCGGCGTGATTGTCGTTCTTGGCGAAGATAAGGGTCTTTGGGACATACATCTCGTCCCAACGCAGATCACCGGTTTCTTCGTTCTGCTTGGCGCGCTCGGGGAAGATCTCTGTGAAGAGTCGCTCGCGGAAGGTGCGGATGACCGTGCGCAGCTGGTCCTTGCTGATCACACCGACGCCGACCTCGGTGGCGCCGTACGTGATGTCCTCGTCGAAGTCCTCGTAGCGCTGACGGCGGGTGCGGCGGTCGCGGACCGGGATGGTGCCCTGGGCGATGACACCGCCCTCGCCCGTTATCCGCGTCTGGATCTCGTACACCTGGAAATCCACGTTGACGCCGTCGGCGACGGCCTCGGGGTAGGTGTACTCACTGACGAGATTGCCGTTGAAGTAGCCGAAGGTCTGGGCGATGGGCGTCGCGGTCAGCCCCACGATGGGCGCGTCGAAGTACTCCAGGACGGAACGCCATTTTCCGTAGATGGAGCGGTGGCACTCGTCGACGACGATCAGATCGAAGGACTCCGGGGGAATCTGCGGGTTGTAGCCGACGCTGATGTCGCCCGGCAGGTCATAGGCGTACTCCTCCTCGCCGTCCTCACCAGTCACGAAGGGCACAGTCGACCCGGTCAGCTCCATGTATAGGCGCTGCACCGTGGAGACGACGACCTTGGCGGAAGGGTTCATGCCGTCCGCGCCCAAGCGCTGCACGTTGAACAGGTCGGCGAAGACGCGGTGCGTGTCAGGGGTGGTGAAGTTCTCGAATTCGTTCTGAGCCTGGGTGCCCAGGTTGTTCCGGTCGACCAGGAAAAGGACGCGCTCGGCCTGGGCATGCTTTAGCATCCGGTACGAGAACGTCACCGCCGTGAACGTCTTGCCGGCTCCGGTCGCCATCTGCACCAGCGAGCGGGATTGGCCGGTGCCCTGCTGGCCCCGGCCATGTGCGACAGACTCCTCCACGCCACGTACCGCCTGGATCTGGGCAGGGCGAAGAGGGCGCTCGTCGAGTTCAGGCATCCGCAGTCGCAGCCGGGAGCGGTACGAGGGCGCCTGCGGGTCCTGGTCGGCCTGGCGCATCCAGCGGGAGAGCGTGCGGGGTTGGTGGAAGGAGAAAATTCGACGGCTGCGGGAGTCGGGATCGAGGGTGTTGCGGAACCGGGTCTCGCCGCCGTCCGACACATAGCGGAAGGGCAGAGGAGTACGCCAAGCGATCATTCGCTGCTGGGCGTCGGTCGGGTGGTCGGCGTACTGGTCGGCCTGCTTCTCGGCAGCCGTCAGGTCCGCGCCTTCCCGCTTGGCCTCGATCACTCCGACCAGTTTGCGGTCCACATACAGGGCATAGTCGGCGCGGCCGGTGGCGGTGGTCGTCTCGCGGACGGCGACTCCGTTGCCGTACCGGCCCTGCGCGTACAGGCTGAGGTTGTTGCCTGCGTCCTGGACGCTCCAGCCGGCCTCGGCGAGCATCTGGTCGAGGCGGGTGCGTACCTGGGCCTCGGTGAGGGGCTCGCGGGCCGCCTGCTCGGCGTTCTCCAGGAGACGGGCTCGCTCGGCCACCGCCTTGGAGGCCGCAGCGGAGCTCGTGACCTGCTCGCGCAGCAGCCGGGTATCAGCAGCCGACTGGGCCTGCTGCAGCGCAGTGAGCTGATCGTGCATGGCGGCCACTTGGCGGGCCAGTTCCTCGCGCTCCGCCGAAGCGTCGGCAAGTTCCCTTTCTGCTGCGAGGCGAGCGGCCTGTTCTGCCTGTGCCTGGGATGCCTGACCCTCGTAGGTGAGACGTGCCTCCTCCAGCGCACGCCGCGTCTCTTCCATTTGTGTGCGCAGGGTCACGTTCTGCGCGGCCGGGGTGCGCGCCGGGTCCGGTGGAACGAAGGTTTTCTGTTCGCGGGAACCGGTGATCAGGCGGTGATACCAGACGCCGAGTCGGTGACAAGTCCGTAGGCCCCGGAAAGCGTCATCCACGTCATCGTAGTCGTCGTGGTTGGCCTTGTTGCCGAGCACGCGGACCTCGTGGAAGGCAGCCCCCACGTTGCCGTGCAGATAGCCTTCCCTGTCGAGGGCGGCTAGGCGCTCAATCTGCTTGCTCCCGGTGAACTGGACGCGGCCGCGGCGAACCAGATCGGAGGCGAGAGCCTCACCGAACTGCCGGGACTTGAGTAGAGAAGTATTTGGATCGGTAAATACGTTGGCCTCGGCACCCGAGCCGTAAGCAACGAGCAGCGGCAGATGGTCGTACAGGAAACCGAAGTTACGTGATGTGCGGGCGAGTTCGGCGAGTTTGAGGTCTGGCGTCTGTGCCGCGCCACCTTCGCTCATCAGATGGGTACCGCTCTTCCTGGGCTGCTTTAAGACGGGGGCATAGGCTGCTCGAGTGCAGTAAAGGAACCATCGAGCCTAGCGCCAGGGGTGTCTGGACGCCAGGAGATTCGCCCGTCGCTGGCGGCCGTTGTGCCGTGAGGCGCCGGGACGTCGAGGTGGTGGCAGAGCGGGCTGTCCCTAACCATGTACCCAGCGGGGTATCCACCCGCGGCGAGGCATCGTGCCCGTGCTGCTCCGAGGCCGCTGCTCGTGCCGAGACGGTCCTGGTACAGGGGCGAAGCCGAGGTGCCCACGAATGGGGGCGATTCGAGCTCAGAATGGCGAGCCCGACAGCCGACACGGCGTGGGCCGATTCCGGCGGGTACACGACCGGCGGGGACTTGAAGGAGCGAGGCGATGGCGAGACGCGTCTCTGCAGGCCCTCCTATGGTTTGGTGAGAATCTTGCCCGCAGCGTGGTCCGCGCTCCATATGGCATGGAACGGAGGTTTGGAAACTTGGCGCGCGCCGGGGTTGGTCGTCGTCGAGTAGCGGTAGCGCACCTGGGGAGCGTTGACCGACGGGTCGCTCGGCTTGGTGGGCGTGTCCCCGACCGGTGAAGGCCGTGCTGTTGTTCGTAACGTTGTAGAGGCTCGACCTATCGACAGAGACGCTCCGGGTAGTGGGTGACCTTGGCGGATGACCTTCAAGATCTTTAAGTGATCACTTGCATTGATCGCATCGGCCATGCATACGCAAAAACCCCGCTGTCAGCGGCTGGGCTGATGGCGGGGTCTGCTGGCACCTTCTTCGAGGTGCCCCCGGCAGGATTCGAACCTGCGCACACGGCTCCGGAGGCCGTTGCTCTATCCCCTGAGCTACGGGGGCTTGCGCCCGTCGCTGCTGTCTCGCGGCGACGAGTAGAACACTACCAGTTCGTGGAGGGTGGTCATGAACGCTTATCGGGAGAGGGGTGAGCGAGGGGGCCGGCGGGAGCGGAGGGGGGTATACCGCATGTGGAGGGCGGGGCGCAGGGGAGTGGGGGAAAGGTCCCTCGCACGTGGTGGAAGTGGGCAAAACGCGGACGCGGGGGCGGGGGCGCGCCTACTCTTCAGGGTGTGCCTGGCTTGTCCGGCCGGGTCCTTGTCGTCGACGACAACAAGGTCATCCGGCAGCTGATCAGGGTCAACCTCGAGCTGGAGGGCTTCGAGGTCGTGACCGCCGCCGATGGTGCCGAGTGCCTGGAGATCGTTCACCAGGTGCGGCCCGATGTGATCACTCTCGACGTCGTGATGCCCAGACTGGATGGGCTGCAGACGGCGTCCAGGTTGCGTGCTGATGCGCGGACCCGGCGGTTGCCGGTCGCGATGATCAGTGCGTGTACGCAGGTGGAGGTGGACCGGGGGCAGGCGCTGGGCGTGGATGCCTTTCTGGCGAAACCCTTCGAGCCCGCCGAGCTGGTGAAGCTCGTGGGGCGGCTGATGAAACAAGGGGCTGCTGGGGCGGCGGCGCCCGGTGATGCTGAGCCGGCTGTGGGGCCCACCGGCTAGCCGAGGTCTTGGGTTGGCCGGTGGGCGCCCGTTTGACTGTGGGGCGCACGGGCGTCCGAAGGGCGAAACCGGTTCGCGGGGGCACCCCTCTCCTCACATACGCTGGTGCCGTGACACCCGCCCAGCTCTCCCGCACTGTGCTGCACACCGTGCGTCGTGCCGTCGAGGCCGACGAGCTGTGCGTCGCCGTGCCGGAGCGGGTGAAGGTGCAGACCCCGCCGCGGCCCGGGTGCGGGGACTATGCGACCAATGTGGCGTTGCAGCTCGCTCGGGGGCGGGGCCCAGGGGCTGCCGTCGG
Organism: Streptomyces sp. NPDC021212; assembly: GCF_044332925.1. Lineage (NCBI taxonomy): Bacteria > Bacillati > Actinomycetota > Actinomycetes > Kitasatosporales > Streptomycetaceae > Streptomyces > Streptomyces sp. NPDC021212. The sequence goes on from NZ_JBIRPZ010000003.1 coordinate 515,354, forward strand.
CATTGCCGAGGTTTTGCGGCGGCGGCTCGTCGGTACGCCCGGGATCGCCGCCGTTGATATCGCTGGGCCCGGGTTCCTCAACATCACCCTGGATGCGCACTCCCATGAGCAGATGGTCGAGAGCGTCCTTGAGCAGGGGGATCAGTACGGGCTCGGGGACGGGCTTGCGGGGGTGTGCTTGCGCTTCGCGCCCGCTGATGAGGTGCGGGCCGCGCTGGTGCTGCATGTCGTGAAGGGGCTTGTTGAGGGGTGTGGGGGGTCGGTCGTCGTAGAGGCCGGCGGGGAGAGCATTTCTGTGCGGGCCGCTGGGGTGGGGGCTCCTGAGCTGCTGGCCCGGCTGGGGAGCGATGCTGCTCGGTGGGGGTTGTTGCGGGCTGCCGCGCACGATGTTCCGGATCTTGACCCCGGTCGCCTGTTGGCTCAGCGGGAGGGGAATCCGCTCTTCCGGGTGCGGTATGCGCATGCGCTGGCTCAGCGGACCACCGTCGATGGGGGAGACAGTGCCCACGACGGGGTGCTGCTTGGGTTGCTCTCCGACTTTCCTCGTGTCGTCGAGGCCGCCGCTCGGCATCGCGCGCCCGATCGGCTTGCGCGCCACCTTGTTGCCACTGCTGATGCGTTCCTTGCCGACAGCCGGCGAAAACGCCTCGCCGAGGCCACCCGCATCGTGCTCGCCAATGGCCTCCGCCTGCTTGGCATCAGCGCCCCGAAACGCCTTTGATCAATGAGAGAGACAGCATGAGCCGTTCCGCCCACCCCGCCGGGCCCCGTCACGCCGATGTTCTGCCCGAGGGGCACTACGCCGCGCCGCCCGCCGATCTCAATCAGCTCGACGCCCGGGTCTGGTCCCGCACCGTGACGAGGAACGCCGACGGCGTCCTCACCGTCGGCGGGATCGACGTCGCCACGCTCGCCGAGCAGTTCGGGACGCCCGCCTACTTCCTCGACGAGGACGACTTCCGCGCCCGCTGCCGGGCCTGGCGGGAGGCGTTCGGGGAGGACGCGGACGTGTTCTACGCCGGGAAGGCGTTCCTGTCCCGCGCCGTCGTGCGCTGGCTGCATGAAGAGGGGCTGAACCTCGACGTCTGCTCCGAGGGGGAGCTGGTCACCGCCCTCGCCGCCGGGATGCCCGCCGAGCGGATCGCTCTGCATGGGAACAACAAGAGTGGTAGGGAGATTCAGAGGGCGGTCGAGGCAGGGGTCGGGCGCATCGTGCTTGATTCCTTTCAGGAGATCGTGCGGGTCGCCCACATCGCGCAGGGGCTGGGCAAGCGCCAGAAGGTGCAGATCCGGGTCACGGTCGGCGTCGAGGCGCATACGCACGAGTTCATCGCGACCGCCCACGAGGACCAGAAGTTCGGCATTCCGCTCGCGGGCGGGCAGGCGGCCGAGGCGGTGCGGCGCGCGCTGAAGCTCGACGGTCTTGAGCTGATCGGCGTGCACTCGCACATCGGGTCGCAGATCTTCGACACCTCCGGCTTCGAGGTGGCCGCCCACCGCGTCGTGGGGCTGCTCAAGGAGGTCCGGGACGAGCACGGGGTCGAGCTGCCCGAGATCGACCTCGGTGGTGGGCTTGGCATTGCGTACACGCCGGATGATGACCCGAGTGAGCCGGAGGACATCGCGAAGGCGCTGCGGGAGATCGTCCACCGGGAATGCGATGCAGCGGGCCTCGCGGTGCCGCGGCTGTCCGTCGAGCCCGGGCGGGCGATCGTCGGGCCGACGGCATTCACGCTGTACGAAGTGGGTACGGTCAAGGAGCTGCCGGGGCTGCGGACGTACGTCAGTGTCGATGGGGGCATGTCCGACAACATCCGTACGGCGCTCTACGATGCGGAGTACTCGGTCGCGCTGGTCTCCCGTTCGTCCACGGCCGAGCCGATGGTGTCCCGGGTGGTCGGCAAGCACTGCGAGTCGGGCGACATCGTCGTACGGGACGCCTTCCTGCCCGCCGATCTGGCGCCCGGCGATCTGATCGCGGTCCCGGCCACCGGCGCGTACTGCCGCTCGATGGCCAGCAACTACAACCATGCGCTGCGTCCGCCGGTCGTCGCCGTCCGGGACGGGCAGGCGCGGGAAATCGTCCGGCGGGAGACGGAGGAGGATCTTCTGCGGCTCGATGTCGGTTGACGACCGACGATGCCGCAAGGCGGTGTCGGTCGGCGAGAAGGAAATCTCGGATACTGGACCCGGGGCGGAAAACCCCCTCCAGTGCATGAGACTGGTGCACACCTAGATGGATGAGAAGCGAGGTCGGATGATGCGTACGCGTCCGCTGAAAGTGGCGCTGCTGGGCTGTGGAGTCGTCGGCTCAGAGGTGACGCGCATCATGACGACGCACGCGGACGACCTCGCGGCGCGCATCGGCGCTCCGGTCGAGCTGGCCGGGATCGCGGTGCGGCGCCCGGGGCGGGTCCGTGAGGGCGTACCGGCCGAGCTGGTGACCACCGACGCCACCGCGCTGGTCAAGCGCGGGGACATCGACGTGGTGGTCGAGGTCATCGGCGGGATCGAGCCCGCCCGCTCGCTGATCACCACCGCCTTCGAGCACGGCGCGAGCGTGGTGTCGGCCAACAAGGCGCTGGTCGCCAAGGACGGCGCCGCGCTGCACGCCGCCGCCCAGGAGCGCGGGGCTGACCTCTACTACGAGGCGGCGGTCGCGGGCGCGATTCCGCTGGTACGGCCGCTGCGCGAGTCCCTGGCCGGCGACAACATCAACCGCGTCCTCGGCATCGTCAACGGCACCACGAACTTCATCCTCGACCGGATGGACACCAGCGGAGCCGGATACTCCGAGGCGCTGGACGAGGCCACCGCGCTCGGGTACGCCGAGGCCGATCCGACCGCCGACGTCGAGGGCTTCGACGCCGCCGCCAAGGCCGCGATCCTGGCCGGGATCGCCTTCCACACCCGGGTCACCCTCGACGATGTGCACCGTGAGGGCATTACCGAGGTGACCGCGGCCGACATCGCCTCCGCCAAGCGCATGGGGTGCACCGTCAAGCTGCTCGCCATCTGCGAGCGGGCCGCCGACGGCCGGTCGGTGACCGCTCGGGTGCACCCGGCGATGATTCCGCTGGCCCATCCGCTGGCCTCGGTCCGCGAGGCGTACAACGCGGTCTTCGTGGAGGCCGACGCCGCAGGTCAGCTGATGTTCTACGGACCGGGCGCTGGCGGTTCGCCGACCGCCTCGGCCGTCCTCGGCGACCTGGTCGCGGCGTGCCGCAACAAGCTGGCGGCCGCCACCGGGCCGGGCGAGTCCGCGTACAGCCGGCTGCCCGTGAGCCCCATGGGCGAGGTCGTCACGCGCTACCACATCAGCCTCGATGTCGCCGACAAACCGGGTGTCCTCGCTCAGGTCGCGACAGTCTTCGCCGAACACGGCGTGTCGATCGATACGGTCCGGCAGCAGGGCAAGGACGGCGAGGCGTCCCTCGTCGTCGTGACCCACCGCGCGAGCGATGCCGCACTCTCGGCGACCGTCGAGACACTGCGCCGGCTCGACACTGTCCGTGATGTCGCGAGCATCATGCGGGTCGAGGGCGAATAGCCGGCCGACACCACGGCAGGCCGACAGCAGGCCGACAAAGGCGGAGCAGAGGCCGAGTAGAGGGCGAGCGGAGAAAAAGGGAAATCATGAACGCAATTGCTGACGCCGGGCCTCGAATGTCCGGCACCCGCCAGTGGCACGGATGGCGGGGCATCATCGAGGAGTACCGCGACCGCCTCCCGGTCGGCGCGACGAGCCCCGTCGTCACCCTCCGCGAGGGCGGGACGCCCCTCGTGCCCGCGCAGGTGCTCTCCGAGCGCACCGGCTGCGAGGTCCACCTCAAGGTCGAGGGCGCGAACCCCACCGGGTCCTTCAAGGACCGCGGCATGACGATGGCCATCAGCGCGGCCAAGGAGGCCGGCGCGAAGGCCGTCATCTGCGCCTCCACCGGAAACACCTCGGCGTCGGCGGCGGCGTACGCCGTACGGGCCGGGATGGTCTGCGCGGTGCTGGTCCCGCAGGGCAAGATCGCGCTGGGCAAGATGGGTCAGGCGCTGGTGCACGGCGCGAAGATCCTCCAGGTCGACGGCAACTTCGACGACTGTCTGACGCTCGCGCGCGGCCTTTCGGAGAAGTACCCGGTGGCGCTGGTCAATTCGGTCAACCCGGCCCGCATCGAGGGCCAGAAGACCGCGGCCTTCGAGATCGTCGACATGCTCGGCGACGCGCCCGACATCCATGTGCTGCCGGTCGGGAACGCGGGCAACATCACCGCCTACTGGAAGGGCTACCAGGAGTACGCGGCCGAGGGCGGCCCGGCCTCCCGCGCCCCCCGCATGTGGGGCTTCCAGGCGGCGGGCTCGGCGCCCATCGTGCGCGGTGAGCCGGTCAAGGAGCCGGCCACCATCGCCACCGCGATCCGGATCGGCAACCCGGCCTCCTGGTCGCAGGCCGAGCGGGCGCGGGACGAGTCGGGCGGCTTCATCGACGAGGTGACCGACCGTCAGATCCTCGCCGCCTACCGGCTGCTCGCCTCCCAGGAGGGCGTCTTCGTCGAGCCGGCCTCCGCGGCGAGCGTGGCCGGGCTGCTGAAGGCGGCCGAGGAGGGCAAGGTCGACCCGGGCCAGCGCATCGTGTGCACGGTGACCGGCAACGGGCTGAAGGACCCCGACTGGGCGGTCGCGGGCGCCCCGCAGCCGGTCATCGTGCCGGTGGACGCCGACGCGGCGGCCGTACGGCTCGGGCTGGCGTAGTCCGCGAGGGTCGGCGTGGTCCGCGAGGGTCGGCGTGGTCCGCGAGGGTCGGCGTGGTCCGCGAGGGCCGGCGTGGGCCGCGAGGGCCGGCGTGGGCCGCGAGAGTTCGCGGCCGTACGGCTCGGACGGGGCGCGGCACGTGCGGCCCTGCGGCCTTACGGCTCGGGCTCGCGTCGCCCTCCCGGCTCGGCGCCATGCGTGCGACGGGCCGCGCGGTGGGCCGGGTGCTGTCTTCGGACTCCCCGGCCCGCGGCCCGTGGAACCCGTGGAATCCCACGTCAGGGGCTGTGCGGCCCGCCGTCAGGCAGCGTTGCGGGTCCCGCGTCAGGGCATGTGCGGAGCCCGCGCGAGGCGGGTACGGCTCCGGCGCGAGTACGCCTGCGGCGCTTCGTCCCCCACCCCGCCCCTCCCCGAACCGGGGGCAAGCCCCCGGGCCCCCTGCGGGGCTCCGCCCCGCACCCCCGCCGGGGCTCCGCCCCCACACCCCCGCTGCCACGGCGGAGGGGCTGGGTGATACCCCCGGAGGGGAGGGGTCGTGAGGGGCCGTCGGGTCCCTGCGGGGGGCGTGCGCCGCTCCCCGCGGCCACCGTCCGCCGGGCGATCTCAAGATCCACTCAAGTGGCGGATGAGATGCGCAGGAACGATGAGGGCAAGGGGAACCCTCCAGTAGAGTGGACCCGGTCGACGACAGGGAGTGCGACACGCATCGTGCGCCTCCCGTGCGCCCTATGTCGCGACAGAACCTTCCTTCGATAGGCTGTACTGAATCCGCCCCGACGCAGAGCGTTCATGGCGTCGCCGTCCTGTCACGGTGGCCCCCGCGGTGTTCCGTACCTCTTCGAGCAATCTCACGTAAACACAAGGAGAGTCATCGAGCGATGGCCGGTCCAGCGTTCCGCGCCGCCGCCGTCCGAGTGCGCGTCCCCGCCTCGAGCGCCAATCTCGGTCCCGGCTATGACGCCTTCGGCCTCGCCCTGGGGCTCTACGACGACGTGGTGGTCCGGGTGGCCGACTCCGGTCTGCACGTCGACATCGCGGGCGAGGGCGCCGAGAACCTGCCGCGCGACGAGAGCCATCTGCTCGTACGGTCCCTCCGCACCGCCTTCGACCTGCTGGGCGGGCAGCCGCGCGGCCTCGAGGTGGTCTGCGCCAACCGCATTCCGCACGGCCGCGGGCTCGGTTCCTCCTCCGCCGCCATCTGCGCCGGGATCACCGCCGCGCGCGCCGTGACGATAGGCGGCGCCGAAAAGCTCGACGACGAGGCGCTGGTCGAGCTGGCCACGGAGATCGAGGGTCACCCCGACAACGTCGCCGCCTGTCTGCTCGGCGGCTTCACCCTCGCCTGGACGGACGCGGGAGCGGCCCGGGCGATCAGAATGGATCCTGCCGATTCCATCGTTCCGGTGGTCTTCGTGCCCGGGAAGCCGGTGCTCACCGAGACCGCCCGCGGACTGCTGCCGCGCACCGTCCCGCATGTGGACGCGGCCGTCAACGCGGGGCGCGCGGCCCTGCTCGTGGAGGCCCTGACCAGGCGTCCCGAGCTGCTGCTCGCGGCGACGGAGGACCGGCTCCACCAGGAATACCGCGCTCCGGCGATGCCCGACAGCGTGAGCCTGGTGCACCGACTGCGTGCGGACGGCGTCCCCGCGGTCGTCTCCGGCGCGGGCCCCACGGTGCTCGCGCTGGTCGAGGACGGTGCGGCCGACAAGGTCGCACGACTGGCGGGCGAGGGGTGGGCGGCCAACCGGCTCGCTCTCGACGCCGGGGGGGCGAGCGTCCTGCCGCTCAGCTGACCCAAGCGCCCGGGGGCGTCCCCCGGGCCCCGCACAACTCGATTGCCGGTTGGAGAGGGGGAATGTTTGTTGGATCCGGTAGTGTTAACCTCAAGTCTGCACTCGAAGCCTCTTGGATGTACTCGGAGGCGCAGTGCTCAGTGTCCCCATCCGGGACCACCCTTCTTCCGGGAGCCTCCCACACTGCCTGAGCAGCCTGCCTGAGCAGTGGCGTGCACGCACCGGAATCGGCGTGGCGGATCCAAGCGAACCACTCTGCCGCGTCGGAACCATGAATGTTCTCTCCGCCGTACCGGCGGACCACCGCCCCGGCCCGGTCCGTAACGGAAGGACCACAGCCGGACAGCACAACCGGTCGCCGAGCCAGACAGGCCGACGCCCGCTCCAGGGAAGGACCCTTCGTGAGCGACACCACCGATCTGATGGGCGTGAACGCCTCCGGCACCTCCGACAGCGGTGTCGGCAATGCCGCCGCGCCCGCTACGGACGCTTCCGCGCCTGCCACCGGTGCTGCCACTGGCACTGCCCCGCGGCGACGCCGCTCGGGCACCGGCCTTGACGCCATGGTCTTGGCGGAGCTGCAGCAGCTCGCCTCGAGCCTGGGCATCAAGGGCACCGCGCGGATGCGCAAGAGCCAGCTGATCGAGGTCATCAAGGAGAAGCAGGCCGCATCCGGCGGCGGAGCCCAGGGCTCCGAGGCCGCCCCGTCCGCCGACGAGGGGGTGACCAAGCCGAAGCGCCGTACGACCTCCAAGGCCCGTACGGGCGAGGACAGCGCGGACGCGGGTAAGCAGGAGAAGACCGACAAGGCCGGCAAGGCCGTCCAGGCCAAGGATGCCGAGAAGTCCGGCAAGGGCGGCAAGGCGGACAAGGCCGCGACGCAGGGGCAGATCGACATCCCGGGCCAGCCCGGGGAGCCCGCCGCCGACGAGCAGCCGGCCGGTGAGCGGCGTCGCCGCCGGGCGACCGCGCCCGCCACCGCGACCGCCGAGTCGGGGGGCACGGCCACCGCCGTCGAGACCCGTACGGAGACGCGGGCCGACGCCCGCGCCGAGACCAAGGGTGACGCCAAGGGCGAGGCGGCGGTGGACACCGCCGAGGGCAGGGGCGCCAAGGGCGGCGAGCGCCAGGAGCGGGGCCAGAAGGGCGACCGCCGCGAGCGCGGCGGCCAGCGCGACCGCGGCCGCGGCGGCAAGGGCGACGACGGCCAGCAGGGCGGTGGCGGCCGTCAGCAGCGCGACGGCGGGCGCGGCCAGGGCCAGCAGCGCGCCGACGACGGCGATGACGACTTCGAGGGCGGGCGCCGCGGGCGCCGCGGCCGCTACCGCGACCGCCGTGGCCGCCGTGGCCGCGACGACTTCGGCAACGAGCCGCAGGTCTCCGACGACGACGTCCTGATCCCGGTCGCGGGCATCCTCGACATCCTCGACAACTACGCGTTCATCCGGACCTCCGGCTACCTGCCGGGCCCGAACGACGTGTACGTCTCGCTCGCCCAGGTCCGCAAGAACGGTCTACGCAAGGGCGATCACGTCACCGGTGCGGTCCGCCAGCCGCGCGAGGGCGAGCGCCGCGAGAAGTTCAACGCGCTGGTGCGGCTCGACTCGGTCAACGGCATGGCGCCCGAAACCGGTCGTGGGCGGCCCGAGTTCGGCAAGCTGACGCCGCTTTACCCGCAGGACAGGCTGCGCCTGGAGAGCGAGGCCGGCGGGCTGACGACCCGGATCATCGACCTGGTCGCGCCGATCGGCAAGGGCCAGCGCGGTCTGATCGTGGCCCCGCCGAAGACCGGTAAGACCATGATCATGCAGGCGATCGCCAACGCGATCACCCGCAACAGCCCCGAGTGCCATCTGATGGTCGTCCTCGTCGACGAGCGTCCTGAAGAGGTCACCGACATGCAGCGCTCGGTCAAGGGCGAGGTCATCTCCTCGACCTTCGACCGTCCCGCCGAGGACCACACCACCGTCGCCGAGCTGGCGATCGAGCGGGCCAAGCGGCTGGTGGAGCTGGGCCACGACGTGGTCGTGCTGCTGGACTCGATCACGCGTCTGGGCCGTGCGTACAACCTGGCGGCGCCCGCCTCCGGCCGCATCCTGTCCGGTGGTGTCGACTCGACGGCGCTCTACCCGCCGAAGAAGTTCTTCGGCGCCGCGCGGAATATCGAGGACGGCGGCTCGCTGACCATCCTGGCCACCGCGCTGGTCGAGACCGGCTCGCGGATGGATGAGGTGATCTTCGAGGAGTTCAAGGGCACCGGCAACATGGAGCTCAAGCTCGACCGGAAGCTCGCCGACAAGCGCATCTTCCCGGCGGTCGACGTCGACCCGTCGTCCACCCGTAAGGAAGAGATCCTGCTGGCGCCGGACGAGCTGAACATCGTCTGGAAGCTGCGCCGGGTGCTGCACGCGCTCGACTCGCAGCAGGCGATCGAGCTGCTGCTGGACAAGATGAAGCAGACGAAGTCGAACGCCGAGTTCCTGATGCAGATCGCCAAGACCACGCCCAGCCCGGGCAACAACGGCGACTGACCGCATACGGATCTCCTACGGAGCGGTCACGCTCCGTGGTCCGAGGCCTCCCCGCACCGCGGGGAGGCCTCGGTTTTTATGAGAGGTGAACCACACCAAAAGGGACGGTCACGGAACGGTCTCGATGCCCTTATCGTGGCCGAAAGCGCAGGTGAGAGCGGTAAGGCGGGCGAAGGGGACGAAGGGCGCCCGGGCCGCCCCAGATGAAAACGGGGGGAACTCCGTATGCAACCCTGGCGCTCGGCCTGCCATCTGTCAGGTCGACACCGCGACGCCACGCCTGACCGTGACGGCAGGGGGTACCCGGGATACAAGGACTGAGGAGCACATGGCTGACGACCAGCAGAACACGCCGGTGAACCCGGGCCGTCATCGAGCCCGCGGAGGTGCCGCCTCCAGCCGCCCCTCCGGCCGCCGCCGCAAGCGTCCCAGCGCGCGCCGCAGGGCCACGCACGTCACCGTCTGGTCGGTCGCCTCCGTACTCATCCTCGGCGGCGCCGGGGCCGGGTACCTCTACTTCAAGCTCAACGGCAACCTCACCGGCGTCGACGTCAACGCGGCCCTGGGTTCCAACCGCCCCAAGAACGTCGACAACGGCTCGATGGACATCCTCGTCCTCGGCTCCGACTCCCGGGCCGGGAAGAACGCCAAGTACGGCAAGGACGAGGGCACCTCGCGCTCCGACACCGCGATGATCGTCCACGTCTACAAGGGCCGTAAGAAGGCCAGCGTGGTCAGCATCCCGCGCGACACGCTCGTGCACCGCCCCTCGTGCCTCAAGGACGGCAAGAAGACCCCCGCCGTCCAGGAGGCGATGTTCAACAGCGCCTACGAGGCGGGCGGCCCGGCGTGCACCATCAAGACCGTCGAGGCCATGAGCGGCATACGCATGGACCACTTCCTGGAGGTCGACTTCTCCGGCTTCCAGCAGCTGATCGACGACCTCGGCGGCGTCGACATCACCACCACCCAGGCGATCCACGACCCGAAGAGCCACCTCGACCTGGAGCCCGGCCCGCACACCCTCAACGGCGAGCAGTCGCTGGGCCTCGTACGGACCCGGCACGGCGTCGGCGACGGCAGTGACCTCGGCCGGATCAAGCTCCAGCAGGCGTTCGTCAAGGCCCTGCTCGACCAGATCAAGAGCGTCGACCTCTTCGGCAACCCGAAGAAGCTGTACGACCTGGCGAACACCTCCACCAAGGCGCTCACCACCGACTCCGAGCTGGCCTCGGTCAACAAGCTGTCGGGCTTCGCCAAGAGCCTCCAGGGCATCGGCTCGGGCAACATGAAGATGACCACGCTGCCCGTCCAGTACGACCCGAACGACCCGGCCCGGGTGCTGCCCATGGAGGCCAAGACCAAGCTGATCTGGAAGGCGCTGAAGGCGGACAAGCCGATCCCGGCGGCCGCCAGCAAGGGATCGGCGGGCGACGCGAACGACGCCGGGAACGTGGTCAAGTAGGACTGCTCGGCGGATGTCGGACGGGGCCGGGAATATCCCGGCCCCACCCCCGGTTTTGGGGGATGCGGCCAGTGCTGGCAAACTGGATCGTCGGTCCCGGTTCACGACGTGCAAACCCGCCCGTCGACCCGGCGCCCTCCCGAGAACCCAGGAGAATCCCTTGAAGCGCGACATCCACCCCGAGTACGTCGAGACCCAGGTCAGCTGCACCTGTGGCGCGTCCTTCACCACCCGCAGCACCGTGGGCGGCGGCACCATCCGTGCCGACATCTGCTCCGAGTGCCACCCGTTCTACACGGGCAAGCAGAAGATCCTCGACACCGGTGGCCGTGTGGCGCGGTTCGAGGCCCGCTTCGGCAAGAACGCCGGGTCCGCCAAGAAGTAGCGACCCGCACGGCGCCGGTCCTCGGTCGCCCCCGCGCAGGGGCGACCGGACCGGCGTTTTGCGTCGGCCGACCCGTCGGCCGTCCTGCCCGGCCCGTATTCCCCGCGTCCACGCAGACCCACCCAGGGAGCCCTCATGTTCGAGGCGGTCGAGGAACTGATCGGCGAACACGCCGCCCTCGAAAAGCGGCTCGCCGACCCCGCGGTCCACGCCGACCAGCGCGAGGCGAAGCGGCTCAACAAGCGCTACGCCGAGCTGACCCCGATCATCGACACGTACCGCGACTGGAAGCAGGCCGGGGACGACATCGGGACGGCCCAGGAGCTGGCCCAGGACGACCCGGACTTCGCCGACGAGGTCAAGGAGCTGGAGCTGCGCCGCGCGGAGCTGACCGACCGCTTGCGGCTGCTGCTGGTCCCGCGCGACCCCAGCGACGACAAGGACGTGATCCTCGAGGTCAAGGCGGGCGAGGGCGGCGAGGAGTCCGCGCTGTTCGCCGGCGACCTGCTGCGGATGTATCTGCGGTACGCCGAGCGGATCGGCTGGAAGACCGAGATCCTCGACGCCAACGAATCCGACCTCGGCGGCTACAAGGACGTCCAGGTGGCCGTGAAGGCCAAGGGCACCATCGAGCCCGGCCAGGGCGTGTGGGCCCGGCTGAAGTACGAGGGCGGGGTGCACCGCGTCCAGCGGGTGCCCGCCACCGAGTCCCAGGGCCGCATCCACACCTCCGCGGCCGGTGTGCTGGTCACGCCGGAGGCCGAGGAGGTCGAGGTCGAGATCGGCCCCAACGACCTGCGGATCGACGTCTACCGCTCCTCGGGCCCCGGCGGCCAGTCGGTGAACACCACCGACTCCGCGGTGCGCATCACCCACCTGCCGACCGGCATCGTCGTCTCCTGCCAGAACGAGAAGAGCCAGCTCCAGAACAAGGAGCAGGCGCTGCGCATCCTGCGCTCGCGGCTGCTGGCCGCCGCCCAGGAGGAGGCCGAGCGGGAGGCGTCCGACGCCCGCCGCAGCCAGGTCCGCACCGTCGACCGCTCCGAGCGCATCCGTACGTACAACTTCCCGGAGAACCGCATCTCGGACCACCGGGTCGGTTTCAAGGCGTACAACCTTGACCAGGTGCTCGACGGGGAGCTGGCGCCCGTCATCCAGGCGTGTGTCGACGCCGACGCGGCGGCGAAGCTCGCGGCGGCGCAGTAGGACCTTCCTCTTCGCAACTACGGACCGGCTGGAGGAATATTCAGTGAATGTGCTGCTCGCCGAGGTGGCCCAGGCCACCCAGCGGCTGGCCGACGCGGGCGTGCCCTCCCCGCGCTTCGACGCGGAGGAGCTGGCCGCCTTCGTGCACGGCGTCAAGCGGGGGGAGCTGCACGGCGTGCTCGACGCCGACTTCGACGCCCGCTACTGGGAGGCGGTGGCCCGCCGCGAGGCCCGCGAACCCCTGCAGCACATCACCGGCCGTGCCTTCTTCCGCTACCTGGAGCTCCAGGTGGGCCCCGGTGTCTTCGTCCCGCGCCCGGAGACCGAGTCGGTCGTCGGCTGGGCCATAGACGCGGTCCGGGCCATGGACGTCGTCGAACCCCTCATCGTCGACCTGTGCACCGGCTCCGGAGCCATCGCCCTGGCCCTCGCCCAGGAGGTGCCCCGCTCCCGGGTGCACGCCGTGGAGCTGGACGAGGGCGCCCTCCAGTGGGCCCGCAAGAACGTCGAGGGGTCCCGCGTCGTTCTTCAGCGAGGAGACGCGTTGACGGCCCTGCCCGAGCTGGACGGGCAGGTGGATCTCGTCATCAGCAATCCCCCGTACATCCCGCTGACCGAGTGGGAGTACGTGGCGCCGGAGGCGCGCGACCACGACCCCCAGCTCGCGCTCTTCTCCGGTGAGGACGGCCTCGATGTGATCCGCGGCCTGGAGCGCACGGCCCACCGGCTGCTGCGGCCGGGCGGCGTCGTCGTCATCGAGCACGCAGACACCCAGGGCGGCCAGGTGCCGTGGATCTTCACGGAGGAGCGTGGCTGGGCGGACGCCGCCGACCACCCCGACCTGAACAAACGGCCCCGATTCGCCACCGCGCGGAAGGCCATGCCGTGACCGCGGCACCGCACCACACACTGGCCACGTACGAGGAGGACCGTTAAATGGCACGGCGATACGACTGCGGGGACGCGACCGACCGCAAGACCGGCCTGCGCGAGGCCGCGTCCGCCGTCCGCCGCGGCGAACTGGTCGTGCTGCCCACCGACACCGTCTACGGGATCGGTGCGGACGCGTTCAACGCGGAGGCGGTCGGCGATCTGCTGGAGGCCAAGGGCCGGGGCCGCAACATGCCGACCCCCGTCCTCGTCGGCTCCCCGAACACCCTGCACGGTCTGGTCACCGACTTCTCCGAGATGGCCTGGGAGCTGGTCGACGCCTTCTGGCCCGGCGCGCTCACCCTCGTCGCCAAGCACCAGCCGTCGCTGACCTGGGATCTGGGCGAGACCCGGGGCACCGTGGCGGTACGGATGCCGCTGCACCCGGTCGCGATCGAGCTGCTGACCGACTTCGGCCCGATGGCGGTCTCCAGCGCCAACCTCACCGGACACCCGTCCCCGCAGGACTGCGACGCCGCGCAGGACATGCTGGGCGACTCCGTCTCGGTCTACCTCGACGGCGGCCCCACCCCGGCCGCGGTGCCCTCCTCCATCGTCGACGTCACCGGCAAGGTCCCGGTGCTGCTGCGGGCGGGCGCACTCTCCGCCGAGCAGCTCCGGGAGGTCGTACCCGACCTCGAGGTGGCGAATTGACAGCCCCGGAGACGGGCCGTGGCATAGCGGAACACCGTGCGAAGCACGCCGAGACCTCGTTCCGCATCCTCCACGTCAGCACCGGCAACGTCTGCCGCTCGCCGATCACCGAGCGGCTGACCAGGCATGCCCTCACCCACCGGCTCGGCACTGCCCGCACCAGCGGGCTGATCGTGGAGAGCGCCGGCACCTGGGGGCACGAGGGCGCGCCGATGGAGGCGCACGCCGCCACCGTCCTGACCGACTTCGGCGCCGACCCGGACGGCTTCCTCGGCCGGGAGCTGCTGGACGAGCACGTCATCCGCGCCGACCTCGTGCTGACCGCGACCCGCGACCACCGGGCCCAGGTCATCTCGATGGGCCACTCGGCCGGCTTGCGGACCTTCACGCTCAAGGAGTTCACCCGGCTGGTACGGGCCATAGACCCCGCGACGCTGCCCGATCCGGAGGAGGTGGGCGGCGTGGTCGAGCGCGCCCGCTCCCTGGTCCAGGCGGCGGCCGCGCTGCGCGGCTGGCTGCTGGCGCCGAACGAGGAGGCGGACGAGGTGCACGACCCGTACGGGGCGCCGATCACCTTCTTCCGCTCCATCGGCGACGAGATCAATCAGGCGCTGGACCCGGTCGTGACCGCTTTGACGGGGGTTCCGGCCCCCGCGTAGCGCCTTCGTTCCCGGGGCCGCGGGTTCCGGCCGCGGCGCGCGCTGCCGCCGGTGCGGGCCTACATTGGGGGTGACGCCCGACGAAGGTGAGCACGCGATGGCCGTCAGCGCGGTTCCCTGGGGGCCGGATTTCGGCGAGCTGGCCCGGCAGGACCCCGAGCTGGCCGGGATCATCACGGGCGAGCTGGAGCGCGTCCGGGGCGGTCTCCAGCTGATCGCCGCGGAGAATTACACCTCGCGGGCGGTGCTCGCCGCCCTGGCCTCTCCGCTGGCCAACAAGTACGCCGAGGGCTACCCCGGGGCACGCCACCATGGCGGCTGCGAGCTGGTGGACGTCGCCGAGCGGGTGGCCCAGGGCCGGGCGACGGCGCTGTTCGGCGCGAGCCACGCCAATGTGCAGCCCCATTCGGGCTCCTCCGCGGTGCTCGCCGCGTACGCCGCGCTGCTGCGGCCCGGCGACACCGTGCTGGCGATGGCGCTGCCGCACGGCGGCCACCTCACCCACGGCTCCCCGGCGAACTTCTCCGGCCGCTGGTTCCACTTCGTCGGCTACGGCGTCGATCCGGCCACCGGGCTGATCGACTACGACCGGCTGCGCGAGCTGGCGCTCGCCCACCGCCCGAAGGCGATCGTGTGCGGCTCGATCTCGTACCCCCGCCATCTGGACTACGCCGCCTTCCGGGCCATCGCCGACGAGGCGGGCGCGTACCTCGTCGCCGACGCCGCACACCCCATCGGCCTGGTGGCCGGGAAGGCGGCGCCGAACCCGGTGCCGTACGCGGACGTGGTGTGCGCCACCACGCACAAGGTGCTGCGCGGGCCGCGCGGCGGCATGCTGCTGTGCGGCGCGGAGCTGGCCGAGCGGGTCGACCGCGCCGTGTTCCCCTTCACCCAGGGCGGCGCCCAGATGCACACCGTGGCGGCCAAGGCGGTGGCGTTCGGCGAGGCCGCCACGCCCGGGTTCGCCGCGTACGCCCGGCAGGTCGTCGCCAACGCGCGCACCCTCGCCGACGGGCTGGCGGTGGCGGGGCTGACGGTGGCCACCGGGGGCACCGACACCCACATGATCACCGTCGACGTGTCCCCGCTGGGGCTCGACGGCCGTGAGGCGAAGGCCCGTTGCGCGGCCGCCGGGATCATCCTGGACACGTGTGCGCTCGCCTCCGCCACCGAACCCGGTGGCTGCGTCCGGGGCTTGCGGCTGGGCAGCGCGGCGGTGACGACGCAGGGCATGGGGGAGGGGGAGATGGAGCGGATCGGGGCGTTGCTTACGATGGCCCTGCGCGAGGACGAGTCGGCGCCCCGCACGCGCGGGGTGCGCGCGGAGGTGAGGGAATTGGCCGCCGCGTTTCCGCCGTATCCTCAGTGATCATCCGCCGCGAACCCCCGGAGCCATGGCGCGTACCGTGTGCCGGGAGCCCTGTGCGCCACTGCCGGTCCCCGGCACACCGGGAACCGGAGCAGGCTAGGGTGAGGTCTCCTAAGGTGTGGCCCTGATCAGCCTCGCGACGTCTGGGGAATAGGTGCGTGAATACCTGCTGACTCTGTGCATCGTGGCCGCGGTGACGTATTTGCTCACCGGGCCGGTGCGGAAGTTCGCCATCGCCGCCGGTGCGATGCCGGAGATCCGGGCCCGCGATGTGCACCGTGAGCCCACTCCGCGGCTCGGAGGCATCGCCATGTTCGGCGGGCTCTGCGCGGGGTTGCTGGTGGCCGCTCACCTCACCAACCTCAAGGACGTCTTCGAGACGTCCAACGAGCCGCGCGCGCTGCTCTCCGGCGCCGGGCTCATCTGGCTGCTGGGGGTGCTGGACGACAAGTGGGGCGTGGACGCGCTGATCAAGCTGGGCGGCCAGATGATCGCCGCCGGTGTGATGGTGCTCCAGGGTCTGACCATCCTGTGGCTGCCGGTCCCCGGTGTGGGACCCGTCTCACTGACGCCCTGGCAGGGCACGCTGCTGACGGTGGCTCTGGTCGTCATCACCATCAACGCGGTCAACTTCGTTGACGGGCTTGATGGTTTGGCGTCCGGCATGGTGTGCATCGCCGCCGCCGCGTTCTTCATGTACGCGTACCGCATCTGGTTCGGCTACGGGCTGGAGGCCGCCGCCCCCGCGACCCTGTTCGCTGCCGTCCTCATGGGCATGTGCCTGGGCTTCCTGCCGCACAACGCCCACCCCGCGCGGATCTTCATGGGCGACTCGGGCTCGATGCTCATCGGGCTGGTGCTCGCGGCGGGTGCGATCTCCATCACGGGCCAGGTGGACCCGGACGCGATGAAGCTGTTCGCCGGATCCGAGACGGCCGCGGTGCACGCCACCGTGCCGGTCTACATCCCGCTGCTGCTTCCGCTGACCGTCATCGCGGTGCCCTTCGCGGACCTGGTGCTCGCCATCGTCCGGCGCACCTGGCGGGGCCAGTCGCCGTTCGCTGCGGACCGCGGCCATCTGCACCACCGGCTGCTGGAGATCGGCCACTCGCACAGCCGGGCCGTGCTGATCATGTACTTCTGGTCGGCGCTGATCGCCTTCGGCGCGGTCGCGTACTCGGTGAACTCGGCGGGTGTGTGGTTCGTGCTCGCGATCGTGGCCCTGAGCGCGGTGGGTCTGGTGCTGTTGCTGCTGCCGCGCTTCACCCCTCGCGTGCCGCGCTGGGCGGAGGCGTTCGTACCGCCCCGCTACCGGCGTCGGCCCGTGGCCGCGCAGGCCGCGCCGGTCACGCAGAGTGCCGAACCGGCGCCGGCCGCGGCCGCCCAGGTGGCCCCGCCGGAGCACCCGGAGAAGCCCGCCCCCGAGGCGGTGCCGCCCCGGCTCAACGGCGCCACCGCGATCGGCGACCGGTCCCGTTTTCCTCACCGCAAGAAGATCGGAACCCCGCAGTAGCGGTGACGCAACACGTCAAGCACATACACCCGCTGTAACTCACACGTGTGACGTGCAGCACACTGGGTGGGTAAAGACCTCATCAAATAGTTTGTGATACCGTTCACTAAACCCGGTGCTAGAGCCCAAGGACCGTAGTGCGACGGTCCTTCGCCGTGAGGTTCTTCCCTTCCCCGGGGATACGCTCGTCGACGACGAATCGTTGCTCCCGACTCTTGCCGGAGAAACCCTTCATGCAGTCCAACGACGCCAGAACGCTGCTCAGTTGCGCCGTGCCCACCGCCGTGGTCGGGGTGGTCGCCGTTGTCGCCAGTTCTGTGCTCGCCGGTGGAAAGGGCGCGATCGGGGCCGCCTTCGGAGCGCTTCTCGTGGCCGCGGTCATGACGATCGACCTGATCGTGCTCGAGCGCACCGCGAAGTACCTTCCGCAGCTGTTCCAGATGATGGCCCTCGCCCTCTACATGGTGCAGTTCCTGCTCATCGCGGTGCTGCTGGCCGTCTTCAAGGACACCACTCTCTTCAGCACCCGCGCGTTCGCGTTCTCCCTGCTTGCTGCGACACTGACGTGGATCGCGGCGCAGACCCGTGCCCACATGAAGGCCAAGATTCTCTACGTTCAGCCGGAAGCCGAGGACGAACGGAAGCCGGCGAGGGAGAAGGAGGCCTCCCCCGCCGGGTCCGCATCGTGATCTGTAGGGCCGGTATAAGGGCACACACGCTCACCTGCTATCGTCCGGTTTCATCTGAGGCACAGCGGGCGCAGGCGGCTGAACCCCCGGAATCCGCGGGGCGGAATCGGCGGCCCATGCAGCTGCTGCCCGTGAGCCCTGCGGTCTTGTACGCACAAGCCGCCCCCACATTCGTAAGAACCAGTCCAGTGCCGCTCCGTGGCCATGCGCCGCGCCGACACATCGAGGTTGCCGTACCCATGCGCCACGCTGAAGGAGCTCGCGGTGAGTCCTGACCAGACGCTCGCCTTCGAGACCGATTGCCACATCTTCAACGGGTGCGGCTTTCCGGCCCCAGGGCTTCACTCGTTCACGTTCGAGCCGATCGCCACGATCGGCGGCTTCGAATTCAACAAGCCGATGCTGCTTGCCCTGCTCGGGACCGTCGTCGTGGTGGCGTTCTTCTGGGCCGCCTTCGGGAAGGCCAAGGTCGTCCCCGGCAAGCTCCAGATGGTCGGCGAGGCGGGCTACGACTTCGTGCGCCGTGGCGTCGTCTACGAGGCCCTGGGGAAGAAGGAGGGCGACAAGTACGTCCCTCTCATGGTCTCCCTGTTCTTCTTCATCTGGATCATGAACCTCTGGTCCGTGATCCCGCTGGCCCAGTTCCCGGTGACGTCGATCATCGCCTTCCCGGCGGGACTCGCCGCGCTCGTCTACATCCTGTGGGTGAGCCTCACCTTCAAGCGCCACGGCTTCGTCGGCGCCCTGAAGAACATCTCCGGCTACGACAAGTCGATCGGCCCGGTCCTGCCGCTGGTCATGGCCCTGGAGCTGCTCTCCAACCTGCTGATCCGGCCGTTCACCCACGCCGTCCGGCTCTTCGCCAACATGTTCGCGGGTCACGTCCTGCTGCTGATCTTCACGATCGGCAGCTGGTACCTGCTGAACGGCATCGGGATCGCGTACGCGAGCGTCTCGTTCGTGATGGTCATCCTGCTGACCGCCTTCGAGCTCTTCATCCAGGCCCTTCAGGCGTACGTCTTCGTCCTGCTGGCCTGCAGCTACATCCAGGGCGCTCTCGCCGAGCACCACTGAGCCCCTGCCCCAGTCCGCAAGACATCCGGTGGCCAACCCCCACCGGCCCATGAAACAGAAGGAAGAACCGGCATGTCCGCTCTCCAGTCCCTCGCTGCTGATGGTGTTCACGGCTCCGTTGGTGCGATCGGCTACGGCCTCGCCGCCATCGGCCCCGGCGTCGGCGTCGGCATCATCTTCGGTAACGGCACCCAGGCCATGGCCCGCCAGCCCGAGGCCGCCGGTCTGATCCGTGCCAACCAGATCCTCGGCTTCGTGCTCTGTGAGGCGCTCGCCCTGATCGGTCTGGTCATGCCGTTCGTCTACGGCCAGTAATTCCAGCTCGCCGATAGCTGTTGCGACGAAAGGTACGGATGTGAACGCCCTGGTACACCTGGCGGAGGAGCAGGAGAACCCGCTCATCCCGCCGATCCCAGAGCTTGTCATCGGCCTGATCGCCTTCGCCATCGTTTTCATCTTCTTCGCCAAGAAGCTCCTCCCGAACATCAACCGTGTTCTGGATGAGCGCCGCGCGGCGATCGAGGGCGGAATGGAGAAGGCCGAGGCAACTCAGGCCGAGGCCCAGCAGGTCCTCGAGGACTACCGCGCCCAGCTCGCCGACGCCCGTCACGAGGCCGCCCGACTGCGCCAGGAGGCGCAGGAGCAGGGTGCCGCGCTCATCGCGGAGATGCGTGCCGAGGGTCAGCGGCAGCGCGAGGAGATCATCGCGGCCGGCCACGCCCAGATCGAGGCCGAGCGCAAGCAGGCCGGTACGGCGCTGCGCCAGGACGTGGGCAAGCTCGCCACCGACCTGGCCGGCAAGATCGTCGGCGAGTCCCTCGAGGACGTCGCCCGGCAGAGCCGCACCATCGACCGCTTCCTCGACGACCTCGAGGCCAAGGCGGCCGACGGCTCGAAGGCCGAGGCCGGACGATGAACGGAGCGAGCAGGGAGGCACTGGCTGCCGCGCGCGAGCGCTTCGACGCGCTGACGGACAACACGTCCGTCGACGCGGTGAAGCTCGCCGACGAGCTGGCCGCCGTCACCGCGCTGCTCGACCGTGAGGTCTCGCTGCGCCGGGTCCTCACCGACCCGGCGCAGCCCGGCGAGGCCAAGGCCGAGCTGGCCCGGCGCCTGCTGAGCGGGCAGGTCGGCGGCGAGGTCCTGGACCTGGTCTCCGGCATGGTCCGCTCCCGCTGGTCGCGCTCGCGCGACCTGGCGGACGCGGTCGAGGAGCTGGCGAGCAGCGCCGACCTGGTGGCGGCCCAGCGGGCCGGCACCCTCGACAACGTCGAGGACGAGCTGTTCCGGTTCGCCCGGATCGTCTCCTCCTCGTCCGAGCTGCGGTCGGCGCTGGCTGACCGGCGCGCGAGCGGTACGGCCAAGGCCGGACTGGTCCGCGAGCTGCTGGGCGGCCGGGCCGACCGGGTCACCGAGCGGCTTGTCGTGCGTCTTGTGACCCAGCCGCGCGGACGTAGCCTGGAGGCGGGTCTCGACGAGCTGTCCCGGCTCGCCGCGGCGCGCCGGGACCGGATGGTCGCGGTCGTCACCTCGGCGGTGCCGCTCAGCGACCGGCAGAAGGAGCGCCTCGGCGACGCCCTGGCGAAGCTGTACGGACACAAGGTGCACCTCAACCTCGACGTGGACCCGGAGGTCCTCGGCGGGGTCGTGGTACGCATCGGCGACGAGGTCGTCAACGGGACCATCGCGGACCGCCTCGAAGAGGCGAGCCGACGGATGGCCGGCTGATCCAGCCACCAACTCAACAAGCATGTAAGCGGCCCGAGTTGGGCCGTAGTCACTTACTTCGGGCCCAACAAGGAGAGCAGGGAACCCAGATGGCGGAGCTCACGATCCGGCCGGAGGAGATCCGGGACGCGCTGGAGAACTTTGTCCAGGCGTACAAGCCGGACGCGGCCTCGCGCGAGGAGGTCGGTACGGTCAGCGTTGCCGGCGACGGCATCGCGAGGGTCGAGGGTCTTCCCTCGGCCATGGCGAACGAACTGCTGAAGTTCGAGGACGGCACCCTCGGCCTCGCCCTCAACCTCGAGGAGCGCGAGATCGGTGCCGTTGTCCTCGGCGAGTTCAGCGGCATCGAGGAGGGCCAGCAGGTGCACCGCACCGGCGAGGTCCTCTCGGTAGCCGTCGGCGAGGGTTACCTCGGCCGCGTCGTCGACCCGCTGGGCAACCCGATCGACGGCCTCGGCGAGATCGAGACCGAGGGCCGCCGCGCCCTCGAGCTTCAGGCCCCCACGGTCATGGACCGCAAGTCGGTTCACGAGCCGATGGAGACCGGCTACAAGGCCGTCGACGCCATGACCCCGATCGGCCGCGGTCAGCGTCAGCTGATCATCGGCGACCGGCAGACCGGCAAGACCGCGCTGTGCGTCGACACGATCATCAACCAGCGTGACAACTGGCGCTCCGGCGACCCGAAGAAGCAGGTCCGCTGCATCTACGTCGCCGTCGGCCAGAAGGGCTCCACCATCGCGTCCGTGCGCGGCGCGCTGGAGGAGGCCGGCGCCCTGGAGTACACGACGATCGTCGCCGCCCCGGCGTCCGACCCGGCGGGCTTCAAGTACCTCGCCCCCTACACCGGCTCGGCCATCGGCCAGCACTGGATGTACCAGGGCAAGCACGTCCTGATCGTTTTCGACGACCTGTCCAAGCAGGCCGACGCGTACCGCGCCGTGTCGCTGCTGCTGCGCCGCCCGCCGGGCCGTGAGGCCTACCCGGGCGACGTCTTCTACCTGCACTCCCGGCTGCTGGAGCGCTGCGCCAAGCTCTCCGACGAGATGGGCTCCGGCTCGATGACCGGTCTGCCGATCGTCGAGACCAAGGCGAACGACGTGTCGGCGTTCATTCCGACCAACGTCATCTCCATCACCGACGGTCAGTGCTTCCTCGAGTCCGACCTGTTCAACGCCAACCAGCGGCCGGCCCTCAACGTCGGTATCTCGGTCTCCCGAGTCGGTGGTTCCGCGCAGCACAGGGCGATGCGCCAGGTCTCCGGCCGCCTCCGTGTGGACCTCGCCCAGTACCGCGAGCTGGAGGCGTTCGCCGCCTTCGGTTCGGACCTGGACGCGGCCTCGAAGGCGTCGCTGGAGCGCGGTGCGCGCATGGTCGAGCTGCTGAAGCAGGGCCAGTACGCCCCGTTCTCCACCGAGGACGAGATCGTCTCCATCTGGTCCGGCACCAACGGCAAGATGGACGACGTGCCGGTCGAGGACGTCCGCCGCTTCGAGCGCGAGCTGCTGGACTACCTGCACCGTGAGCACAAGGGGCTGCTGACCAGCATCGTCGAGGGCGGCAAGATGTCCGACGACACGATCGCGGCGCTGGGCGAGGCCGTCGACGGCTTCAAGAAGCAGTTCGAGACCTCGGACGGCAAGCTGCTGGGCGAGGGCTGAGTATGGGTGCCCAGGTCAAGGTCTACAAGAGGCGGATCAAGTCCGTCTCCGCGACCAAGAAGATCACCAAGGCGATGGAGATGATCGCCGCCTCGCGCGTCGTCAAGGCGCAGCGTCAGGTGGCGGCGTCGACCCCGTACGCCACCGAGCTGACCCGCGCGGTCGGCGCCGTGGCCAAGGGCTCCACCACCCAGCACGCGCTGACCACGGAGGCCAAGAACCCGACCCGCGCCGCGGTGCTGCTCATCACGAGCGACCGCGGGCTCGCGGGCGGCTACTCCTCCAACGTCATCAAGGCGGCCGAGCAGCTCACCGAGCGGCTCACCGGCGAGGGCAAGGAGGTCGACACCTACATCGTCGGCCGCAAGGGTGTCGCCTACTACACCTTCCGTGAGCGCAAGGTCACGGAGTCGTGGACGGGCTTCACCGACAACCCGACCTACGCCGATGCCAAGAAGATCGCCGGACCGCTGATCGAGGCCGTGCTCCAGGAGACGGCCGACGGCGGCGTGGACGAGCTGCACATCGTGTTCACCGAGTTCGTCTCGATGCTGACGCAGACCCCGGTCCAGGACCGGCTGCTGCCGCTCAGCCTCGAGGAGAAGGCGGAGGAGCAGGAGAAGAAGGGCGAGCTGCTGCCGCTCTTCGAGTTCGAGCCGTCGGCCGAGGACGTCCTCGACGCCCTGCTGCCGCGGTACGTCGAGGCTCGGATCTACAACGCCCTGCTGCAGGCCGCCGCCTCCAAGCACGCGGCCACCCGGCGGGCGATGAAGTCGGCGACCGACAACGCCGATGAACTCATCAAGTCGCTCACGCGGCTTGCCAACGCGGCCCGCCAGGCCGACATCACCCAGGAAATCAGCGAGATCGTCGGTGGCGCGAGCGCTCTGGCCGACGCCTCTGCGGGGAGTGACTGACAACTATGACCACCACTGTTGAGACGGCCACGGCGACGGGCCGCGTCGCGCGGGTCATCGGCCCGGTCGTCGACGTGGAGTTCCCCGTCGACGCGATGCCGGAGATCTACAACGCCCTGCACGTCGAGATCGCCGACCCGGCCCAGGACGGGGCGAAGAAGACCCTGACCCTCGAGGTCGCGCAGCACCTCGGCGAGGGCCTGGTGCGCTCCATCTCCATGCAGCCCACCGACGGCCTGGTCCGCCAGGCCCCGGTGACCGACACCGGCACCGGCATCACCGTGCCTGTCGGCGACGTCACCAAGGGCCGGGTGTTCAACACCCTCGGCCAGATCCTCAACGAGCCCGAGGCCGAGTCCGAGGTCACCGAGCGCTGGGCCATCCACCGCAAGGCCCCGGCCTTCGACCAGCTCGAGTCCAAGACCGAGATGTTCGAGACCGGCCTGAAGGTCGTCGACCTGCTGACCCCGTACGTCAAGGGCGGCAAGATCGGTCTGTTCGGCGGCGCGGGCGTCGGCAAGACCGTCCTCATCCAGGAAATGATCATGCGTGTGGCCAAGCTGCACGAGGGCGTTTCCGTGTTCGCCGGCGTCGGCGAGCGCACCCGTGAGGGCAACGACCTGATCGAGGAGATGGCCGAGTCCGGCGTGCTCCCGCAGACCGCGCTGGTCTTCGGCCAGATGGACGAGCCCCCGGGCACCCGTCTGCGCGTCGCCCTGGCCGGTCTGACCATGGCGGAGTACTTCCGCGATGTGCAGAAGCAGGACGTGCTGTTCTTCATCGACAACATCTTCCGCTTCACCCAGGCCGGTTCCGAGGTCTCGACCCTGCTCGGCCGCATGCCCTCCGCGGTGGGCTACCAGCCGAACCTGGCCGACGAGATGGGCATCCTCCAGGAGCGCATCACCTCGACCCGTGGTCACTCGATCACCTCGATGCAGGCGATCTACGTCCCCGCGGACGACCTCACCGACCCGGCCCCGGCGACCACCTTCGCGCACCTCGACGCGACCACGGTGCTCTCCCGGCCGATCTCGGAGAAGGGCATCTACCCGGCGGTGGACCCGCTGGACTCGACGTCCCGGATCCTGGACCCGCGCTACATCTCGCAGGACCACTACGACTGCGCCTCGCGCGTGAAGTCGATCCTGCAGAAGTACAAGGACCTCCAGGACATCATCAACATCCTGGGCATCGACGAGCTGGGCGAGGAGGACAAGCTCACCGTCTTCCGCGCCCGCCGCATCGAGCGCTTCCTGTCGCAGAACACCCACGCGGCGAAGCAGTTCACCGGTCTCGACGGATCGGACGTGCCGCTGGACGAGTCGATCGCCGCGTTCAACGCGATCGCCGACGGCGAGTACGACCACTTCCCCGAGCAGGCGTTCTTCATGTGCGGTGGCCTGGACGACCTCAAGGCCAAGGCCAAGGAGCTGGGCGTCTCCTGAGCCCCGTAGCTTGAGGAGAGGGGTGGGCCCGGTCCCGCCCCTCTCCGCACGCCCGTTATTCTTTGACGAAAGCCCTGTCGTAACCGGCAGGTTTCAGACCCGAGGAGCCACGTTGGCTGCTGAGCTGCACGTCGAGATGGTCGCGGCGGACCGTAGTGTCTGGTCCGGCACGGCCACCTTGGTCATCGCGCGCACCACATCGGGTGACATCGGCGTCATGCCCGGCCACCAGCCGCTGCTCGGTGTGCTGGAGTCCGGCCCGGTGACCATCCGTACGAGCGACGGCGGGACGGTCGTCGCCGCGGTGCACGGCGGGTTCATCTCGTTCTCGGACGACAAGCTCTCGGTGCTGGCCGAGGTCGCGGAGCTGTCCGACGAAATCGATATCAAGCGCGCGGAGCGGGCGCTGGAGCGCGCCAAGTCGGCGGCGGACGCCGCCGCCGAGCGGCGCGCCGACGTCCGGCTGCGTGCGGTGGCGGGAGTGCACTGAGCCTGTCACGTACGGTCGGAAAGCCTCAGCCGCGGACCTCGCTGGAGTTCCTCTTCAGCGGTCCGCGGCTGAGGCGATGCAGGTGCGGTTTTTCCGGATGAGGCGAGGAGGTCGGTGAAGATGGTCCTCGCTCTGCTCGTGAGCGGCGTGGTCGTCGCGCTGGTGGTGGCGGGACTCTTCGTCTTCGGGCTGCGGCGGCGGCTGATCCAGCGGTCCGGCGGCACCTTCGACTGTTCGATGCGCTGGGGCGCGCCCGGGCCCGAGGCGGAGCCCAGCGGCAAGGGGTGGGTGTACGGGATCGCCCGCTACAACGGTGACCGGATCGAGTGGTTCCGGGTCTTCTCGTACGCGTTCCGCCCCCGGCGCACGCTGGAGCGCGCCTCGATCGAGGTGCTGGAGCGGCGTACGCCCAAGGGCGAGGAAGAGCTGGCCCTGCTCTCCGACGCGGTGATCCTGGCTTGCCGGCACAGCGGTACGCGGCTGGAGCTGGCGATGAGCGAGGACGCCCTGACCGGCTTCCTGGCCTGGCTGGAGGCCGCCCCGCCCGGCCAGCGCGTCAACGTGGCCTGAGAGTTTCGTTCACACCCCCAACTCCTGTGCCAGGACGGCCGCCTGGACCCGGCTGCGCAGCTCCAGCTTGGCGAGCAGCCGGCTGACGTGGGTCTTCACCGTCGCCTCCGCCATGGTGAGGTGCGCCGCGATCTGCGCGTTCGACATCCCCTGGCCGAGACAGCCCAGCACCTCGCGCTCGCGCGGGGTGAGCGCGGCGAGCACCACGGGATCGGCCGCCGTCCCGCCCCCCGACCGGGCGAACTCCGCGATCAGACGGCGGGTCACCGCGGGCGCGATCAGCCCCTCGCCGCGCGCGACCGTACGGACCGCCTCGACGAGCCGTGCCGCGTCGCTGTCCTTGAGCAGGAACCCGGCCGCACCGGCGCGCAGCGCCCCGAAGACGTACTCGTCCAGGTCGAAGGTGGTCAGCACCAGGACGTCGGCCAGCCCCTCGGCGACCACCTGCCGGGTCGCGGAGACTCCGTCGAGCCGGGGCATCTGGACGTCCATCAGCACCACGTCGGGTCGGAGCGCCCGGGCCAGCGCCACGGCCTGTTCGCCGTCGGTGGCCTCGCCGACCACCTCGATGCCGGGCGTCGACCGCAGGATGAGCACGAGCCCGGAGCGCACCGCGGCCTGGTCCTCGGCGACGAGCACCCGGATGGGCGTGGGCTGTAGCTGATTCACCGCGGCTCCTGTGCTGTCATGGTTGGTTGTCATCCCTCAGCGGCAGGGCGGCCCGGACCCGCCACACCGTGCCGGTGGGGCCGGGGACGGGGCCCGCGTCGAGGGTGCCGCCGAGCAGCGTGACGCGTTCCCGCATCCCGATCAGCCCGGTGCCGGTGCCGGGCGCCCGTGGGGTGGGTTGCTCGCTGTACGGGCCGCACGGGCTGATCACGCTGACCTCCAGGGCGCCGTTCGCGGGATGCGTGAGCGTCACGTGCACCCTGCCTGGCGCGGCGTGCTTGAGGGCGTTGGTCAGGGACTCCTGGACGATGCGGTACGCGGCGAGTTCGACCGGGGCGGGCAGCGGGGCGGAGCCCGCCGGGCGCTCGTCGTGCAGGACGAAGTCCTGGCCTTCCGGTGAACTGGTGCTTCTGGCCTGCTCCAGCAGGCTGTCCAGGGCGTCGAGGGTGGGCGCGGCGGCCGGCCGGCCCTCTCCCTCGTCGTCGCGCGCGTCGCGCAGCAGGCCGATCAGCCGCCGCATCTCGGCGAGCCCGTGCACGCTGTTCTCCCGGATGACGCCGAGCGCCTCCTCCGTCGCGGCCGGGTCCTTGAGTGACTGGGCGGCGGTGGAGTGGATGGCGATCGCGGAGAGGTGGCCCGCCACCATGTCGTGCAGCTCGCGGGCCATCCGGGCCCGCTCGGCGGTGACCGCCTCGCGGCGGTCCAACTCGGCGAGCAGCGCGACGCGTTCGGCCTCCAGGCGGGCGGCCGCGGCCTCTTCCCGGTGGTTGCGGACCAGCACGCCGGTCCACGCCGGGCTGATGGTGAACACCGCGACGAGCATGCCGATCACCAGCGTCCAGGGCTCGCGGACGACCGCCAGCGGCACCGCCGTCGCCACCGCCGTGACCAGCACGCACAGGCGGGGGATGTTGCGGGCGGTGGCGGGGGTGCCGTACATGACGGCCGCGTAGATCAGGTCCGTATACATCAGGAGCGTCGCGGCGAGCCCGCCGCTGCAGAGGTCCGCGGCCACGGCGCCGGTCCCGATGACGAGCCCCGCGACCGGCGCCGTACGCCGCAGCAGCTCCGCCCCCGAGATGACGGCCAGTGCGACCAGCCCGAGCCACTGGGGCGTCCCGAAGAACGGCGGATTGTTGTGCAGCCCCAGCGTCCACAGCAGCCCCCCGCCGAGCACCCCGGCGAGGCCGATCAGCAAGTCGTCGCGGTGCGGGCGCGGCAGGCGGTGCGGCATGCCCCCATCACAGCACGCGCCGTGGGGCGCGGGCCTCCCCTCCGGGTCCTGCCTGCCGGTGCGCGGCGTACATCGAAGGATGCAGTCGGGTTTCGTCGCCCGCGACGAGGCGGAGGGCCGGATCGCACGGAACGGTGAGGGAGGAGGAACCGAGAGGAGCGAAACCGTGATTGTCGCGCTGATCATCGCCTGTGAGGTCGGCTTCTGGGTGCTGCTGGCCGTGGGGTTGGCCCTGCGGTACGTGGCCAGGATGCCGCGCGCGAGTGTGGGCGTGCTGCTGTGTGAACCGATGCTGGAGCTGGTGCTGTTCGTGGCGACCGCGATCGACCTCAAGAACGGCGCCGAACCGGACTGGAAGCACGGGCTCGCCGCGGTCTACATCGGCTACTCGGCCGCCCTGGGCCACCAGACGATCCAGTGGGTCGACGCCCGGGTGGCCCACCGCTTCTTCCACGGCCCGCCGCCGGTGAAGCCGCCGAAGTACGGCATGGCGCGGGCGGCCCACGAATGGAAGACCGCCGCCCGCTGGATCCTGGCGGCGGTCATCGCGATGGCGCTGCTCCAGGGCGCGATCTGGTACGTCGGCGACGACGGCGACAGCGGCTCGCTGCGCGAGTGGCAGTCGAAGATGCTCCTCGTGATCGGCATCAACGTGATCATCGCGGGGAGCTACACCCTCTGGCCCAAGCGCGCCCCCGCCAAGTCGGACGCGCACTAGCCGCCTCCGGCGGAAGTCCCCACCCCGCCCCTCCCCGAACCCGGGGGCTCCGCCCCCGGACCCCCGTCTGGGGCTGCGCTGCCGGGCGCCCGTCTGGGGCTGCGCCCCCGGACCCCCGCCTTGGGCTGCGCCCCCGGGCCCCCGTCTGGGGCTGCGCCCCTGGACCCCCGTCTGGGGCTGCGCCCCGAGCCCCCGTCTGGGGCTGCGCCCCCGGGCCCCTGCCTGGGGCTGCGCCCCTGGACCCCTGCCGGGGCTGCGCCCCTGACCCCCGGTCCGTCACCGGGCCACCCGGGCCTGCCCCCGGCCTCCTTCGGGGCTGTGCCCTCGCCCCTCGCCTGGGACTGCGCTCCCGCCCCGGCTGCTTCGGCCGGAGTTGTGCCTCTGGTCAGCCTGGGGGAGTCCTGGTCCCGGGCTGAGGCTGAGCCGCCGGGCCTTGGCTGGGGCTGCGCCTCCGGGGCCCGCCCCAGACCCCGTTGGGGCTGCGTCCCGGGCCCCGGCTGGGGTTTCCGCCCCCGGCTCCGCTGTGGCCGCGCCCTGACACGCCCGCGGCTGTCCGGGGTCCGGGGCCGGCCCCGGTTCGGGAAGGGGCGGGGTGGGGAAGACCCCGCGTCAGCGGTTCTCACCGGGGAGTCCCACCGCCGGACCGCGCCGGGGCCGCGCCCCTGACGCCGGTCGGCGAGGCTCAGCGTCAGCGGTTTTCGCCGGGGACCCACAGGACGTCGCCGACCTCCTTATTGGCCGAGCGGGCCAGGATGAAGAGCAGGTCGGACAGCCGGTTGAGGTAGGTCGCGGTGAGCGGGTTCATGGAGTCGCCGTGTTCGGCGAAGGCCGCCCACGTCGACCGCTCGGCCCGCCGTACGACCGTGCACGCCTGGTGCAGCAGGGCCGCGCCGGGGGTGCCGCCGGGGAGGATGAAGCTGCGCAGCTTCTCCAGGTCTTCCAGGAAGCGGTCGCAGTCCGCCTCCAGCTGGTCGATGTAGCTCTGCTCGACCCGCAGCGGCGGATGCTCGGGGTTCTCGACCACCGGGGTGGACAGGTCGGCGCCCACGTCGAACAGGTCGTTCTGGACCCGGACCAGGACGTCGGTGATCTCGGCCGGCAGCGCGCCCAGCGCGATGGCCACACCGAGCGCGGCGTTCGCCTCGTTCGCGTCGGCGTACGCGGCAATCCGCAGGTCGGTCTTGTCGGCGCGGCTCATGTCGCCGAGGGAAGTGGTGCCCTTGTCCCCGGTGCGCGTGTAGATGCGGGTGAGATTGACCATGAAGCCGAGCCTACGCCCCGGCCCGCCGGAAGAGGCGGGTGCCGAGGGTGACGGCGACGGCGGCGAGCCCGGTGGCGACCAGGCAGGCGAGCCCGATCCTGCCGTCCCCGTAGTCCCCGGCGAAGGCGGCCCGTACGCCGTCCACGAGGTAGCGGAACGGCACGAAGTGCGAGGCGATGTCGAGCCAGCGCGGGCCGAGCGACATCGGCAGCAGGATGCCGGAGAGCAGCATCGCGGGCATGGTGACGGAGTTGATGACGGGGGCGAATTCCTGCGGCGACTCCACGCGCATGGCCAGCGCGTACGAGAGCGAGGCGAGCGAGACGGTGAGCGCGGCGACGAAGGCGAAGCCGATCAGGATGCCCGGCACCGGCGCGCGCAGCCCCATGGCGATGGCGACGAGCACGACCACCACGGACTGGAGCAGGAGCTGGACGACGTCCTTGAGGACCCGGCCCATGAGCAGGGCCAGTCGGCTGACCGGAGTGACCCGCATCCGCTCGATGACGCCCATGCGCTTTTCGAAGACGAGGCCGATCCCGGCGAACGAGGCGCTGAACATGCCGAGCTGGATGAGGATGCCGGGGACGATGGTCTGCCAGGAGTTGCCCTCGCCGCCCAGCGGTATGTCGGTGAGCAGCGGGCCGAAGAAGACCAGGAACAGCAGTGGCTGGACGAGGCCGAAGACCATGGCGGGCTTGGAGCGCAGGGTCTGGCGCAGCTGGCGGCGGAAGATCAGGGCCGTGTCGGAGATGACGTGAGGCATGGGGGCTCCCGGGGTCAGACGGCGAGCGATGCGGCGGGGTCGCGCGGTGCGGCGCGGCGTCCGGTGATGGCGATGAAGGTGTCCTGGAGCGTGGCGTCCGGCGAGCCGCCGTACTCGGTCTTGAGTCGCTCCGCCGTGCCTTCGGCGGCCACCCGGCCCTGGTCGACGATGACGAGCCGGTCGGCGAGGGCGTCCGCCTCGTCGAGGTAGTGGGTGGTCAGGAAGACGGTCATGGCGTGCTCGGCGCGCAGCCGGCGGATCAGGTCCCACAGATCGGCGCGCCCGGCCGGGTCGAGACCGGTCGTCGGCTCGTCCAGGAACAGGATCCCGGGCCGGTGGACGAGGCCCAGCGCGATGTCCAGGCGGCGCCGCTGCCCGCCGGAGAGGGCGGCGCAGGGGCGGTCGAGCAGGTCGGTCAGGTCCAGGTCGTGGGCCAGTTCGTCGGCGCGGGCGACCGCGTCCGGCTTGGGGAGCCGGTACAGCCGCCCCTGGGTGACGAGTTCCTCCCGTACGGAGACGGTGGGGTCGACCCCGCCGGACTGGGCGACGTACCCGATGCGGCGGCGCACCCCGGCCGGGTCGGTGGCGAGGTCGTGACCGGCGACCGTGGCGGTGCCGCCGGTGGGCGGGAGCAGCGTGGTGAGCATGCGGAGCGTGGTGGTCTTGCCCGCGCCGTTGGGGCCGAGGAAGCCCAGGATCTCCCCGGCCTCCACGGTCAGGTCGATGCCGCGGACGGCCTCCACGGGGCCGCGTTTGGTCCGGAAGGTGCGGGCGAGCCCGCTCGTGGTGAGGACTGGCATGCGCCAAGAAAAGCAGGACCACCCTAAAATCGCAATGACTCCAAAAATCAAGCGACCCCATCAAAGCTAGAATGGACGGCATGGCGGAAGGGCTCAGGGAGCGGAAGAAGCGGCAGACCAGGCAGTACATCTCGGACGTGGCGACCGGGATGTTCATGGAGCGCGGCTTCGAGGCGGTCACGATCGCGGAGATCGCCGAGGCGGCCGAGGTCTCCGTCAACACGGTTTACAACTACTTCCCGACCAAGGAGGACCTCTTCGTCGACCGTGAGGACGAGGTCATCGACCGCCCCTCCCGGCTCGTACGGGAGCGCGCGGTCGGCCAGTCGGCGGCGCAGGCGCTGCTGGAGCAGCTGCGCCGGGACATCCGCGAGCGTCAGCCGTATGTCGGGCTGAGCGAGGGCTACGAGCGGTTCCGCCAGGTCATGGTGGACTCGCCGACGCTGATGGCCAGGCTCTTCACCATCCAGGGGAAGACGGTCAGCCATCTCGGTGTGACCCTGCGCGAGGAGGCGGCCGCCGAGCCGCAGGACCCGACCCCCGAGTTCGTCGCCCACCAACTGGTCGGGCTCCGTAACGCCGTTCAGCGCGGCATCATCCGCGGACTCACGGAGGGCGGCGGCATGGACGAGGTCGCCGAGGACGCCCTGCGGGCAGTCGACGTCATGGAGTCGCTTCTCAGCGACACGGTGCTCAACTATGCGGTGAAGAACACACCGTGACGCGCCTTACTAAGGGCTGCCCCAAGGGGTGAACGGGCGTTAAGGTCCACGCACACCGAACGTCGACGAAGGGGTGTGTGTCGTGGCCAAGAAGCTCGCGGTCATCGGAGCCGGACTCATGGGGTCCGGTATCGCGCAGGTCTCCGCCCAGGCGGGCTGGGACGTCGTCCTGCGCGATGTGACCGATGAGGCGTTGCGTCGCGGCACCGACGGAATCCGTGCCTCGTACGAGAAGTTCGTCTCCAAGGGCAAGCTGGACGCCGCGGAGGCCGAGCAGGCGCTGGCCCGCATCACCACCACGACCGACCTCGACGCCGCCGCCGACGCGGATGTCGTGGTGGAGGCCGTCTTCGAGCGGATCGACGTCAAGCGGGAGATCTTCCGCACCCTCGACGGACTGGTCAAGGATGACACCGTCCTCGCGTCCAACACCTCCGCCATCCCGATCACCAAGATCGCCGCCGCGACGGAGCGCCCGGAGCGGGTCGTGGGCACGCACTTCTTCTCGCCCGTCCCGATGATGCAGCTGTGCGAATTGGTGCGCGGCTACAAGACGAGCGACGAAACGCTGGCCGCGGCAAGGGAGTTCGCGGAGGGCGTGGGCAAGACCTGTATTGTCGTCAACCGTGATGTCGCGGGCTTCGTCACCACGCGCCTGATCTCGGCACTCGTGGTCGAGGCCGCCAAGCTCTACGAGTCCGGGGTCGCCACGGCCGAGGACATCGACATCGCCTGCAAGCTGGGCTTCGGCCATGCGATGGGACCCCTCGCGACGGCCGACCTCACCGGCGTGGACATCCTGCTGCACGCCACCGACAACATTTACACCGAGTCCCAGGACGAGAAGTTCGCGCCACCGGAGATCATGCGCCGGATGGTCGACGCGGGTGACATCGGCCGCAAGAGCGGTGGGGGCTTTTACCGCTACTGAGGGCCCTGGTGCGGCGCCAGGCCCATAACTCACCCTCCCGGGTGAATTCGGTATCGGTTCGCTTACAGACGGCAACTTCCTCGGGTGAGAGGCAGTCAGTTCTGTGGAGAGAAATGGCGCATTGACGACACGACGACGCACCATCCAGGGGAGCGCATATGCACATCAGGGGCGACCACGCCGAGATGGTCGTCGGAGGCCGACTGGACGTCCGGAGCGCGGCGGACGCCCGTACGGCCCTGCACACCGCCGTTGACACCGGCGGAGGAGATCTCGTACTCGACCTGACCGAGCTGGACTCCTGGGACGCCACCGGGCTCGGCGTGATCATGGAGGCCCATCGGCGAGCGGGCCGCGCGGGCCGGCGGCTCGTCCTGCGCGGGGTGCCGCCCCAGATGCAGCGGCTGCTGGTGGCCACCCGGCTGCACCGCATCCTGGCGATCGAGGGCGGGCTCGAGGCGGAGAGCCTGCCGCGCGTCTAGAAATCCCTGCTGAACCTCCGGGGTGGCGCGGGCCGTTCCGGGGCCGGTGGATACTGTGACGAGGTCTTGTCCGGCGCTCGCCGGGCATCATCCCTACGGCGGCATACACGGGCGCGCCACGCATCTGGGGGCACTGGGCCATGGAGCAGCACAACCGCGCACCGCACGAGCACGGTCAGGACGACCCGAGCCCGCGTTCCGCGGACGCCGCCGCCGCGCCGCAGCCGCCGCTGGACGCGGACGTGCCCGCGCCGCCGCCCGCCCGTGGTGGCGGCTCGGGCGCGGCGGAGGGCACCCCGGAGCCCGGGCCCGTCCGTACCGTCCGCATCGTCGCCGGCGACCACCTGCTGACCGTCAATCCGGTCGACGGCAGCGAGATAGAGCCCTGCCCGCCGGGCGAGCGGTCCGCCCGGTCCGCCCGGCCCGAGCGGCACACCTCCGACCAGCGCGCCGAGCTGCGCCGGGCCGCGGCCGCGCCCCGGCCGTCCGGCACGGTCGTGCCCGACCTGCCGATGCTGGAGCGGGACGAGGTGCGCGAGCGGCTGGCCCGGCTGCTGGCCCGCGGCCGCTCCGTACGGGTCACCGGGCCGTCCGGCGTCGGGCGCAGCGTGCTGCTGGAGGCCGTCGCCGCGGACTGCGAAAGCCTGGCGCCCGACGGCGTCGTACGGCTCTTCGGCTACCGCCGCACCCCCACCGACCTGCTGTACGACCTCTACGCCGCCGTCTACCGCGCCCCGCTGTACCGGCCCGAGCGGGCGGAGTTGCTGGAGGCGGTGCAGGAGATCGGCGCGGTCGTCGTCCTCGACGACATCGAGTTCGGCGGCACCGCGCTCGACGAATTCCTCGACGCGACGCCCGAATGCGCCTTCCTGATCGCCGCCACGCCGGATGTGGCGGCCCCGTCGGCCGCGTCGCACCTCGAAGAGGTCTTCCTCTCCGGGCTGAGCCGCACGGCCGGCCTGGAGCTGCTGGAGCGGGCGCTGCGGCGCCCGTTGGAGGAGGACGAGGCGGCCTGGGCGGCGGACCTGTGGTTCGAGTCGGAGGGGTTGCCGCTGCGGTTCGTGCAAGCGGGTGCGCTGCTGCGGCAGCGCGAGGCGGCGGTGGCGGACGCCGCCGGGGACGACGGCGCCGACGCCGAGCCGCGGGACGCGATGCCGCTGCCCTCGCTCACCTCGGCCGCGGCCCCGGCCACGCTGCTCACCGCGGGGCTCGGCGAGGCGCCCCGCCACGCCCTGCGGTTCGCGGTCGCGCTCGGCGGCGAATGCCCGCACCAGGCCCATCTGCCCGCCCTCACCGACGATCCGCGCGCGGACGCGGCCCTCGGCGAACTGCTCGCCCACGGCCTGGTCACCACCGTCGGCCCGCACTACCGGCTGGCGGACGGGGTCGCGGCCCAGCTCACGGCGGAGGGGTACGCGGGCGACGCGGCCGAGTCCGTCCGGCGGGCGCACACCGTGGCCCAGCACTACACCTGGTGGGCCGGTCACCCCTCGGTGGCCCCCGAGCGCGTCGCCGTCGAGGCCGACGCGATCCTCGCCGCGATGGCCGCCCTGGTCGCCGACCGGGAAGCCGGTCACGTCGACGCCGCCGTGGATCTGGCCCGGGCCGCCGCCCCCGCCTTCGCCGCGGCCCTGCACTGGGGCGCCTGGGAACGCGCCGTGCGGCACGGCCAGGAGGCGGCGCGGCTGGCCGGACAGGTCGCCGACGAGGCGTACTTCCATCACGAGCTGGGCGTCCTCGCCCTGTGCACCGGCAACCTCGACCGGGCCCGCGCCGAGCTGGAGGCGTCCATCGCGCTGCGCGGCGCCCTCGCCGACAAGCGCGGAACGGTCGCGGGGCGCAGGGCGCTGGCGCTGGTGAGCGACCGTACGGGCGCGGCGATGCCCGGCGCGTTCGGACCGGGCGTCATACGCCCGCGTCCGGAGGCGGCTCCGGATCCGTCTCCGGATCCGTCTCCGGATCCGGCGGAGAACGTCACCACGATCATCACACCGGTGGTGGGCGAGACGGCGAAGATCCCCCCGGTCGCCACCACGGCGGTGACGTCGGTGGTGCCGGCCGCTGCTGCCCCCGATGTGACGAAGCCGACGCCGACGCCGCCCGCCAAGCGCCCTTTCCCCGGCCTGAAGGGCGTACGGGGTCTCGCTCGGACCGGCGCCCGGCGCAATCTGGCCGCAGCCGGTGCGGGGGCGCTGCTGGTGGCCGTGCTCGGCGCCGTCGTGACCCTCGGCGCCCTCGGCGACGATGACGACAAGAAGTCGCCCGACCGGGTCAAGCCGCGGGAGTCGGCGTCGCAGCGGGACGACGACAAGGATCTGACGGCAGACGAGCCGTCGGACGCGCCCAGCCAGGGGGCGCCCCGGCCGGGGCTGAGCAATGTGCCGTTGTCGTCGCCGTCTTCGGTGCCGTCGAGCAGCGGCACCCCGAGCGGGCCGACCGGGCCGGCGGACCCGTCCACGAGCGGTGAGCCGACGGCGCCGGAGACCCCATCGTCGCCGTCGACGCCGCCGACGACCGACGCCCCCACCCACGAGCCGACGCACACCCCGACGGATGACCCGACGTCCCCCACGACGCCGCCGTCCCACACTCCGACGGATACGCCGACGACGTCTCCCACGAACACCACGTCGAACACGGCCAGCGGCCCGCCCGCGAGCAACTCGGCGTCCTCGACGACGACATCGCGCGTGTCCGCGTAGCCGGGGGTATTCCCCCACCCCGCCCCTTCCCGAACCGGGGGCAAGCCCCCGGCCCCCGCACGCGCTTCGGGCGTGTCCTCAATCGCCGGACGGGCTGGAAAATCCAGCCCGTCCAGGGGGCACCTCCCAGCGGTAGCTGGGGGAGATCGAGGACCGGGGTCCGGGGCGGAGCCCCCCCCACGCGGCGGAGCCGCATATCGGTGCTGCGGGAAGGGGCGGGGTTGGGGAGAAGGCACCCGGAACCGGCCAGGGGCGGGCGGTCGCCGTGGCCGGAATGAGAGGGTCCGGGGGTCAGAAGAGGCGGAGCTTGTCGTCCTCGATGCCGCGCAGCGCGTCGTAGTCCAGGACGGCGCACCCGATGCCACGGTCGGTGGCGAGGACGCGGGCCTGCGGCTTGATCTCCTGGGCGGCGAAGACGCCCTTCACCGGTGCCAGGTGCGGATCCCGGTTGAGCAGTTCGAGATAGCGCGTGAGCTGCTCGACGCCGTCGATCTCACCCCGCCGCTTGATCTCGACGGCCACCGTCGCGCCGTCCGCGTCACGGCAGAGAATGTCCACCGGGCCAATGGCAGTGGGGTATTCACGCCGAATAAGCGTCCAGCCATCGCCCAGTGTCTCGATACGATCGGCGAGCAGCTCCTGCAGATGCGCCTCGACGCCGTCCTTGATCAACCCGGGGTCCACCCCGAGTTCATGCGAGGAGTCATGGAGGACATCCTCCATGGTGATGATGAGCTTCTCGCCCGCCTTGTTCACGACCGTCCACACATTGTCATCGCCTTCCTTCAGCGTGCACGGCGGAGACATCCAGTTGAGGGGTTTGTAGGCCCTGTCGTCCGCGTGAATGGACACACTGCCGTCGGCCTTGACGAGGATCAGGCGGGGTGCCGAGGGAAGGTGGGCGGTGAGGCGGCCGGCGTAGTCCACGGAGCACCGGGCGATGACGAGACGCATGGTCGGCAACGCTACTCGACCACGGAGGGTCCACGCGATTCGTCCGTCGATGGACCCGTTCAGCAATGGCTGGTTGTGTGCCCGTATCGGTGGTGCGGGCACAGTGGCCGGAATACCTTTGAAGCGGGCGGTCGCCGGACGCGTACGCTGCGTCGCCCTCCGCCCATCCCATCCCTGAGACCCCGCATTCGGGGTCGCGAGAGGAGAACCCATGTCGCTCGACGTCTCACCGGCCCTTCTCGAACAGGCCGAGCGAGGCGAGGTCGACGAAGCCGCGTTCGTCGACTGCGTCCGGAACTCCCTACCGTACGCATGGGAGATGATCAGCTCTCTGGTGGCCCAGCTGAAGGTCGACGGCGGGGAGTTCGCCGACAACCAGACGCCGCCGCCGGACGAGCAGGCCCGCGGACAGCTGCTCCGCGCGCTGGCGAGTGACGCGATACGTGGCGCGCTGCAGCGCCACTTCGGGGTGCGGCTGGCCTTCCAGAACTGCCACCGGGTGGCGGTCTTCCCGCTCGACGCGTCGGCGGATGACCGCCTGGCCCGCTTCACCTCGGTCCGGGGCCAGCTGCTGAACCAGTCGCCCGAGCTGCGCGACTGCTGACGCGATGTCCGCTGCCGCTCCACCAGGGGGAGGTGTGTCAGAGCAGGAGCGGCAGCACTTCACCACCGAGACGCCGCACGTTCTGCTCCGTGGCCGCCAGATCGCCCGACCCCTCCACCAGCAGCGCGAAGCGCGTGATGCCGGTGCGCTCCGCGGTGGCCGCCAGCCGGTCGGCGCACAGCCGGGGCGGGCCCACCGGATGCAGCTCGCACAGCAGCTCCGCGTAGCCGACCGGGTCGCGCATCCGGCGCTCCCGGCCGTCGACCGTGACATGGGCGCCAAGACCCTGCCGTAGCCATCCCGGCATCGCCTTGGTGAGGGTCTCAACGGCCGTGGGGCGGGTGTCCTCGATCTGCACCACCCCGGCCGAGACATGCTCCGCCGCCACCGCCGCGACCTCGTCCGGGGAACGGCCCGCGGCCAGCGCGGACTTCTCCCACAGCGCGACCGCCTCGGCCTTCTCCTCGTCCCCGCAGTGCATGCCGAGCAGCATGGGCAGCCCGCGCTCGGCGGCCAGCCGCACACTGCCGGGCGAGGTGCACGCCATGATCACGGGCGGGGTGCCGGTCCGGCCCGGGTCGTCCGGGCGCGGTACGACGGGGACCTCGCGGAAGGCGAAGCGCTCGCCGTCCGCCCCCACCCGGGGCTCCCGCAGCCAGCGCAGCAGCAGGTCGAGCGCTTCGGGGAAGCCGTGCTCGTACGCCCGCAGCCCGGCGCCGAAGACCTCAAGGTCCACCCAGGGCCCGCCGCGGCCGACGCCGAGGGTGAACCGGCCACCGGAGCTGAGATGAAGCAGTGCCGCTTGCTCACCCAGCGCAACGGGGTGAACCGTTGGAAGTACGCTCACCGCAGTACCGACGCCTATGCGCCGGGTACGTCCCAGCAGCAGCGCGGCGAGGGTGACGGCGGACGGGCACACGCCGTACGGCACGAAGTGGTGCTCGGCGAGCCAGACCGCGTCGAGCCCGGCGTCCTCGGCCAGTTCGGCCGAGCGGACCGCCCGGTGCAGCGCCTCCTCCTGTCCTTGGCCGGGAAATTGAGCGGCCAGAATGAAAGCCCCCACATGCATCGCCATCTGCCTCCTTGTCGCGGCTCCATCGCCGACGTGGGCATCCCCCTCACTGGCAATAACGTCTGACACGTGCCAAGGGCACGGCCTGGCAAGTATTTTTCATGATGATCTGAGGGTGGTTGTGGATGACGACTTACCGGCTGGGTGACCGTTGCGCGTACGCTGGTCACAGTCAGTAGCTCCCAGCCCTGTCGAGGTGCCCCGTGTCTCCACGCCGAAACCGTCCGCGAGGTGGCGAGAAGTCCGTAGACCGCGTGGGCACGGACCGTTACGGGCTGGAGCGCACCGAGTGCTGGCAGGGGGAGGAGTGGGTGGTGCGGCTGGTGGGCGGCGGGACCGCGGGCAAGCACTACCGGTGCCCCGGATGCGACCAGGAGATCCCGCCCGGAGTGCCGCATGTGGTGGCCTGGCAGCAGCACATGGGCGTGGACGACCGGCGCCACTGGCACAAGGCGTGCTGGAATGCGCGGGACCGCCGGAGCGCCAAGCTCCAGCGGTCCCGTAACGCTCCGCGGTACTGAGCCCGCGGCTGCTTCGGCGCCGTTACACGTCGCGCTTCTCCAGCAGCGCGTACGCCCCGACGAAGGCCGCCGCGGTGATGCCCCCCAGGACGCCCAGCTGCGACCAGCCGGAGCCGACCGTCTCGTCGATCTGGAAGAGCGCGGCCAGCGCGAAGGGTGAGGAGTACTTCTGCATCTGCTCCCCCAGGTCCGCCAGGCTGGGCGACATCATCAGGAACGCCGGGAGGATCGACGGGAGCAGCACCACACCCAGCATCGTGGTGATCGCACCGGCCGA
Organism: Streptomyces sp. NPDC021212; assembly: GCF_044332925.1. Lineage (NCBI taxonomy): Bacteria > Bacillati > Actinomycetota > Actinomycetes > Kitasatosporales > Streptomycetaceae > Streptomyces > Streptomyces sp. NPDC021212. The sequence continues at coordinate 554,892 of NZ_JBIRPZ010000003.1, forward strand.
GTGCCGCAGCATGCTGCCGACGGCGAGCGAGAGCAGCCCGAGCAGGGAGACATACAGCCCGACGCCGAGGGTCGCGCCGATCAGCTGGTCGTCGGTCGGCTCCGTGACCCCCGGGCCGCTGTGCATCCCGGAGCTGATGAACGCCACGAGGGCGAGCGAAAGGGTCGTGGTGACGAACGCGAGGGTGAAGAAGACCAGCGCCTTGGCGGTCAGCACGCGGGAGCGCGCCGGGGAGGCGGTGAAGGTGGTGCGGATCATGCCGGTGCCGTACTCGGACGAGACCACCAGCACACCGAGGGTGACGATGCACAGCTGACCGAGCAGGGCGCCGAAGAACCCGGGGAGGGTGGTGGGGGCGCTCGTGTAGTCGCTGTCGTTGGTGCTCGCCGACGTCAGGAACCCGATCCCGACGACCAGCCCGGCCATGACGCTCAGCGTCCAGATCGTCGAGCGCACCGACTTGATCTTGGTCCACTCGGAGGCGAGGGCGTTCCCGAGGTGGGTGCGCTGGATCGGGATCGGCGAGGTGTAGGGGCCCACGGCGGCGTACGGCTGCGCGGGGGCGCCGGGCGGCGGCGACACGTACCCCGGCGGCAGATGCGGCGCCTGGTGCTGGGGTGCCTGCGCCTGCGGCGGCTGCTGTGCGTGCGGGTGCTGTGGCTGCTGCGGCGGCTGCTGAGGTGCGTGGGGCGGAGTCTGCGGCGGGACGGGCGCCTGGCCCTGCTGCTGGTACGGCGTCGTCATCGGGCGTCCTCGTTGTCGCGCTTGGTCAGGTCGGCGGGTGCGGCGGCCGGGGGCTGGGCCGGGGCGGCGGGCGGCTGGACCGGGGGAGCGGCCGGCGGCTGCGCGGGGGCGGCGCCCTGCGGCGGCGCGGGCGGCTCGGCGTATCCCGGCATCACGGTCCCGGGCGGGTACGGCCCGGGCGGCTGCCCCGGAACGCCCGGCGCGCCCGGCGCGTAGCCGTACGCCCCGCCCTGCGGGCCGTACGCGGCGGCCGCCTGCTGGAGCCCGGCCCGCTGGTCGACCGTCGAGCGGTAGTCCACGGCGCCCTGTGTCATCCGCATGTACGCCTCCTCCAGCGACGCCTGGTGCGGGGACAGCTCCCACAGCCGGACGTCCGCCGTGTGCGCCAGGTCGCTGATGCGCGGCAGCGGCAGCCCCGTGACCCGCAGGGCGCCGTCCTGCTCCGGCAGCACCTGGCCGCCGGCCTCGCTCAGCGCGGCGGTCAGCTTCTCGCGCTGCTGCGGTTCGCCGTCGGGGGTGCGGACGCGGGCGAAGTCCGCCGAGTTGTACGAGATGAAGTCCTTGACGCTCATGTCCGCGAGCAGCTGCCCGCGGCCGATGACGATCAGCTGGTCGGCGGTGAGCGCCATCTCGCTCATGAGGTGGCTGGAGACGAAGACCGTGCGGCCCTCGGAGGCCAGCTGCTTCATGAGGTTGCGGACCCACAGGATGCCCTCGGGGTCCAGGCCGTTGACCGGCTCGTCGAAGAGCAGCACCTGCGGGTCGCCGAGCAGCGCGGCCGCGATGCCCAGGCGCTGGCCCATGCCGAGCGAGAAGCCCTTGGAGCGCTTGCGGGCGACGTTCTGCAGGCCGACCACGCCCAGCACCTCGTCCACCCGGCGGGCCGGGATGCCGGACAGCTGGGCGAGGCACAGCAGGTGCTGGCGGGCGCTGCGGCCGCCGTGCACGGCCTTGGCGTCGAGGAGCGCGCCGACCTGGCGCGGGGCGTTGGGCAGTTTGCGGAAGGGGTAGCCGCCGACCGTGACGCGTCCCGCGGTGGGCTCGTCGAGCCCGAGGATCATCCGCATCGTCGTCGACTTGCCGGAACCGTTCGGCCCCAGGAAGCCGGTGACGGCGCCGGGCCGGACCTGGAACGACAGGTTGTACACGGCCGTCTTGTCGCCGTAGCGTTTCGTCAGGCCGACTGCCTCGATCATGCTCCGCCCCTCGTGCGAATGGGTCGGGGCGCCTCGCCCCCGTGAGTCTTAGGAGCCTAACGGCCGCTCGATGGTTCCCCTCACGGCAGGGTCGAGAGCGGATCGTGACCCCGTGGCCCGGCCCAGCCCTCGTCGTGGAAGACCCGGGTGCCCGCCGTCCGCACCGCCGCGTCGGCGCCCGCCCGGCCGACCCAGGCGGCGGGATCGGGGCCGAGGAGGTCCCGCAGCCGCGCGGAGGAGGCGAGCAGCCCGGCCAGCAGCGCGCTCTGGTCGCCGCCGCCCGGCAGGGGCCGCCCGCCGTCGCCGGGCTCGGTGAGCACGCCGTGCGTGCTGACGTAGAGGTACGCCGCGTCCAGCCGCTCCCCCGACGGCATCACCATCGGGAAGTCCGCCCCGGGCAGCCGGGCCCGCCGGTAGTTGGGCACCTCGGTGCGGTCCACGACGTCGAGCTGCGCGTCGTCGAGCCAGCTGACGACAAGGGGCGTACAGGCGGCGGGGTCGCCGTACGGGGCGGAGGCGACGTACCCGTACCGCCCGATGTGCGCCGAGCAGCCGACCGCGACGCCGTGCACCCGGACCGGCACCATGGGCACGGTCGCCGGGCGCCCGGGCCGGCTGAGCTTGTAGTGCAGCTGGGCGGGGGAGGCGTTGGACCCGACCGCGATGACGGGATGCCGGTGCCGGTACCGCTCCAGCAGCGCCGGGTCGAGGGGGCGCAACTCGCCGCCGGTGAGCAGCGCGGGGGTGGTGACGGGCCGCCCGGGGTAGCTGAGCGGCGCCAAGGCGGGCACGTCACCGAACCCGAGTGCGGCGAGGCTGAGGTCATCCACCCTCCCGAGGCTACGCGAGCGCCGCGTGCCCCCAGCGGCGGACCCGCGTGCGACTCCTTGCCCACGGCGAGCGGCCCCCCGGCGTGCGTTGGCCGTGCAGCAGGCCGAGTGCGCGGATCCCGCGCTGTACGGCCGAACGGCACCCCGCTGCGTGCGAAGCGGCGCACCTCCGACCGGCGCTGACCTCGCAGCGGGCGGTGCCCCGCGCCGTGCGGGCCTCGGCGCGGCGCCGGGCGTGCAGCGGTCGGGGACCGCATGGGGGCGGCGCTTCGCCGGGTGCGGCGAGTGGCGTGCCCCCAACCCCGGCCGACCACGCAGCAGGTCGGCGCACCGCGCGCGGTATCGCGCGCCGTGCGGCCGAGCGGCGATCCGCCGCGTGCGCCCAGAGCGCGGCCCTCGGCGCGGCGCCCGCACGGGCAGTGGCCAGGGGCCGCATGGAGTGGGCGGCGCCTCGCCGCGTACGTCGAGGGGCGCGCTCCTCATCCCGCGCCGATGGCGCAGCAGGTCGGCGCACCGCATGCGCGTGCCCCGCGCCGCTACTTCTCGCGGCACGGGGCACGAAGCGCTAAGTCGTGACCGAGCGTCACCGGGTCTGCTGGGCCGGGACGCCGCGGTTGACGGCCTCTTCCTCGCCCGGGTTCCCGGCCGCGGCCACGGCCGCGCCGGTCAGCGTGGCCAGCATCTCGCGGACGTTGGTCAGCTGGGCGTTGATGCTGTCGCGGCGGTTGGTCAGGGCCGCCAGCTCGCGCTCGGACTCGCTGCGGATGCGGTCCGCCTTGGCGTTGGCGTCGGCCACGATGTCCTCGGCCTGGCGCTGGGCGGTCTCCACCGTCTGGCGGGCGCGGCGCTCGGCGTCGGTGCGCAGCTTCTCGGCCTCCAGGCGCAGCTGCTCGGCGCGGTGCTCGATCTCCGCGAGCCGCTTCTCGGCCTTGGCCTGACGGGAGGCCAGGTCGCGCTCGGACTGCTCGCGGCGCTTGGCCAGGTTCGTCTCGAAGTCGGCGGCGGCCTGCGCGGCCTTGGCGCGGGTCTCCTCGAAGAGGGAGTCCGCCTCCTCGCGCTTGGACTGGGCGTCCTTCTGTGCCTCCTGACGCAGCGTGGCGGCTTCGCCCTTCGCCTTCTCGACGATCCGCGCGCCCTCGTCCTCGGCCTTGGCCTTGCGGTCGGCGGCGAACGCCTCGGCGTCGTTACGGACCTGCTGGGCGGAGGACTCGGCCAGCTCGCGGTGCTGCTCGGAGGCCCGGCGGGCCTCCTCGCGCAGGTCCTTCGCCTCTTCCTCGGCGAGCCGCAGGATCTTCTCGACGCGAGCGCCGAGTCCCGCGTAGGACGGCTCCGCGTCGTTGATCTGGGCCTGAGCGTTCTGCGTTTCGAGGTGCAGCTCCTCGATGCGCTTCTCAAGCGAGGTGATGCGGGACAGTGCGCTGTCGCGGTCGGCGATGAGCTTGGTAATGCGGTCGTCCACCTGACCGCGGTCGTACCCACGCCGCACGAGCTCGAAGCCGAAGGGGGAGGAAGTGTCGCTCATGGGGTTCCTGTCGAAAGAGACCGGTGAGGTGATAGAGCAAATCCTAGGGGGCCGAACGGCGTGTCATCGAGTCAACGTCCGTTTGATCTGGAGAATGTCCAGCCTTTTGAGTGGACGTAAGACGGAGACCTTGTCACTCGTCGGGATGATACGGACACGACACGCCGATGACAGCTAGCCGTCGGACCGTGTTCCCCTACCCATCGGACCGCTTTCCACTCGACCGTGTCGCACCCGCTCCCGCCGCCGTCTTCACGCCGCCGTTCTCCTTGCCGCCCGCGCCGCCCGACGCGGGGGTCTCGAAAGACTCCAACGCCTCCAGGACGTCCTGGACACGGGTGATTTCCGCATTGATGTCCTCGCGGCGGCGCTTGAGCAGCTCCAGCTCGCGCTTGCCCTCGTCGACGATCTCCTTGGCCTCCGCCGTCGCCTCGGCCTTGGTGCGCTCGGCGTCCTTCTCGGCCTCGACCCGCTTCTGCTCGGCTTCCTTCAGCAGCCCCTCGGCCTTCTTCACGGCCTGGATCCGCACCCGGCTCGCCTCGGTCTCGGCCTCAGAGACCAGCGAGTTCGCCTTCTCCTCGGCCTTCATCAGCTGCGCGGTCGCCGCCGCGACGAGCTTGTCGACCCGCTCGCCGGTCGCCTTCATCTGCTCCGCCGACTCCAGGCGGGCCCGCTCGTGCAGCTCCTCCACCTCGGCCACGGTCGTCGCGCGCAGCTCCTCGGCGCGCTCCCGGATGGCCGTCGCGTCGCCGCGGGCCTCGCCCAGCATGGTGTCGGAGTCCGTACGGGCCTTCTCCACCAGGCCATTGGCCTGCGCGGTGGCCTCGGAGATCAGCCGCTCGGCCTCCTGGCGGGCCGCGCCCACCATGACGTCCGCCTGCTCCTCGGCCGCGGCCGTCGCCTGGAGCGCCGACTCCTGCGCCTCAGCGGTGAGCCGCTCGGCCTCCGCCGCCGACTCGGTGACCAGCCGGTCCGCCTGCTCGGCCGCGTCGGAGCGGCGCTTGTTGGCGTCGGTGCGCGCCTGGTCGACCAGCCGGTCGGCCTCGTTCTGCGCCTCGGTGCGGATGCGCTCCGCCTCGGCCGCCGCCTCGGCCGCGATCCGCTCGGAGTCGGCGCGGGTGTGCGCCGCGTGCTGCTGCGCCGAGCTGACCGTCTCCGCGGCCTCGGTGCGCAGCCGCTCCGCCTCGTTGGTGGCCTCCCTGACCAGCCGGTCCGCCTCGTTCGACGACTCGGTGACCAGCCGGTCGGCCTGGGCCGCCGCCTCCGAGCGGATGTTGTTGGCGTCGGTGCGGGCCTGGGCCCGGGTACGCGCCGCGTCCTGCTCCGCGGTCGCCCGCGCTTCCGCCGCCTCCGTACGCAGCGCCTGCGACCGGGCGGTGGCCTCGGCGACGATCCGCTGGGCCTCCTCCGTGGCGCCGCTGACCAGCGTGTCGGCCTGCTCGGCGGCCTCCGCGCGGGTCTTGTTGGCGTTCCTGCGCGCCTCGTCCAGCGTCTCGTTGGCCTCGACGCGCAGCCGCTCGGCCTCGTGGTTCGCCTCGCCGAGCAGCCGGTCCGCCTGCTCCGCGGCCTCCGAGCGGCGCCGGTTGGCCTCGTCGCGGGAGCGCGCGTCCAGCTGCTCCGCCTCGGCGATCGCCTCCGCGACCGTACGCTCCGCGAGCGCCTTGGCGGCCTCCGCCTCCTCGTGCGCCGCGCGCCGCACGCGCGAGGCGTCCATCGAGGCGCGCTCCCGCTCCGCGTAGGCGTCCGCGCGGACCCGGTCGGCCTCCTCCTGCGCGTCGTGCCGGGTGCGCTCCGCCGCGTGCTCGGCGGCCTGCCGCAGCCCGGTGATCTCCGCCTCGGCCTGCTCGTGCAGCCCCGCGACCGCATCCCGTACGGCCTGCGCGTGCTGCTCGGCGGCCGACACCAGGTCCGCCGCGTGCCGTTCGGCCTCCTCGGCCAGCCGCTGCGCCTCGGCCTGCGCCTCGGTCACCCGGGTCCGGGCCGCCGCCAGCAGCTCCTCGCCCTGCTCGCGCGCCGCCGTACGCTCCCGCTGCGCCTCCTCGCGGGCGTCGCCCAGCAGCTCCTCGGCCTCGCGGCGGCGGCGCGCCGCCTCCTCCTGGGAGGCCGCCAGGGCCTCGGCGGCCTCGGCGCCGAGCCGCTCGGCGGCGCTCGCCGCCTCCGCCCGCACCCGGTCCGCGGTCTCCTGCGCCTCGTTCCGCAGCCGCTCGGCCTCCGCGGCGGCCTCGCTCCGCAGCCGCACCGCCACCGACTCGCCCTCGGCGCGCGCGTTGGACGCGTCCGCGGCGGCCTCGTCGCGCAGCCGGTCGGCCTCCTCCTCGGCCTGCTGACGCAGGGCCTCCAGCCGCTCCGAGGACTCCGCGCGCTGCCGCTCGATGTCCTCGGTGGTCTCCCGGCGCAGCCGCTCGGCCTCGGCCCGCGCGTCGTTCAGCTCCTGCTCGGCGGAGCTGAACCGCGCCTCCGCCTCCTCGTGCCGCCGGGTCAGCTCGGCCTCGGCCTCGCTGCGCCGCGCCTCGGCGGCCTGCTCGGCCTGCTCGCGCAGCTCCTCGGCGGCCCGGGTCGCCTCCTCCTTGACCCGCGCGGCCTGCTCCTCGGCCGAGGTCACCAGCTCGTCGGCCTCGCCGCGGGCCCGCTTCAGCAACTCGTCGGCCTGCCGGCGCAGCGCGTTCGCCCGCTCGATCGCCTCGGTGCGGACCCGCTCGCTCTCGGTGGTCGCGCCCGAACGCGTCTCCTCCGCGTCCTGCTTGGCCTTCGTGAGCAGGTCCTCGGCGGTGCTGGCCGCCTCCTCGATCTGCTCGACCGCCTCGCGGCGCGCCTCGGCCCGGATCCGCTCGCCCTCGGCGACCGCGTCCGACCGCTGCTGCTCGGCCTCGCCGCGCAGCCGGCGGGCCTCCTCCTGCAGCTCGGCGGCCTTGGCGCGGTACTCCTTGGTGTCGTCCTTCGCCGCGCCCTTGAGCTGGTTGGCGCTGTCGTGCGCCTCCGAGCGCAGCCGGTCGGCCTCCGCCTCGGCCTCGCGCCGGATCCGCTCCGCTTCCTCGGCCGCCGCCTTGGTGGTGGCCTGCGCCTGCTCCGAGGCGCGGGACAGCACCTCCTCGGCGCTGCGCGCCGCCTTGGCCAGCTGCGCCGCCGAGTCCTCGGCGACCCTGGCCCGGGCGTCGTCACCGGCCTCGGCGAGCAGCCGCTCGGCCTCGGCGCGGGCGTCGTCCCGCAGCTGTTCGGCCTCGGCGCGGATGACCTCGGCTTCCTTGGTGGCCTCGCCGACCAGCCGGGCGACCTCCGCCTTGGCGGTGCGGGCGCGCTGCTCGTTTTCCGAATCCGTGGCCGAAACCCGCTTGGCCGCCGCGTCCTTCGCCTCGCCGAGCACCTTCTCGGCCTCGGCGCGCGCCTCGCGGAGCCGCGTCTCGGCCTCCAGCATCCGCGCTTCCGCGGCGCGGGTCTGCTCGACGGCGTGCCGGCGGGCCTGGTCCGACTCCTGGGTGGTGGAGGTGCGCAGCTGTTCGGCGCGCTCGGTGGCCTCCTGGGCCTGCGACGCCGCCTTGTTCAGCAGCCGCTCGGCATCGGTGCGGGCCCGGCGCAGGATCGCCTCGGCCTCGGCGCGGGCCGTCTCGGTCTCCGAGCCCAGCCGGTCCCTGGCCTGGTCGGCGAGGCGCTGCGCCTCGGCGCGGGCGGCGCTCAGCGCCTGTTCGGCCTCGGCCCGGGACTCGTCCAGCAGCCGGCGGGCCTGCGCCTCGGCACGGTTGCGCAGCTGCTCGGCCCAGGCGACGTTCTCGTTGACGTGCGACTCGACGGTGGCGCGGCGCTCGGCCAGCTCCTGGTCGAGGCGCTGACGGCGGGCCACCGCCTCGGCGTGCAGCTCGGCTTCGAGTCGGGCCTGCTGCTCGGACTGCTCCTGGAGCAGCCGCTGGGTCTGGGCACGGGTCTGCCGCAGCTCGCGCTCGGCGTCGGCGCGCACCTGCTCCGCCTGGAGCTGGGCGTCCCGCAGCAACTGCTCTGCCTGGTAGCCGAGGTTGCCGCTGTCGTAGGCAGGACGGCTCGCCAGCGCGCGCCGCACCTCGTGCAGCTTGGCGCGCAGAACCTCGACCTGATAGCCGAGGTCGTCGGCGTGCTGGACGGCCTTCTCCCGCTCGTTCTTCAGCCGCTCCATCTCGGCCTCGAACTTCGAGAGGTGATCGTCAGGCTCGTAGCGGTCGTAGCCCCGCACTGCGCGGTCCCATCCGTCCCCTGGTCGCGTTGGCGGCCGGCTCCGTACCGCGCGGTTCCTGGTAGTCCCTTGCGGTCCCTCGCGGCCCCGACCCGGCGTGATGCGTGCCGGGCGGACCGGAGCTGGCCCTTCCGAAGAAATGGTGTCAGATCATCGGCTCAGCCCGGGCCGGACCCCGAACCCTTTCGACTCCCGAACCCCGGCCGAGCCTGCACTCTACCGGCCGGGGAAGGGGTAGGTCAGTGGTCCGCTTCAGTGGTCCGCTTCACCGGGGGTTGCCGCGGTCACGAGTTCGGTCAGTACCCCGTGGCAGTCCTTGGGGTGGAGGAAGGTGATGCGCGAGTCCATCGACCCACGTCGGGGCTGTTCGTACAGCACCCGGACCCCCTTGTCGCGGATGGCCTCGGAGTCGGTGTCGACGTCCGCGGTGCCGAACGCGATGTGATGGACGCCCTCACCGTTCTTCGCCAGCCACTTGCCGACCGCGGAGTCCTCCCGGGTCGGCTCCAGCAGCTGGAGGTACGAGGCCCCGCCGTCCGAGGTCTCGTTGATCTTGAGCATGGCCTCGCGGACCCCCTGCTCCTCGTTGACCTCGGTGTGGAACACCTCGAAGCCGTACGTGGCACGGTAGAACTCGACGGTCTTGTCCAGGTCGAAGCAGGCGATCCCGATGTGGTCGATTCTCGTCAGCATGGGCTTAGTGCACCGCTACACGGCCGGTTACGCAACGTGCGCGCGATCACACCGATGGGGCGGTGACCGGGCGGGTACTCGTCAGTACATTGACGATAACCCTCGTTAACTTCCTTCTCCCCGTGGAGGAACGCACCATGACTCGTACGACCTCAGTGATTGTGGCGGGAGCCCGTACCCCCATGGGCCGCCTCCTCGGCAGCCTGCGCTCGTTCTCCGGCGCCGACCTGGGCGGCTTCGCGATCAAGGCCGCCCTGGAGCGGGCCGGGGTCACCGGTGACCAGGTGCAGTACGTGATCATGGGGCAGGTGCTCCAGGCCGGCGCCGGGCAGATCCCCGCACGTCAGGCGGCCGTCAAGGCCGGTATCCCGATGAGCGTCCCCGCCCTCACGGTCAACAAGGTGTGCCTGTCCGGACTGGACGCGATCGCGCTGGCCGACCAGCTCATCCGGGCCGGCGAGTTCGACATCGTGGTCGCCGGCGGCCAGGAGTCCATGACCAACGCGCCCCATCTGCTCCCCGGCTCCCGCGACGGCCACAAGTACGGCGCGATCCAGATGCTCGACGCCATGGCCCACGACGGCCTGACCGACGCCTTCGAGAACGTCGCCATGGGCGAGTCCACCGAGGCGCACAACACCCGGCTCGGTATCGGCCGCCGCGAGCAGGACGAGATCGCCGCCCGCTCCCACCAGCGCGCCGCCGCCGCCCAGAAGAACGGCCTGTTCGACGCCGAGATCACCCCGGTCGAGATCCCGCAGCGCAAGGGCGACCCGGTCGTCTTCGCCAAGGACGAGGGCATCCGCGGCGAGACCACCGTGGAGTCCCTGGCCAAGCTGCGCCCGGCCTTCGCGGGCGACGGGACGATCACCGCCGGGTCGTCCTCGCAGATCTCGGACGGCGCGGCCGCCGTCGTCGTCATGAGCCGGGCCAAGGCCGAGGAGCTGGGCCTGGAGTGGATCGCCGAGATCGGCGCCCACGGGAATGTGGCCGGTCCCGACAACTCGCTGCAGTCCCAGCCGTCCAACGCGATCGCGCACGCGCTGGGCAAGGAGGGGCTGACGGTCGACGATCTTGACCTGATCGAGATCAACGAGGCGTTCGCCGCGGTCGCCGTGCAGTCAATGAAGGACCTCGGCCTTTCCGCCGAAAAGGTGAATGTGAACGGTGGTGCGATCGCCCTCGGCCACCCCATCGGCATGTCCGGCGCCCGCATCGTGCTGCACCTGGCACTGGAGCTGGGGCGGCGCGGTGGCGGCGTCGGGGCGGCGGCGCTGTGCGGCGGGGGCGGGCAGGGCGACGCGCTGATCGTCCGCGTCCCGGGGGCATAACCGGCCCGTGCAGTCCGTCCGTACGAGTGATGAGGAGCGCGGCACCCATGGCTGACCCTGATGTGCCCACGCTGGTGGAGCAGGCCCGGCAGGGGCGGCCGCGCGCGGTCGCCCGGCTCATCTCGCTCATCGAGGGCGACTCCCCGCGGCTGCGCGAGGTGATGGCCGCGCTGGCGCCGCTGGCGCAAGGCGCGTACGTGGTCGGCGTGACCGGCTCGCCGGGCGTCGGCAAGTCCACGTCGACCTCCGCGCTCGTCTCGGCGTACCGGAGGGCGGGGAAGCGGGTCGGGGTGCTCGCCGTCGACCCCTCCTCGCCCTTCTCGGGCGGCGCGCTCCTCGGCGACCGGATCCGGATGTCCGAGCACGCCTCGGACCCCGGCGTCTACATCCGCTCCATGGCCACCCGCGGGCATCTGGGCGGGCTCGCCTGGGCCGCCCCGCAGGCCATCCGGGTGCTGGACGCGGCCGGATGCGAGGTGGTGATCGTGGAGACGGTCGGCGTCGGCCAGTCCGAGGTGGAGATCGCCGCCCAGGCCGACACGACCATGGTGCTCCTCGCCCCGGGCATGGGCGACGGCATCCAGGCGGCCAAGGCCGGGATCCTGGAGATCGGCGATGTGTACGTGGTCAACAAGGCGGACCGGGAGGGCGCCGACGCCACCGTCCGCGAGCTGAACCACATGCTGGGCCTGGGCGAGGCCCGCTCGCCGGGGGACTGGCGGCCGCCGATCGTGAAGACCGTGGCGGCACGCGGCGAGGGCATCGACGAGGTCGTGCAGGCCCTGGAGAAGCACCGGGCGTGGATGGAGGAGCACGGCGTGCTGGCCGAGCGCCGGATGCGGCGGGCGGCGGGCGAGGTCGAGACGATAGCGGTGACCGCGCTGCGGGCCCGCATCGGCGATCTGCACGGCGACCGCCGGCTGGGCGTGCTGGCGGAGCGGGTCGTGGCGGGCGAGCTGGACCCGTACGCGGCGGCGGACGAGCTGGTGGCGGGCGTCACCGAAGGCCCGTAGCGGAGTCGGCGTCCCGGAGCCCACCTGAAGGATCCTTCAGGTGGGCTCTGCGACGCTGACCCCATGCGTTTGCTGATTGTGGAGGACGAGCGGCGGCTCGCCCTGTCGCTCGCCAAGGGTCTGCGGGCCGAGGGGTTCGCGGTCGACGTGGTGCACGACGGGCGGGAAGGGCTGCACCGGGCCCAGGAGGGCACGTACGACCTGATCGTCCTCGACATCATGCTGCCGGGGCTGAACGGCTACCGCGTCTGCGCCACCCTGCGGGCGGCCGGGAGCGAAGTGCCGATCCTGATGCTCACGGCGAAGGACGGCGAGTACGACGAGGCGGAGGGCCTCGACACCGGCGCCGACGACTATCTGACCAAGCCGTTCTCGTACGTCGTGCTGGTCGCCCGGGTGCGGGCGCTGCTGCGGCGGCGCGGCGCCGGGGCCTCGCTCGTGGTGCGGGTGGGGGCGCTCGCGGTGGACCGGGGCGCGCGCCGGGTGGAGCGGGACGGGGACGAGGTGACCCTGACCGCCAAGGAGTTCTCGGTGCTGGAGCATCTGGCGAGGAACGGCGGCGACGTCGTCTCCAAGGCGGACATCCTGGAGCACGTCTGGGACTTCGCGTACGACGGTGACCCCAACATCGTCGAGGTGTACGTGAGCGCGCTGCGCCGCAAGCTGGGGCCCGGGTTCATCGAGACCGTGCGGGGAGCGGGGTACCGGCTCCGTGCGTAGGGCGTTCGGTTCGGTACGGGCCCGGGCCGCGCTGGGCGCGACCGTGGTGGTGGCCGTCGCGCTGGTGGCCGCGGGGCTCGCGGTGCTGCGGGTGCTCCAGGGCAACCTGGTGGACCAGGCCGGGCTGCACGCCCAGGTGGAGGCGCGCGAGGTGGCCTCGAAGATAGCCGCCGGGACCGGCTACCGGGAGCTGGACCTCGACGACGACACCCCGGTGCAGGTGGTGGACGACGAGCGCCGGGTGCGGGCCGTCAGCGAGGACCTTCAGGCCGTGACGGGAACGGCGAGCCCGTCCGTGCGCCCGGTGTCCGTCGCCCCGGACGCCGGGCGCGAGAAGGGCGGGAACGAGGGCGAGGTCGACGGCGACGTGCGGTACGTCAGCGGCTCGGCCCGGATCGACGGCACGACCGCCGACTACCGCTGGGCGGCCGTGGAGGCCACCGACCCGGGCGGCGAGGACGTCACCGTCTACGCGGGCGCCCCGCTGGCCACCGAGCGGGACGCGGTCGGCACGGTACGGCAGGCGATGCTGATCGGGCTGCCGCTGCTGCTGTTCGTCGTGGCCGCCGTGACCTGGCTGGTGACGCGGCGCGCGCTGCGCCCGGTGGAGGGCATCCGGCGGGAGATGTCCGCGATCACGGCGAGCACGGATCTGTCCCGGCGGGTGCCCGAGCCGGACTCGCACGACGAGGTGGCGCGGCTGGCCCGGACGACGAACGAGACGCTGACCGCGCTGGAGGCGGCGGTGGAGCAGCAGCGGGCGTTCGTCGCCGACGCCTCGCACGAGCTGCGCTCCCCGGTGGCCTCGCTCCGTACCCAGCTGGAGGTGGGCGTGGCCCACCCCGAACTGCTGGACCTGCCGGGCGCGGTCGAGGACGTGGTGCGGCTCCAGCGGCTGGCGGCCGATCTGCTGTTGCTGGCCCGGCTGGACGCGGGGGAGCGCCCCCGCGCCGACAGCGGGGTGCGGCTGGACGCGCTGGTGCGGGAGACGGTGGAGCAGCGGACCGGGGACCGGGTGCCGGTGCGCACCGACCTGACGGAGGTGGCCGCCACGGGCTCGCGCGGGCAGCTCACCCAGGTGCTGGGCAACCTGGTCGACAACGCGCAGCGGCATGCGCGCGGCGAGGTGCGGGTGTCGGTACGTACGGACGGCGCCGAGGGCGTGGTCGCGGTCGCCGACGACGGCGCCGGGGTGCCGGAGGCCGAACGGGAGCGGATCTTCGAGCGGTTCGTGCGGCTCGACGACGCCCGCAGCCGCGACGATGGCGGGGCCGGGCTCGGCCTCGCCATCGCGCGGGACGTGGTGCTGCGGCACGGCGGCACGCTGACCGTGGGTGAGGCGCCGGGCGGCGGCGCCCTGTTCGAGGTGCGGCTGCCGCTGCCGGGCTGAGGTGCCCTAGACCCGGCCGCGCTGGGCGCGCAGATGGTCGGCGACGGGCACCAGCGACCCGTACAGCGCCTCCAGGTCGGCAGGGGCGAGCAGGTCGATGAAGTGCTTGCGAACCGATGCGACGTGGTGGGGCGCGACCTTGCGCATGGTGTCCCAGCCCTGTTCGGTGAGGACGGCGTACAGCCCGCGCCGGTCGGATTCGCAGTTCTCGCGGCGGACCAGCCCGGCGTTCTCCATCCGGGTGATCTGATGGGAGAGACGGCTCTTGGACTGTAGCGTCGCGGACGCGAGGTCGCTCATCCGCATCCGGTGCTCTTCCGACTCCGAGAGGTTGACCAGGATCTCGTAGTCGTTCATGGTCAGGCCGAACGGCTGGAGGTCCCGTTCGAGCTGGTAGGTCAGCAGCCTGCTGACATCCAGGTGGGTGCGCCAGGCGCGTTGTTCCTCGTCGCTGAGCCAGCGCGTGCCGTTCTCGGTCTCCATGGGATGTATTCTACCTATAGAAGTTGAATTCCGAACCAATGGATGTATCGGGCTAGAGGTCACCTGTTCGACGTTACACTCCGCGTCTCCGCGCTCACGAACGGGTACCCCCTGTCTCGCCGACGGCTATCTCCGCCATCAGCTCCTCCGTGGACTGGAGCAGCACGGTCCCGGCGCCGACGAACTCGAACTGGTGCTCCTCGCCCGACGTGCCCCCGATCCCGGTGTGCGCCCGGATGCCGCCCATGATCCCGCGCAGGTACTCGTGGTCGTAGTGGTGGTTGGGCGTGGGGCAGTCCGCCCAGCCGACCAGCGCCTGCGGATCGACCCGTATCGGCGGCTCCATGAAGACCACGGGCCCGTTGGACGCCGCCACGAACTTCCCCGTCCCGATGAGCGTCAGAAAGCCCGGCACGATCGACTGCTTCAGCGCCAGCGACGGCTGGTAGGCGAGCAGATTGCCCGACCGGATGGTGAGGTTCCCGTCGTCCAGGTCATAGGAGTTGACGTCGAAGGCGCGGTCCGCGAGCACCATCTTGCCCTTGCCCTCGGCCACCACCCACTCGGCGGCGTGCAGGGGTGAGTGGAAGCTCCCCGCGACGAGCCGGTCGAGCCGGCCGAGCCCGATGCCCTGGAAGTCGATCTGCCCGTAGTAGGCGACCATCTTCCCCTTCTGGAGGAACCACTGCCCGTCCAGCTCCACGCTGAAGGCGTACGGATTGACGTTGTCGTCGGCCGGCAGCGTGTACGCGTCGTGGATGACGGGGCCGTTCACAGCTTCTCCTCCGATGCCTGGACATAGACCGTGCCGGTGCCGGACAGCTCCAGTTGGAAGGCCTCCCCCGAGCCGCGGCCCACCATGTCGCGCCAGCCGAGGGCCGTCGAGAGCTTATTGCGAACATCACCCCGGTGGGCTACATATGCCTGCGGATCGACGTGAACCGGACGCCCCGGCTGGATCGGCAGCTCGATCACCCCGCCGTGCGCCATCACCGCGGCCGAACCCTGGCCCTCCAGCGTCGTGGTGAACAGCCCCTGGCCGGTCACCTGGCCGCGCACCAGGCCCATCACCCCGCCCTGCGACCCCAGGAACATCGTGCCCTGGCGCAGCGAGCCGTCGAACGCCAGCAGCCGGTCCGACTCCACGTACAGCGTGTCGCCGACCAGGTCGATGACCTGCACATGGTGGCCGCCGTGCCCGAACATCACCGTGCCCTGGCCCTCTATGGTCATCAGCGGCGTCGCCTCGTTGGCGACCCGCCGCCCGATCATGCCCATCACCCCGTGCCGGCCGCCGGTGATGCTCGGCGTGAACCGCACCTGGCCGCGGTACGCCAGCATCGCGCCGCGCTGGCTGAACAGCGTCCGGCCGGGCGTCACCTGGGCCTCCACCATGCGGGAGGTGAGATTGGTGAACGGCATCAGATCTCGCCCCCGATCGTGTTGCGCTCGCTGGGCTGCACGTACACCAGCCCCTCGCCCTCGAAGCGGATCTGGAAGGACTCGCCCCCGCTCTCGCCTATCAGCGCGCGGAAGTTCACGCCCGACTGGAAGTGCTGCCGGAGGCCGCCGGTGTGGGCCACGTATGCGCCCGGGTCGACCTGGAGCGGCATCTGCGGGGTGACGCGCAGCACGATCGCCGTGCCGTCCGAGACGATCGCCGCCTGGCCGGTGCCCTCCACGGTCGTGGTGAACAGCCCGTTGCCCTGCGCGGAGCCGCGCAGCCCGGTGAAGGAGGTGCCGGTGCGCAGGGCCGCGTCGGTGCACAGCAGGTTCCCGGCCTCCACGTACAGCTTCTCGCCGTGCAGCGACACCAGGTTGATCTCGCTCGCCCGGTCGGCGAAGTAGCACGTGCCGTGCCCCTTCACCTCCATGACCTCCATCTGCTCGCCGGTGAGCCGCCGGGTCACCATCCCGCGCAAGCCCTCGCCGCCGCCCGTCCTCTTCTTGAAGGTCATGTCCCCCTCGTACGCGACCATCGCGCCGTTCTTCGCCTTCACGGAGTCGCCGGTCAAGTCGACGGCGAGCACCCTGGATCCCTGGAGCCGAAAGTGAGCCACGGAGCCGACGGTATCGGTCCCGCCACCCTGGAGAAACGATCGCGGGTGGGGCTGCGACAATAGGAGCGCTTGTGCATGGCTTCACAAGCGCTCGTTCCGATCTCATGTGAAGGTGCTCTCGTGGACTTCAAGACCGCCACCGCGCTGCGCCGGCTCCGCCTGGTCTCCGCGCCCGAGGCCGTGTCCTTCCTCCTGCTGCTCGTCTGCTCGGTGCTCAAGCGCACGACGGACTTCAACGCGGTGCCGGTGATGGGCATGGTGCACGGCGTCCTCTTCATCCTCTACGTGGTCTTCTGGGCGGACGCCTGGAACAAGACCAAGTGGGGCTGGAAGACCGCCGCGCTCTACTTCGTCCTCTCCGTCCTGCCCACCGGCGGCTTCTTCGCCGAGCGCATGCTCAAGCGCGAGAGCGAGTCCGGTGTGATCGCGGCCCGGGCCCGCCGCGAGGGCGTGGTCAACACATGATCGTCGCGTTTTCGGTGACCCCGCTGGGCGTCGGCGAGGACGTGGGGGAGTACGTCGCGGACGCGGTGCGAGTGGTGCGGGAGTCGGGCCTGCCGAACCGTACGGACGCGATGTTCACCTCGGTCGAGGGGGAGTGGGACGAGGTCATGGCCGTGGTCAAGCGCGCCGTGGCGGCGGTGGAGGCGCGTGCCCCGCGGGTCTCCGTCGTCCTGAAGGCCGACATCCGCCCGGGCGTGACGGACGGCCTCACATCGAAGGTGGACACGGTGGAGCGCCACCTCTCGGAGTAGCGCCCGCGTAGCGCCCTCTGGAGCCGGGCCGCCCGCGCGGGCAGGCTGAGGGGATGACGACGACTTCAGGGGCCGGGTCCGAGGCGACGGACCCGGCCGCGTTACGTACCGGCTACGGTGCCGTCTTCGCCTTCCCCGAGTTCCGCACGGTCTTCGCCGCGCACCTGATCTCGATGCCCTGCGAGATGGCGGGCGGGATCGCGCTCTCCGTCCTCGTCTACCGGCTCACCGGGTCGCCCCTCCTCAGCGCCCTCACCTTCGCGACCGCGCTGCTGCCGTACGTGATCGGCGGCACCCTGCTGTCCTCCGTCGCCGACCGCTACCCGCCCCGCCGGGTGCTCGTCGTGTGCGATCTGGTGCACGCGGGCTGTGTGACCGCCATGGCGGTCCCCGGGATGCCGGTGGCCGTGCTGCTCGCGCTGCGCTGCGTGCCCGCGGCGATCTCGCCGGTGTTCAGCGGTACCCGGGCGGCCACGCTCAACGACATCGTCGGCGAGGGTGATCTGTTCGTGCTGGGCCGCTCGGTCATCCGGATCACCGCGCAGAGCGCCCAGCTGGCCGGGTTCGCGGCGGGCGGGCTGCTGCTGACCGCCGTGTCGCCACGCGTCGTCCTGGTGATCATGGCCGCGGCGCTGTGCTGCTCGGCGCTGCTGCTCCGCTTCGGCACCCAGCCCCGCCCCGCGCGCCGCGTGGCGCCCGGAGCGGGCGGGGCGCTGCTCGGGGACTCGCTGCGCGGCGTCCGGCGGCTGTTCGCCGACCGCCGCGTCCGGGCGCTGCTGCTGCTGTCCTGGGTGCCGTCGATGTTCGTGGTGATGCCGGAGGCGCTGCTGACGCCGTACGCGGACGCCCAGGGCCTCGACTCGGTCGGGCTGGGGCTGCTGATGTGCGGGATGCCGGTCGGCGCGGTCGTGAGCGAGGTCCTGGCGGGCTCCCTGCTGGGGCCGCGCGGACGGGCCCGGCTGACGCTGCCGGTGGGCGTGCTGGCGGCGCTGCCCGCCGTCGGGTACACGTGGGATCCCTCGTTCGGATGGGCGTTGGCTCTCCAGGTGGTGACCGGTTTCGGGGTCGCGTACAGCCTCGGCCTCGACCAGTGGTTCCTGGCGGCGGTGCCGGAGGAGCTGCGGGGCCGGGCGATGACCGTGCTGACGGCCGGGCTGATGACCGCGCAGGGCCTGGGGATGGCGGTGTCGGGGGCGGTCGCGGAGTTCGTGCCGGTGCATGCCGTGGCGGCACTGGCGGGCGGCGTCGGCGCCGCGTGCTCACTCCTGGTGGCGCTGGAGGTGCGGCGTACGGTCCGCGGGGGTGCGCCGGGGCCGGGTCCGGCCGGGTTCGAGGGGTGAGACGGGCTGACCGCGATATGACCGGCCGGTAGGGTCGGTACCGTGCCGAAGCCGCTCAGCCTTCCGTTCGACCCCATCGCCCGCGCCGACGAGCGCTGGAAGCAGCGATGGGGGTCCGTGCCGTCGATGGCCGCCATCACCTCGATCATGCGGGCCCACCAGATCCTGCTCGGCCAGGTCGACGCGGTGGTCAAGCCGTACGGACTGACCTTCGCGCGCTACGAGGCGCTGGTGCTGCTCACCTTCTCCAAGTCCGGTGAGCTGCCCATGTCCAAGATCGGCGAGCGGCTGATGGTGCACCCGACCTCGGTCACCAACACGGTGGATCGCCTGGTCACGTCGGGTCTGGTCGCCAAGCGCCCCAATCCGGCCGACGGCCGCGGCACCCTCGCCACCATCACCGACCGGGGCCGCGAGGTGGTCGAGTCGGCCACCCGCGACCTGATGGCGATGGACTTCGGGCTCGGGGTGTACGACGCCGACGAGTGCGGGGAGATCTTCCGGATGCTGCGCCCGCTGCGGATCGCCGCGGAGGACTTCGAGGACACCGGGGAAGAGGGCGCGTAACCGGCCGGGGGCGGCGGAGATCGCCCCGGAACGGGCGGTTACGCTCAACCGCATGAAACGATCCGTCCTGACCCGCTATCGGACGATGGCCTACGTCACCGGTGTGCTGCTGATCCTGTTGACGCTCGGCGTGATCGCCAAGTATCTGCTGGACGTGAGCGGCGCGGCCGGGTTCACCAGCGTCGTCGGCATCGCGCACGGCTGGCTGTACGTCCTCTACCTGGTCTTCGCCTTCGACATGGGCTCCAAGGCGAAGTGGCCGTTCGGCAAGCTGGCCTGGGTGCTGCTCGCGGGCACGATTCCGACCGCGGCCTTCTTCGTCGAGCGCAAGGTCTCCCGCGAGCTGGAGCCGCTCGTCAGCGGCGCCGAACCGCAGACCGCGGACGCCTGAGACCTCCTCTCGCTTCTCTGTCCTCTCCCGCTCCGACCTGCGGGAACGGGTCGGCCGGACACCCGGTCGGCCCGATCGGCGCGGTCAGCCGTCGACAGTTAGTAGGACGTCCTAGTAAATTTGAAGCATGGACGCCGAAGGCATTGAGGCAGGCCGCCGTCGCTGGCAGGCCCGGTACGACGCGTCGCACAAGCGTGACGCGGACTTCAGCACCCTGTCCGGGGATCCCGTCGCGCCGGTCTACGGCCCGGCGCCGGGTGACACGGTCGAGGGATTCGAGCGCATCGGCTGGCCCGGGGAGTTCCCGTACACCCGCGGCCTCTACGCCACCGGCTACCGCGGCCGCGCCTGGACCATCCGCCAGTTCGCGGGCTTCGGCAACGCCGAGCAGACCAACGAGCGCTACAAGATGATCCTCAAGGCGGGCGGCGGCGGGCTGTCGGTCGCCTTCGACATGCCGACGCTCATGGGCCGCGACTCCGACGATCCGCGCTCGCTCGGCGAGGTCGGCCACTGCGGCGTCGCCATCGACTCCGCGGCCGACATGGAGGTCCTGTTCAAGGACATCCCGCTGGGTGACGTCACCACCTCGATGACGATCAGCGGCCCGGCCGTCCCGGTCTTCTGCATGTACCTGGTCGCCGCCGAGCGCCAGGGCGTGGACCCCGCGGTGCTCAACGGCACGCTGCAGACCGACATCTTCAAGGAGTACATCGCGCAGAAGGAGTGGCTCTTCCCGCCCGAGCCCCATCTGCGGCTGATCGGCGACCTGATGGAGCACTGCGCGCGCTCCATCCCCGCGTACAAGCCGCTCTCGGTCTCCGGCTACCACATCCGCGAGGCGGGGTCGACGGCCGCGCAGGAGCTGGCGTACACCCTCGCCGACGGCTTCGGCTACGTCGAGCTGGGCCTGTCCCGCGGCCTGGACGTCAACACCTTCGCACCCGGCCTGTCCTTCTTCTTCGACGCCCATGTCGACTTCTTCGAGGAGATCGCCAAGTTCCGGGCGGCCCGCCGCATCTGGGCGCGCTGGATGCGCGACGTCTACGGGGCGACGTCCGAGAAGGCGCAGTGGCTGCGCTTCCACACCCAGACCGCCGGGGTCTCGCTCACCGCCCAGCAGCCGTACAACAACGTCGTACGGACCGCGGTGGAGGCGCTGTCCGCCGTGCTCGGCGGCACCAACTCGCTGCACACCAACGCCCTGGACGAGACCCTCGCGCTGCCCAGCGAGCAGGCCGCCGAGATCGCCCTGCGCACCCAGCAGGTGCTGATGGAGGAGACCGGCATCCTCAACGTGGCCGATCCGCTGGGCGGTTCCTGGTACGTCGAGGCGCTCACCGACCGGATCGAGGCCGACGCCGAGAAGATCTTCGACCAGATCAAGGAGCGCGGCCGCCGGGCCGTACCCGACGGGCAGCACCCCATCGGGCCGATCACCTCCGGCATCCTGCGCGGCATCGAGGACGGCTGGTTCACCGAGGAGATCGCCGAGTCCGCCTTCACCTACCAGCGGGCGCTGGAGAAGGGAGACAAGAAGGTCGTCGGCGTCAACTGCCACCACGGCTCGGTCACCGGCGATCTGGAGATCCTGCGGGTCAGCCACGAGGTCGAGCGCGAGCAGGTACGGATCCTGGGCGGCCGCAAGGCCGGACGGGACGAGGCCGAGGTCGCCGAGGGGCTGAAGGCGCTGATGGCGGCCGCCCGGGACGGCTCCAACATGATCGAGCCGATGCTGGAGGCGGTGCGCGCCGAGGCGACGCTCGGCGAGATCTGTGACGCGCTGCGCGAGGAATGGGGGATCTACACCGAGCCCGCCGGGTTCTGACCACCCTCACCATCCTCCGGCGCGCCGCCCGGCGGCGCCCCCGTCGCGTCGGGGAGCGCCGCCGCGGCGAGCCCGTTCAGCAGCAGCGTCGCGAAGCCCTGGGCCCACTCCGTGTCCACCGGCTCCGCGCTGACCAGCAGCCGGTGCACCACCGAGCCCGCGATCACGTCGAAGATCAGATCCGCGTTGCGGGCCGCCGCACCCGGATCCTCCTCGCGCGGCAGTTCGCCGCGCAGCTGCGCGCGCTCCCGGCCGATCAGTACCAGCCGCTTCTGCCGGTCCACGATCGCGGACCGCACCCGGGCCCCCAGCGCCTCGTCGTGGGTGGCCTCGGCGAGGACGGCCATCAGCGCCGTCTTGGTCTCGGGCAGCTCCAGCAGCTCGGCGAAGCGCACCACCACGTTCTCGATGTCCGCCCGCAGGCTGCCGCAGTCGGCCGACCTCAGATGCTCGTCGAAGACCGCCGCGACCGCGTCCACGACCAGCTCGTTCTTGCCCGCCCAGCGGCGGTAGAGGGTCGTCTTGGCGACTCCGGCGCGGGCCGCCACGTCGCCCAGCGTGAGCTTTCCCCAGCCCAGCTCGACCAGGGCGGCGCGCGTCGCGCCGAGGATGGCACGGTCCGCCTCGACGCTGCGTGGGCGCCCTGTGCGCCGCTGGAGCGGGCTCATGGCGCATGACCCTACTCGCAGGTAGACGCCGGTGTCCCGGCCGGTTACGCTACGGCTCGTAGCGTAAGACCGGTCTGTCCGGCGGATCGGCCGACGCGCTTTTCCATTCACCGCGTCGAGAGGGGAGGATAGGACCATGCAGCCACGGAACATGTCCATGAGTGGAGTGGTCGACCTCGCCGCGGTGAAGGCGGCCGGGGAAGCGAAGCAGAAGGCGGAGAAGGCGCGGGCCGACGCCGCCCGCACGGGCGCGCCCGCGCCCACGCGTCTGGTCTTCGACGTCGACGAGGCGGGGTTTCAGCAGGAGGTCCTGCAGCGCTCCACCGAAGTACCGGTCGTCATCGACTTCTGGGCTGAGTGGTGCGAGCCGTGCAAGCAGCTCGGACCGATCCTGGAGAAGCTGGCCGGGGAGTACGCGGGGAAGTTCGTCCTCGCGAAGATCGACGTCGATGCCAACCAGATGCTCTTCCAGCAGTTCGGCGTGCAGGGGATCCCCGCGGTGTTCGCGGTGGTCGCCGGTCAGCCGGTGCCGCTGTTCCAGGGCGCGGCGCCGGAGGCGCAGATCCGCCAGGTGCTGGATCAGCTGATCCAGGCCGCGGAGCAGCAGTTCGGCATCGTCGGCGCGCCGGCCGAGGCGGCGGACGCGGAGGGTGAGCAGGAGGAGGCCCCGGTGCCCGCGGGCCCGTACGACAGCGCGCTGGCCGCGGCCCATGAGGCGCTGGACGCGGGCGACCTGGGCGGTGCCGTCCGCGCGTACCAGAACGTGCTGAACGACGACCCGGCCAACGCGGAGGCCAAGCTCGGTCTGGCCCAGGCCCAGTTGCTGGAGCGGGTGCAGGGTCTGGACGCGCAGCAGGTGCGCAAGGAGGCCGCCGACAGCCCGGCGGACCCGGCGGCGCAGATGGCGGCGGCCGATCTGGATCTGGTGGGCGGTCATGTGGAGGACGCCTTCGGTCGCTTGGTCGACACGGTGCGGCGCACGGTGGGGGAGGACCGGGAGGCGGCGCGGGTTCATCTGCTCAGCCTCTTCGATGTGATCGGCGTGGACGATCCCCGAGTGGTCACGGCGCGTAGCGCGTTGGCGCGCGTCCTGTTCTGACCTCGCGGCTCTCAAACGGAACAGCGGCCGCGCTTTACCAAAACTTGGTAAACGCGGCTGCTGTTACTGGTAGTAAGTGAACGCCAGGGCTTTGTCCGTTCTTGGCGTCAAATCTCCCGCTCTTTCTGGCAGTCGAGCGGCGACCCTGCGTACCCGGGCTCGACCTCCCTGCCGCAGATCGGTTATCGGTCCGTTACTCGCTAGTAACGAACCCCTTGTGCCCCGGCCGTGAATGGACCACGATCGGCCAAGCTCGGTCCATCCTCAACGAAGCCCGGCAACCGGTCGGTGCGGTGCTGCGGGTGGGTCCCCACCGGGCAGGCCGGCGGCAGTGGCGTCGGCCTTGGACAGGGGGGTCCCTGCCCAACGGGCAGGGCCTGTCCAGGAGGTTGCGCGAGAAGCGTGGCCAGTGGTTGTCGCTCGGGGGTGATCGCCGGTGTTTCGGCGGGTGCAGTCAGCGCCTGTGAGACGTGGGCGCTCTCCTTCCCGAGGACGTAGCACTTCTCCCATCCCAGTTCGGGGCCGCGGCCCCGGCCGGAGATGTACGTCCGAGAAGGAGGAAAGTCATGGAGTCCCTGGCTCGTGGCGGGACCAGATGGAAGCGGTTCGCCGTTGTCATGGTCCCGAGCGTTGCTGCCACGGCCGCGATCGGCGTCGCCCTGTCACAGGGTGCGCTGGCGGCCTCGTTCAACGTGTCAGGCCAGCAGTTCAAGGTGGCGGTCGACCGGCTCGACGGTACGGGCTTCGCCCAGTACGGCGCGATAGACACCCAGCACGGCGGGAAGAACATCCCGGTCGCGGTGTCCGCGTTCAAGAGCGCCAAGCTCAAGGGTCTGTGTCAGTCGGTGGTCGTCCCGGTCCCGGTCTTCGGCGACGTGTCGCTGAAGCTGTCGGCCGGTAACGGCAGCAAGACGGTCGAGGCGAAGAACCTCTTCATCGACCTCGACCAGCTCGATGCCGACGCGACGTTCCGTGGCATCGACATCGGTGTGGCGGCAGGCGACGCGAACAAGGGTCCGGGGATCAACAAGGGTGACAAGGCCCTTCCCGGCTCGTTCGCGCAGCAGGCCGACTCGGCGACGCTGACCGGTGTGAAGCAGACCGCCTGGGCGACCAGCGCGGGCACGTTCAAGCTCTCCGGACTTTCGATGAAGGTCAGTAAGGGCAAGAGCGAGTGTTTCTGAGGCGCTGAGCTGGAAGGGTGGGGGGCCGCGGCGCTGCCCCTCACCCGGCATCGCCCAGCAGCGCTGACGCGCCGCGCAGTTCAGTACCGCAGTAGAACGACGTGCGATTCGACTGGATCGCCAGCCCCAGGGAGCTGTTTTCAATGAGTGCCGAGTCGCCGGGGGCGCGTGACCGAATCAGCCATTGGCGGAAGACCTTCAGGGCATGGCGCTGGCAGCGCCCGTTCTGGGCGGGGCTGCTCACCACCCTGGCCGGGCTGCCGATCATGTACTTCCCGTACAACAGCCTCAACGCGGGCGGGTTCACGATCAACCTGTCCACCACCGCCGGATCCGCCTCGCTCATCATCGGCGTACTGCTGGTGATGCTGGGTCTGACCATGTGGTTCCAGCCCATGGTGCGGGTGTTCGCGGGGGTTGCCTCGATCCTGCTCGGCCTGGTGTCGCTGCCCGTGTCCAACATCGGCGGCTTCCTGATCGGATTCCTGCTCGCCCTCTTCGGCGGCGGCATGGGCGTCGCCTGGGCACCGGGCGAGGCCCCTTCGGCACAGCCGGCCGAGGGCCCGGGAACCACGCCCGAGGGCGACGCCGACGATGGCGGTGTGCCGGAGCCGGCCGGGGCCGGACCCGGGCCGGACCAGGAAGCCACGAATGGGAGGCACCGTGCGGGGTGAAGCGGAGCAGGCCGCGGACGGAAGTCCGCGCCGGGCGAGAACCGGCCCACGGCATGCGGCGCCGAGGAAGTCGATGCTCACTCGCCTTCAGGTGCCCGCGGGAAAAGCGATAGCGCTGGCCGCCATGCCGACGGCCGTACTCATGGGCATGGGGCTGACCCCGCAGCTGGCGTCGGCGAACACGCGGGCCGAGGACCGCTACAAGGCCGGACCGTGTGTCTCCCAGCCGGACGAGGCCGACAAGGGCGACGCCGAGGGCAAGAAGGACGCGTCCGACAGCAAGGACGCCGACGGTAAGGACGGCAAGGACCAGGGCTCCGGGGACCAGGACGGCACGTCCGGTTCCGAGTCGAAGGCCCCCTCGGCCCCGTCCGGGGACGGGGACGCCGCACCGTCGAAGCCGACCCCGACCCCCAGCCCGTCCGGCACGTCGGATTCCGGGGACGACAAGTCCTCGGAGTCGAGCGCGTCGCCGAGCCCGTCGGAGTCCGAGACCAAGAACCCGCTGGACCCGCTGGGCATCGGGGACAAGCTGGGCGACATCCTCAACCCGGACAAGGGCGACGGGGACGGCGGTTCGGCCGAGCCGAGCGCCACACCCAGCCCCTCCCCGTCCTCCGCCAAGCCCAGCCCCTCCCCGTCCACTCCGTCCACCGACGCGAAGGCCGATGACCCGGTCAAGGACACGGTGGACAAGGTCGGCAAGGGTGTCGAGGACACCACGGACAAGGCGAAGAAGGCCGCCGAGAACGCCAAGGACAAGGCCGACAAGGCCCTGCCGAAGCCCTCCCCGTCCGCCGGTGACGACGCCGCGGACGGCGGCAAGGTGGGCTACCCCTGCCCCGAGTTCGACGCCGACGCGTACAAGAACGCCAAGGACGAGCCGACCGCCAACGCGCTGCCCGACGACCCCTGGGTGCTCAAGAGCACGATGCTCTCCCTGCACGGCCTGGACTACAAGGGCATCGTCGAGGTCAAGACGAACAACGGCCAGACGAAGAAGGTCCTCAAGTTCACCGCCGACGGCGTGGACATCAAGGATCTCCACCAGATGGTCAAGGGCCCGGCCGGGACCACCACCAACGTGGCGGCGCGCGAGGGCTCCACCTCGACCTTCCGCAACGGCACGGTCACGATGTACACCGAGGAGCTGAAGGGCAACCTCCTGGGCATCATCCCGATCACCTTCAGCCCGGAGACCCCGCCGCCGGTGAACATCCCCGAGGTGTTCTTCACCGATGTGACGGTCACCCAGGCCGGTCAGTTCGGCGGCGAACTGACCATCCCGGGAATGCACGTGTACAAGACCGGGGAATAACCCGGAAAACCACATACCTGTTCGGGAGCCGCAAGGCCCTCCTCGGAGGGCACCGCCCGCGGGCACCAGGCCGAAGGCCCGGCGCCCGCGGGCGCGTTTGTCCGTGCCTGGCTCTATCCTTACCTTGAGTGTTCGCGTGGACGCGCACCATGCCGCTTGGCGCGCGCCGGGGGGAAACGGGGGCAGCGGTGGAGAGCCATATTTCGGTCGACGGCCCGGAGCCGGACGAAAGCCTGGAGCAGCTTGCCGAATGGCTGCGCGGCGAGCCCGAACTGGCCGGCCGGGTGAAGCCGCAGGCGCCGCCGCCGCGCGACGGCGAGATGGGATCGGCCGCGCAACTGCTCGTGGTGTCGCTGGGCGCGGGCGGAGCCCTCTCCGTCCTCGCGGGCTCGCTGCGGGCCTGGCTGTCCCAGCCGCGCCGCTCCGGCATCAAGATCATGGTCCACCGCCCCGACGGGCGGCGGCTGGAGATCGACGCCCGGCATGTGACCAAGGAATCCGTCGAGGAGATTCTCCGGCAGGCGCTGCGCGCGGAAGAGGAATAGCCCATGCGGTTGCCCGATTCCGAGCGTTCCCGGGCGGTCCTGATCGGCACAAGTCGCTATTCCGACCCAAAACTTCCGGACCTTCCGGCGGTGCGCGACACCGTCGAGGATCTGGCCGCGACTCTCACCGATCCCGCGTACGGCGGCCTCTCGGACCGTCATTGCACCGTGCTGCTGGACAAGGGCGACATCCAGCATGTGGGCCGTTCCTTACGGGCGACGGCGGCCGCGGCGGAAGACCTGCTGCTGGTCTATTACGTCGGCCACGGCCTGATCGCGCCCCGCAGACAGGACTTGTATCTGTCGCTGGCCGACAGCGAATACGAGGATCCCGAGTTCGGCTCCCTGGAATACCGCAAACTGCGCGACGTCGTCCTCGACAGCCGCGCCACCTCGAAGGTCATCATCCTCGACTGCTGCTTCTCCGGCCGCGCGCTGAGCGGCACCATGGCCGGGCCGGAGGCCGCCGTGATGGGGCAGGTCGATGTGGCGGGCACGTACGTGATGGCGTCCTCCCAGGGCAACGAGCCCTCCCTGATCCGGGACGGCGAGAAGAACACGGCGTTCACCGGCCGGCTGATCCGGCTGCTGCGGGACGGCGTGGCCGGCGGGCCCGAACTGCTCAGCATCGACGAGCTCTACCGGCGGCTCCAGACCACCATGACCGCGGAGGG
This sequence comes from Streptomyces sp. NPDC021212, assembly GCF_044332925.1. Classification (NCBI taxonomy): domain Bacteria; kingdom Bacillati; phylum Actinomycetota; class Actinomycetes; order Kitasatosporales; family Streptomycetaceae; genus Streptomyces; species Streptomyces sp. NPDC021212. The sequence goes on from NZ_JBIRPZ010000003.1 coordinate 582,115, forward strand.
CCTGCCCGCGCCCCTCCAGCGCGGCTCCCGGAACGCCGCTCTGCTCGCCCTCGCCCGCAACCGCGCCCATCGGCTCCCCGACGACCCGGCCCGCCACGAGGCCGCGGTGGCGCTGTGCGAGGCGGGGAAGTACGCGGAGGCGGTGGCGGCGTTCAGCGCCCTTCTGGAGGAGCAGGAGAGCCTGCTGGGCGCCGACCACGTGGCGACGCTGCGCACCCGCCAGTGGCTCGCACACACCCGCGGCGGGGCCGGTGCGCCCGGGGAGTCGGCGGACCGGCTGCGGGAGATCCACGCCCGGCAGGCCCGGCTGCTGGGCCCGGACCACCCGGACAGCCTGCGCAGCCGCCAGTTCCTCGCCGTCAACCTGGGCGAGTCGGGGCGTCGGCCGGAGGCGATACGGATACTGCGGCTGCTGCTGCTCGACCGGCGGCGCGTCCTGGGCGACGACGACGCCGCGACCCTGCGCACCCGCCACGTCCTGGCCCACAACCTGGCCCGCACGGGCGAGCGCGACGAGGCGGTGGCGCTCCTGCGCGAACTGGCCGCGGACCGGGAGCGGGTGCTGGGCCCGGACCATCCGCACACGCTGCGGGCCCGGCGGGACCTGTCCGTACTCCTGGCTGCGGGGTGAGGGATGTTCGAGGGTCTCACCGACCGGGTGCGCCGGGCGATGGTTCTGGCCCAGGAAGAGGCCCGGGAGCACAAGCACGAGTACATCGGCACGGCGCATATGCTGCTTGGTCTGATCCGCGAGGAGCGGAGCCCCGGCGCGGAGTTCCTGGCGAGCCTCGGGGTGCACGTGGACGGACTGCGTGACATGGTGGAGGACACCCTTCCCAAGGGCACGACGTCCTTGAGCGGGCAAATCCCCTTCACTCCCGAGGCCAAGCGGGCGCTGGAGGACGCGATGCGGGAATCCATCGCGCTCGGCATGAACCGCATGGGTGAGGAGCACCTGGTGCTCGGCCTCATGCGGGAGCAGGACGGCATCACCACCCGGGTCCTGGGCGCCTACGGCATCGATCTGGAGGCCATGCGGGAGCGGGTCCGCGAGACCGGCGAGTTCTTCGAGCGGTTCACCGACCGGGCGCGCCGGGCCCTGATGGAGGGGGAGGAGGCCGCGCGGGAGCTCAAGCACAACCATCTGGGGACCGAGCACATCCTGCTCGGTCTGTTCGCGGTGGAGGGGATTGCCGCCACCGCACTGCGCAACCTCGGCGTCTCACAAGAGGCGGTCCACGAGCGGCTGTTCCAGACGGCAGGATTCGGTACGAAAAAACCGAAAGGCCCGATTCCGTTCACGGTCCGGGCCAAGAAGGCGCTGGAGATGGCGCTGAGGGACGCCCTGACGTTTGGCCACGACTACATCGGCACCGAGCATCTGCTGTTGGGGCTGATACGCGATGGTGAGGGGACCGGGGCGCAACTGCTGCGCAGGTTCGCCGCCCAGTCTGAGGTGCGGGCCGAGGTCCTCCGCATCCTCAAACCCTGTCTACCGCCCCCGCCCCCGCTCCGGTCCCCGGAGCCGCCGCCCGTGGTCGTCGGGCGCGAGCGGGAGATCCAGCACATCATGCGGATCCTGATGCGCAAGTCCCGTAACAACGCCCTGCTGGTGGGGGAGCCGGGCACCGGGCGGACGTCGATCGTCGCGGGGCTGGCCCAGCGCATCGCCCAGGGCGACGTACCGGCGAGCCTGGCCGAGGTGCGGCTGTGGGCCGTCGACATCACGACGGCCCTCCAGGAGACGGTGGAGGACCCGGACCGCACGGTGCTGTTCCTGGACGACGTCCGGGCGGGCGACGCCGACGCGCTGCGCTGGCTCGTGCGGCAGAAGCCGCGGATCATCGCCGTCACCGATCCCACGAGCTACCTCACCCTCCAGGGCATCGGCGCGTACGTCCAGACCGTTCCGGTGGGCGAGCCCACCCATGACGAGGTGGAGATCCTGGACGAGGCGGGGGCCAGGGTGCGGATCGCGGACGGGGTCGCGAAGACCGTGGACGCGCGGCACATCGCGGAGTCGTTCGCGGACCGGACGGACCAGGCCGCCGATGAGCCGTCCGTCGACGACCGCTACATCTGGGCCATGAGCTGAGCGGCCGGGCCCGAAAGGGGCCCGGCCGCTCAACTCAAGCAAACCGGCTATCGGTTTTCGCCGCCCAGGTGGTGCACCCGGACCATGTTGGTGGTGCCGGGGACGCCGGGGGGCGAGCCCGCCGTCATGATCATGATGTCGCCCGCGGTATAGCGGCCCAGCTTCGACAGCTCGGCGTCCACGAGGTCCACCATCGCGTCGGTGTGCTCCACGTACGGCACCACGTACGACTCCACGCCCCAGCTCAGCGTCAGCTGGTTGCGGGTCTCCGGGTCCGTGGTGAAGGCCACGATCGGCTGCTGGGCGCGGTAGCGGGAGAGCCGCCGCGCGGTGTCGCCGGACTGGGTGAAGGCGACCAGCGACGTGGCGCCCAGGAAGTCGGCGATCTCGCATGCCGCGCGGGCCACCGAACCGCCCTGGGTACGCGGCTTCTTGCCGGGCACCAGCGGCTGGAGGCCGCGCGACAGCAGCTCCTCCTCGGCGGCCTGGACGATGCGGGACATCACCTTGACCGTCTCGATCGGGTACGAGCCGACCGACGACTCGGCGGAGAGCATGACCGCGTCCGCGCCGTCCAGGATCGCGTTGGCGACGTCGGACGCCTCGGCGCGGGTCGGCCGGGAGTTGGTGATCATCGACTCCATCATCTGGGTCGCCACGATCACCGGCTTGGCGTTACGGCGGCACAGCTCGATCAGCCGCTTCTGCACCATCGGGACCTTCTCCAGCGGGTATTCCACCGCCAGGTCGCCGCGGGCCACCATGACGCCGTCGAACGCGGCGACGACATCCGCCATGTTGGCCACGGCCTGCGGCTTCTCGACCTTGGCGATCACCGGGACCCGGCGGCCCACCTCGTCCATGATCCGGTGCACATCGCGGACGTCGGCCGCGTCCCGGACGAAGGACAGCGCGACCATGTCGCACCCCATCGTCAGGGCGAACCGCAGGTCCTCGATGTCCTTCTCGGACAGTGCGGGCACGTTGACCGCCGCGCCCGGCAGGTTGATCCCCTTGTGGTCGGAGATCACCCCGCCCTCGATGACGATCGTCCGCACCCGGGGGCCCTCGACCGCGGTGACCCGCAGCTCGACGTTGCCGTCGTTGATCAGGATCTGGTCGCCCTTGGAGACATCGCCCGGCAGCCCCTTGTAGGTGGTGCCGCAGATGGTCCGGTCGCCGTCGACGTCCTCGGTGGTGATGATGAACTCGTCCCCGCGGACCAGCTCCACCGGGCCGTCCGCGAAGGTCTCCAGTCGGATCTTGGGGCCCTGGAGATCGGCGAGGACGCCGACGGCGTGCCCCGTCTCCTCGGACGCCTTGCGAACGCGGTGGTAGCGCTCCTCGTGCTCCGGGTGGCTTCCGTGGCTCATGTTGAAGCGGGCCACGTTCATACCGGCCTCGATCAGCGACTTGAGCTGGTCGTAGGAGTCGACGGCGGGGCCCAGCGTGCAGACGATTTTGGAACGGCGCATGTGGCTGATCCTATCGGTTTGTTTCGGAGCGGAATATTTTCAGGTCCAGTCGAAGCCGAGGCGAAGGCTAGTCGACCAGATCGAACGTCTGGCTCGCGATCTCCAGCTCCTCGTCCGTCGGCACCACCGCCACCGCGACCCGGCTGGCCCCGGTGGAGATCAGCCGCGCCGCGGAGCCGCGCACCGCGTTGCGCACCGCGTCCACCTCGATGCCGAACGCGGGCAGGTCGCGCAGCGCGGCCTCCCGCACCGCCGCGGAGTTCTCCCCCACGCCGGCCGTGAACGCGATGGCGTCCAGCCGCCCCAGCACCGCGGTGTACGCGCCGACGTACTTCCGCAGCCGGTGGATGTAGATGTCGAACGCGAGCTGCGCGGCCGGATCGCCCTCGGCCATGCGGCGGCCGATCTCGCGCATGTCGTTGTCCCCGCACAGCCCGAGCAGCCCGCTGCGCTTGTTGAGCAGGGTGTCGATCTCGTCCGTCGACATCCCGCCCACCCGGGACAGATGGAAGATCGCCGCCGGGTCGATGTCACCCGCGCGGGTGCCCATGACCAGGCCCTCCAGCGGGGTCAGCCCCATGGAGGTGTCCACGCACACCCCGCCGCGCACGGCGGAGGCGCTGGCGCCGTTGCCCAGGTGCAGCACGATCGTGTTCAGCTCGGCGACGTCCTTGCCGAGCAGCTTCGCCGTCGCCCGGGAGACGTACGCGTGCGAGGTGCCGTGGAAGCCGTACCGCCGCACGCCGAACCGGTCGGCGGTCTCGGTGTCGATCGCGTACCGGGCCGCCGACTCCGGCATCGTGGCGTGGAACGCGGTGTCGAAGACCGCGACCTGCGGCAGGTCCGGGCGCAGCGCCCGGGCCACCTTGATGCCGGTGACGTTCGCCGGGTTGTGCAGCGGGGCCAGCGGGATCAGCTTCTCGATCTCCTCGACCACCTCGTCGGTGATCAGGGTGGGCTCGGTGAACCGGGTGCCGCCGTGCACCACTCGGTGGCCGATCGCCGCCAGCTCGGGCGAGTCCAGGCCCAGGCCCTGCCCCGCCAGCTCCTCGGCGACCTGCTTGAGCGCGGCCGTGTGATCGGCGACGGGGCCCTCCCCGATCCGTTCCACCAGGCCGGAGGAGAGCCGGGCGCCGTCCGCCATGTCCAGCAGCTGGTACTTGACGGACGAGGAGCCGGAGTTGAGGACCAGGACGCGGGAGCCGTTCACGCGGTGTGCACCTTCTGTGTCGGGTCGGTCGGGCCGGCGGGGTCCGCCGGGGTGATCGGGGGAGTCTGGGACTGGGCCTGGATCGCGGTGATGCTGACGGTGTTCACGATGTCGGAAACGAGTGCCCCGCGGGACAGGTCGTTCACCGGCTTGCGCAGACCCTGGAGCACCGGGCCGACCGCGACGGCGCCCGCCGAGCGCTGCACGGCCTTGTAGGTGTTGTTGCCGGTGTTGAGGTCCGGGAAGATCAGCACGGTGGCCTTGCCCGCCACCTGCGAGTCGGGCAGCTTGGTCGCCGCGACCGCCGCGTCCACCGCGGCGTCGTACTGGATCGGGCCCTCGACCAGCAGGTCCGGGCGGCGCTCGCGGACCAGCTCGGTCGCCTTGCGCACCTTGTCGACGTCCGTGCCGGAGCCGGAGGTGCCGGTGGAGTACGACAGCATCGCGATCCTCGGCTCCACCCCGAACCGGGCGGCCGTGGTCGCGGACTGGATGGCGATGTCGGCCAGCTGCTCGGCGTCCGGGTCCGGGTTGACCGCGCAGTCGCCGTACACCAGCACCCGGTCGGCCAGGCACATGAAGAAGACGGACGAGACGATCTGCGCGCCCGGCGCGGTCTTGATGATCTCGAAGGCGGGCCGGATGGTGGCGGCGGTGGAGTGCACCGCGCCCGAGACCATGCCGTCGGCCAGGCCCTCCTGGACCATCAGGGTGCCGAAGTACGAGACGTCGGCCACCACGTCGTACGCCAGCTCGTGGGAGACGCCCTTGTGGGCGCGGAGCTTCGCGTAGATCTCCGCGAACCGCTCGCGCAGCGGCGAGGTCCCCGGGTCGATGATCTGCGCCTCGCCGAGCTGGATGCCCAGTTCGGCGGCGCGCTTGCGGATCGCGTCCTCGTCGCCCAGCAGTGTGAGGTCGCACACATCGCGGCGCAGTAGGACGTCGGCGGCGCGCAGCACCCGCTCCTCGGAGCCCTCGGGCAGCACCACCCGGCGGCGGCCGGACCGGGACCGCTCGATCAGCTCGTGCTCGAACATCATCGGGGTGACCCGGCCGGAGCGGGCCACCGCGATGCGGTCGGTCAGCGCGGCGGTGTCCACGTGGCGCTCGAAGAGGCCGAGGGCGGTCTCGGCCTTGCGCGGCGCGCCCGCGTTCAGCTTGCCCTCGATGGCGAACAGCTCGGCCGCGGTCGGGAAGGAGCCGCCCGCGACCGCCGCCACCGGGGTGCCGGGGGCCAGCCGGGACGCCAGCGCCAGGATGTCGGGACCTGGCCGCTCGTCCAGGGTGAGCAGCACCCCGGCGATCGCGGGGGCGCCCGCGCTGTGCGCGGCGAGCGAGCCGACGATCAGGTCCGCGCGGTCGCCGGGCGTCACCACAAGGCAGCCCTCGGTGAGGGCGGGCAGGAAGTTGGGCAGCATCGCGCCGCCGAAGACGAAGTCCCGGACGTCCCTGGAGAGTCCGGCGTGGTCGCCGAGGAGTACGTCGGCGCCGAGGGTGCGCACGATCTGCGAGACGGTGGGCGCCGACAGCGCCCCGTCCTCGGGCAGGACGTAGCCGGGCACCGGGAGCCGCGCGGCCAGCCGCTCGGCGATCTCGGCGCGGTCGCCCGGCGCGGCCCGGTTGACGACGATGGCGACGACGTCGCACCCCTGCGCCTCGTACGCGCGGTAGGCGTTGTGGGTCTCGGCGTTGACGGCTTCCACGCTCTGGTCCTGGCCGCCGACGACCGTGATCACCGCGGCGCCGAACTCGTTGGCGAGCCGGGCGTTCAGCCCCAGCTCGTCCGGGAGGCTGGTGTCGGCGTAGTCGCTGCCCAGGACGAGGACGTAGTCGTACTCGCGGGCCACCTCGTGGAAGCGGTTGACCAGCCGCGAGACCAGTTCGTCGGAGCCCTCCTCGGCCTGGAGGGCGGCCGCCTCCTCGTAGCTCATGCCGCGTGCCGAGGCGGGCGGCTGGCTGAGCCGGTAGCGGGCCCGCAGCAGATCGAAGAGGCGGTCGGGGTCGTCGTGCACCAGGGGGCGGAAGACGCCGACCCGGTCGACATGGCGGGTCAGCAGCTCCATGACCCCCAGCTCGACGACCTGCCTGCCGTCACCCCGTTCGATCCCGGTCACGTACACGCTGCGCGTCACGCGTGCTCTCCGTTTCCTCGGCGTTTTCCTTACATGCATCCTTTCGGACACAAATTGGCCACTTTCTACGGCCCAGTCCTCTTGACAATACCTGCGCCCATGGTTATGACGCTCGGCGGCATGGGGGACACAGCACCACCCCGCCCATGAAACAATCGGACTGGCTCACATCTACCCTGAGGGAGCAGGAGACACAGCACGATGCGCATCGGAGTTCTCACCGCAGGCGGCGACTGCCCCGGCCTCAACGCTGTGATCCGGTCGGTGGTGCACCGTGCGGTCGCCGGTCACGGGGACGAGGTGATCGGGTTCGAGGACGGCTTCAAGGGCCTCCTCGACGGCCGTCACCGCAAGCTCGACCTGGACGATGTGAGCGGCATCCTGGCCCGCGGCGGCACGATCCTCGGCTCCTCCCGGCTGGAGCGCGCCCGGCTGCGCGAGGCCTGCGAGACGTCCAAGGACCACGCCCGTGACTATGGCATAGACGTGCTGATCCCGATCGGCGGCGAGGGCACTTTGACCGCCGCCCGGATGCTGTCGGACGCGGGGCTGCCCATCGTCGGCGTCCCCAAGACCATCGACAACGACATCTCCTCCACCGACCGCACCTTCGGCTTCGACACCGCCGTCGGCGTCGCCACCGAGGCCATGGACCGCCTCAAGACCACCGCCGAGTCGCACCAGCGGGTCATGGTCGTCGAGGTCATGGGGCGGCACGCGGGCTGGATCGCGCTGGAGTCCGGCATGGCGGGCGGCGCCCACGGTATCTGCCTCCCGGAGCGGCCCTTCGAGGTCGACGGGCTGGTCAAGATGATCGAGGAGCGCTTCGCGCGCGGCAAGAAGTTCGCGGTCATCTGCGTCGCCGAGGGCGCGCACCCCGCCGAGGGCGCGATGGACTACCAGAAGGGCGAGATCGACCAGTACGGGCACGAGCGGTTCGCCGGCATCGGCAACCGGCTGGCGGCCGAGCTGGAGCGGCGGCTCGGCAAGGAGGCCCGCCCGGTCATCCTCGGCCACGTCCAGCGCGGCGGCACGCCCACCGCGTACGACCGCGTGCTGGCCACCCGCTTCGGCTGGCACGCCGTCGAGGCCGCCCACCGCGGCGACTTCGGCATGATGACGGCGCTGCGCGGCACCGACATCACCATGGTGCCGATCGCCGAGGCCGTCACCGCGCTGAAGACCGTTCCGGCCCACCGCATGGACGAGGCCGAATCCGTCTTCTGAGCACCACCTGGTACGGTCCCCGCCTTGACCCGGGGGGACGGAGTCGAACAGGGGGTGAGGGAGTTACCGGCGGATGGGCGGGTTAACGGACCGTACGTGGCTGCGCTACGCGATCCTCTTCGCACTGATCACCGCACTGGTCACGGGTGCCGTCCTCGCGATCGGCAACAAGGGCGGCGGCCATCTCGCCGCCAACCGCGACCAGTTACGGAAGGCGTGCGACGGTGCCCTGCCGTACGGTGACCTGGAGCGGCTGGTGCGGGACGCCCGGCCCGGTGAGCTGCGGCAGCACGGCACGATGCTCGCCCCCGGTCAGGACAGCCGCTCCCTGCTCGACTGCTCGCTGTCCTGGGGCGGCGGCAACGAAGTCGCCGTCCACGCCGAGGCGCTGGTCTCGGACGTGCCCCAGGGCATGGAGACCCGCCAGCTCGTGAACCCGGGCCCCGGTGGCACCTTCACCGCGCCCGGCACCACCGGCCGGTACGGCGCGCGCGGCGCCTGGCTGGTCGCCGACTGCCGGGGCGGGCTGAACGGCCGGGTCCGCCCGACGACCGACCTGTACGTCACCGCCAAGGTCACCGACGGAAGCGCCGGGGCAGCGGCCGGGGCCGACCGCAGAACCGCGCTCACCGGTTTCCGTACCGCCGTCCACGTCGCCAACGCCATCACCAGGGCGCAGCGTTGCGGCGGGCCCCCGCTGGATCCGCCGTCCCAGGTCGTGGCCCCGGCCGCGGACCGGGGCGGCGAGGGCATGGCCGGACCCGCCTCGCGGCGCTGCGACTGGATCAGCCCGTCCTCGGTGCCCGGGCTCAGGTCCGGGGCGTGGGCCACGCGCGGCGACGCACAGAACTCCACCGCCCTGAGCGCCTGCGTCGGCGACTGGGACGCCGGCGCCCGGCACAACGCGGGCGAGACGCCGCGGGACTGGCAGATCACCGGGGTCGAGGCGGCCAGCTGGACGGGGGTCCTGGGCCGGTCCGCGTACGACTCGTACGAACGCGAGGGCCATGTGCCCGGCTGGGGCGCGGGCGAGGAGAACGGGCTCGCGGAGGCCGAACCCCTGGGTACGGACGACACGGAACCGGACCCGGGGGGCCGGGTGGACCGGGTCCCGTCCTACCTCACCCATCCCCAACTCGCCCTGTGGGCCCAGTCGGTGTGCGGCGGCAAGGTCACCTACCACCGCGTCTCCGTGCTGCCCCGGCTGCACATACCCGACGGCGAGACGGTCCCGCTCGGCCCCGCGCGGCGCGCCGCGCTCGCCGGGACCGCGCACACGCTGCTGGCCCGCTACCTGGGCGCCGAGGGCGGCTGGCCGAAGGCGGCGGGCTGCCGCGACACGAAGGTGCTCGGAGAGGTGGAGGAGTGGCACTGACGACCGGGCCGCGGTCGCTGCTCACCCGGCGGCAGGTGCGCGGCATCACGGCGGGCGCGCTCGCGCTGGCCCTCCTCACCGGCGTGCTGGTCTGGTTCGCCGGCAGCGGCGACCGGGCGCTCGACGAGGCGTGCGGCGGGGCGCTCGCGGCGGACGAGGTCCGCTCGGTGCTCGGCGACAGCGGCGTGGACGTGACCAGCAGCACCGAGGGCGCCTTCGGCGGCGACCGCGGCACCTCCCTGGAGGTGCGCTGCGAGGCGATCGTCGAGGGCAAGGGCCGGGTCGACGTCACCATCGACGGGGCGCCGCGCCCCCGCGCCGCGTACGGGACCGGCGAGCTGTACCCCGCCGTACCCGCCCGCGGCACCCTCCCCGTACCCGTAGGGCACGGCTGGTCCGGCCTCTTCGCCACCGACAACGCCCGCCAGGGCGACCCCGGGGACGGCAAGGCGACGGCGGCCGTGCTGCTCGACTGCGCCGGGGGCGGCCGCAGCCTGCTGATCACCGTCGAGACCGCGCTCGGCGGCGCCACCCTGGACGACCCCGCCACCCGTCCCGCCTTCGTCCGCACCGCCCTCGCGACCGCGCGGCGGGCCGACGCCCGCTGGAAGTGCGGCGCCCGGCTGGGCAAGCCGGTCCGCGGCGTGGACCTGCCGGTGAACGAGGACGAGTACGAGCCGCTGCTCGGCGCCACCGGCACCTGCGCGACCGTTCCCACCGCCGCCCGCTCCGCCGTCTCCACGGCCCGCGAGACCGCCCGGGCCCGCGCCCCGCGCGAGATCTGCGCGCTCGGCGCCCGCGACGGTTCGCCCCGCTACCGCCTGGACGCCTACTACGGGCCGTACGCGGAGGACGCCCGCGCCCAGTACCCCCGCGACCACGGCGAGGGCGTGACCCCCGTCGAGAAGCCCGCCGGGCGGCTCGGCCGGAGCGCGTACTGGGCCGGCGCGGACTGCGGGGGCGGCGCTTCGCGCGCCCTGTACCTGATCCGCGCCGACGACGCCGACGGCGACGCCCGCGCCCGCCCGGACCTCGCCTACGAACGCGAGGCCCTGGCCGCCTTCGCCGCCCGGTCGGCCGAGGACCACGGCTGCGAAGCGCTCGTCACCCCTTGACAGGTCACCCCTTGACGGCGCCGCCGAGCGCGAAGCCGCCGCCGAGCCGCCGGGCGATGAGCACGTACAGCAGCACCACCGGGGTGGAGTAGAGGATCGAGAACGCGGCGAGCTGCCCGTAGACGATCTGCCCGTGGTTGCCGAAGAAGGTGAAGATGGAGACGGACGCCGGGAGTTGTTCGGGGGTGAGCAGCAGCATGAAGGGGACGAAGAAGTTGCCCCACATCATGATGAAGCTGTAGATCATCACGACCGTGATGCCCGGGCCCATCAGCGGCAGGATGACCCGCGTGAGGCTCTGCGTCCAGGACGCGCCGTCCGTCCAGGCCGCCTCTTCGAGGATCACCGGCACGCCGTCCATGAAGTTCTTCATCAGCCAGATCGCGAAGGGGAGTTGCGAGGCGGCGAGGAAGAGCGCGGTGCCGGACATGGTGTCGATCAGGTCGACCTGCACGAAGAGCCCGTAGACCGGGACCATGATCGCGGTGATCGGCAGACACGTCGTGAACAGCACCGTCATCAGATACGGCCGCACCAGCCGCGACCGGAACCGCGACAGCGGATACGCGGCGAGCGCCGCGCACGCGACCGTCAGCGCGGTGGCGCTGCCGCACAGCACCAGGCTGTTGAGCATCGGCGTGAACGTGATCTCGTCCGTCCACACCGCCGAGAAGTTGTCGAGTGTCGGGGTGCCGGGCGCCGAGACCCGTAACGTCGCGTCGCCGTCGACCGAGGCGAGCACCAGCCAGGCCAGCGGGAGGACGAAGGCCGCCGCGACGACCAGCAGCGCGGCGTCGGCCGCCAGCCGGCGGCGCAGCCGCGGGGACCAGAGGCGGGGAGACCGGGAGGGACGGGACCGTGGACGGACGGAGAGCACCGACACCCTGGGACCTCCTCGCGCGCCCGCGAGCGCAGTCGATCGGCAGTCCCGTCCCATGAAAGCGGTCGCCGGGCCGGGAGGGGAAGACGGCGGTCCGCGGAAAAACGGCACCCCTCCCGCCCCTCCGGCCTACCGCACCGCCGCTGCCGGGCGCCCGGGCAGGGAGGACGGCACGTCCACCCGCTGGTCGTTGCGGATCTGGTCGAAGAGCCGCCTCGCCTGCGCGGTGTCCCACTGCACGGCGCTGCCCTTGGAGGTCTTGAGGTTGGTGTTGGACACCGGGACGTTGAGCTGCTTGCCCGCGCCCGAGGTGATGCCCTTCATCGCCTTGAACAGGGACATCAGGGTCTCCAGGTTCATCTTCTTGTCCACGATGAGCGTGTCGAGACCCGCGCTGACTGTCGGGAAGGCCGCGAAGGGGTTGGCCAGCACGCCCGGGGTGGCGGCCTTCTTCGCGAGGGCGGCCAGGAACTTCTGCTGGTTCGCGGTCCGCCCCAGGTCGCCGTTGGCCTCCTGCTTGCGCTGCCGTACGAAGGAGAGCGCCTTGCCGCCGTCGAGGGTCTGGCAGCCCTTCTTCAGGTCCAGGCCGGACTTCGGGTCCTTGATGTCGCGGTCCACGCACATCCGTACGCCGCCGACCGCGTTCACGATGTCCACGAAGCCACCGAAGCCGATCTCCGCGTAGTGGTTGATGTGCAGTCCCGTGTTGCGCTCGATGGTCTGCACGAGCAGACCGGGACCGCCCCGCGAATAGGCCGCGTTGAGCTTGTTCTGCTCCTCGCCGTAGCGCTTGCCGGTCTCGGGGCGCACGTACGTCGGCACTCTCACCCAGGAGTCACGCGGGAGGCTCATCATCGTGGTGCCGTTGGCGCCGGTGTGCAGCACCATCATCGAGTCGGTGCGGCCGCCCTCGGCCGAGCCGGTGCTCAGGCTCTGCTTGGCCGAGGCGGACAGGCCCGCGCGGCTGTCGGAGCCCACGATGAGGTAGTTGGTGCCCTTGCCGAGCGGAGGGCGGTTGGGGGCCGCGTCGAGGTCGACGTCGCGGTTCATCCGGGTGTCGACCCAGATGTAGGCGCTGCCGGTGGCGACGAGCAGCGCCGACACCGCGACGAGCGCGATACGGGTGAGGCGGCGGCGCCGGCTCAGCGGCTCCTTGGGGGCGCGCCGCCGCAGAACGGGAGGCTCCTCGTCCACCTCGCCCCGGTGGGGGGTGCGCCGCGCGGGGATGTCCGGGCGCCACAGCCCGGCGTCGGTCTGGACCGGCTGGGTGACGGCCGGGATCGACCGGGCGCCCGGGTCCGGCCGGGACACGCCCGGGACCCGCTGGGTGGCGCCCGGCCCCGGCCCGGCGGCGCCCGGGGGAGGCCCGGCGACGCCCGGAGTCGGCGGCGGGGGAGGAGGCGGGGCGGGAGCCGGCGGCACGGCGGGGAACGACTCGGTCGGGGCGTTGGCCGTCTCCCGGGCGGATGCCTCTCCCCGGTCTCTCGTCGGCTGCTGCTGGAGGTACGCCGCCGTCCCTCGCCGCTGCCCGCCCGGGGTGGCGTGCGACGGGGGGTCCCCGTCGGCCTGCTGCCGGTTCGCGTCTGCCCAGCCTTTCCGACGGTCACTCATGGGGGCAGCCTCCCTTCGGATGGAAACGTCCGTATGCCTGTGCCTGCTGACTACTGGTACGGCTGCGGCCGCCGGTTATCTCGACGCGAGGCGCGGTGTGATGTCACGCTCTTTGCGTCACGCCCTTTGACGTCACGCTCTTCAGCGTCACGCTCTCTGATACGCGGCCGAGTCGCCGAGCGTCTGGCCGGCCGTCCCGGAGCGCTGGATGCGGTGCCACTTCAGCCGGGTGCCGAGCAGCAGGGCCACCACGGACTGGATGACCACCAGATACATCAACTGCCGGTAGGCGAAGAGCTGGAAGGGCAGCGACCACAGGGTCCGCATCCGCTCCCCGTCCAGCCGGAGCGCGTATCCGGCGCACACCACCTGGATGCCGAGGTACGCGAGCCACACCCAGGCCGACTCCGTGGGGTTCTGGAAGAGGATCCCGTACACCGCGAACAGGTCGATCACGGGCGCGAGCAGCGGCAGCACGACCTGGAACAGCGCGAGATAGGTCAGTCCGCGGCGGCCGAAGCGCCCGTCCGAGCCCCGGGCGATGACGGCGCGCCGGTGCTTCCACATGGCCTGGAGGGTGCCGTAGCCCCAGCGGTAGCGCTGCCGCCACAGCTGGCGCAGCGAGGTGGGGACCTCGGTCCAGGCGACGGCGGTCTCCTCGTACACCACCCGCCAGCCGGCCCGCCACAGGGCCATGGTGAGGTCGGTGTCCTCGGCGAGGGTGTCCTCGCTGACCCCGCCGACCTCCGTCAGCGCCTCCCGCCGGAAGGCGCCGATGGCGCCGGGGACGGTCGGCATGCACTCCAGCACCTCGAACATCCGGCGGTCGAGGTTGAACCCGAAGACGTACTCCAGGTGCTGCCATCTGCCCAGCAGGCTGCGCCGGTTGCCGACCTTGGTGTTCCCGCTCACCGCGCCGACGTCCGGCTGCCCGAGCGGCTGGATGAGCTGGCGGATGGCGTCCGGTTCGAAGATGGTGTCGGCGTCGACCATGACCACGATGTCGTGCTTGGCGTGGGCGAGACCGGAGTTGAGCGCGGTCGGCTTGCCCGAGTTGGGCTGGCGTATCACCAGCACCCGGGAGTCGTTGCTCGCGGCGGCGATCTCGGCGGTTCGGTCCGTCGACCCGTCGTCGATCACGATGACCTGGAGCTTCTGGTGGGTGGAGGCCAGCAGCGACTGGATGGTGCCCTCGATGCCCGCCTCCTCGTTGTACGCGGGCACCAGCACCGTCACCGGCTCGTTCACCACCGGTGGCGGCGGGTCGTCGGGCCCGTAACGGGTGAGCCGCCGGACATGGGCGCGGGCGAACACCACGAGCAGCACCAGCCGCAGCACCCCCAGCGCGCCCGCGATGCCGAGCACCCACGTCATGATCGTCACGAAGGCGCGGCCGACGGCCGACAGCCAGATCAGGGCCTGGCCCTGCCAGCGGCCGAGGGTGGACGACTTGGCCTCGACCGGAGGCACCCCGAGCCCGCCCGTGACGGTGGTGAACCTCTGCACCCGGGGGTTCTTCAGCAGCTTTTCCGTCTCCTGGTACGCGGTGTCCGTCTGGGGCAACTGCCGGACCAGCCCCTGCGACGGGCGCTGCGACGGCTTGTCGGCGGCGACCAGCGCGTACCCCTGCGAGGCGACGCGCCGCGCCGCCTGCCACTCGACGCCGCACAGCGTCTCCACGTCGGTGGTCAGCGGCATCCGCATCAGCCGCGGCTCACTGCCCACGGTGCCCGCGAGCGCCGATTCGGTCAGCGACAGCTCCATCGAGGAGCGCACGGACGACGCCGTGCCCATGTCGGCGCCGGTGTAGGTGTTCGAGCCGATCTCATGGCCCTCGGCCCTGATCCGCCGCACCAGATCCGGATGCTCGGCCGCCTTGGCGCCGGAGAGGAAGAACGTCGCGCGTGCCTTGTGCTTGCGCAGCAGGTCGAGGATGCGCGGCGTCCACTGCGGGTCGGGCCCGCCGTCGTAGGTGAGCGCCACCGTCCCGGCGGGCATGCGCGCCGTCCTGACCTGGCCGTTGTTGATCTGCACCACCGGGCCGCCGCCGACGATGTCCTTCGGCACCGGGGTGGTGCAGGCGGGCCGCGACTTCGCGGCGTCGACCTCGTGAGTGGTCCAGCCCTGGAACATCAGCAGGCCGAACATGATGGGGAGGATCAGGGAAAGCAGCAGCCAGTGCGCGCGCGGGTCACGGGGCCGGCTGTGTCGGCCTCCTCGGATCGGGTGGCTCATCGGCTGGATCGTCCCCCAGGGGTCAGGGTCGCGTGAGCCACGGCCGCCGTGGCATGTCTTGGGTCGGGTGGTCGGGCCGCCCCACGCGGCTCAGACGGTCTCACCGTAGTGAGGGCGGCTCAGCGGCCCGGCCGAACCGGCGGCAACGGATAAGAATCCGCCGACGCCGCCCTTGGGGGCTGCCCGATCACGTATCGTTCGTCGGCGGCCCGGCCATGGCCGCTCGGCCCCGGATCCGGGTTCAGCGGCGCAGGGCCGTCTCCTGCCGCATGTGCGAGAGCTTCTCGGGGTTGCGCACCGCGTAGAGCCCGGTGATGAGGCCGTCGTCGATGCGCATCGCCAGGACGGTGTCGACCGCGCCGTCCTGCTGGAGAAGCAGCGCCGGATGGCCGTTGACCTGCGCGGGCAGCAGCGACCCCACGGCGGCCATCCTGCCCAGACCGGCGGCCAGCAGGCGGCCCACCTTGTCGGCCCCCACGACGGGCCGCGGGACGGCCTGCTTGATCCCGCCGCCGTCGCCCAGGAAGACGACGTCCGGCGCGAGGATGTCGAGCAGGCTCTGCAGATCGCCGGTGTCGGCCGCCCGCTGGAACGCGTCGAGCGCGTCGCGGGTCTCGGCCGGGGACACCGCCCCGCGCGGCCGGCGCGCCGCGACGTGCGCCCGCGCCCGGTGCGCGATCTGGCGGACCGCGGCCGGGCTCTTGTCGACCGCCTCGGCGATCTCGTCGTACCCGAGGTCGAACACCTCGCGCAGCACGAACACCGCCCGCTCGGTCGGCGCCAGCGTCTCCAGCACCAGCAGCATCGCCATCGAGACGCTTTCGGCCAGCTCGACGTCCTCGGCCACGTCCGGGGCGGTCAGCAGCGGCTCGGGCAGCCAGGGGCCGACGTACGACTCCTTGCGGCGGCCGAGCGTACGCAGTCGGCTCAGCGCCTGGCGCGTGGTGATCCGGACCAGGTACGCGCGCTGGTCCCGTACCGCGCCGAGATCGACGCCCGCCCACCGCAGCCAGGTCTCCTGGAGGACGTCCTCCGCGTCGGCGGCCGAGCCGAGCATCTCGTAGGCGACGGTGAACAGCAGATTGCGATGGGCGACGAACACCTCGGTGGCCGTGTCCTGTGTGTGCTCGCTCTTCACCGGCTGCTCCTGCCTGCTCGCTCGCGATGGTGTCACGCGCACAGGACGCCGGTCGCCGCGCCTTTGTGACATCCACGGGCGGTGGCGCACGTCACACGGCCACGCCGTCACACGGAGCGGGGCGGCGGCATCTCGTGTTCGTCCAGTGCGACACCACGAGAGAGGAACGCAGCCATGAACGCCCGATTCAACCTGTTCGAGAACGAGCTGGCCGCCAAGTTCGCCAAGCGGTTCGCAGGCGCCGGTCTGGTGATCCACCAGTCGTCGCTGCCGAAGTCCACGCAGGAGCTGGTGTCGCTGCGCGCCAGCCAGATCAACGGCTGCGGCTGGTGCATCGACATGCACACCAAGGAGGCCGCGGCCGCCGGAGAGACGGCGGCCCGGCTCCACCTGGTCGCCGCCTGGCGCGAGTCCACCGTGTTCACCGAGGCCGAGCAGGCCGCGCTGGCGCTCGCCGAAGAGGGCACCCGGCTCGCCGACGCCCACCCCGGCGTGTCCGACGAGACCTGGGCCTGGGTGCGCAAGCACTACGACGACGACCAGGTCGCCGCGCTGGTCTCGCTGGTCGCCCTGATCAACGCGGCCAACCGGCTCGCCGTGATCGTCCACCAGCGGGGAGGGTCGTACGAGACCGGCATGTTCGCCGCCGCGCTCAGCTGAGGGACACCCCCGGCCTACGTCCGCCAGAACAGGTGGTGGGTCACGGCGCCGCTCGGGCTGGGCACGATGTCGAGGTGGAACCGGTCGAGCAGCTCATCGGGGGACTCCCAGAGCCGTGACCCGGACCCCAGCTCCAACGGCGAGACCGCCACATGCAGGGTGTCGACAAGATCGGCGTCGAGGAACGCCCGGATGATCGTGGCCCCGCCGCCGAGCCGCACGTCCTTGCCCTGCGCCGCCTCCCGCGCCTGGGCGAGGACGGTGGCCGGGTCGGCGTCCACGAAGTGGAACGTGGTGTCGGAGAGCGTGAACGAAGGGCGCGGGTGGTGCGTCATGACGAACACCGGGGTGTGGAACGGGGGCTCGTCGCCCCACCAGCCGCGCCACTCGTAGTCGCTCCAGGGCCCGCGCTGCGGCCCGAACTTGTTGCGGCCCATGATCTCGGCGCCGATGTTCCGGGCATAGTCCCGCGTGAGGTAGTCGTCCAGACCACGGCTCCCACCCGGGTCGGTGCGCAGGGGCCAGCTCGCGGTGGCCCCGGCCCAGGCGAACATCTCCCCGGGATCGGCGTGGCCGAACGGTCTCTCCAGGGTCTGGTGCTCACCGGCGCCGAACCCGTCCCGCGAGACGTTGAAGTTCTGGACTCTCAGCAGCTGCGTCATGGAGGTCCTCCTGTAGGGGGTCGACGATGGTGGGACCGCCCGGCCCGGGGAAACTCATCGCCGCCGCCACGACGTGCTGGATCTACGGCGTCACGATGCGCTCGACGGCGGCCGCCACGAGGGCGTCCCGCTGGCCTTCCGAGAGTACGTCCGGCAGCGTGAGCTGCTCCACGATCAGCCAGTTGAGGGCCAGGTACAGCAGCCGGACCGCCGTCGCGTCACCGGGCAGGCCGGACTCCTCGTGATAGGCCACGTTGGCCTCCAGGTCGGCGCGGACGCGCTCGGTCAGCACCGCGCGCAGGGCGGGCCGCCGGGTGGCTTCCAGCCGGAGTTCGAGGAGCGCGAGATAGCCGGTGCGGAAGGCGCTGATCCGGCCGACCAGCTCGCGCATCAGCGCCGCGTACCCCTCCCGGTCCCGGGTGCTCGCCCGCTGCCGGGCGATGGTCGCCTCGTCGGGCTGGAGCCGTTCGTAGACCCGGGCACCGGCCTGGGTGAGCAGGTCGTCGCGGTTGGCGAAGTAGTTGGAGGCCGTCCCGGCGGGCACGGCGGCCTCGCCGTCCACCGCCCGGAAGGTCAGCCCCCGCGCGCCCTCCGCGGCCAGCACCTCGATCGCGGCGTCGACGAGGGCCGCCCTTCGCTCGTCGTTCCTGCGCACCATTGACACCACTCCAGTTGTAGTACTACGTTCACACCACCTCGACCAGAGTACTACGAATGGAGTGATTCACCACATGCGAGAACTCGTCTACTACCTCGCCGTCAGCATCGACGGCTGCATCGCCGGACCCGGCGGGGAGTACGACTTCTATCCCAGCGGTGACGAGGCGCAGACCGCCGCCTACATGGGCTCGATGAACAAGCGCTACCCCGAGACCGTCCCCACCGCCCTGCGCGCCGCCCACGGCGTCGCCGACGCGCCCAACCAGCACTTCGACACCATCCTGATGGGCCTCGGCGCCTACCGCCCCGCGCTGGACGCCGGCATCACCAGCCCGTACGCCCACCTGCGCCAGTACGTCGTCTCCACCACCCTCGGTCCCAGCCCCGACCCGGCGGTGACCGTGGTCGACGGCGACCCGCTCGCCCTGGCCCGCGGCCTCAAGCGGGAGGAGGGCCAGGACATCTGGCTGTGCGGTGGAGGCCGACTCGCGGGGGCGCTGCTGCCGGAGATCGACCGGCTGATCGTCAAGAGCTACCCGGTGGTCGCCGGAGCCGGAATCCCCGCCTTCCGCGGTGAGTTCGACCCCACCGTCTTCCGGGTGACCGACCGCGAGTCGTTCGACAACGGCGTGACGGTCACCTGGTTCACCCGCCGCTGACGCGCTGGGCGACCGTGAGCACGATCTTGCCTTGGATGTGCCCTCGGGCGGCGCGTTCGTGTGCCGCCCGGGCATCGCTGAGCGGATACGTGCTGTCCACCGCGACGCGCACCGTGCCCGCGTCGAGCAGGCGTCCCAGTTCGGCGAGCTGCGCGCCGTTCGAGCGGACCTGGGTGGCAGTGACCGTGACGCCCAGCCTCGCGTTCTCCTCGTCGTCGAACGCGCCGAAGTACACCGGGTAGAGGGATCCGCCGCGCTTGAGAGTGCGCAGGAAGCGCCTGCTGTCGGGGCCTCCGACGGTGTCCAGGACGAGATCGACGTCCCGGGCGACGTCCTCGGGCCGCTCCTTGGTGTAGTCGATGAACTCGTCGGCGCCCAGCTCGCGCAGGAACGTCTCGTGGGCGCCGGAGGCCACGGCGATGACGTGCGCTCCCTTCCATTTGGCCAGCTGGAGAGCGAGGTGCCCCACGCCACCGGCGGCGCCGTTGATGAGCACCGTGGTCCCGCCGTCGAGTGCCATCGGGCGGTGCCGGGCCTCCTGGAACGGCGAGGGATGGTCGTGCCCCAGCTCGATCAGGAACTGCCACGCGGTCAACCCCGACATGGGCAGGCCGGCGGCGTGCACATGGTCGACGCCGGCCGGTTTGCGGGCGAAGTCGGACGCCGGTGCGGTGACGTACTCGGCGTACGCGCTGCCTTGGAGGGCGGTGGGGAAGCGCAGGAGGCCGAACACCTCGTCTCCGGCCGCGAAGCCGTCGACGTCGGCGGCGACGGCTTCCACGACGCCGGAGACATCGGTCCCGGGGATCAGGGGGAGATCGACCGGGGGCTTCAGCTCGGCAGGCACGTCGGGCATTCCCTCGCGTGCGTACCAGTCGGGCGGGTTGAGGCCGACCGCGTGCACGCGCACGAGCACCTCACCCGGCCTCGGCTCGGGAATCGGCACCTCGTCATAACGCAGCACCTCGGGGCCGCCGTACTCATGCAGCCGGATCGCCCTCATCGTGTGTGTCGGCACAGTTCTCTCCTGCCCCTACCGGGGGATACGCTTATCGGATCAGTGATCCATATTATCCGGATCAGTGGTCCGAATATATGGGTCGCTGATCCGGATAGTCAAGAGGGGCAGATGCGGGCCGACGCCAGGAAGAATCGCGACCACTTGCTCGCCGTTGCGGGCACCGTCATCACCGAGCAGGGCGTCGACGCGTCGCTGCGCGACATCGCACGCAGGGCCGACGTGGGGCTCGCGACGCTGCTCCGTCACTTCCCGACACGCGAGGCGCTGCTCGAGGCGTTGCTGCGCACGAGCTTCGACGAGCTGACGGCACGGGCGGGTCAGCTCGAAACGTCGAGTGCGCCCGAGGACGCGCTGGTGTCGTGGGTGCGCGACTGTGTCGCGTGGACAACCGAGTACCGGGGCGTGACCGTGCTGATGGCAGCCGCCATCGAGGACACCGAATCCGCACTCCACGCTTCGTGCGTCACCCTCCGCGCGGCCGGCACGCGGCTGCTCACCCGTGCCCAGGACGCGGGCGCGGCGCGGACGGACATCGACGGCACCGATCTCTTCGCGCTGATCGCGGCGCTCGCCTGGCTCGGTGATCAACCCTCGCTCGCGTCGCGCGCCGACCACCTCTTCGACGTCGTCGCGAGCGCGATCCTGACGAATCCGGCAAGCGCCGATACCGGGGGAGCGCCGCCCTCGGGTCCGTAGTCCCTCGCGCTCTCCTCGGCCACTCAACGCCGCGCGCCCCTCCGCTTCCCGGTATCGGAGAAGCGGAGGGGCGCGCGGCGTGCGGGCCGGCTGACGCCGGGGTTAGGCGGTGACGCTGACCGCCGAGAGGCAGGATTCCGAATCGCCCTTGACCACGCAGACCTTCATGGAGTGCCTGGAGCCCTCGGCGAGGTTGCCGGTGGCCCAGGGGCTCCAGTAGGGCGAGCCGTGACCGCGCGTCGAGGCCACGCGACCGGTGTCGAGGCGGGCCTCGACACCCCAACCGTCGGCGGCGCCGTCGTAGGCGATGAGGGCGTCACCGGGGTCGGTGCTGCCGTCCCCGTTGATGTCACCGCCCGGGTCCTGGCTCCAGAAGCCCGTCCCGGCGTAGGCACCGTTGGCGTAGATGTCCACCGCGACGTACGGGCTCTGGGCGACGTGCGGTCTGACGACGTAGCTGAGCTTGGGCTTCCCGTCGTCGGCCTGGGCAGTGGCCTGGGTGGCCGCCACGGCGCCCAGCGCGAGCATGCAGGCGGCGCCCGCCTTAAGCATCTTTCGCATCATTTGTTCCCCCATGTGTCTCGAAATGCTCACTGAGCATCTTGAGCACCATGCTTAACCGGGCGGTGACATGCAACAAGCCCGATTTTGGCCACCGGTGACGGAGGTATAGGCCATTCCGCTGCCGGCTGTGGAGGGCCTATGAGGGAGCTGTCACCAGATGTCGGGGGTCGGTATCGCCCGGCTGAAGTCTCCGTCCCGTAGCGCCTCGGTGGGGATCGACCAGTGCATCCAGCCGCCGTCGCCGCCTATGTACCACTCGTCCTGCCCGGACAGCTGGAGCAGGTGGTGGTAGAGGTTCGGGTCTTCGTGGTTCGGCAGCATCGGTGAGCTTCCGGTGGGGAATTGGGGCCTGCCGAAGGCGAGGTCCTCCGACGAGTCGAGCGCGCCCGGTCGTTGCGACCACTCGGTCAACAGGCCCTCCAGGTGCATGGCGGGCATGGCCCGGGCCATGTCGTCGAACCCGGGGCCCAGGTCGAGGTCGTCCCAGGCGGGATCGAAGGAGTCGGGGAAGGCGAAGCCGGGCGCCGCCGCCCACGGGACCGGTGCGAAGACGCTCGACCGGGCGGGCGGCTCCGTCTCGACGGCGTGCGCGGAGCGGGCCGCGATCACCCGCCCCAGCTCCGGGGCGAGGCAGCCGTACTTGAGGGAGAGGTCCATGGAGGCCGGACCGGCGTTCTCGGAGTCGCTGTCGAGGGAGAAGAAGTTGAGCAGGCCCGTCCCGGCCGGGAGGACGCCGTCGAGCCAGGGGGCCAGGGCGTCGGTGTCGAGGACGGCGAGCAGGCTCAGCGGAAAGCCGTCGCAGGTCGGCCACTCCGTGCCCGGTTCGAGCAACGCCCGCCCACCGAACCGACTGCGCCCGGCGGCCTCACCCGGCCCGGCCTCGGTGAGAACGAATCCGGGGCGGGCGAGGCGGACGAAGCGGTCCGCGAGGTCCGCGCCGAGGCGTTCGGCGCAGAAGTCGCGCAGGGCGGTGAGCGTGGCGTTCGGTTCCATGCGGGGGATTCAAGCAGTTGCTCCTGACACGGCGGTGGGGAACGTTCCGGGTGGGTCGGCCCGTTGGCCCTGGGCCGTACGCGTCGCTGACCCGAGGAGCATCGTGCCCGAAACCACGCCCGCCGCCTCCACCGTTCTCCCCGCACTCCCGGCCCTGAGCGCGCAGGCCGAGCGGCTGATCGAGCTGGGGGTGCACGAGATCGCCGGGCTGCCCGCCGCCGAGCTTCGTGCCTTCGCCGCGGCCGCCGAGGCCCACGCGGGCGGTGACGGTGCCCTGCTCGCCGTGCACCCGGACCGCGCCCCCGCCTCGGCCCTCGCGCCGTTGCTCCGCCACGACGGCATGCCGGGTTTCGTCGTCACCGACATGCCTGACGTCGACCTGTTCGCCCCGCTCGACACGGTCGCCGTACCCGACGCCCCGCTCTACCTGCTCACCGGCCTCGACCGCGGCGACCACATGGCCAACTGGAGCCCGAACGAGGCGTTGCCCGCCCTCACCGCGGAGGCCCGCACCCCGCTGCTGCTCACCGAGGGCATCCACTGGGTGATGCAGCAACCCGCCGCCTTGGAGCGCAACCGCTGCTTCATGACCATCGGCTCCCGGCTGCGCAAGGCAGGCGGCGCCCTGGACGCCCGTACCCCGGCCATCTGGATCAGCAACGGCACCGGGCGGGACGGCCGCGAGCGCCGCAACGCCCCGAAGGTCGGCTGGTGCTGGGCGGGCAACCGGCACACCTGGCTGGGCTTCGCCTCCGCGACGGGCCGCGGGGCCCCGGCCCGGTAAGGAGTCGCGACCACGAGGTCTACAGAGGCCGACGGCGCCCGTCCGGAAGGTGCCACGCATAGTGGCGGACCGTTCTGCTCGACACGGCAGACGACGGCGCGGGCGGACGCCCCGAGGTGCGGCGTGGCGAGCTGCGACAGATCCTGCTCGGCTCATTCCCGGTCGGCACCGTCCGGTGGGTCAGCAGCACCCGTGTCTTCGGGAGGAACCGCACCCGTCCCGCCTAAGCTGGTCCGGGCAAGATCGATAGTGGGCGGAGGCTGGCGTCGTGGGTCTGGATCTGAACCTGCTGGTGCCGTTGGACGCGCTGTTGCAGGAGTGCAGTGTGACGCGGGCGGCCCAGCGGCTGGGTCTGAGCCAACCCACCGTGAGCGCCGCACTGGCCCGGCTGCGCCGCCACTTCGGCGATGAACTGCTCACCCGCGTGGGGAACGCCTACGAGCTCACCCCGCTGGCCGAGCGCCTGGCCGAGCAGACCGCGCAGGCGCTCGGCTCGGCGGACCGGGTCTTCCAGACCCGCCCCGACTTCGACCCCGCCCAAGCGCGGCGCGAGTTCACCCTGGTGGTGACCGACGTGCATCTGGCGACCTTCGGCCGGACGCTGGCCGCCCTGGTGCGCGACACGGCGCCGGGGGTGCGGCTGCGCTTCCAACACCTCATCCCGCAGATCATCCGCCGCGCTGATGAGCATCTGCGCACCGTGGACGGCATGCTGCTGCCGCAGGGCCTCTTGGCACATGTACCGGCCGTCGATCTGTACGAGGACCGCTGGGTGTGCGTCGTGGCGTCCGACACCGTCACACCGGCGCCGCCGACTCCGCAGGAACTCGCCTCACGTCCCTGGGTGTTGCCCTACCAGGTCCCGACGAAGGGCTACTCGGCTCTGCACCAGCTGCACATCCGGGGCATCGAACCGCGGGTCGAGATCGCCGTCGAGGACTTCCTCACCATTCCGCACCTGGTCGCCGGAACCGACCGGGTGGGTGTGGTCCCCGAACGCGCCGCCCGCCTGTTTCCCGCCGATAGCGGCACGGTCGTCCTGGAGCTGCCCTTCGACCTGGGGCGGCTGGTGGAATCCCTGTGGTGGCATCCCCAGTACGAACGTGACCCCGCGCACATCTGGCTGCGGAAGACAGCGAGCGAGGCCGGCCGACTGGTCGCCACGAGCACGACAGAGACCGCACACCCGGGCACATCACACGGCTGATCCTTGCCCCTGCTCCGGAAGAGCGCGGAGGGCCTCGCGCAGGCCACTGGGCCGGCCCCCATGGCGGTATCGGTTTCGTCGATGTGCGTCATCGGCGATCTCTCATTCCCCAGAGCCCTGGTCAGCGGTGAGAGTGGGGCTCACGTCGAGCGGCACGCCACGAACGTGGGTGGAGTCCGCGTGAAACGGTCCGCGGATCCCCTCGGCGTACGCACATCAACGCTGACCCCGAGGAGATGAGCATGAGCAGGTCCACTCCACCCGTCGGAGAGGGTCCGGGCTTCGATCCTGAGGCGATTCGCCGCACGTACCTGGAGGAGAGTGAGAAGCGGCGATCGGCGAGTCCGCCGACGAGGCGGGCGGTCGCGGAGAGCGCTGTCGCCTCCGTCGAGGACCCCTTCGTCGAACCGGGATTCGAGCGGGAGCCACTGCGCGACGAGGTCGATGTCGTGGTCGTCGGCGGTGGCATCACCGGTCTGGTCACGGGCGCTCACCTGCGCAAGGCAGGTGTCCCGCTGGTGCGCCTCATCGAGAAGGGCGGCGGCTTCGGCGGAGTCTGGTACTGGAACCGCTACCCCGGCATCCGCTGCGACATCGACGCCTACATCTACATGCCGATGCTCGAGGACGTCGGCACGATGCCGAGTGAGAAGTACACCATGGGGGACGAGATCCGTGCGCACTGCCAAGCGCTCGCCGAGACGTTCGACCTGGACGAGGCCGCCTGTCTGCAGACCCGGGTGACCGCGATGCGCTGGGACGAGCCGGCCGACCTCTGGACCGTCACGACGGATCGCGGAGACGAGATCCGCGCGAGGTTCGTCTGCCTGGCCGGCGGGGCGCTGGACAATCCGAGCATCCCGGATGTGCCCGGCCTCGACCAGTTCGAGGGCCATGTCTTCCACTCCAGCCGCTGGGACTACGACTACACCGGCGGCAACGAACACGGACACCTGACCAAACTCGCGGGCAAGCGGGTGGCGGTCGTCGGCACCGCCGCCTCCGCGATCCAGTACATCCCGGAACTGGCCGAGTACGCACGGCAGGTGACCGTCGTCCAGCGCACCCCGGTCGTCGTCATGCCGCGCAACAACAAGCCCACCGATCCCGATTGGTTCCGCGGCCAGCCCCGCGGCTGGCAGATGGAGCGGACGGAGAACTTCAGCGCGATCACCCAGACTCCCCCGGGAGAGACGCCACCCGAGCACGACATCATCAACGACTCGGCCACCAGCTTGAGCAAGATGACCCGCACCCCGCCGCCGGAGCTGTCCGGCCTCCTCGAGGGAGCCGACTACGGTACCCGGGCGCTGACGACCAACTACGCGGCCATGGAGAAGATCCGGGCCGGCATGGCATCGATCGTCAATGACCCGGACACGGCGGAGAAGCTCATGCCGTACTACAACCTGGGGTGCAACCGTCCCCAGTTCAGCGACACCTATCTGCAGGCGTACAACCGCCCCAACGTGACGTTGCTGGACACCGAGGGCCGTGGCATCGAACGGCTCACCGCCAAGGGCCTGGTGGTCGACGGTGTCGAGCACGAGGTCGACTGCGTCATCTTCGGCACCGGCTTCGTGCTGGACGCCGCCCGCTTTCCCATCACCGGACGGGGCGGGGAGTCGCTGTCCGACAAGTGGGCCGGCGGCGTACGCACGCTGCACGGCATCCTGGCCGTCGGCTTTCCCAATCTGTTCCTGGTCGGCAGCCCCGCCCAGGCCGCGTTCCCGAACAACTACGCGTATCTCCTGTACGGGCAGGGAAGTTACGTCTCCACCCTCGTCAAGCGCTGCCTCGACGAGGGTTTCACGAGCGTCGAGGTCCACCCGGAGGCGGAGGAGCGCTGGGCGCAGCAGATCAAGGAAAGGGCCGCGGGCATTCCCGCAGTGGATTTCGGCTGCGCACCCACCCCTTACGGGGGACTGATCAGCTCCGGGTATCCCGGCGGGCCGGTCGAGTACCTCCGGATCTGCCGGGAGTGGCTGGAGGACGGGTGGCAGCGCGACCTGATCTTCCGGTCCCCGTCCGACGCGACGGCCTGAGTTCGAGTAGTCCACCCGCCCTGGGATTTGTCAGCCGCCACGACCGCCCCACGCCCGCCGCGCTGTGCCTGCTAGCCCGGCTTCGCCCGGCCCGAGATCCAGCGGGCCCGCTGACGGCAGACCTCGGGTCGCCCCAGCGGACCCGCGGCGGCCTGGGCTACGAAAGGAGGGATCAGAGAAGTGTCACCTGGTGACCACCGGGTGACCGCTGTCCGCCGGACGCTTCGGCGGATCCCGGGTGACGATTTGAGAGCGCGCAACCCGCCGCCGACACCTCGCGGAACTCCTGCACCGCACCGGAAGGACATCCCATGACCAACACCGCACCCAAGGCCCCGACCGCACCAGGGGTGCGGTCCTGGTGGGGAATCCCGTATGCCACCGCCGAGCGATACCGCCGCCCCGTGGTCGCGGACTTCGATCCGGGCCTCCCCTACGACCGCAAGGGCGTCGTCTCCGTGCAGCCCGACAGCGGCGACTGGCTCGAAGCGGACAGCGGGACGGGCGAGGACTGCCTGAACCTGAACGTGTGGGCCCCCGAAGAGCCTGCCGGGGAGGCACTCCCGGTGGCCGTGTACATCCACGGCGGCGGATTCGAGTACGGCGCCAACACGCAGATCACCTCGAACGCCTCCGGTCTCGCCGCGACAGGGCGCGTGGTGGGCGTGTCGATCAACTACCGGCTCGGCGCCCTGGGCGCGGTCTCGCTGTCGCAATACGGCGGCGCTCTCGCCGAGGCCAGCAACCTCTGTCTGCAGGACGTCATCGCCGCGCTGACCTGGATCAAGCAGAACATCGCCCACTTCGGCGGCGACCCCGGCAACGTCACCGTCTACGGCCACAGCGCCGGCGCCTTTTCCGCCTTCGGGCTCCTCGGCGCCCCTGCCGCCAACGGCCTGTACACGCGCCTGGCCGGATTCTCCGGAGGCCCCTCGCGTATCCAGCCGGCCTGGTGGGCCGAGGAGCACGCGCACCGGTTCGTCACCGAACTCGGAGTCGCGGACAACCCGGAAAAGCTCCTCGACCTCGACACGGCCACGCTGGTGGCCGCCGTGCGCAAGGTCACCCCGACAGACATGGGCATCCGTGGCGGGATGCTGGGCACGAGCATCGGTGTCGTCCTGGACGCCGGACAGCCCGGAGCGGTGCTGCGTGCCCATCCCATGGACGTGCTGGCCTCCGGTACACACCGGGACGTGGACATCCTGCTGAGCGTGGCCAGTGACGAGATGGGCTGGTGGGTGGCGAACGACCTCGACCGGTTCGACCCGCACACCGTCGAGGCCGTCGTCGACGAAATCGCCGGATGGCGCATCGCCCGCTCCCGCGCCCAGAAGATCGTCGACGCCTACGACAGGGACGGCCGCACCCCGGCCGAGGTCCGCGCCGCCTACCTGACGGACTACACCTACGCCGTGTCCGCGGCCCGCGGCGCCCTGGCCCACGCCGCTGCGGGCGGAAACGCCCATCTCCTCCTGATGGGACCCTCCGCGGGCGCGCCCGCCGTGCACGGCACCGAGATGTACGCCCTGGTCGGCCAGGAGCAGCCGGGCCGCAGCGCCGAGCAGGCCGAGCGTGACACGCGTATCCGCGACATCGTGCTCGACTTCGCCACGGGTCGGCGGACCCGGCTGTGGCCCGCCGTCATCGACCGCCCCAGCGCGGAAGGCGTCGGCAACCTTCCCGTCGAGGCCGGCGAGCACTACCAGTCCGTCCTCGACCGGTATGAGGGCATCGACCGCCCCTGACGGTCCTCAGGCGATACGGAACCGCACAAGGCCGCCGCCGGCCGATCAAGGAGCTTGCCATGAGCCAACCGACAGCCGTCGGCGACGCCGCACCTGCGACGATGCGAGCCGTCGTCGTCACCCGGCCCGGCGACCTCGACGCACTCGAGATCAAGGATGCGCCGGTGCCCGCACTCCGGCCGGGCTGGGTGCGGATCAAGGTGAAGGCGTTCGGCGTCAACGAATCCGAGGTCACCACCCGCAAGGGCGAGTCGGACCCGGAGGTCACCTACCCGCGCGTCCCCGGTATCGAGGGTGTGGGGGTAATCGATCAGGCCCCGGAGGACAGCGGGCTGCGCCCGGGGCAGCAGGTGGCGACCATGATGGGCGGCATGGGCCGCTCCTTCGACGGCTCCTACGCCCAGTACGTCACCGTCCCCGTAACTCAGGTCATCCCGTTCGAGACCAGCCTGCCGTGGGACGTGGTCGGCGCGCTGCCGGAGATGTTCCAGACCGCGTACGGATCGCTGACCACCGGCCTGGACCTCAAGGCCGGGCAGACTCTGCTGATCCGCGGCGGCACCTCCACGGTCGGGCTGAGCGCGGCCACGATCGCGAAAGACCTCGGCGTCACGGTCATCTCCACCACGCGTCAGGCCGATCGCGCCGACGAACTGCGGGCCATGGGCATCGACCATCCGATCGTGGACGACGGGAAGATCGCCGAGAAGGTCCGGGACCTCGCGCCGAAGGGCGTGGACGCCGCGCTGGAACTGGTGGGCTGCACAGTCCTGCCGGACACCTTCGGGTGCGTGCGCGCGCACGGCACCGTCTGTTTCACCGGCGCACTGGCGGGCCAATGGACGATCCCCGACTTCACCCCGTTCATGATCCCGGGCGGAGTGCGGCTGACCGCCTACGCGGGCGAGGCCAGTGACTTGCCCGCGGAGGTGTTCCAGCACCAGCTGCAAGCCATCGCCGAAGGGCGGCTCAAGGGCCCGGTGGCGAAGGTCTACCACGGCCTGGAGCAGGTTCGCTCCGCTCAGGCCGGCGTCGAGGCCGGTACCTCACCGGGCAAGCACGTCGTGCTCCTCGACGACTGAGAACACACATCTGACGCGCCCCTCAGGCCAGAGCCGGCCGGTCGGGCCTTGTACGAGAGGAAACGCCATGGGCGTCCACAAGGAAGAAATCAGCAAGACCATCATCGAACTGGAGAAGTCGTTCAACGAGCGGTGGAGCGCCGGCGACAACACCGGCTACCTCGACGCGTTCGCCGACGAGGTCAGCTACTTCGACCCGATCCTCGAGAACATTCTGGTCGGCCGGGACAAGGTCATCGCATGGATCAACTCCCTCTACTCCAACCCGCACATCGTGCGTAGCGAATACCTCAACCCGCAGGTGCACGTCAGCGACGAAGGTGACGTCGCCGTCCTGGCGTACAACCTGCACACCTACGTCCTCGACGAGAACGGCAAGGAGAAGCAGCTGCGCTCCTGGAACGCCTCCCACGGCTACCAGCTCATCGACGGCCAGTGGCGCATCGTGCACTCCAACTGGGCCTTCTCCCAGACCGTGACCGAAAAGATCGCTTCCTGACCGCGACGGGGCCTACGGGCCTTCGAGCCGGAGCGATCCCCACCACCGGAAATGTGGCATTCCATGCACACCCTGCTTGTTCTCGCCCACCCGCGCGAGTCGTCCCTCACCGCGCAGGTCGCCGACCGGGCCCTGCGCCGGCTGGAGGCCGGCGGCCGCACGGTTGACTTCCTCGACCTGCATACGGAGGGCTTCGACCCGCGGATGTCCCTCGAGGACGAACCCGACTTCTCCACGCCCGGGAAGGTCTACTCGGCCGAGGTTCGCGCGCACATGCGGCGCGTGGAGGCCGCCGACGAGATCGTCGTGATCTTCCCCGTCTGGTGGTACGGCCTCCCGGCCCTCCTCAAGGGCTGGATCGACCGGGTCTGGAACCACGGCTTCGCGTACGGTGTACGCCCGTCCCGGCTCAGCGGCAAGCGCCTGCTGTGGCTGGGCCTGGCGGGCGGAGCGGAGGACACCTTCGTCGAGGGCGGCGTGCACGGGCTGCTCGAACACCACCTGACCGCCGGTATCTCCCGGTACTGCGGTGTCGAGGACGCCACGGCGCGCGTGGCCTACGACACGATCGACAACGGAGCCGACGCCCTGGAGGCGGCCGAAACCGCCCTGGACGACTTCATCGCCGCACCGATCAGGGCCTGATCCGGAACCTCCACGGCGCCACCGCCCTCTCCGTCAGGCACACCGGTATCCCGCCGCTGTCCAGAGGCGTGCGAGGCGCTCGACTCTCCGGCTCGGCCGGTCGGGTCGTGACGGTCCGCTGCGGCAGCAGGTCCGGGTCGGCCATGTGGGGGGGCGGGCCTCCGCCGCGCTCGCCTCACGTACCGGTCCTCCCTTCGTCGGCCGCGAAGGCGGCCGGGGTGAGACCGGTGTGTCCGCGGAAGAAGCGGCCGAAGTTCGCGGGATCAGAGAAACCGAGATGAACAGACACAGCCCGGGCGTCCCACCGGGCGCCTCCCAGCAGGCGCCGGGCTTCGAGGAGGCGCCGCTCGTCGATGAGCTCACGCACCCCCTTGCCGGTGGTGTCCCGGGCGGCGCGGCTGAGGGTACGGACCGAGCAGCCGAGCAGTTCGGCGTAGTCCGCGGCCCGGTGCAGTTCGCGGAAGTGCAGCTCAAGGGCGTCCACGAACCGTCCGTACGTGTCACCGCGGCCCGTGCCGGCCGACGTGTCGGTGGGGGTGATGCCGGGGGCGCTGGCGAGGCGCAGCAGCAGTGATTCGAGCAGGCTGCGGCGCAGGGCGTGGTGGACATCGAGGGGGCGGCGCCCGAGGGCTCGGTGTTCGTCCAGGAGCTGGAGGACTGTCTGCTGGAGCCAGGCGGCGTCGCCGGGGTGCGGGCTCAGTACGGCAGGGGCCTCGTGCGCGGTGAGCGGGGCCAGGAGGCGGGCGATGTCGGACCGCAGCACGTCGGGCTCGAACAAGATGAACGGGCCGCGGGCGGCGCCGGGCGGATGCCAGCACTGCGTGTGTCCGGGACGCACCCACAGCCACTGGCCGGGGGCGACGGTCCGCGTGACGTAGTCGACGTCGTGCCGCAGCTCACCCTCGGTGACCAGGATGAGGTAGTGGAAGGTGGCGCGGCCCGGACGGGGCGGGTTCCACGGCCAGTCGTCGTGCTGGGCGAAGAAGTCCTCGATGGTACTCACCTCCAGCCCGTACGGAGTGCCGACCGGGGGCTGGAAACCGTACAGCGGAACCGCGGCCGGTCCGGCCTGGCCGCTCGGCCCGGGGTGTCGCTTGTCGACCATCACGTGTCCGCAGCCTACTGCCCGTTTCGTCTGGTTCAGGGAAAGGATGGGCTGTGCCGCCGCGACCGCGCGGCACGCCCTCCGCGTCCTTCGACGCCGCACCCCGTCACCCCATCAAGGAAGACAACGCCCCATGAACGGACCGACCCTGCAGCAGACCGCCGCCGACAGCGCCGAGGAACTTCCCGGAGCCCAGCTGGAGCATCCCTTCGGCCCCGACTGGGAGGTCTTCAAGGTACGAGGCAAGGTGTTCATGCTGATGACCGAGGTCCCCGGGCGTCCCGTCGTGATCCTCAAGTCGGACCCCGGCGAGGCCCTCGCCCTGCGGGAACACAACAGGCACATCACCCCCGGTTACCACATGAACAAGAAGCACTGGATCACGCTGGAGGGCGGGGACGGCATCGACGAGTCGCTCGTCAGGGAGCTCGTCACCGAGTCCTACCGGCTCGTCGTGGCTCACCTGCCCAGGGCCGAGCAGCCCGTCGACCCGCACACCTACGGCAGCGGAACGCGAGCGGCCCGGTGAGCGCGGACGGTGACCGGCTCCAGGACACCGCCCGCCGGGCGGCCCTGGCCCTCCCCGACGTCAGCCACGGACGCCCCTTCACCCCCGGACTCGACGTGTACAAGGTCGCGGGCAAGGTGTTCCTGATCGTCACCGACGACCCGGACGAGCAGATCATCACGGTCAAGTGCGAACCCGAACACGCCCGCGCGCACGTACACGGCTACGCCTCGATCACACCGGGCCGCTATCTCGACAAACGGCACTGGATCTCGCTGGGGCCGGGCCCCGGCATCACCGAGCGACTGGTCACCGAGGCGGTCGAAGACTCCTACGACCTCGTCGTCGAGCGGCTGCCACGACGCGACCGCCCCCGAGCCCGATGAGCACCACGAGCCTTCCCACCAGCGGCTGAGCCAACGCCTGTCAGTGCCCCGTGCAAGGCTCGCCACGCCCGCACATGTCCGCCACCGATCCGAGAGACCGATGGAACCGACCCTGCCGCTCTTCGACGAGGAGCCCGCCCGGCCACTTGCCGACCGCCTGCGCCCCACACGGCTGGAAGATGTCGTCGGACAGGACCACCTCCTGGCCCCGGACGCCCCGCTGGGCCGCATGGTCGCCCAGCAGCGCCTCGGCTCCGCCATCCTGTGGGGGCCGCCCGGCGTCGGGAAGACGACCATCGCCCGGCTCCTCGCGGACGGCAGCAACCTGGCCTTCGAACCGGTGTCGGCCACCTTCTCCGGCGTGGCCGAGCTGCGGAAGGTCTTCGTCGCCGCACGAAGCCGGCGTGGCATCGGCCAGGGCACCCTGCTGTTCGTCGACGAGATCCACCGCTTCAACCGCGCCCAGCAGGACAGCTTCCTTCCCTACGTCGAGGACGGCACGATCGCCCTGATCGGCGCCACCACGGAGAACCCGAGCTTCGAACTCAACGGCGCCCTCCTCTCCCGCACCCAGGTCCTCGTCCTCAAACGCCTCGACGAAGCCGCCCTGTCCACGCTGCTCCACCGCGCCGAGCAGCTCACCGGCCACCGGCTGCCCCTGGACGACGACGCCCGCCGCGCCCTGATCGCCATGGCCGACGGCGACGGCCGCTACCTCCTCAACATGGCCGAACAGCTCCAGGCCCTCCCCGACACCGAAACCACCATGGACACCACCGCGCTCGCCCACCACATCCAGCAACGCGCCCCGCTGTACGACAAGGCGCAGGAGGGCCACTACAACCTGATCTCCGCGCTGCACAAGTCGATGCGAGGCTCCGACCCGGACGCGGCCCTGTACTGGCTCGTCCGCATGCTCGACGGCGGCGAGGACCCTCTGTTCGTCGCCCGCCGCTTGGTCCGTTTCGCGAACGAGGACATCGGCATGGCCGACCCGCACGCCGTCCAGCAGGCTCTCGCCGCCTGGGACGTGTACGAGCGGCTCGGCTCCCCCGAGGGCGAGCTGGCGATCGCCCAGGCCGTCGTCTACCTCGCCACCGCCCCCAAATCCATCGCCGTCTACCGCGGCTTCAACGCCGCACACCGCGCCGCCCGCCGCACCGGCTCACTCATGCCACCCGCCCACATCCTCAACGCCCCGACCCGGCTGATGAAGAACCTCGGCTACGGCAAGGACTACCAGTACGACCCGGACACCGCCGACGGCTTCTCCGGCGCCGACTACTTCCCCAGCGGTATGGACCGCGAGACGTACTACCAGCCCACCCGTAACGGCTACGAGGCCCAGATCACCGAGCACCTGCGCCACTGGGCCGCCCTGCGCGCTCGCCGACAACGCGGCTGACTACGGCTTGTCGGAGCACTGGTCGGTGGGGAGCGAGGTGGTCAGGTCGAGTTCGGCCCAGATCTCCTTGCCGACGGTGCGCTCCCGTACGCCCCAGCGGGTCGCGAGCGCGCGGACGATGAGCAACCCGCGGCCGTGCCGGTCGTCGGGGGTGGGCTGACGGGGCTGGGGGAGCCGTTCGCCCTTTGGGTCGGCGACGGCGATGCGCAGCGCGGTTTTCGTCAGCGTGAGGTGGACGCGGAACAGTCGCCCGGGGATGCGGCCGTACCGTACGGCGTTGCCTGCCAGCTCGGAGACGATGAGCGCGACGTCGTCGGCCAGTGCGGGGTGGCCCCACTCGGCGACCGTGCGGCGTGCCGCCGGGCGCGGGTCACGCTTATCGGCGTCGGGACGTAGTCGATGCGGTCCTCGTGGACGACGGGGTCTTGGGGCGCGAGTTCCATCGCGTACCTCCGTGCGGGCAGGGCGGAGCACATCCGCCAACTGACGTCCCTGTGCAAGCGGTTCATCACGGACCGTAGCCTTGGGTGCGACATCCGCACAAGTTCCTCTTGGAGGAATTCCCCCGATCTGGTTTGCGGCGGCGGTTGGAGGCCGACAGACTGTGCGCGTGACGACGAGTCAGCCCATGCAGGGGAACAGCACCTCGACCGTTCTGGGACGCAGGCTTGGCGGGGAGCTGACGATGCTCCGCGCGGCGGCGGGCCTGACGCAGACCCACGCCGCCAAGGCCCTCACCGGGTCCACGACCAAGGTCGCGAAGATGGAGGGCGGCTGGGTTCCGATGCGGGACCCGGACATCCGTGCGCTGTGCGAGTTGTACGGCGTGAGCGATCCGGCGGTCGTGGGCGGGCTGCTGGAGCTGGCCCGCGTCGACCGCGAGCGTCGCAAGGCGAAGGGTTGGTGGAACGAGTTCCCGAACCTCGGCGACATGCAGGAGTACGTCGCTCTGGAGAGCGCGGCGACCGCCATCAAGGCATGGCAGCTGACCTTCATCCCAGGACTGCTGCAGACTCCCACCTACATTCACGCACTTCGCGATGACGCCCCATCGGCGGAAGGTAGCGACCACGAGCAGTTCGTTGCGGCGCGGCTCGCACGCCAGCGGCGCCTCGACGAGCCGCCGCAGCTCTCACTGCGGGCGGTGGTCTACGAGGCCGCGTTGCGGAACCTGATCGGTGGCGCGGATGTGATGCGGGAGCAACTGGACCATCTGGCCAACGCGGCAGCGAAGGACAGCGTTAGCTTGAGGGTGCTTCCGTTCAGCACGGGAGCCCGTCACGGGATGAACTGCACCTTCAACATCATCTCGTTTGCCGAGCCGGGCGCCATGGACGTGGTCTACATGGAAGTCCCGTTCAACCGGCTCTGGGTGGAAGGCGGGGAAGCGGCTGCACAGCACGACGAGTTGTTCGAGAGAATCGCCACGCGAGCCCTCAGTGAGCGCGACTCCTTGGAACTCATCACCCGCCTCAGTAGAGAACTGTGACGATGTCTGATTTCACCTTCCGCAAGTCCAGCTACAGCGACCCCGAGCGCGAATGCGTCGAGGTGGCGACCAACATCCCCGCCGCCGTGGCGATACGCGACTCCAAGAACCCGGACGGGCCGATACTCCGCTTCACGACTGCCGCATGGGCGGCCTTCCAGGCCGCGGTTGCACGGGAGGGTTGAGCGGTGACCGGGATGGTGTACCGCAAGTCCAGCTTCAGCACTGCCGATCGCGAATGCGTGGAGGTGGCGACCAACATGCCTGGCACCGTGGCGATACGCGACTCGAAGCACCCCGGCGGGCCGATACTCCGCCTCACCCCCGCCGCCTGGGCGGACTTCCGGGATGCCCTCGTCGGCGGGCGGATCGGGGCGGCACAACTGGGCTCTTGCGGCTGACGCTGACGTCAGGGTCTACCTTGCACGGGCGCGGGGCCGGTCCCGCTCCGCATCGGAAGGCGAAGGTAGAAACGTTGAACATGGAGCAGACGTCCATCATCGTTGCCGGCCGGGTCTTCGTCCCTGCCGACGACATCGAGACGTTCATCGCCGAGGCGCAGGCCACCTACCCGATCGCTGCGGCGAATCCGGGAAACGTACTGATCTCGTTCTGCGTGGAGGACGCGGCGGCCGGGACCGTCACGGTGCTCGAGCAGTGGGCCTCCCAGAAGGCGCTCGATCGGCACCTTGCCACACCGGAGGTCATGGCGCTCTTCGCCAAGTGGGGCCCGCGCATGCGCAATGAGGTACGCAAGTTCGACGCGCTCAACGAGCGAGACCCCCGATCCTGATGGTTGGGCGGCACCGCCGTACCGCCCAACCATCACCGGATCACGATCAGGCCGAGGCGCGGAACGGCCCGGTGACCTCGTAGGTGATGCCGGCCGACGAGCTGCCCGTCGTGCCGCGCTGGCTGGAGAAGTACAGCCGCTTGCCGTCGGGAGAGAAGGCCGGGCCGGTGATCTCCGAGCCGGACTGGCCGGATATGCGCAGGAACGGCGCGACGATGTCGTCCGGGGTGATGATGCAGATCTCCATGTTGCCGCCGTCCTCGGCGACGAACAGGTCGCCGGAGGAGGAGCCCGTGACGTTGTCGACGCCGGTCAGGGGCGCCGGCCCGGGTTTGACCAGGCTGTCGTCGTAGGCGAGTTCGTACGTGCTGTTGGCCAGGTTGAGCTGCCAGACGCGGTTGTCGCCCTTGGTGGTGAACCAGACGGTGTCGTTGGCGTAGTGGCAGCCCTCGCCGCCGTTGAAGATCTTGGCGGCCGAGACCTGGTCGCGGGTGACGGTGGGGGAGCCGTCGGGGTCGGGCACGTTCGCCCAGCTGAACGATCCGGAGGTGGCGGTGCCGGCGACCAGCACCTGGAGCTGGCCGGAGGCCAGGTTGCCCCAGGTGGTCGGGACGAACCGGTAGAAGCGGCCGTCCGTCTCGTCCTCGGTCAGGTAGATCACCTTGCGCACCGGGTCGGCGGCGGCCGCCTCGTGCTTGAACTGGCCCATGGCGTCACGGCGGACGGCGGCGTTCACGCCCCACGGGTCGGTCTCGTAGACGTAGCCGCGGGACACCTCCTCGCAGGACAGCCAGGTGTTCCACGGGGTGGCGCCGCCCGCGCAGTTCTGCCGGGTGTTGGACAGGACGCGGTAGGCGCCGGTGATGGAGCCCGAGGAGTTGAACTTGACGGCGCTCGCGCCGCCACTGGGGTTGATCTCCGAGTTGGAGACGTAGATCCAGCCCGAGCCGTCGGCGAAGCAGGCGCCGCCGTCGGGAGCGCTGTGCCAGGTGTACGAGGTGCCGGACACCGTCTGGCTGGACCGGGCGATCACCCGGCTGGTGAAGCCGCTGGGCAGCGCGATGCCGTTGGCGTCGGCAGCGAGCAGAGCACCGTACGGGCCGGGGCCCGTCTGCGCGGGGGCCGCGTAGGCGGCACCGTGCATGAGGGTGCCGCCGAAGGCGGCGGCGGAGGCTCCGATGACTGCTCCGCGCAGGAAATTGCGACGTTCCACAACTACTCCTTCATCAAGAAGGTCGAATGGGTGGTGAGTTGAGCGTCGCCGACTGGTCACGAGGGAAGAAGATAGGGCCGCCGCACGTGGCCGATCTGGCCCTTCTTGGCGAACTCTTTACTACCAACTGGTGAGTCACATCGCGCGCAAACGATCGGTAGGTCCCGGGCGGCAGGGCCGTAAACTGCAGCAGGCCAGTCAGGAGCGACCAGGAGGTTGACCGGTGATCACTCTGACCGCGGTGGGAGGGGTGGCCTTGGTGGAACTGGGCATGGTCCTGATTCCGGGACCGAACATGGTCCACCTCGTCTCCCGCGCGATCACCCAAGGCCGACGGGCGGGCCTGGTCAGCCTCAGCGGGACCGCCGTCGGGTTCCTGTGCTACCTGCTGGCCGCGGCCGCGGGCCTGTCCGCGTTGTTCGCCGCGGTGCCGGTGGCGTTCACGGTGGTCAAGCTCGCCGGGGCTGCCTACCTGGCCTACCTCGCCTGGGGCATGGTCAAGCCCGGCGGCCGCTCGCCCTTCGCCCCGGATCAGGATCTGCCCCCGGTCTCCGACGCCCGCCTGTTCTCGATGGGGCTGCTGACCAACCTGCTCAACCCCAAGATCGCTCTGATGTACGCCGCGCTGCTGCCCCAGTTCCTGGACCCTCAGGGAGGCCCGGCCTGGGCGCAGTTGCTCCAGCTCGGTGGCGTGCAGATTGTCGTGGCGGTCACCGTGAACGCGCTGATCATGCTGGGTGCGGCACGGGTCTCGGGGTTCCTGGCCGCCCGGCCCCGCGTCATGGCCGCCCAACGGTTCACGGCAGGTGGTCTGCTCGGCGCCTTCGCCCTGCGCACCGCCCTGTCCCGCACCCCCGTCTCCGCCGGACCCTGACCCGCCCCGCCAGCGGGCGTCGCGTTCGGTCCGGCGCAGGGACAATGCGAGAAAAATCGAATTGACCTCGGGAGGGGCAGGATGAGGACGCTGGCGACGCTGGCCCGGCTGTACGTGGACGACATGGACCGTGCGCTGCCCACGCTGCGCAGTTTGACCGGCCAGGAGACGCGTATGCGATTCCACCATGGCGGTGTTGAGGTCGCGAGCATCGGCGGCTTTCTGGTGGTGGCCGGCAGCGATGAAGCGCTAGCCCCGTTCCGTCAGGTGCAGAGCACGGTCCTCGTGGACGATTTGGACGGGCTGCCGGAACTGCTCGACGCTCATGGCGGTGAGCTTCTGTCCGGGCCGAACCACGTGCCGACCGGCCGCAACGCGATCGTGCGGCACCCCGGCGGCGTCGTCTTCGAGTACGTCGAGCACTCGGCATAGGGCCGTTTCATCCGGTCGGCGTGGCCGTCTCTTTCAGGCCCGCCTTCAGGATGTCCGCCAGGGGAGTCGTCGGCCGCCCCAGCAGGCGGGCGAGTGTCGGGTCGGCCGGGGCGAAGTCGCCCCGGCGGCTCGCCGCGAACAGGCCGACGAGCAGGTCGGCCTGCGCCTCGGGCAGGCCGTGGGCCAGCAGGCGCGCGCGGTAGTCGGCGTCGGAGACGACGACTCGGCGGACCGGGCGGCCCGTGAGCCGCGTGGCGAGGGCCGCGACACCGGCCAGATCGATCGTCTCGGGGCCGGTGAGGGCGGGGGTCGCGCCGTCGAAGTCGTCACAACCTCCGGTGAGGGCGAGGGCCGCCGCCTCGGCGAGGTCGGCGTGGTCGGTCCAGGCGACCGGGCCGTCCTCGGGTGCGGCCAGTTCGTCCGTGTCGAGGGCGGCGCCGAGCAGCATCAGGGTCGTCGAGGCGTAGAAGCCGTTGCGCAGCGAGGTGAACGGGACGCCGGACGCCCGCAACGCCGCCTCGGTGGCGGCGTGGTCGGGCATCGGCGCGAAGGGCGAGGACGGGTCCGCGCCCATGTGGCTGGTGTAGAGGATGCGGCCCGCCCCGGCCGCCGCCGCGGCCTCGATGGCCGCGCGGTGCGCGCGTAGGGCCGTCTCGCCGGTGGTGTCCGTGGAGACGAGCAGGACCTGCGAGGCGCCCTCGAAGGCGTGCGCGAGGCTCGACGGGTCGGTGAAGTCGCCGCGGCGGACCCGAACGCCCCGGTCGCCGAGGTCGTGTGCCTTCTCCACGTCGCGCACGCTGACGCCGATCTCCTCGGCGGGGACGCGTTCCAGCAGTCGCTCGGCGACCGCCCGGCCCAGCTTGCCGTTGGCTCCGGTGATGATGATCACGATGCATCCCTTCGTGTTTCCAGTGATAACGTCGGAAGCGTAGCACCGGAAACGAAGGGTCGCTAACGCGATCCTGTTATCGTTGGAAACATGGAGACTGACGGACACCGGGAACGCATCGTCGCGGCCGCCGCCCGGCTGCTCGCCGAAGGAGGGTCCGACGCGGTCTCGACCCGGGCGGTGAGCACCGCGGCCGGGGTGCAGCCGCCGACCATCTACCGGCTCTTCGGCGACAAGCAGGGCCTGCTCGACGCCGTCGTCGCGCACGGCTTCGCCGCGTACCTCGCCGAGAAGACCGCCGCGGAGCCCACCGGCGACCCGGTCGAGGATCTCCGCGCCGGCTGGGATCTCCACGTCGGCCTCGGTCTGGCCAACCCGGCGCTGTACGGGCTGATGTACGGTCAGCAGCGCTCCGGGGCGTCCTCCCCGGCGGCCCTCGCCGCCTTCGACGTGCTCGCCGGGCACATCCGGCGCATCGCCGAGGCGGGCCGGCTGCGCATCCCCGAGGACCGCGCCGCGGCCCTCGTGCACGCCGCCGGATCCGGTACGACGCTCGCGCTCATCGCCACGCCCGAGGGCGCGCGCGACCCGGAGCTTTCCCGCGCCGCCCGCGAGGCGGTCCTTGCCGCGATCACCACCGACGCCCCCGCCGCCCCCGAGCCCGGACCCGCCGCGGCCGCCGTCACCCTCCGCGCCGTACTGCCGCGCACCAACGCCCTGACGGCGTCCGAGAGCGCCCTCATGCGGGAATGGCTCGACCGGATCGCCGGCGCCGACTCCGGGATGTGACGCACGTCACCGGAACTCACCTGCCGCGGCACGCCAGTTGAAGGTGTGACCACAGAGATGCGAACCCGGGTGCGGGCCGGGGATCCGGGCGCCTTCGCGGAGTTGTTCGACGACTACGCGCGCGCGGTCTACAACCACGCCTTCCGGCTGACGGCCGACTGGTCCGTGGCCGAGGACGTCATGTCGGCGACGTTCCTGGAGGCGTGGCGGCGCCGTGCGTCGGTCGAGGCCGAAGGGGGTTCGCTGCGGCCCTGGCTGCTGGGGGTCGCCACCAACGTCGCCCGCTCCCACTGCCGTAGCAACCGGCGCTACCGGGCCGCTGCCGCCGCTGCCGCCGAGGCGGGGCCCGAGGCCCAGCGGATTCCGGACCACGCCGAGGAGACGGCGGGCCGGGTGGACGACCGGCGGCGCATCAACGCCACGCTGACCGCGCTCGGTTCGCTGAAGCGCGCCGAGCGCGAGGTGCTGACGCTGTGCCTGTGGGAGGGCATGGAGTACGCCGACGTCGCCCGCACCCTCGGCATCCCCATCGGAACCGTCCGCTCCAGACTGTCGCGCGCCCGTACCAAGCTGCGCAAACTCGCCGATGCCGAACTTCAGGTGCGAAAACGGGAACTCACCTCTCCCGCCCGGCAGACAAGAGGTGATCGCGGCTACGCGATCCGGTCCGCAGAGGAAGGAAACCGATGAACGCCAGCCCCTCCCAGCCGCACCCGGCTGAGTGGCCGGAGGCCCGAGAGCTTCGGGACACCGAGGAGCGGGGTCTGCCGGCGGGCCGCCATGCGTTGCACAAGGAGCACCTGATGGCCCAGATCCGTGACGACATCCGGAACACCGGAACCCCTGCCCCCACCCCCGTGCGGCAGCGCAACCCGTTCCTCCGGCGGACGATCCTGCTGCCCGCCGCGGCCTGCGCCCTGGCCGGCGCGGTCGCCGGCGGCTTCGCCCTGTACGGAGACAACAGCGGGGACGGTACGACGCCCCTGGCCACCGGCCCCGCGCTGACGACACCGCTCGGCACCGTCGACGCCAAGGGCGGCCCCCAGCTGCTGGACCGCATCTCACTGGCCGCCGCCGAGGCCTCCGGGCCCACGGTGCGCGACGGCCAGTTCGTCTACATCGCCTCGAAGGTGGCCAACACGTA
Source organism: Streptomyces sp. NPDC021212 (assembly GCF_044332925.1). Lineage (NCBI taxonomy): Bacteria > Bacillati > Actinomycetota > Actinomycetes > Kitasatosporales > Streptomycetaceae > Streptomyces > Streptomyces sp. NPDC021212. The sequence goes on from NZ_JBIRPZ010000003.1 coordinate 623,560, forward strand.
CCCCAGGACGGTGGACGACAGGACCACGGTGGTCAGCCAGGAGCTGCACGACCGTCAGGTCTGGCAGTCCCGCGACGGAAAGGACGGCTGGCTGATCGAGCAAGGCGAGACCGGCGACGAGGGCATCACCCTGGCCGGCAAATACGCGAGCAGCTCGGCGTACGACAGCCTCGCCAAGCTGCCCACCACCCCCGACGCACTGCTGAAGCAGATCAACCAGGACGTCGAGAAGAACCGGGACAAGGAGGTCCCCCACGACCAGGCGGCCTTCGTCGCCCTCGGCGATCTGCTGACCGAGAGCTACCCGCCCGCGAAGCTCACCGCCGCCATCTACCGGGCCGCGGCCAGGATCCCCGGGGTCGTCACGGTGGACGACGCGGTCGACGCCACGGGCCGTCACGGGATCGCGGTGGCGCGGCTGAACGAACAGGACGGCCGGCGCACCGAGTGGATCTTCGACAAGAAGAGCCTGGAATTCCTCGGTGAGCGCAGCGTCCAGGTCAAGCCCGACGAGAGCGGGGTGTTCAAGGTCGGCACGGTCACCTTCACCAGTGCCATCACCCAGCGCGCGGTCGTCGACGGCAACAAGCAGCTGCCCTCGCGGGCGGGCTGATGACGATGCCGTCGAAGACCTCCACGGCCGCGCTGTGCACCCTGCTGGTCTCGGCGGCGCTGACGGGGGCCGCGCTCGCGGCCCCCGGGTCCGGCCTCGGCGTACGAGAGGCGGGACCCGTCACCGCCCCGGTGGACGTCAGACCTCCTCGCGCATCAACCGCAGATACACCACCGAGAACGCAGCACCCACCAGCAGCAGCAACAGCGCCACCGCCGTGCCGTAGCCGATCAGGGACTTGTTGAACGCCTGGTCGTACATGAACACGGGCAGCGTCTGGCTGCGGTTGCCGGGGCCGCCGCGGGTCATGGCCCAGATGAGGCCGAACACCGACAGCGTCTGCAGGGTGTTGAGCATCAGGTTGGTGCCGATGGAGCGGCGGATCATCGGCAGGGTGACATGCCAGAAGCGGCGCGGGCCGCCCGCGCCGTCGACCTCCGCCGCCTCGGTGATCTCCTGGGGGATCTCCGACAGGGCGGCGGAGTAGACGAGCATCGAGAAGGCCGTGCCGCGCCAGACGTTGGCGAACGACACGGCGAGGATGGGCAGGGTGTAGAGCCAGTTCTGGGACGGCAGGCCCAGTCCGTCCAGGAGCGCGTTGAGCGTGCCCTCGCGGCGGAAGAACGCGTAGAGCAGGAAGCCCGCGACGATCTCGGGGAGAACCCAGGCCGCGACCACGACCGACCCGATCAGCGTGCGCACCGGCTTGGAGGCGCGCCGCATCAGGGTGGCCAGGGCCAGGCCCAGGGTGTTCTGGCCGAGGAGGGACGAGACGACCGTGAAGACGAGGGTGAGGACGACCGCGTTGCGGAAGTCGTCGTCCCCGAAGGCGCGGCGGAAGTTGGCGAGGCCGGTGAACTCCGTGGTGGCCGTGCCGGTCAGCTGCATGTTGGTGAACGCGATGTAGCAGCAGTACGCGATCGGCCCGCCGAGGAAGAGCAGCAGCAGGGCGGTCGCGGGGGCGAGGGGGAGCCAGCGCAGGGGGCGGCCCCGGCGTACGGGGGAGACCGCCACCGGGACCTTGGCCGCGGTGGTCATCGGCCCACGGCGCCGTCGGTGACGGACTTCAGCTGCTCGTCGTAACGCTTCGCCGCGCCGCTCGGCGAGGAGTCACCCGTGGTCGCCGCCTCCATGGCCTCGCCGATGGCCGAGGAGACCTGGGGATACACGGGGAGCGCCGGGCGGTAGTGGGTGTACTTCACCAGGCCGGTGAAGAAGCGGATGCCGGGCATGGAGGAGAGGTATGCGGGGTCCTTCGCCACGTCCTCGCGGACGGCGATCTGGGCGTTGACGATGTCCCACCGGACCGCGTTCTCCTTGGTCTGGAACTGCTCGATGAACTTCCAGGCCAGATCGGGGTTCTTGGACTTCGAGCTGATCGCCCACGTCCAGCCGCCGGACATGCTGACCTTGCCGGGCGCCTGGCCGTGCTGCGTCGGCATCGGGGCCTGGCCGAGGGTCTTCGACCACTCGGGCCATGGCTTGCCGCCGGTCTTCAGCCAGTTCTGGCCGAGCCAGGAGCCGTCGAGGGCGATGGCGAGCTTGCCCTCGGGCAGCCATTCGCTGAAGACGGTGGTGCCGACGTTGGGGTCGAGGGCGTCGGAGATGTCGGGGCCGAGCTTCTCGGAGTAGACGGTCCGCTGGAAGGCGAGGGCGTCCCGGAAGCCCTGGCCGCCGGTGACCCACTTCTTCGCCTGGGGGTTGTAGAGCGGTTCGGCGCCCGCCTTGCCCGTACCGTAGAGCAGCATCTCGAAGCCCTGCATGACGGAGGTCTCGCCCGGGGCCTTGCCGGTGTAGACGTTGAGCGGAGTGACGCCGGGGACCTTCTTCTTGATGGCGCGGGCGGCCTTCAGGATGTCGTCCCAGTTCTTCGGCGCCCAGTCGGTGGGCAGCCCGGCCTTCGCGAAGATGTCCTTGTTGAACCACAGCCCGCGGGTGTCGGTGCCGTCCGGGACGCCGTACGTCTTGCCGTCCTCGGCCCTGGCCGCCGTCTTCGCCGTGTCGACGAACTGGTCCCAGCTCTTCCACTTGGCCAGATAGTCGTCCAGCGGCCGCAGATAGCCCGCCTTGATGTCCGCGTTGATCCGGAAGGTGTCCTCGTAGACCAGGTCGGGCGCGGTCTTCGGGGACCGCATCATCTGCTGGACCTTGGTGGCGTAGTCGTTGTCCTGCGCCTGGATCGGGATCAGCTTGACCTTCTTGCCGGGGTTCGCCTTCTCGAACTGCTTCTTCACCGCGGCGAGGTGGTTGTCCTTGAAGCGGATCTTGTTGTCGGTGCTGCGGTTGTACGCGACCTTGACGGTGTCCGGGTCGCTGCCCGAGCCGCCACCGCAGGCGGTGAGCCCGGCGGTGGCGACGAGGGCGGCGGCGGTGAGGATCAGTGGGGCGGTGGTGGGGCGCACGGCACGACCTCCTTGCTGGCCTCTATGGGCTGCGGGCCGACCGTAAGGTCGCCCTCAACGCAAGGTCAATCCCCGTGAACCGGGATGTTGTCGGTCGAACTCGGGTGCGGTGAGCGGCAGTTCAGCCGGTATAGCCCGCGAGCGCCTTGGTGAAGTCGTACGTCCCCTGGTTGATGCCGCTGCACGCGTCGGCGTCCGTGCCGGAGCCGCACTTGCGGTCGCGGTTGAGGGACCAGAAGCTGACCCGGGCCAGATGGTGGCTCTTGGCGTACGAGATCATGGAATTGAAGTTCGCCAGGGTCACCGTCTCGCCCGCGACGTCCGTCTTGCCGTTCATCGAGGAGAGGCCGACCTTGCGGTAGGCGGCGTCCGAGGAGAGGCCGTAGGCGCTCGCGACGGTGGTCTTCAGGCCGTCGACCGCCGACTTGGTGGCCGCCGCCATGTCGACGGAGCCCTGCCCGAAGTCGAACGGCATGACCGTCCAGCCGTCCACGTCGAGCCCGGCCCTTGCGCCGCGCTTGACCAGGTCGGTGCCGTTGGCGTCGGGCCCGGTCGTGGTGGTGCCGAAGGTGACGTACACCTTGATGCCGCTGTTCTTCTGCTTCACGGTCTTCAGCGCGTCGATCACCCGCTGCCGGACCGTCGCGTTCTCGAACTCGGTCGATTCGATGTCGATGTCGATCGCCTTGAGCCGGTACGCGTCGATGACCTTCTGATACGCGGCGGCGAGTGCGGAAGCGGACGAACACTTCTCGCCGAGCTTGTTGCCGCTCCAGCCGCCGAAGGAGATGGTGACGTCGCCACCGGCCGCGCGGATGGCGTTGATGGTGGACTGGTCGGTGCCGCCGGTGAGGGCGCGGGAGCCGTCCCACTTGGGGGCGCAGCCGCCGTCGGAGAGCATGAACGCCATCGTGAACTGCCGGGTGCCGGTCGCCGACATCACGTCCGTGGCCTTGGGCGGGTTGCCCCAGCCGAGGTAGAGATACGGACCGGTCTGGCCGACGGCCGCGGCCGTCGCCTGGGGGTGGGACGTGGCCTGCGCGGTGGTGGCCGCGCCCGTGGTGAGCAGGGCGGCCAGCCCGGTGGCCGCGGCGGCCAGGGTGCGTCTGTGGTGTCGCCGGGGGAGCTGCATGGGGCGTCCTCCTGGGGGATGTGCGACTGAACGTAGCGAGCCGTCATGTCTGCGACAAGATGGCGGATAGGAAACTTTCCTAATGGTCGCCCGGTGGACGCGCTCGGCGTTTCGCCCGGCAGGGTGTTCAGTGCTCGTTGAGCCAGCGGTAGACCAGCTCCGGGCGTCCGATCTGCCCGTAGTGCGGAGTGCGGACGGCGCGGCCCGCCTCCACCAGGTGTTCCAGATAGCGGCGCGCGGTGATCCGTGAGATCCCCACCGCCTCCGCCGTCGCCGCGGCCGAGACGCCGTCATCGGCGCCGCGCAGCGCCTCGGTGACCGCGTGCAGGGTGGCCTGGGTCAGGCCCTTGGGCATCGAGGCGGGCTGCGGTGCGCGCAGCGCGGCCAGCGCCCGGTCCACCTCGTCCTGCCCGCTGGCCTCGCCCGCGGTCGACCGGAACTCGGCGTACCGCATGAGCCGGTCGCGGAGGGTGGAGAAGGTGAACGGTTTCAGCACGTACTGGACGACCCCGAGCGAGACCCCGTCCCGGACCACGGCGAGGTCCCGGGCCGAGGTGACGGCGATGACGTCCGCCGCGTGCCCGGCCGCGCGCAGCGCCCGCACCAGCTGGAGGCCGTGCCCGTCGGGCAGGTAGAGGTCCAGGAGGATGAGGTCGGCGGGTGTCCGCTCCAGCAGCCGCTGGGCGTCACTGCCCGTGCGCGCGGTGCCGACGACGGCGTATCCGGGGACGCGCTCGACGTACATCCGGTGCGCGTCCGCCGCGACGGGGTCGTCCTCGACGACGAGTACCCGGATCGGCCCCGGGGTCGGGGTCGCCGAGTTCGCCTGCGGCGGGCTCATGGGTCGGGTTCCTCTCGGGGCGGGCAGATCAGCGGCGTGCAGCTCGGGGGCGGGCGGATCAGCGGCGTGCAGGTCGGGGGCGGGTAGATCAGGGGCAGGCAAAAAGCTCGGGGGCCCAATTTACGGAGCGTAATGAAGGGTGGCCAGGGTTACGGCCCGGTGAATCCGACGGGTGTGGTCCCGGGCGTGGTCCCGGGCCCGGTCATCGGCGGGCGCTCACGGCGCGGGGGCCCCGGTGGCGAGCGGCAGGCGGACGGTGAACTCGGCGCCGGAGCCGGGCGCTCCGGCCACGTCCACGGTGCCCGCGTTGCGCCGTACGGCCTGCTGGACCAGGGCCAGTCCCAGGCCGCGGCCCTGCGACTTGGTGGACCAGCCGCGGCGGAACGCGTCCTCGGTCGCCGCCGGGTCGAGACCGGCGCCGGTGTCCGCGATGCGCAGGGTCAGCTCGTCGTCTTCCGCGTGGACGGTGACCGTGACGCGGGCGCTGCGGGCGGCGCCGCTGCCGACGCCCTCGGTGGCGGCGTCGATCGCGTTGTCGACGAGGTTGCCGACGATGGTCACCAGGTCGCGGGCGGCCAGCCCGGGCGGCAGCAGACCGTCGTCGATACGGCTGTCGGGGGTGAGGACGAGTTCGACGCCGCGCTCGCTGGCCTGGGCAGCCTTGCCCAGCAGCAGCGCGGCCAGCACGGGTTCGGCGACGGCCGCCACCACCTGGTCGGTGAGGGCCTGGGCCAGCTCCAGCTCGGCCGTCGCGAACTCGACCGCCTCGTCCTCCCGGCCCAGCTCGATCAGCGAGACGACGGCGTGCAGCCGGTTGGCCGCCTCATGGGCCTGGGAACGCAGCGCCTCGGCGAAGCCGCGTACGGAGTCCAGCTCGCCGGACAGCGCCTGCAGCTCGGTGTGGTCGCGCAGCGTGACGACCGTGCCACGCTGTTCGCCGCTGCTCACCGGGGAGGTGTTGACGACCACGACCCGCTCCGCGGTCAGATGCAGTTCGTCCACGCGCGGCTCGGCGGCCAGCAGGGCTCCGGTGAGCGGGCTGGGCAGGCCCAGCTCGGAGACGTAGCGGCCGACCGCGTTGTCGGGCAGCCCGAGCAGCTCCCGGCCGCCGTCGTTGATGAGCGCGATCCGCCGCTGCCCGTCCAGCATCAGCAGCCCCTCGCGCACCGCGTGCAGCGCCGCTTCGTGGTAGTCGTGCATGCGGCTCAGCTCGGTGGCGTTCATACCGTGGGTGTGGCGGCGCAGCCGGGCGTTGATGACGTACGCGCACAGGCCCCCGACGGCGAGCGCGCCGGCCGCGACGCCGAGCAGGGCCAGCAGTTGGCGCCGCACCTGGGCGCTGATGGTCTCCACCGTGATCCCAGCGCTGACCAGCGCGGTGATCCGGCCCCCGGCCCGCTGGTCGCGCACCGGGGCGATCACCCGCACCGAGGCGCCGAGGGTGCCGGTGTACGTCTCGGGGAAGATCCGGCCGCGCAGCGCGGGTTCGATGTGGCCGAGGTAGCGCTCCCCGATCCTGTACGGATCGGGGTGTGTCCAACGGATGCCACGCGGGTTCATGATGGTCACGAAGGTGACGCCGGTGTCCCGGCGCACCTTCTCCGCGTACGGCTGGAGCCGGGCGGTGGGGTCGTCGGTCCGTACGGCATCGGCCACCGAGGGGGAGTCGGCGATCGCAGCGGCGGCAGCCGTCGCCTGGCTGCGCGCGGCGGCCGTGGCCTGGTTGCGGTCGGTGATGTACGCGAAGACGGCACATCCGGCCACCAGCGCGGCGACCAGCACGACCTGCATCGCGAAGAGCTGCCCGGCCAGGCTCCGCGGGTGGGGGATGCGCATGTCCATCAGTCTGCACACGAATCTTTGTGTGAACGAAATGAACGGAAGGGTGACCCCCGTCACAGGCGTCGGGCATAGTCGCCGGAACCGTTCAAGGCGGTGTGCGAGCCGCACACGGTACAGCGCCGGGACAGTTGGACGGCCATAGAGAAGGAGGCAGCACCGTGGCTGCGGAGATCACGCCGCCCGCATCGGGACGTACAGAGCCGGAGCGGCCGAAGGCGAAGAAGAAGGAAAAGATCCACTACCTCTACCTCGCTGTGATCGGCGCGGTGGCGCTGGGGATCCTCGTGGGCTTCGTCGCCCCCGACACGGCGGTCGAGCTGAAGCCCATCGGCGACGGCTTCGTGAACCTGATCAAGATGCTGATCTCGCCGGTCATCTTCTGCACGATCGTGCTCGGCGTCGGTTCGGTACGGAAGGCCGCCAAGGTCGGCAAGGTCGGCGGTCTCGCGCTCGGCTACTTCATGGTGATGTCGACCGTCGCCCTCGGCATCGGCCTCATCGTCGGCAACATCCTCGACCCCGGCAGCGGGCTGCACTTCAGCCAGGAAGTGGCGAAGACCGGTCACGAGCAGGTCGAGAGCGGAACGACCGAGGGCCTGTCCGGGTTCCTGCTGAGCATCATCCCCACCACCCTGGTCTCCGCGTTCACCTCGGAGCAGGTGCTCCAGACCCTGTTCGTCGCCCTCCTCGTGGGCTTCGGTCTGCAGGCCATGGGCAAGTCCGGTGAGCCGGTGCTGCGCGGCATAGGCCACATACAGCAGCTCGTCTTCAAGCTGCTGTCGATGGTCATGTGGCTGGCCCCGGTGGGTGCCTTCGGCGCGATCGCCGCGGTGGTCGGCGAGACGGGTCTGGACGCGCTCAAGGCGCTGGCCGTCATCATGATCGGCTTCTACACCACCTGCATCCTCTTCGTGTTCGTCGTGCTCGGCACGATCCTGCGCCTGGTGGCCGGCGTGAACCTGTTCTCGCTGCTGAAGTACCTGGCGCGGGAGTTCCTGCTGATCCTTTCGACGTCCTCCTCGGAGTCGGCGCTGCCGCTGCTGATCGCCAAGATGGAGCACGCGGGCGTCAGCCGTCCCGTCGTCGGCATCACCGTGCCGACCGGCTACTCCTTCAACCTGGACGGCACCGCGATCTACCTGACCATGACGTCGCTGTTCATCGCCGACGCCATGGGCAAGCCGCTCGCGATCGGCGAGCAGATATCCCTGCTGCTGTTCATGATCGTCGCCTCCAAGGGCGCGGCCGGTGTCACCGGCGCCGGTATGGCGACCCTCGCGGGCGGTCTGCAGTCGCACCGGCCCGACCTGGTCGGCGGCGTCGGCCTGGTCGTCGGCGTCGACCGCTTCATGAGCGAGGCCCGCGCCCTCACCAACTTCGCGGGCAACGCGGTCGCCACCGTCCTGGTCGGCACTTGGACCAAGGAGATCGACAAGGACCGGATGAAGCAGGTCCTCGCCGGAGAGCTGCCGTTCGACACCGCGGCCTTCGCGGCGAACGGCGGCGGCCACGGCCCGGCCGCCGACGGCTCCGAGGACGCCGACACCAAGGCGCTCCCCGAGCAGCGTGACAGTGACACGGCCAAGGAGCACGTGCCTGCCTGACACCCCACGCCCCCGCGGCCCTGCCCTCCTGAATCGGGGCAGGGCCGCGGTCGTGTCCGGCCTGTTCACAGCATCGGTGCCCCGCGTCCTCCCCCCGTGGCAGAACACGGGACACCCGAATCAGGGGAGGGTGGTCAGCCCTCTCCATCCGCCGCCGGACGCAGTTGCTCGGGGAGCGCGGTCCACTCGGGGCCGCCGTTGCGCGGCTTGACCCACGCGATATTGCCACCGGTGTCGATGTACGCCACGCGGCCGATGGCCTCGCGCTCGATGTCGTAGACGAGATCCCCTATCCGGGGGCTGCGGCGGGTGCGTCCGGCCGTGGTCATGATGCCCAGCGTCCTACGAGCCGCTGATGTGCGGCTGATGCCTCGCTGACCTGGCCGGTGGGTAGGCTGCATTGTCGAAGTGAATCTCTGGTACCGACGGGGGCAGCGCGTGGACGGGACCGGGTTACGCCTCTTGGGGCCCGTGGGGATATGGCGGGACGACCAGCTGCTGGGCCCGACCGCCGCGCAACAGCGTTCCGTTCTGGCGATGCTGCTGCTGGAACCGGGCCGGGTGGTTTCCGTCGACCGGCTGGTGATGGCCGTGTGGGGCGAGGACCCGCCGGGCTCGGCGCGCAACGCCGTCCAGGTCCAGATATCCAAGCTGCGCCGCATCCTCGCCGCACTGCCCGAGGCCGAACTGACCACCTCCGCCAAGGGCTACTGCCTCACCGCCCCGCGTGCGGCGGTCGACCTGCACCGCTTCCGGGACCTGGTGCGCGAGGCCCGTGCGGAGCACGACGACCGGGCCGCGGAACTGCTGCGCGCCGCGCTCCAGTTGTGGCGCGGACCCGCACTCGCCGACGTGGCGGGCGACTGGCTGTCCGACACCGTCGGGGCCGGGCTGGAGGAGGAGCGGCGGGCCGCGGTGGAGGAGTGCGCCGCGATCGACGTACGAGCCGGGCGCCACCACGAGGCCGTCACCCAGCTGTCCGCGCTCGTCGCCGAACACCCGCTGCGCGAGCGCTCGGTGGCCCTGCTGATGGAGGCGCTGTGCCGGTCGGGGCGCCGGGTCGACGCCCTCGCCCTGTTCCGCGCCACCCGGCAGCGGTACGCCGAGGAGCTGGGCATCGAACCGGGGGAGGAGCTGCAACGCCTGCACCGCCAGGCGCTCGACACCCGAAGCGGATTCGGCCCCGGGGCGGGGGCGAGTTTCGGCGCCGGCCCCGGGGCCGGGTACGAGCCGGGGAACCGCGCCGGGTCCGGGGCCGGAGGCGTGGCCGGGGGCCGCGCCGGGGCTGGCACCGGGTACGAGCCTGAGCCCGGGGGCCGCGCCGAGTCCGGCGCCGGGCGCGGGGCCGGTCAGACGGCCGGGGGCCGCGCCGGGGCCGAGGCCGGATACGCGTCCGGAGCCGGGTACGAGCCTGGGGACCGCACTGAGTCTGGGGCTGGGTACGACCCTGGGGCTGGACAGGAGCCCGGGGGCCGTACCGCACCCGAGGCCGGGTACGAGTCGGCAGCCGGGTACGAGCCCGGGGACCGCGCCGGGGCGGGTGCCGGATGCGCGGCCGAGCCCGGTACTGCGCTCGGGGCCGCCGGGGCTGGCGGGTGCGCCGCCGGGTCCGGCACCGCAGCCGGGGACCGCGTCGCTGCCGGAGCCGGGTACGAGCCCGGGGTCGGGTACGCCCCCGGGGGCCGTGCCGGGGCGGGTGCCGGATGCGCGGCCGAGCCCGGTACTGCGCTCGGGGCCGCCGGGGCTGGCGGGTGCGCCGCCGGGTCCGGCACCGCAGCCGGGGA